>NZ_JANIBL010000011.1 GCF_024505055.1 Methylomonas rosea
CGGCGCCAGGCGCGCAGCAATTGCGGCCGCTGAGCCACCGGACGAGCCGCCGGGTACGCAATCGGTCGCCCAGGGATTACGCACCGGGCCGTAGAAACTGTTTTCGTTGGACGAGCCCATGGCAAATTCGTCCATGTTCAATTTGCCCAACATCACTGCACCAGCGCTGTTGAAGTGTTCAACCACTGTGGCGTCGTAGGGGGCGATAAAATTGTCCAACATTTTTGAGCCGCAGCTGGTTTTAGTGCCTAGCGTGCAGAAAATGTCTTTTTGGGCGATGGGGATTCCGGTTAGTGGTCCGGCGGTGCCGGCAGCAAGCAGTTGATCTGCGGTTTGCGCTTGTTGCAACGCGCTTTCCGCGCTAACGGTGATAAATGCGTTCAGGTCCTGGTGCTGGCTAATGCGGTCCAAGAAGAATTGGGTGAGATCAAAGCTGGAAAATTCTCTACTGCGCAGCCCGGCTGCCAGTTCGCTAAGGGTTTTTTTGTGCATAATCGTCCTTAATCGATGACTTTGGGAACCAGGTACAATCCGGCTTCTGTTTGCGGGGCGATGGTTTGGAAATGGTCGCGCTGATCGGTCTCGGTCACCGCGTCTTCGCGCAGGCGCTGCATTTGGTCCAGCGGATGCGCCATCGGCGTCACGCCGTCGGTGTTTAACTGGCCCATCTGCGTCATTAATTCCAGTACGCCGGATAGGTCTTTTGCATAGTGTTCGACATCTTGTTCAGCAATGCCCAGCCTTGCCAGGTGAGCGATTTTTTTAACGTCATTCGCCGTTAACGACATTCTTCTAACTCCAGGTTTTCTTAGTAAAACTATGATACTTTATATCTTGCTCAAATACCTGCTTGATTGTTAAAGTAGTGGGATTTTCCGTGTGCGCTTAGGGTACTGCATAAAATGTTTAAAAGAATTCGTGGCCTCTTTTCCAATGATTTGTCGATCGATTTAGGGACGGCAAATACGTTAATTTATGTTCCAGGCCAGGGAATCGTACTCAACGAGCCTTCCGTGGTGGCGATTAAAGAAGATAAAATTCGCGGCCAAAAAACCATCGCCGCCATCGGTGCCGATGCCAAAAGCATGTTGGGCCGTACGCCCGGCAATATCACCGCAATCCGGCCTCTAAAAGACGGCGTGATCGCCGATTTTGCGGTTACCGAACGCATGCTGCGATTTTTTATCAAAAAAGTGCATGAAAACAAATTGTTACGCCCTAGTCCGCGGATTTTGATCTGCGTGCCTTGCGGCTCTACCCAAGTGGAGAGGCGGGCGATTCGCGAATCGGCAGCCATGGCCGGCGCCAGAGAAGTGTATTTGATCGAAGAGCCGATGTCCGCTGCTGTTGGCGCGGGTTTACCGGTGGATACAGCACATGGTTCTATGGTGCTGGATATCGGTGGAGGGACTTCGGAAGTAGCGGTGATTTCCTTGAACGGTATTGTTTATTCCGCCTCAGTCCGAATCGGCGGCGACCGCTTCGACGATGCGATCATCAGCTATGTACGCCGCAATTACGGCACCTTGATCGGCGAAGCGACCGCCGAAAAAATCAAACATCAAATCGGCGCGGCCTATCCCGGCAGCGAAGTCCGGGAAATGCAAGTTACCGGCCGTAATCTGGCCGAGGGCGTGCCACGCAGTTTCTCGCTGAACAGCAACGAAATTTTGGAAGCCTTGCAAGAGCCATTATCAGGTATCGTCAGCGCGGTGAAAGTCGCGCTGGAACAAACCCCTCCGGAGCTGGGTGCGGACGTAGCCAGCCGGGGTATTGTCTTGACTGGCGGTGGTGCGTTGTTAAAGGATATTGATCGCTTGATTTCCGAGGAAACCGGTCTGCCGGTGTATATTGCCGACGATCCTTTGACATGCGTGGCCAGAGGTGGTGGCATGGTGTTGGAAATGTTGGATTCTAAAGGTGCTTCGGCGTTTTCTTTGGAATAAGCGCCGCTGCCAAACATCTCTGAAAGGCCGCTGTAACCGCGCAAAGTGGCTACAGCGGCCTTTTCTATGAAATTTATGCCGCTCGGCACATAATATGCCGGTCAGCGGAGGTTGATTGTTCTTACTTTCGCGTCGATGGGTGCCGGTCTTGCTTGTCGCGTTTTGATTGTTAGAGGTTTGCCATAAAACTCTTATTTGCCAAAGGCCCTTCGCTTAATACCCGTTTACTGGTGGCATTACTGGTATCCATTTCGATGTTAGTGATCGATTACCGTAGTGAGCGCCTGGAGCGGTTACGCTCCTTGTTGTCGGTGTTTACCTATCCATTACAGTCGCTTGCCAGCCTGCCGGTCGATTTTTACCAGACGGTTTCCGGAACGGTCATTTCTTTTGTGGAATTGCAAAAAGAAAATCGGCGTTTGAAAGAGGCCCAGTTTGTAAATGACACGAAATTGCTGAAATTCGCGGCCTTGGAAAAAGAAAATACCCGTCTGCGGATGCTGTTGGAAAACTCCTTTCAGCTTGGTGAGCAGGTGTTGGTCGCTGAGCTGGTGTCGGTAAAACTGGCCCCTTATGAGCATACCGTGGTGGTCAACAAAGGCTCGCGTTTTGGCGTGCATCCTGAACAACCGGTGTTGGATGCCAATGGCATTGTCGGCCAGGTGGTGAGGGCTTTGCCGTCCAGCTCGGAAGTGATGCTGATCACCGATCCGGATCATGCCATACCGGTACAAGTCAACCGCAATGGTTTGCGCACCATCGCCTTCGGCACCGGTCAACCCAATCGCCTGCATTTGCCGTTTCTGGCTAATAACGCCGACATCGTGCCTGGCGATTTGCTGGTAACTTCAGGGCTTGGCGGTGTGTTTCCGGCTGGTTACCCGGTGGCCGTAGTCGATAAGTTCGAAGCCAGGCCGGACAAATCCTTTGCCAATATCTACGCCACGCCAAAAGCGGAATTGGATAAAAGCCGCGAGTTTTTGATCGTCTGGAGTCACTCCACGCCGGTCGTGTTAGGGGAGCCGGGCAAAGCCCCGGTAGAACCCGAACCCAAGGGTGCAGAGAATGTCGCGCCTTGATTTTGCCGCCACTGTTTACTTCTTCGCCACCATAGGCGGGGCGATGGTGCTGCGGGTCATGTCGCTGTTTCCGAGCATGGATGTATTCAATCCGGACTGGATCGTACTGGTGTTGATTTATTGGTCCATTGCCTTGCCTGAACGGTTTGGCGTGTTCAGCGCTTGGTCGATAGGTTTGTTGACCGATGTGTTAACCGGGCGCTTGCTTGGCCAGTACGCCTTGATCTATGCGCTGATTTGCTATTTCAGTATCAACGAGCACCGGCGTTTGCGGCAATTCCCGATGGTGCAGCAATGCGTGTTTGTGTTTTTGTGTTTGTTTGCATCGCAGAGCATTATTTTCGGCACGGAAAGCATGCAAGCCGGCAATCGCCTGCCCCTGGCATTTTGGTATCCGGTGTTATCCGGAACCTTGGTGTGGCCGCTGGTGTTTGTGGTGCTGCGCTATATCCGGGTAATGGCGCGCATCGTTTAATGGGGCATGGATAGAAAATTCGCCATCAAAGACCCGCTCGCCGAAAGCCGCTTATTTTTAAGCCGCATCGTCGCGGCTTTTATCCTGATCCTGTTTTTGATCGCCGGTCTGGTGTTACGTTTGGTGTATTTGCAGGTCGTCGGGCATGAGCACTATGCGACGCTGTCCAAGGATAACCGCATCAAGATATCGCCCTTGCCCCCCACCCGCGGGGTGATTTACGACCGCAAGGGCCGGATGCTCGCGGAAAACGTGCCAACCTACAGTTTGGAACTTATTCCCGAACAGATCGAAAATATCGACGACACGCTAGCCAGATTGCAGAAGCTGCTGGACATTTCCGAAGAAAAAATCGATTTGTTTCAAAAGCAGCGCAAACGCAATAAATCCTTTACCAGCACGCCCTTATTGCAAAATCTCAGCGACGAGGACGTGGCGAAATTTGCCGTGGTTAGGCCGTATTTCCCCGGTGTCGATGTCTACGCGCGTTTGGTGCGGCATTATCCCTACGGCGATTTGGCTTCCCATGTCGTGGGCTATGTGGGGCGGATCAACGAGCAGGAGATGAGGACTCTGCCGCTGGCGAAATATCGCGGCACCAACCATATCGGCAAAACCGGTATTGAGAAAACCTACGAAGAACATCTGTTAGGTACCGCCGGTTACGAAGAAATTGAAACCAATGCGCAAGCCAGGGCAGTCAATACCGTGGCGACGGTGGAGCCGGTAGCCGGGTCCAACATCTATTTGACCTTAGATATCGATTTGCAAAAAATTGCTTACGACGCATTATCCGAATACAACGGCGCGGCGGTAGCGATTGAAATTAAAACCGGTGGCGTACTGGTGTTCGCCAGCCGGCCCGGTTTTGACCCCAATCCGTTTGTGTCGGGTATTTCCGGCAAAGAATACAAGGCCTTGCAGGATTCGCCGGATCAGCCGCTCTATAATCGGGCTTTGCGCGGCCAGTACCCGCCTGGCTCGACAGTCAAACCGTTTTTAGCGTTGGCCGGCTTGGAATATGGCGTCACCGAGTTCAACCACCGCTTATTCTGTCCCGGCTATTACAAATTGCCGAATGTCGATCATAAATACCGTGACTGGAAAAAATGGGGGCACGGCATGGTCGACATGAACGATGCGATTACCCAGTCCTGCGATGTGTATTTCTACGATCTGGCGCTGGCACTAGGCATCGATAAAATGCATGCATTTATGGATAAATTCAGTTTCGGCCGCAAAACCGGGATTGATTTGGTCGGCGAAGTGGACGGCTTGATGCCGTCCAAGGAATGGAAAAAACATTACCGTAGTCAGGCCTGGTTTCCCGGCGAGACGTTGATTACCGGAATAGGGCAAGGCTACACGCAAGCCACGCCGCTGCAATTGGCGCATGCCACGGCGACGTTGGCCAACTACGGCAAGGTGATCACGCCGCATCTGGTGCACAGTATTATTAGCGCCGATTATGCCGACATGATCGGCGGTAAAGCCGATGCCTTGATCCCGTTGAAAACGCAGAATGTCGAAAATATCATTAAAGGCATGACCAATGTGGTGCACGGTTCCAGGGGTACCGCCGGCCGCTTGGCCAAGGCCATTACCTATCAAATTGCCGGCAAGACTGGTACGGCACAAGTGTTTACCATCAAGCAGGAAGAGAAATACAACGAAGACGCCATCGACTTTAAAATGCGCGATCATGCTTTATTCATAGCTTTTGCC
This sequence comes from Methylomonas rosea, assembly GCF_024505055.1. Classification (GTDB taxonomy): domain Bacteria; phylum Pseudomonadota; class Gammaproteobacteria; order Methylococcales; family Methylomonadaceae; genus Methylomonas; species Methylomonas rosea. The sequence continues at coordinate 5,226 of NZ_JANIBL010000011.1, forward strand.
CCGGTGCACGATCCGCAAATCGCCGTGGCTATCATCGCCGAGCACGGCGGTCACGGCGGTTCGGTGGCGGCGCCGATTGCCGGCGAAATTATCGATGCCTATCTGAATCAGAAAAAGGATGCTCAGCCATGAGAACCGAAATGCGCAACGAACAATTCCAGCCGCCGTCGCTGCTGGGAAATTTGCTCAGAAAGCTGCATATCGACATTCCGCTGTTCATCGGCTTGTTACTGATCTGCGCCACCAGTTTTGTGATTTTATACAGTGCCGGCGGCCAGGAAGTGCCCTTGTTGATTCGACACGCCACCCGCATGGGTTTCGCGATTTTATTGATGATCGTGTTGGCGCATATCAACCCGCGCCGCTTCCAAACTTTTTCAGTGGCCCTGTTCACCGTTTGTGTGCTGCTGTTGTTGGCGGTAGCGGTGATGGGGCAGATCAGTATGGGCGCTCAGCGCTGGCTGGATCTTGGGTTCTTTCGTTTTCAGCCGTCCGAATTTACCAAAATCAGCGCGCCGATGATGGTGGCTTGGTATCTGTCGGAACGCGCCTTGCCGCCCAAGCCTAAACATGTGTTGGGTGCAGCGACGTTGTTGATTGTGCCGGTTTTACTAATTGCCAAACAGCCGGATTTGGGGACCTCGTTGCTGGTTGCCAGCTCCGGTGCGGCGGTATTGTTCTTCGCCGGCTTATCCTGGTGGTTCATGCTGGGCATTGTGGCTTTACTGGCGTCTTTGACGCCGGTGTTGTGGCATTTTATGCGCGATTATCAGCGCAATAGAGTATTGACGTTTATGAATCCGGAGGCCGATCCGATGGGCGCCGGTTACCATATCATCCAGTCGAAAATTGCTATCGGTTCCGGAGGGATCAACGGCAAGGGCTGGCTGGGCAGTAGTCAGGCGGAGCTGGATTTTTTACCGGAAAGCTCCACCGACTTTATCTTTGCGGTGTTTGCCGAGGAATTTGGCCTGTTCGGCTGCGTCGGTCTGCTGGTTTTGTATTTGCTGGTCATCAGCCGGTGTTTTTATATCGCCGTGCAAGCCCAGGATACCTACTCGCGCCTGTTGGCCGGCAGCTTGGCGTTTACTTTTTTTGTCTACGTTTTTGTGAATATCGGCATGGTGATCGGCGTATTGCCGGTGGTCGGCGTGCCGCTACCGCTGGTCAGTTACGGCGGCACCTCAATGGTGACCTTGATGGCCGGTTTCGGTATCCTGATGTCCATACATACTCACCGTAAATTACTACCCGTTTAATTGGCTTATGAATATCAACAAGAAACTATCCGCCTGGGTGTTAGCCGCCACGATACTGGGGGCAGGTTCGGCCTCCGCCGAGGTGGCAGAAACCGACAGCTTCAAACAATTTATCCATAACATGGTTAAACAACAGCATTTCAACGAAGCTGATTTGCGAAATCTGTTCAAAATGGTGCAAATCCAGCAGCCGATCCTGGATGCGATGTCCAAACCAGCGGAAGGTAAGCCTTGGTTTCAATACCGCGAGATCTTCATGACCGAAGCGCGCATCGCCGGAGGCGTGCAGTTCTGGAAAGATAACGAAGCAGTCTTGAAAGCCGTGGAAAGCCAATACGGTGTGCCGGCGGAAATCATCATCGCCATCATCGGCGTGGAAACCAAGTACGGCGCGCATACCGGCAAATACCGGGTGATCGACGCGCTGGTGACTTTGGGTTTTGCCTATCCGCCGCGCAGCGAGTTCTTCTTGAAAGAGTTGGAACAATTCCTGGTGTTAGCCCGCGAAGAGCATATTGACCCGCTGCAACCGATGGGGTCTTACGCCGGGGCGATGGGCTTGCCGCAGTTCATGCCCAGCAGTTTTCGCGGCTACGCCAAGGATTTTGATCTGGACGGTAAACGGAATATCTGGACCAATAGCGCCGATGCGATAGCCAGCGTGGCTAATTATTTCGTCCGTAACCAATGGCAACCCGGCGGGGCTGTGGCTTACCCGGTCACTGCGCGCGGCGACGCTTATCGGCAAGCGCTAGGCAAGGGCGTTAAACCCGATACTAACGTCGGCGAATTGCGCCGCTTAGGGGTGGATGCGCCGACGCAATTAGCCTCTAGCGAAACTGTCAAACTGTTGGCTTACCAGCAGCAGGTTGGCGAAGATTTATGGGTAGGCCTGCATAATTTCTATGTGATTACCCGCTACAACCACAGCCCGCTTTACGCGATGGCGGTGTATCAACTCAGCCAGGCCATTGCCGCCCGTAAGGCTTCTTAAGCATGACTGCCATTGATGGACTATTCTTGTCCGGCACTGGCAAAACCAGACTTGCTGGTAGCGCTTATATCTGACTTTACAGGGTCGATGCTATCGGCCCTGTTTCACTTGGCAGCGGGCCTATGCAATTTGATTCGTTTTTGTTTCTGATTTTTTGGCTAGTCGTTTTAGCTCTGCATTACTCGATAAGCAATTGGCGAGCGCAAAAAATTGTTTTACTAATAGCCAGCTACCTGTTCTATGCGGCCTGGAATCCACCGTTCGTGGTGTTGCTGTGGATTTCCACGACCGTAGATTTTTTTCTGGCCAAAACCATGGCGGCCTCGAAAAACCAGGAACGCCGTAAAGGCTTGCTGACGATTAGTTTGTTGGTGAATCTGGGGTTTCTGGGGTTTTTCAAATACGCGGATTTCTTGAATCAAAGTTTTGCCGCTGTGCTCGGATTAACGGGGATCAAATATCAACCGCTGCCTTTGAGCATCGTGTTGCCGATCGGTATTTCTTTTTATACCTTCCAGACCTTGTCCTACACGCTGGACGTTTATCAACGCAAAACGCCCGCCGAGCGCAGTTTTTTGGATTTTTCCTTGTTCGTGACGTTTTTTCCGCAACTGGTGGCCGGGCCGATAGTCCGTGCACCGCAGTTCTTGCCTCAGTGTAAAACCCCGCAAAAAGCCACCAGCGAACAATTTATTTGGGGACTGACGCTGTTTTTATTCGGAATATTCGCTAAAGCTATTTTGGCAGACACTGCCCTCGCACCGGTAGTCGATCAGATTTACACGACGCCCAGCGCGTTTCCAGGTTTGGATGTCTGGTTGGGGGTGCTGGCGTTTTCCGGGCAAATCTTTTTTGATTTTGCCGGTTATTCCTTATGCGCAATTGGTGCTGCGCTGACCCTGGGCTTTAGCTTGCCGGATAATTTTCATTGCCCTTACGGCGCGCTGGGGTTCTCGGATTTTTGGAAGCGCTGGCATATTTCGCTGTCCAGTTGGCTGCGGGATTATCTGTATTTTAGTTTGGGCGGTAGCCGGGGCAAGCCGATCAGGACCGCGTTTAATTTAGTGTTGGTGATGATTTTGGGTGGATTGTGGCATGGTGCGGCCTGGACCTTTGCGGTCTGGGGCTGTTTGCATGGCTTGTTTCTGATCATTGAACACGGCATCAAACAAATCACGGCTTATCGTCCAACAGGGCTGGCGCCAAAATTGGTTTTGATCTTGCTGACATTTGTAATCGTGTCGTTGACCTGGATTCCGTTTCGCGCGCAAGGTTTCGACAATTTAGCGGCATTAGTAGAGGCGCTGACCAATACGACCGGCAGTAGCGAATTAGCCATGCTTAACAGAGTGGTCGTTGTGGTAGTTATGACTACAACACTGATTTGGCACATGGCTAGTCGGGAAATCAGGCTTGAACAACGATTCGATAATTTCTCACCCATGGTCAAAACCAGCGTCATCGCCTTGTTGATGGTTTGTGTGGGTATTTTTTCTACGGGTGACAGTCGTGCATTCATCTACTTCCAATTCTAGTGATCGCTTGCCACGGCAAGATCTTAAACAGAGCTTTTTGATTGGCACGTTAATAGGGGTGCTGTTATTAATGGTCGTCGAGCTGAGATTACGGCAAATCGGCTTTCAGCCCACGGTGCAGGACAGCAAGGAATTATGGGCCACCGAGCGCAGCAAAGCCGTTTTGTTGGGCAAGCAGGCGTTGATTTTAGTCGGCGACTCGCGCATGCAACTAGATATGGACCTGGATGTGTTGGCTGCCACAACCGGTTTGACACCGGTGCAACTGGCCATAGACGGTTCGGAGTTTTTACCGGTGTTGGCGGATTTGGCTGCTGATGAGAGTATCACCGGTACCGTGCTGGTGTCCGGCGATGTCTGGAAGTTGGTAGAAAAGCAGCATACCGACCGTGCTAACGAATGGATAGATTTTTATCACCGAGAATACCAAGCCTTGGTGGCGCCCAAACTCGAAACGCTATTGAAAAGCCAAGTGCAACAATGGTCCGCGTTATACGCCAGCGGCATGCCGGCCAGCGACCTGCTGATACGCTTGAACACGCCCGGCAAGGTTAGGCCGCTTTATCTCAGCACTAAACCCAATCGGCAACGCGACGCCGATTATCAATTGGTCGAACAACCGATGTTTTATATTCAGCGGGTGTTACGCAACCTTGGGCAAACGGTCGATCTCACTAAAGTGGCTTCGCAAGCCGATTTCGAACGCTTGGTGATCGACGCCTTGCAACAATCGGCGCCGACTCATTATGCGCCGGAGCAGTTTTTCTACGTCAATCGCCTAACCGACCGGATTCTGGACCGGGGCGGCAAAATCGCCTTTATCAATTTCCCGATGACGGGATTGATTTTCGCTATCGATGAGCACCGTAGCCCGCGCCAATTCGGCTGGGATGTATTCGCCGCCCATAGCCGAGCAATTACTTTTAATTCTCAGGATTATCCGGCTTTAAACTTTGCATTGCCGGATGGCTCGCATTTGGATGTGCGAGATAAGCAGACTTTTACCGAACAGCTGGTTTCGGGATTGAAAGCCAAAGCGGTTTTTTGAATTCGGCGCTGGGAAAAAACGATGAATCAAACTCTATTTATTGTAGGTATTTGGTTTGGGCTGAGTTTGTCGAAGCCTATTTCTGTTGGGTCCTCCGGTAGGTTAAGTGCTCCCATGGTACAAGAGAAGCAGGGGAATATTTACTAGATCGCTATATGGCTTGGATTCGGTCTTCCAGACTCAGATCGCACACCAACCTTTCGAGTATCGTCGTTGTTGGGCAGGGAAAAGGCCATCATTTTTAAATTGTCTATTCCACATTTTTTTGAGGCCTCAAAATCGTTGGGCGGTAACTGCTTCTGTGTTTTCGCTGGCCTGCTAAAACTCAGAAGGGATAACTGTGGTAAGCCCATAACCATTCCCAATATGCCGCACCTCTGTGTCGCCGAACTCCTGCTGCTCCGCCGTCGCTTAATCCGACTCATCCTTAGCGACATTGTCGAAGCCGCGTCGTTGCTGCACGGTGAGGAACAATTTGTACACGGCTATGCCGGGTATCAAGGCTTGGACAAACGTTCTGAGATGCCCAGCGAAAGCGCCCCGGTCTGCGTGATTGCGATGCGTCCGGGCAAATTGGCCCAGTTAACCCAAGACGATTGCGAGCAGGCCCAGCTACTGCGCCAGGCTGCCCGCGAACTAGCAAGCCGCCGCGCTAAGGTCGAGTACGTGTTTCGGGATATCAAAATTCGTTTTGGTTATGCCAAGAATCGCTATCGGTGCTTGGTCACAAACGCGGCGAGTTTGACCTTCCTGACGGCGATTGCCAACGTGCTGCGCGGTGACGCTTATGAACGTCGGAGTCTGATTGCGTCCGAAATTTGAAAATAGACCCGGAAACGGGCGAGTTCTTCGCGAACAACCAATGGTTTGATCAAAAATCGAGCGAATATTGAAATTTTTTACTCACTTTGACAGTGAATGCCGTTCAAAATGGTTGTTTTTCAGAGGTTCCTTAGGGCTTTAGTTGACAGGATTGAGTATTTGTATCGATTAATTATTCGGTGTCAATTATTTTACTAAAGCTGTCAATCTCTTGGATCTGTAGAAGTTCATTCTGGTATGTTGTTAGCATAGCTTTTTTATTTTTCATTACGAAATGAAGACAACTAAATTTCCAATTCATCCATTTTGTAATACCTCCTGCATTACGTAATTCATCAGGAAACATCATAAACCAAGTTAGCCATATCTTTAGTTTAAGGTGCCGGGCAAAATGATGAGCAGCAATATCTTCAACAATTGGCTCGATTTCGCCTAGTAAGCTCTCAATGTTTTCTGTTGCCAATAATTTGACTATTTTTTTGATGGCATCAGCTCTAAAAAAATAGCATCCGCCTTGGGTATATTCAAAATTAACATAATGCCCATCTCCAATTAAATCTGCATCACTCTTAGCAACAGCACGGAAAATAATATCATTAAAGAAAAAAACGTCGGAATCTACACGGGCAACAATGTCGTTATCTAAAGCATGTTCTGCAACTTTTTCATAAGCTTGCCAAATTGTCTTGATTTGATTAGCTCCCCAACCCATACTTTTTGGCCAAGGTATAACCTTTGTTCCAGGAATTAGACTTTGTATAGATAAAATTTGAGCATCTGATAAAGGTTGTTCATTATCATTAAATACATAAATTTTAAAATTATGATTTGATGAAAATTTTAACAGGCTGTGTAAAGAACAATACAGATATTTGAAATAAGAGTTACAACTGAAATAACATAAATGAAATGTTGGCTGCGAATGCGTATTTTGCAAAAGCAATATGGTTCTAATAAATATATTTTTTATAAAATTAGGAAATTGCTTGGCTCTTATTGGTATTGAAGGTAGAGATTTGCGCATTATATTGATGTTTGTTGGTGGCTAATATCTAATAACACTGATTTAAGTAAATTGGCAGGTAATTATTGTAGGGTTTTGAGCTTAGTTTGATTGTATAATAATTTCAAATTCCTAGTGCTGCCAATTTTTTATTTCATTCCTTTTGGGAGACAAACCTACTGGCATTTTGGGTATTGTACTTGGGTTTTGAATCTGCCCATTGGTCCCCTAAGAGCCAACAACCTAGGTACTCAAAGACGGAAGTCCGGGTATGGATGATGTTCAACTAATCCTTGGAGATTAATTGATTCTGGCTCAGACAATTCAAAAGAGGGCAACATGCCAAATTAAGGTAGCGTAACAAGCGCTTTAGCTTAGACTATGTTTTTAATATGGACTTAGCAAGGTTTGGCGCGAGCAATGTAACGATGAGGCAAGTTGATGGAAGACGATAAAACCGTTTTCATGGGCGTTAGTCCGTTTAAAACACCGGAAGTGGATACCGATCGCACGGTATTGGCCAAGCCCGGGACGCTTCTGGTTGATTTGCTGAATATTAGCGGAGAAGTGATCGCCAATCATGCTTTCGAAAACAGTTTCAGTGTTGGTCGTGCCCAAGAGAATTCGGTGGTCGTCAATGATCAATCGATTAGCCGGCATCACATGCAAATCAAGCGCGAGCCCGATGGCTGGTGGCTGGTTGACTTAAACAGCACGCACGGCGTTTATCTGGACAAACAACGGCTGGCCGCTAAAACCAAATTGCACTTGCCAGTGTTGTTGGACCTGGGCGTTTCGCCGTTTCAGCTAAAAATCAGCTCCGCAAATGCAAAACCCGTTTTACTCACGCCAAAAGACGACGCCACCTTATTTGCCGCCGCGCAGACGCCTGTTTTAAGTCAGCCCACGGCCCCGTCTCCCAAGCCGCAACAGAACTTATCGGCCGATGCCATCAAAAATCGCCTGTTGTCCGAGGAAGAGTCGGCGGATATGGGCGATTACACCCGCATGGTGCGGCGGGTGATCCGCGAGGATAGAACGGTCAGAACCAGAAACTATAAAAAGCTGATTTGGTCCTTAGGGATCTTGTTTGTCATATCCGCCGGCTTGGTGACCTATCAATATCTGGCGCTGGATAATGCCCGCAAGCTGGCGATCAACATGTTTTACGACGTCAAAACCCTGGAAGTCAGTTTGTCGCAAGCCGACATACGGCTGGCGGAGAATGTCGAGTCCTTGGCCAAAGCCTTAGAGGAAGTAAAGGACGAAAAATTAAAGGTCTCTCAAGAGCGCATCAAAGCCGAACAGGCAAAAATTCTGGAAGAGAAAAAACGTCTAGCGGAGGAAAGAAAGAAGTTGAAACTGATGAAAGCCAAATATCAGGAGTATCTAAAAGAAATCGATTTTCTGCGCCTGAGTTTTCCGACCGATGAACAATACGAGCGCGAGTTGATTACCCGCGTGGTCAGAGGCTTTGGTGAGAGTGAGTTGGAACTGCCGGACGAGTTTGTCACACAAGTGCGGCAATACATCAAGAACTGGCAGGATACCGCCCGGTTGCGCGTAGCCATTAAAAACATGCAAGACAACCAATATGGCACCATGGTCTTGGATGCGCTGGATAAGGAAGGCTTGCCGGCGTATTTTATGTACTTGCCGCTACAGGAAAGCAATTACGACACTAAAGCGATAGGGCCGGAGACTCGTTTTGGGATTGCGAAGGGTGCCTGGCAATTCCTGGCTACCACCGGCCAGGAATACGGTCTACCGCCCGGGCCGCTGGCGAATGTCAGAGAATACGACGAACAGGATGCGCGTTTCGACTTCGCGCAGGCCACCCAAGCCGGTGCGAAATACCTGAAATATATCTACAGCAAGCAGGCGCAGGCATCGGGATTATTGGTGATGGCCAGCTATAACTACGGCCATAACAAAGTCCGGGGGATGGTAGAAAAAATGCCGGACAACCCGCGCGACCGCAACTTCTGGAAATTCATCCAACAATACGAAATCCCGGTAGAAACCTACGATTATGTGTTTTACATCGTCTCGGCGGCAGTAATAGGCGAAGACCCAAAACACTTCGGTTTCGACTTCAATCCGCCGCTGTTACAAATATCTCAGGCCGTCAATTGAGTTTTTGCTCTACTTCGGCGGTTTTCGGCGACTAATATTGGTTTAATTTGAGCTGCGAGCTAAGGCGAGTTTAATGCCAATAGGCAATAGCCGTGTTTAGACATACTGGGTGTTATACATGCGGCGCAAGGCCCAATGATTATTTCGTAGGTTAAAGAAGTTCTTTAGCCAAAGGCTATCAGTGAAGCCGGGCGGACTAAAGCGGAAATTTTCGTCTAGCTGTTTTATCATGGCACCAACAAGGATGTGTTTGCCCCCGGGTTGGTCTCGGGCGTTTACAATCGACAAGGATTTGCGATGTCTCCCTGTGCTGTGTTCATTCGGCTGTTTTCGGCCTCTTCCAGTTTTATTTTTGCCTGCTTGCTGGCATTGGCTAATTCTAGTGTGTGTCAGGCCGGGCTAAATGACACATTCAATCTACCTATCAATCACACGCCGCAGCAACCGGCACTATTGCTGGACCTGGGCAGCGTGCCTGACACACAATCTCGCTCGTTACCCGGTGTTCAATTCATACAGGGCCACGCGCAGCAAGACCCGCAAGCTGGTGTTAGCTGGCAAGTCGAACCTGACGCCGTTAACGTGCTGCATTCAGGCTTTGGCCAATGGCAAACGGCTTTTCGATTCAATTTAAGTCAACCTGTCGTGGGCGATTTCCAATTCTGGGCGCGCTGGCGACAGGGTGGCGATCCGAATGTTTGTGTGCAGGCTTTCGAAGTTTGGGCCGGGCCGGATGTGGGCCGGTTGGCCTTGCGCGGCAGTTTGTCGCTCAAACCCAAGGGCTGGGAATATTCCTGGATTACCGGCGATGTGACGGTGCCGCTGCAAGCCGACGATAAGGTGGTCGAGATTCGCAATAGCGGCAACGGCCATGATGCCAAAGTGTTCGATGCGTTTTTGTTGGCTTCGCCGTGGGCCGCACTGCCTTTGGCGGGTAGCGCCGAACAGCCGGTCGTGCTGTTGGAATTGGGTAAAGCACCGGCCTTGGCAGCGTTGCCAAAGCCGCCCTATCTTGAACTAGTCGCCGGTTCAGCCACGGCGGGCGCTAATACCGGCGCCTTGGCTATCGAGAATGACGAAGCGCTATTGTTTCATCAGGGTTTTGGCGATTGGGGCGGACGTTTTCGGTTTAAGTTGCCGGCAACGCTGAAGCCCGGGCAGTACCGGCTGCAAGCCCGCTATAAAAGTGGCGGGGAGGTGTCGCAGGTCAAGCAAAACTTCATCGTCAAGGCTGGCGCCAAGCCTGAGGATCTGGCGACTCGCGCCGAGTTGGCGTTGACCAACTCCACGCCGTGGGAATATCAATGGTTGCCGGCATCTACGACTATCAACTTACTGCCCGGCGACCATTGGCTGGAAATTGAAAATAGCGGCAAGGCGGACGGCGCCAAAGTCTTCGATGCCTTTTTATTGAAACTGGATAAACCGCTAGGTGACTGGATGTCCGCCGAACAAGCTCAGGCCAGAAATCGCTTCCTGGCTTTGACCAAGCCTGCCGCCGCAGGCCCGCGTCGCCTTTATCTGCTGGATGGCAACGGTGAAAATGCCGAGACATTGTTTCGCGGCTTGGCGGCGGATGCGGCGCGGCCTGTCTATGAACATTTGCCGGTGACTTATCTGATCGGCCCCGAAGCCGAAACGCTGGCTCGGCAATTGAATATCGAGACGTTGCCCGCAGCAGTAATCGCCGACGATCACTTTACCGTGCTTGGCGCACTGACTCAGCCTGCTAATGAAACGGAGGTGCTCAAATTTCTGGCTGAACCCGGCAAATTTGGCGCTATGCCGAAACCCGCTCAAGTTACTCCCCTGCAGCCGACACCTATGAGCAATGGTATTCCACACGCTTGGCTGGTCGGCGGCTTACAGGACGGGCAGGCCGGCGTCTCGGTGTTCGGCCTGGACACGGAAGCCATCTTGCGACCCAATCCCGAGCAACCCTATCTGAGCCTGGAAATGATGGGCGGCAAAATGCGTAATTGGCGTATTGCAACAACTCAGGCCAACGGCGAGACCGACATAGAAGCCAGTACCCAGCATGCCTATGGCTGGTCGCGCGGCACGGGCTATGCCCAGCTTTATGTATACGCCGAGCAGCCCATTCAAACGCAACTGCATCTGCGACATTCCGGTATCAACTCTGCAGGCTGGCTGGATGGTCAGAATTTGACATTTAATGATGATCCAACGCCCCAGCCTGGCGCACCCAAGTCTATCGGCGTCCAAGTCAACGCCCTGTTGCACGGTTTAACCACGGAAGGCTTGCTGGCAAGCGCTACAGCGGAGCTCGCGCAGACGCCGCAAGTGGCGACACTAAACCTAACGCCCGGCTGGCATAGCCTGCTGCTTAAACTGGTGATGCAACATGATCAAGGCCAGCGCTTTCATTTCTCCGGCGTGTTTACCGATGCGGCCGGGCGACCGCTGGAAAGCGTGAAAACCCAAGTCGCCGACCCCGATGCCGATCTGGCTTTGCAACGGATTGCTGCGAAATTGCGGCCTATCGTGTTCGTTGACGCACCGGCCAATCTGCCGCATCCAGGCGACGCAGTGAAGCTAAAAGTAGATTTACGCTGGCAACCCGTTTTGGAAGAAATGACATTATCGGCGCCGTTATTGCGTTTCCCTGCAAAGTTACGTCTGCGTCTGGTCGATTACAACGGCAAACAAATCGCCGCAAGGGAAATTAGCGACACCTTTCCCGGTCAGGTCGAAGCCGATTTCGGCAAGTTGCTTGAGCCGGGCTATTACGCGGTATATCCATCCTTGTATACAAACGATGGCCGCTTGATCATGCGTTATCCAGCCGACGGCTTTAGTGTGGTCGGCGGCAATGCCGCCCAAAAACAACGGCTGGCGCAAAAAAAACTCTGGAACAACGATTACTACGCCCTTGCCGACGGCGATAAAAGTTTCCGGCAGTCCGGCGGCTACTTTACCTGGTTGGAGCGCATGGGGATTTTCAGAAGCTACGGTAGCTATCCGGGCTTTGATTCCCAATACCGGCCGCTTTGGGAACAAGCCAAGCAGCGCGGCTTACAGCTAGTCGCCGATTCTTCAGGCGACAGCAACTGGCTGAACGACAAGCCGGGCGACAGCCAAAACTTTATCAATAGTGCGGCAGCGTATACGCGCTTTTTCAAAGCTACTAACGAGATCGATATTCGCCATGAAGCCGAGTGGCAAAAGCTGCGCGAGCCGGCGCATTGGCTCGAACGAGCCAAATGGGAATACCAGTTGGCCCATCAAGCGCGCAGTGATGCGCATGTCGTCGGCGGTAGCCTGGTCAGGCCGGGCGAGGGCGATTGGTTTAAACAGGTATTGCAACTGGGTTTGGATAATTATCAGGATGCCTGGGACGTGCATGCCTACCCGCAACAGCCGCCGCGTTTTGGCGGCCCGATCGGCAATGGCGATACGGAAGATGAGCGGGGTGTGTTGGCAACCTATGCCAGCCTGGGCCGAAGCAACCAATTGCCGTTCTGGTTGGGCGAAACCGGTGCCAAGGCCATGCACGGCTTCAGTGGCCGGCGCTGGCAGGCGGAGCAGGTGGCGAAAATCATCGCCTGGGTCAACAGTCGCCAGGATTATCTGGGCGTGGCATTTTGTATTGTCCACGAATATGATTTGGCTTATGGTCGCATCTGGGATTATTCCTTGGGCCATAAGCCGGGCGAGGCGGCGATGTATACCGCCGGTGCGCTGATCGACGGGCTGCCTTACCGTGCTATCGATACCAAGGATGGCAATATACAGGCCGCCTATTTTGGCGACACCTTGATGATCTGGCGCGCGGACGACTCCAGTAGCGTCCGGACCATACAGTTAGACCCGAAAAAGGCCTGGGTGGTGGTGGATGTGGTCGGGCACGTTCGAGACTTGGCGGTCGATAGTGCAGGCAAGGCCAATGTTTCCATTTCATCCAGCCCTGTCTATCTGTTGTCGCGCGCTGACTATCTAAATTTGCTCCGCGATTAAAATCTGGCTTATTTGTGGTGTCTTTGCAAGGAAAACGGTTTTTCTATCCAGCAAAATAATACGCTCGAAGGTAATAAGGTAATCAGGAAAATAGGCGTTAAACCCATCCAGAATATTAGTTCGCTGCCGTGATGGGGAGGAAGTAGTTTGGCAAATACCATGAAAATAGCTTTTAATGACAGGCCATGAATTAAATAATAAGAATAACTCATGTTGCCCAGCCATCTAAGGTAGGGTGATGTAAATAAATAATTGGTAAATCCTGACATGCAAAAACATTCCAGGCAGAAAATAAAAAACAGCGCGTAAAGTAATAAGTACTTTAATGAAATATTGATGGGGTAGTAGCTGGTTATTCCGAATGATGTAATAGCCAATATTAAAGCTGGCAAGCCTATGGGCGGGAAGTGTTTTAAATAACCGCTTTCGACAGTTTCGTACAAAATTATTCCGGCAATAAACATTAGTAAGCGAATTGGGCCGCTGTGATTATAAAAGTAGCTGAATAATATAATTGATGCCGATAAGAATAATAATATCCTGTATCTTCTCGGCCAAGAGCGCAGCTTAAGTGTCGTTATTAGTAACGGAATCAACAGGTAATAAAAAAACTCATAGCTCAATGACCAGGCTACGGTAATAATAGGAGTAATATCGAACAAGCCGGGCATCAGCAAATAATTTTGCATCACGAAAACAAATCCGCTTTTCCAGTCGTTGGGGATTTTCGATTCGGACGGAAAAGCAAACGAAAGTGCCAGATAAATAATAAAGACTACGGTAAATGTTGGATAAATTCTCTGTATTCTGCGGTATAAATATTTTTTGAACTCGGTAGGCTTTTTTATCAGCATGCCGTAAATCAAATAACCGCTTAATACAAAAAACAAATCAACGCCGGTATTGCCGATGGTATGAATGTTTCTCGCAATTACGTGAGTAATCGAATTTGTCAGCAGCCATGGTTCGATTAATGTCACATAGTGAACCAGAAATACCAGAAACACCGCAAAGCCGCGTATGCCTTCCATCGAGCGAATGGCGTTATGGCCAATATGGGATATTTCGAAAGTATTGCGGATCCAACTTGCGATATTTATCATATTTATTGCTTAGGTTATTGATGCTGGGTCGAGGGTAAAAGTGATTAAATTACAAACCAATAGCGGCTGATTTACAAATCGCCAAGGTCCGTTCAACACGTTGACCTTACTTGGCTGTCATTGGCACAGGCAAATGAGCCGTTTGTAAATTTACTTGGTCGGACTTCGTCCCGGCGCTAGACTTATAAAATCGCTAAACAGTATAGGATGGTCACGGTGACTAGTTCAAAGCAAACGCCCTTGTACGATTTACATCTGCAATTGGGCGCCAAAATGACCACATTTGCCGGCTACCAAATGCCGGTGCAATATAAAAGCGGCATCATTCACGAGCATTTGCACTGCCGCAGTCAGGCGGGTTTTTTCGATATTTCGCACATGGGCCAGTGCAGAGTATCAGGCGAACACGCAGCAGAGGCCTTGGAAAAACTCACCCCCGGTGGCATCGTCGATCTAAAGCCCGGTGCGCAGAAATATACAGTGTTGAGCAATGCCGAGGGCGGGGTGATAGACGACATCATCGTTACCCGCAACGCATCCGGTTTATCCCTCATCGTCAACGCCGGTTGCAAGGACAAAGATTTTGCTTACCTGCGCAGCCAGTTACCGGCCGATTGTTTATTCGAAGCGTTAAGCGATTTAGCCTTGTTTGCCTTACAAGGACCGGGCGCAGCGGCGGTGATGGCCAAGTTTGCGGCTGAGGCCGGCAGGCTGAAGTTTATGCAGGCTTGTGCCGCCGACATCGCCGGGAGCGTATGCCATATTAGTCGCAGCGGCTACAGCGGCGAGGACGGCTTTGAGATTTCCTTGCCGCAAGCCGACGCGGAGCGAATCGCGCGTTTGCTGTTGGCGGAAGACGGCGTCGAACCGATTGGTTTGGGGGCCCGCGATACGCTGCGCCTGGAAGCCGGCCTTTGTCTATACGGGCACGAACTCAACGAAACGATCACGCCTATCGAGGCGGGCTTGCAATGGATATTCAAAAAAGGCCATCGCGATTTTCCCGGCGCGGAAAAAATTTTGGCGCAACGGCAAAACGGTGCTGAGCGAGTGCGCGTCGGTTTGCTGGTGGATGGCCGAATTCCGGTGCGGGAAGGTTGCGCGATAGTTCATCAGGACAAGCAAATCGGTTATGTGACCAGCGGCAGTTTCTCGCCCAGTCTGAGCCGGCCCGTGGCGATGGCCTTGTTGGACCGCCGGTTTGCCGAGCCGGGCGCAGGATTAACCGCTCTGGTGCGGAACTCTGCCATTCCGGTCACGGTCACTTCGCTACCTTTTGTTCCTCACCGCTACTTGAGAAGATAAGCCCATGTCTGCAAAACGCCCCCGTCTCGACCAACTGGAAATGCGCGGTAATTTCATTCAACGGCATATCGGGCCCAATCCTAAGCAGACTCAGGAAATGTTGGCTGAGTTGGGTTTGAACGATCTGGAAGATATTGTCGGCCAAGTCATTCCCGCCAACATTCTCAACCACGAACCCTTAAAACTCACCGGCACCATCAGCGAGCGCGCGGTGATCAAATACCTGCGCAAAATGCGCGAGCGTAACAAGGTGCTGGTGTCGATGATAGGCATGGGCTACTACGACACCATCATGCCGGCCGTGATCAAGCGCAACTTGCTGGAAAATCCCGGCTGGTACACCGCCTACACGCCGTATCAAGCCGAAGTAGGGCAGGGCCGGCTGGAAGCCTTGCTGAATTTTCAGCAAATGATCATCGATTTGACCGGAATGGAAATCGCCAATGCCTCTTTGCTGGACGAAGCGACTGCGGCCGCGGAAGCGATGACCATGTCGCGGCGCTTGGCGAAAAGCTCGTCAAACACCGTGTTGATCGATAAAGATTGTCACCCGCAAACCATCGCGGTAGTGCAGACCCGGGCCGGCTCTCTGGGCTATGACGTGGTGGTCGCCGATCCGTTCGATAATCTAACGCAACACGAGTTCTTTGCCTTAATTCTGCAGTACCCCGGCTCCGGCGGCGAAATCCGCGACCTTACCGAGGCGACCACGATCGCTCACGGCAAGCAAGCGTTGGTAACGGTGGCCGCCGACTTACTGAGTTTGGTGCTGTTAAAGCCGCCAGCTCTGTTTGATGCCGACATCGCCGTGGGCAGCGCCCAGCGCTTCGGGGTGCCGATGGGTTACGGCGGTCCGCACGCGGCTTTTTTTGCCACCCGCGACGATTTCAAACGCTCGATGCCCGGTCGCCTAATCGGTGTGTCCAAGGATAGTCACGGCCAGATTGCTTTGCGGATGGCCTTGCAGACCCGCGAGCAACATATTCGCCGTGACAAGGCCACCAGCAACATTTGCACGTCGCAGGTGTTGTTGGCGGTGATTGCCGGTTTTTACGCGATTTATCATGGGGCAGAAGGCCTGCGGATGATTACTGGCCGGGTTCATCGCTACACGCAGATTCTGGCTGCAGGGCTGGCGCACAGCGGCCACCAAGTGCTGAGCCAATGTTATTTCGATACCGTCGTGGTCAGCGTGCCGAATCGCGCCCGGCGCATCGCCGCGCAGGCTGCTGACGTGAATATCAATTTACGGATTATCGATGCCGACACTCTGGGTATTTCTCTGGACGAAACCACCACTCGCGAGCATTTACGGATCTTGTGGCAGGTGTTTGCTTCGCCCATCGCGGAGTTGCCTGACATCGGCGCGCTGGATGCAACTTTGAACGAATGTATCCCCGATGCGCTATTGCGTGAAGATGCGATTCTGCAAAACCCGGTGTTTAGCCTGTATCACTCGGAAACCGAGATGATGCGCTACATGCGTCGGTTGGCGCGTCGCGACATCGCTCTGGACCGGGCGATGATCCCGTTGGGCTCGTGTACGATGAAGCTCAACGCCGCCACCGAGATGCAGGCCATTTCGTTCTACGAATTTAATTCCATGCATCCGTTCGTGCCGCTGTATCAGGCGCAAGGCTATCAGCAATTGTTCGCGGAGCTGGAAGACATGCTCTGCGATCTAACCGGCTTCGATGCGTTTTCTTTACAGCCCAATGCCGGCTCGCAAGGCGAATACACCGGCTTGCTGGTGATTCGTAAATATCACCAGGTTAACGGTCAGGGGCAACGTACGATTTGTCTGATTCCTGCGTCCGCGCACGGTACCAATCCGGCTAGCGCCAGCTTGGCGGGCTTGACCGTGGTGGTGGTAGCTTGCGACGAACAAGGCAATGTCAGTGTCGACGATTTGCGCGCCAAAGCCGAGCAGTATCGCGACACGCTGGCGGCGCTGATGATTACTTACCCGTCCACCCACGGCGTTTACGAACAAGCCTTTCGGGAGATTTGCGACATCGTCCATCAACACGGCGGCCAAGTGTACATGGACGGCGCCAATTTCAACGCATTGGTTGGCCTCAGCCGGCCCGGCAAGATCGGCGCGGACGTGGCGCATCTGAATTTGCACAAGACCTTTTGCATTCCGCACGGCGGCGGCGGTCCCGGCGTCGGCCCTATCGGCGTGGGCGCCCATCTGGCGCCGTACTTGCCGGATCATCCGTTGGTGGAAGGCGTCAATCCGGCCAAGGGTGAGCACGGCACCGTGGGTACGGTATCCGCTGCCCCGTGGGGCTCGGCGAGTATTTTGACGATTTCTTGGGCGTATATCGCGATGATGGGGGCTACCGGTCTGCGCCGTGCTACCTTGGCGGCGATTATGAATGCCAATTACGTCGCTCGGCGACTGGCACCGCATTATCCGATTCTCTATACCGATGCCAAAGGCTGGGTGGCGCACGAATGCATCATCGATTGCCATCAGTTCCGCAAATCGGCCAATGTCACCGTAGAGGATATCGCCAAACGCCTAATCGATTATGGGTTCCACGCGCCGACCGTGTCGTTTCCGGTGGCAGACACTTTGATGATAGAACCTACCGAAAGTGAGAATAAAACCGAGATCGACCGCTTCTGTGCAGCCTTGATAGCGATTCGAGAGGAGATTAAAGAGATCGAAGACGGCCTGGCCGACAGTCATAACAACGTGCTGCACAATGCCCCGCACACGCATCGACTGTTGCTGGAGGAATGGACGCTGCCGTATTCCCGGCAAAAGGCTTTTTTCCCGGATAGCCATCAGCATGACGACAAATACTGGCCGCCGGTTGGGCGTATCGATAACGTCTACGGCGACCGCAATGTGATGTGCAGTTGTCCGACCGATTGGGCCGAGCCTATTGAGGGGATCTCCTGAACGCCTGCATGCAAGCCTTGGCCTTTGTCGACCTGGAAACCACCGGCGCTTCAGCCACCAAAGACCGTATCACCGAAATCGGTATCGTTTTGGTTGACGAGGACGGCGTGCGCGAGTGGAACCAACTGGTGCACCCGCAAACCCGCATTCCGCTGTTTATCGAGCAATTGACCGGCATCAGCAACGAGATGGTCGCCGAAGCACCTAGCTTTGCGCAAGTGGCAGGCGAAGTGGCGGAATTGCTTGAAGGGCGCTTGTTTATCGCTCACAACGCCCGTTTCGATTACGGCTTTTTGAAGAACGAGTTCAGCCGGGTGGGCATGACCTTTCGGCCGCAAGTGCTGTGTACCGTCAAACTGTCGCGGGCTTTGTATCCGCATTTTCACCGGCATAACCTGGACAGCCTGATCGAACGCCACGGTTTGCAGGCCAAAGATCGGCACCGGGCACTGGCGGATGCGCAATTGATTCATCAATTTTGGACCCAGGTCTACGAACAATTTTCCGACGAAACCGTCGATGCTGCCGTGCAGCGCTTGGTGGGTCGCTCCAGCCTGCCGTCCAATATCGATCCTTTATTGATTCACGATTTACCGGAAGCGCCTGGCGTGTACCTGTTTTATGGTGAGAACGACTTACCGTTGTACGTTGGTAAAAGCGTGAATATTCGTAACCGGGTATTGGCGCATTTCGGCGCTGATCATAAGAGCAATAAGGAAATGAGCCTGGCCCAGCAACTGCGGCGCATCGATTGGATCGAAACCGCCGGCGAGTTGGGTGCCTTGCTGACCGAATCCAAACTGATCAAGCAAATGATGCCGGTGCATAACCAGCGTTTGCGCCGGAAAAGCGCGTTATGCGCCTGGCAATTGCAACAACAGGGCGAGCATCTGCGGCCGGTATTGACCTGGGCCGACCATCTGGATTTTGGCGCGCAGGATAATCTCTACGGTTTGTATCACACCCTGCGCGACGCCCAAAAAGCCTTACGCAACGTCGCCGAGCAACAGCAATTGTGTTTGAGCGTGTTGGGTATCGAGAAAACTAGCCCTGGCCGGCCCTGCTTTGCGCATCAATTGAAAAAATGCCGGGGGGCCTGCGTGGGCAAAGAGCAGCCTTTGGCGCATGCCGCGCGGCTGATGGTTGCGATGGATAAGCTGAAACTCAGCAGCTGGCCTTATCCGGGACCGATAGGTGTTCGCGAGGGCGAGGAATTACATGTGTTGGATCGCTGGTGCTATCTGGGGACGGCCAAACATGAAGCGGATATTCATGAACTGCTGGCCAGCGGCCGCCCGGCGTTCGACCGGGATACTTATCTGACCCTGAGTAAGGCTTTAAAAAAAGCCGAGATCGTATCCTTGTCCTCCAAACCTAGGTCTCGGGCGGCAACGAGGTAAAAATCCGAGCGTTTAACTCTAGTTAATTACGGCGCCATAGAAAATTTGTTAATCCGTTATACGTGTTAAGGCCTTAACAATCGAGCTTGGCGGACATTAGTTGCCAGCCAAAATCCAGTGTTTTTCAGTTCCGCTTCATGGGAATGCTGCTATTATCAATCTCACACGACAGACTGTTAACTTTACTGCTCGATTCCACACCAGCCGATGTCCGAAAACACCATCAAATACGCCCAACTTGTCGATCTTGCCAGTCTGCAAACGCTGATGGACGATTTGTACCGGGTGATCGGCATACCAAACGCGATTATCGACACCGACGGCATCGTTATCACCAACGCCGGATGGCAAGACGCCTGCGTAAAATTTCATCGGGTCAATCACAACACATGCAGTAACTGCATAGAAAGCGATACGGCATTGGTTGAGAGCATGCTGAAAGGTGAGAGGTTTGCAATCTACAAATGTCTGAACGGCCTGGTCGATTCGGCTATGCCCATTATTGTCGAGGGCCAGCACGTCGCCAATATATTTACCGGCCAATGTTTTATTGAGCCTCCCGATCTGGAATTCTTTCGTAGTCAGGCCCGGCGCTATGGGTTCGAGGAGCATAGCTATCTGCAAAGCATCAGCAATGTACCGGTTATTCCGAAGCAGCGGCTGGAGACCATCACCGAAATGTACGCGCAACTCGCGCAAGCTTTTGCCAAACACGGCGCGGATCGGTTGCAGCAAAAACAGGCAGCGGCGAAATTGGCGGAGCTTAATAACGAACTGAATCGGCGCGTCGAGGAAAGAACCGAGCAACTGATTCAAAACAACCAGCACTTGCTGCTGGAAAAGCGTGCCCTGGCCGCCAGCGAAGCGCGTTTGTCGGCGCTATTCAAACACATGAGTAGCGGCGTGGCGGTGTACCGAGCCAGCGATGATGGCCGGGATTTCATTATCATCGGTTTCAACAAAGCTGCCGAGCAGATCGAAAAAATCACCCGTAAAGAATTGATCGGTAAAAAACTTACCGAAATGTTTCCGGGGGTATTCGAGTTCGGCTTATTCGAAGTCTTGCAGAGAGTCGCCAAAACTGGAACGCCGGAAGCTTTTCCGCCATCGTTTTACCGCGACGAGCGGATTCAGGGGTGGCGGGAAAATTATGTGTATAAATTGCCCGGCGGCGAAATTGTCTCGATTTACAACGATGTTACCGAACGCAAGCTGGCGGAAAAGGCCTTGCATTTGACGCAGTTTTCGGTGGACAGAGCCACTGAATGTTTGTACTGGATAACCGCCGACGCCAGATTCCAATTTGTAAACAACACTGCCTGCCAAGTATTGGGCTATAGCCGCGAGGAGTTGTTGACCTTTTCGGTAATGGATATCGACAAGGAGTTAACGGCGGAAAATTGGCCCGCGCATTGGCAGGAAGTAAAACAAAAAGGCGCGTTAAAAATGGAAGCCATCCATCGCTGTAAAGACGGCCGGGAAATACCGGTGGAAGTGGCCGCGAATTATTTGGTCTTCGAAGGCCTGGAATATAACTGCGCATTCGTGCGCGACATTAGCGAGCGTAAAGCCCTGCAAGCGGAGCTGGAGCGCCAGGCGCGTATCGATTACCTGACCGGCATTGCCAATCGCCGCTATTTCATGGAGCAGGGCGAAGCGGAGTTGGCGCGCAATGATCGTTACGGCAACCCCTTGTCGGTACTGATGCTGGATATCGACTATTTTAAAGCCGTCAACGACAACTACGGCCATGCGGCCGGCGATCAGGCCTTACAAAAACTGGGTTCCATTTTGGTCGAGGTTTTGCGGGAAATTGACATTCCCGGGCGCATGGGCGGCGAAGAGTTTGCGATTTTGTTGCCGGAAACCGGCCTGCTTAAAGCCATCGACGTGGCGGAACGACTCAGAAGCGTGGTTGCCAACAGCGTGATTCCGGTAGAGTCGGGGCTGGAATTGCAATTTACCGTATCAATCGGCGTGGCTACCCTGACGGATAAAAACAGCAGCATCGGCGATTTGTTGAATCTGGCCGATAAGGGTTTGTATCAAGCCAAACACAGCGGCCGGAATAAAGTCTGTAGTTTTTCGCAGCAACAATAGGACTGCATCGGGAATGCCGCGTGAGGTTTAAATCTACCGGCTTTATCCGTATTGCCGGATGTTTCCTCAGCACCTTCGGTCAAATCCTCCGCGATGCCAGGTAGGTGTGCCAACATATCTTCAGGATTTTAATAAGCTTCTCAAGCGCGAACGGATTCGATGTATTGCGCCAAGGCCGCTACCGAAGCGAAAATTTTTATCACGTCATCACGCTCGGCATCGATTTTTACCTGATAGGTTTTGCGAATCGCCAAGCCCAGTTCCAGCGCGTCTATGGAGTCTAGGCCTAGGCCGTCATTGAACAACGCGGCGTTGCTGTCGATATCCGCCACATCGACATCTTCCAGCGCCAGCGTGTCAATAATCAGCTGTTTTATTTCAGTTTCCATCTCGCTCATGGCGTTCTCGTTGTTGAGTAAAATAATCCTGTAAATATTGCGTTAAACGCCGTACCGCTATCGAGCGCGGTTGCAGTTCCCGGAAAGGCTGCAATTCGACATCGTCGCCGACGATCATCCGCAAATGAAAACGCTGCTGCGGAATTTGGTACCAGGCTTGGGTTTTGGTCAGGGTGCTGGGCATGCAACTCAGTGTTACCGGGGTGATTATACTATCGGCTTGTAAGGCAATGGCTGCCGCCCCCCGTTGAAATCGATAGGCCTGGCCGGGCACCGAGCGGGTGCCTTCCGGGAAAATCAGCATGGCGCCGCCGTTTTGCAGCCAGGTGGCGCAATCGTTGATCATGGTTTCGGAATCGGCGTTGCTGATATAGCCGGCGTTCAAGATTGGTCCGCGCATGGCCGGGTTATGCCATAGGCTGGCCTTGACGATGCAATTGGCTTGCTTGATCCGGCTGAGTAGAAAGACCACGTCTACCAGCGTCGGGTGATTGGCGACAATCAGCTGGCGGGGACGGTTGAGTTTTTCCAGGCCGATCACCTCATACGTCATCACGCCCAGCCTGTGCATCAGGCCTATAAACACATAAAAACTGAGATGGACGGTGTATTGGGCGCGGCCGGCTTTTTGGGTGCGGCTGCCCGGCCATATCGCCAACAGCGGAAACACCAGCAGCCACAGCATCACGCCGCCGATACCGAAGCTGGTAAAGCTGATGGCTGTCGCCAGCAAGCGCCAGCCGAAGTCGATTTTTTTTATGAGTATGTTTACCATTGCCAGCCGCAGTCCTGCTCGCCGCCCAAACTATATTGCCGGGCGGTGAACAGGAATTTGATAAAGGCCGGCAATTGTAGCGGTTGCTAGCTGTGATGACGAGTCGTTGACGATAAATCAACTGCGGGGCTAAGCCTATTCCGCGACTCGCGGACCGCTAGGAATAGCGTGAAACAGGGCTTTATATGCAGCCTGGTAGCGGACGGGAATCCTCTTTACTGAACTGCGGCAAGGTGGCGAAGGCTTCTTTCAGTTTTTCGTGCCACATCTTGCGGATTTTGCTCAGATACTCGTTGTCCTCCTGGAAACAATAGTATTCGTCCAGTATCAGCGTATCCCGATGATAGATCAAAAGTTCCACCGGCGCGCCGACGCTGGCGTTACTGCGCATCGTCGAATCCATCGAAATCAAACAGCAACGGCCGGCTTCGTGCAGCGAAGTGTCGATTTTTAAAAATCGATCCAGCACCGGTTTGCCGTATTTGTTTTCGCCGATTTGCAGATAAGGGGTCTGCCGGGACGTAGTGATGCAATTGCCTTCCGGGTAAATCAAATAAGCGCCGTGCGGCTCTTGGCCGATTTGCCCCGCCAAAATAAAAGTGGCGGACGGATTGAAGCTGCTTTGGCCGGCATCCACATGACGGCGCTGTTTTTCGACGCTGATCCGTCCCAGATAGGCGGCGGCTTCCGACAGATAGTTAACCGTGTCCAGATTTACTTCGGTCTCTTCTTTCATGTCGCGCTTCAACTGGTCGATCACGGCCTGAGTGGTGGCCAGATTGCCGGCGCTGAGCAGCACGATCTTCCGATCAGATGCCGTACAAAACGGGTGCATTTTCCCGTAAATGCTGACATTGTCGATGCCGGCGTTGGTTCTGGAATCCGAGGTTAATACCAGTCCGTCTTTTAGGGAGACAGCAATACAATAAGTCATACGCTCTGCGCCTGAAAAATAAGGTTGCCCGCAGTGTACTAAAGAAGCTGCGTAAAGGCCAAGGTCAGTATCGATTAACTGTCGGGGTAAGTTGTTCGATACACCGTATGGCCGGCTTTCACTATACTGAGCGGACAGGTTCAAATTAGCTGCGGGTAAGTCATAGATGATCAGTAAACCAGGCCTAATTGCCACCGGCGCATTGGCTGTCGTTATCATTGTCGCCACGGGTTTTTATCTCAGGGATGGGAACCAGCTCAGCGATACCTTGACCTTATACGGCAACATCGATATTCGCCAGGTCGAATTGAGTTTTCACGATCCAGAACGCGTGGAGCAGATCCTGGTTCAGGAAGGCGAGCGGGTCAAACGCGGCCAGTTGTTGGCTACGCAAGCGTTGGAGCGGTTTCAATTCAGCCGCGATCAGGCCGAGGCCAAAGTCGAAGTACAACAACATCAGTTGGATAAGCTGTTGCACGGATCGCGGCCTCAGGAAATCGGCAAGGCCGGCAACGATGTTAAGGCTGCGGAAGCTGCGGTCGTATTGGCTAAAAAAGAGCTGGCCCGATTACAGGTGCTGGTTAAGCGCAAACTAAGTTCCGCCGAGTCTCTGGATCGGGCGCAAGCTCAATATGACGGGGCCAGGGAGAGTCTGCAAGCCTTGAAACAGCAATACGCACTGACGGAAATCGGCCCGCGCAATGAAGACATTCGGGCCGCCCAAGCGCAACTGAAAGCCGATCGGGCCGCGATGCAACTGGCGGACAAAGCGCTGGCCGATGCGCGCTTGTACGCGCCGCAGGACGGCGTGATCCAAAACCGGATACTGGAGCCCGGCGACATGGCCAACGCCCAAAAGCCGGTGTTGACGCTGGCCTTGCGCGATCCGTTGTGGGCCAGAACCTATGTCGCGGAAGCCGATTTGGGCCGGCTGCGCTATGGGCTGCCCGCCAGTTTGGCCAGCGACAGTTTTCCGGACAAAAGCTACCGGGGCTGGGTGGCTTACATCTCTCCGACCGCCGAATTTACACCCAAGACCGTGGAAACCACGGAACTGAGAACTAGTTTGGTCTATCAAGTGCGGATCTATGCCTGCGACCCTGACGATCAGCTACGGCTGGGCATGCCGGTCACCGTGACGATAGATACCAGTCAAACGCCGATGAACCAACCGGGCTGCGAATAATCGCCGTGAATGCAGTAAAGGCCGACGTCACGCCAGCCCCTTTGATATTTACGTCGGTAAGCAAACGTTTTACCGCCGGCAATCGCGTCGTCTCGGCCTTGCAGGATATTTCCCTCAGCCTGCCGCTCGGCCAAGTCACGGCTCTGGTCGGCCCGGACGGCGCCGGCAAAACGACCTTGTTGCGGCTGGCCGCCGGGCTGTTGTTGCCCGACAGCGGCAGCATAGCAACTTTTGGCTTGAATACAGCGGTCGCCGGCGAGCAGTTGCATCGCCTAATCGGCTATATGCCGCAGCGTTTTGGTCTTTATGAGGACTTGAGCGTACTGGAAAATCTCAACCTCTACGCCGACCTTTACGGCATTTCCCGGCAGGACCGGCAACTCCGCTTTGCCGAGCTGATGCGCATGACCAATCTGCAAAAATTCAATCAGCGTCTGGCCGGCCAACTGTCCGGCGGCATGAAGCAAAAATTGGGTCTGGCTTGCACTTTGCTGAATCGGCCCCGCTTGCTGGTGCTGGACGAGCCTTCGGTCGGTGTCGATCCCTTGTCGCGCCGTGAGCTGTGGCAGATTATCGCCTTGCTGGTGCAGGAGTTTGGCACCACGGTGTTGCTCAGCACCGCCTACATGGATGAGGCGGAGCGTTGCCAGCAGGTGGTGTTACTGGACCGGGGCCAAATTCTGCATCAGGATGCGCCGGCCGGATTTCATCG
Organism: Methylomonas rosea; assembly: GCF_024505055.1. Taxonomy (GTDB): domain Bacteria; phylum Pseudomonadota; class Gammaproteobacteria; order Methylococcales; family Methylomonadaceae; genus Methylomonas; species Methylomonas rosea. The sequence continues at coordinate 30,828 of NZ_JANIBL010000011.1, forward strand.
TTTGGCAGACGCTTGCAGTTACCAGCTGTCCAGTCCGGTCCTGGGTAAGCGCATGCTGCAGCAGCGCTTGCAGGGGCAACCGGACCTTATCGACTCGGTGGTGCAGGGCGATGCGGTAAGGGCGGTGGCCCGACCGGGTAGCCGGCCGGATTGGACGGTAATATTCGACGATACCGAACAAGTGTGGGTCACGCCGGTGCCGCCGCGTTTGGAGGATGCTTTTATCATGTTACTGCTGGCTCGACACGCTTCTCAGCCGCAAATTGAGGCGGTGCATTTCTTGCCCAATGGCTCGCGGCATTTGGTGGGACAACAGCCGGCGGTAATTGAGGTTGATCAGGTGGATCGCTGGTTCGGTAATTTTCAAGCGGTAAAAAAACTGTCGTTTGATGTGCGGCACGGCGAGATTTTCGGTTTGCTCGGTGCAAACGGCGCCGGCAAGACCACGACTTTCAGAATGTTGTGCGGCTTGCTGCCTGCCAGTAACGGCCGCTTGCGGGTGGCTGGCCTGGATTTGCGCAAGGCTGCGGCTCAGGCCAGGGCGCGGCTGGGCTATATGTCGCAGAAGTTCTCGTTGTACGGGCAATTGTCGGTCAAGCAAAACCTGGAGTTTTTCAGCCATGCCTACGGTTTGCGTAATAAACGGCGTCTGGAACGTATAGCCTGGGCGTTTCAAGAGTTCGATCTGACTGATTTTGCCGACAGCAACAGCGTCGATCTGCCGCTGGGTTACAAACAACGGCTGGCGCTGGCTTGCGCGCTAATGCATGAGCCCGAGATTCTGTTTCTCGATGAGCCTACCTCCGGCATCGACCCCTTGGCGCGCCGCGAGTTTTGGACCCGTATCAACAGCCTGGCGGCGCAAGGCGTGACGATATTGGTTACCACGCATTTCATGGAAGAAGCCGAATATTGCGACCGGCTGTTGATCATGCGCGAGGGCGACATCCTGGCCGCCGGCACGCCGGCCCAAATCAGAAGCAGTAGTCAAACCGCCGATCAAGCACCGGCCGGCACGATGGAAGAGGCCTTTATCCGGCTGCTGGAAATCACGGGAGAGGCAAACGGATGAACGCCGCCAGCCAACGCCTGTTGGGCTTGATCCGCAAGGAGTTTCTCCAAGTGCTGCGCGATCCCAGCAGCCTGGCGATTGCCTTTGCGATGCCGGTGTTTTTGCTATTGCTGTTTGGTTACGGCGTGTCGCTGGATGCCCGCCATGTACCGATCGGCTTGGTCGTTGAGCATGTCTCGCCGGAATCGCGCAGTTTTAGCGCCGGCTTCGATTATTCGGACTATTTTCAAGCGCATTACTTCCGCGACCTGCGCGAGGCCAGGCAGGCCTTACTAAGCCGAAAAATCAATGCCATCGTGCATTTGCAGGCCGATTTCGAGCGGCGGCTGAACGGTAGCGAGCCGGCGCCGATTCAGGTCATCGTCAATGGCGTCGATGCCAATACCGCCCGCTTGACCAGCGGCTATGTGCAGGGCGTTTGGGAAGCCTGGCTCAATGCTAGGGCCGAATGGCAGGGCCTGACGCCGGTGCGGGCGGTGCAGTTGGAAGCGCGGGTCTGGTACAACAGCGGCTTGCGCAGCCGCAATTTTCTGGTGCCGGGCCTGATCGCGGTGATCATGACCTTGATCGGCGCGCTGCTGACCGCGTTGGTGATGGCCCGCGAATGGGAGCGCGGCACGATGGAGGCGTTGATTTCAACGCCGGTCAGCGTCCGCGAAGTGCTGCTCGGCAAATTGATTCCATACTACTTGCTGGGCATGGGCGGCATGTTGCTGTCGATAGGCATGGCGGTGTTTTTATTCCAGGTGCCGCTGGTAGGTTCCTTGTGGGTGTTGCTGTTGGCTGGATCCCTGTTTCTATTGGCGGCGCTGGGTATGGGTTTGTTGATTTCGATAGCCGCCAAAAATCAGTTTGTCGCCGGGCAGATCGCCATCGTCGTTACCTTTCTGCCGGCGTTTATCTTGTCGGGTTTTATTTTCAATATCGACAGCATGCCGTGGCCGGTGCAATTGTTTACCCACTTGGTGGCGGCTCGTTATTTCGTTGCCATTCTGCAGACAGTATTCCTGGCCGGCGATATTTGGGAGGTCATTTTGCCGAATGCATTGGCCTTGTTGCTGATGGCGCTGGCGTTTTTGGCACTGGCCTTGTGGCGGGCGCCGCGCCGCCTGGAATGACGAGTATGTGGTGGCGCATCCAGGCTTTATTGATTAAGGAATTCCTCAGCCTGCTCAAGGATAAAAAAAGCCGTTTCGTGTTGATCGTGCCGCCGCTGGTGCAATTGTTTGTGTTGAGTTACGCCGCCACCTACGATCTGAATCAACTGCCGATTGCGATTTACAACGAAGACCGCGGCAGCGCCGCCCGCGATCTGATCGCCCGCTTCAACGGCCCGCCGGCGTTTCGGGAAGTGCTGCGCATCGAGCGTCAGGCGCAAATCGCCGAGGCTCTGGACGGCAAACAGGTATTAATGGTGTTGCATATCGGCCAGCAATTCAGCCGCGATTTGCTTAGCAGCCGGCAACCGGCGGCGGTGCAGATTTTGCTCGACGGCCGAGACTCCAATACCGCCCAGATTGCCTTGGGCTATGCCCGAACCGTGGTCAGCCAGTTCAATAGCGATTGGGCGCACCAGCACAACCAACCAGGGTCGCCGGCAGAATTACGTGTTAGAGCCTGGTTCAATCCCAATCTGGAAAGCCGTTGGTTTATCGTGCCCGGCATCGTCGGCTTGCTGACGCTGGTGGTGACGATGACGGTGGCTGCGTTGTCGGTGGCCCGCGAACGGGAGCAGGGCACTTTCGATCAACTGCTGGTTACGCCGTTAACGCCAGCGGAAATTCTGATCGGCAAAGCCATTCCCGGCCTGATCATCGGCGTAGTAGAAGCATCGTTCAGTATCTTCATGGTGGTGGTCTGGTTTCAGGTGCCCTTGTTGGGCAGCTTGGCGGCGTTGTATATCGGCATAGTGTTGTATGTGTTTTCGGTGATCGGCGCCGGCTTGATGATTTCCTCGCTATCGGTAACGCAACAGCAAGGGTTGTTGGGCGGTTTTTTAGTCATCGTGCCGGGCGTGATTCTCTCCGGTTACGCGACGCCCATCGAGAACATGCCGGAGCTGGTGCAGCATCTGACGCTGGTCAACCCGCTCCGCTATTTTCTGATCATCATCCGCGGTGTGTTTCTGGAAGGCTTGGGAGTTGCCGATTTAGTCGATCAATACTGGCCCCTGGCGCTGATCGGTTTATTCTGTTTGAGTTGCGCCGGCTTGCTATTTCGCAAGCGTATGTACTGAACGATGCCAGGCGTCTGAGTTGTCAGCGCAATTGCCTGGTTTTAGGTCTCTTGCGCTTTGTCCAAATCCTTACAATCGGCCGGCGGGGATTGTGTCGTTACAAACATTAGGCGGTCTCATTTTGGGGTGCTTGGTGGTTTATATTAAAAAAGCATTTATATATCAATAATTTAAATTGATTTCATAACTGGCATGGCCTGTGCTTTCTCACTGTATAACCAATCAAGTGAGGTGAAGAATATGGAACTGCCAGTATTAAACGAAACTCCAGCAGCAAGCGCAGGCGGCTGCTCCTCCCATTCTTGCGGTACAAGTGATGATCAACTCGGCCATTTGTCCGACGAGATTCGCTCCAAAGTAGAAAACCATCCTTGTTATTCGGAAGACGCTCATCATTATTTTGCCCGCATGCACGTAGCGGTGGCGCCGGCTTGTAATATTCAATGCCACTATTGCAACCGCAAATACGATTGCTCTAACGAGTCACGTCCCGGTGTGGTTTCCGAGTTGTTGACCCCCGATCAAGCGGTGAAAAAAACCATGGCGGTGGCGGCTAACATTCCGCAAATGACGGTACTTGGTATTGCCGGTCCTGGCGACCCATTAGCCAATCCGGAGCGTACCTTCGAAACCTTCCGCCGCCTGAGCGCAGAAGCACCGGACATCAAACTGTGCGTTTCCACCAACGGTCTGGCCTTGCCGGAATCGGTCGAGGAATTGTCCAAACACAATATCGACCACGTCACGATCACGATTAACTGCGTCGACCCTGAAATTGGTGCGCAAATCTATCCTTGGATTTTCTGGGAAAACAAGCGCATCAAGGGTGTGAAAGGCGCGAAGATTTTGATCGAGCAGCAACAAAAAGGCCTGGAAATGCTCGCTGCCAAAGGCATTTTGGTCAAAGTCAACTCGGTGATGATCCCTGGCGTCAATGACAAGCACTTGGCCGAAGTCAGCAAAATCGTTAAAGCCAAAGGCGCTTTCCTGCATAACGTGATGCCTTTAATCGCGGAAGCTGAACATGGCACATTCTACGGTGTGATGGGGCAACGTGGTCCGACTCAAGATGAATTGATGGAACTGCAAGATTCCTGCTCCGGCGACATGAACATGATGCGTCACTGCCGGCAATGCCGCGCTGATGCGGTCGGTCTGCTGGGCGAAGACCGTGGCGACGAGTTCACCATGGACAAAATCGAGAGCATGGAAATCGACTACCAATCGGCCATGGAAAAACGCAAAGTCATTCACGAAGCGATTGCCGAGGAAATGCATAGCAAGCGCGCCGCGAAGGTGGAAAAAGCCGCCAGCCATGCCGACGAACCCAAACTGAACACCCGTCCGGTGTTGATGGCTATCGCCACCAGCGGTCAAGGCGTCATCAATATGCACTTCGGGCATGCCAAGGAATTCCTGATCTACGAAGCATCCCCGAACGGCGTGCGCTTCATGAGTCATCGCAAGACCGATTTGTATTGCGGCGGCGACGATACCTGCGGCGACGGCGAGAGCGTATTGCAACAAACCATTCGTTCCCTGGCCGGCTGTGAAGCAGTGTTGTGCTCCAAAATCGGCTACGAACCTTGGGACTTACTGGAAAAAGCCGGCATCGTGCCCAACGGCGAGCATGCGATGGAACCTATCGAAGAAGCCGTGATGGCGGTTTACAAGGAAATGGCTGCCGCCGGCAAGCTGGATGAAGCGGCACCACAAGAAGAACGGGCGACTGCCTGATCCGACGTCTTGTTTCCTGTGTGAGAGGGTTGGGTGAGGCGAATCAAAATAAAGGCTTCTGCTTTTCTAATTTTCCGCTCCCAGCCCTCTCCATCAGGAGAGGGAGATTGTCCCATTGGCTTGGGACAGACGATGTTACGAATCGGTTTTGCCATGTGGGCATTTCCGCCAAACGCTAAATCATAGAATACAAAGGTAACGTCATGGCCTTACAAATTATCGAATCCTGCGTCAACTGTTATGCCTGCGAGCCGTTGTGCCCCAGCAAGGCGATCTATATGTCCGAAAAAACCGGGCATTTCAGGATCAACCCAAAAAAATGCACCGAATGCGAAGGCGATTTTAAAGATACTCAATGCGCCAGCATTTGTCCTATCGAAGGTGCCATTCTCGACGCGCTAGGCGTCCCCATTAACCCGCCCGGCTCATTGACCGGTATTCCGCCGGAAAGAATGGCAGAGGCGATGGCGGAACTACAAGCACATTGACGGCCATGGCCACCGTGCATTTCTATGAAAAGCCGGGCTGCTTGAACAATACCCGGCAGAAGCAGTTGCTGAGTGCCGCCGGCCATTTGCTGGTGGTGTACGATCTGCTGCAACAGCCGTGGGGCAGGGAACCGGGCAAGTTGCGTTCGTTTTTCGGCGACATGCCGGTCGCGGATTGGTTTAACCGTAGCGCGCCGGCTGTCAAACAAGGGTTGGTCGATCCAAACACTGTCAGCGAAGACGAAGCTATAGCGCTGATGGTGGCGCAGCCGTTGTTAATACGTCGGCCTTTGATGGAGGTCAACGAACAGCGTGTCTGCGGGTTCGACCAACAACAGGTCGATGCCTGGTTGGGTTTGGCGACAGCCGTATCGCACAAAAATTTGGAAACCTGCCCCAAGCAGTCGCACGCCGAGGCTTGCAAGCCATGAACAGCGTCCAATTGGAGAGCGAAGACGGCGTACCGCTGGCGGTAGCCTTATCCGAACGCGTGCATTGGGTCGGCGCGCTGGATCCGAACCTGCGTACTTTCGACATTATCCTGAAGACCGCCAACGGTACCAGTTACAACGCTTATGTGATTCGCGGTAGCGAGGGCGTGGCGGTGATCGACACCGTCAAGGAAGGCTTTGCCAACGATTTTTTTGCTCGCTTGGAAAGCGTCGCCGATTATTCGGAAATCAAGGTCATCGTCCTCAATCACTTGGAACCCGATCATACCGGCGCCTTGCCGGAGTTGATGAAACGGGCCCCGCAAGCGCAATTGTTCATTTCCCAAAAAGCCCAGTCCATGCTCAAAGGCCTGTTGAAACAGGACGAGCTGAGCTATACCCCCGTGGTGACCGGCGACAAAGTGTCCTTGGGCGACCGCAGCCTGGAGTTTTTACACACCCCTTATTTGCATTGGCCCGACACGCAATGCACCTATGCGCCGGAAGAGGCGATGCTGTTTTCCGGCGACGTGTTTGGTTGCCACTTTTGCGATAACCGCTTGTACAACGACAAGGTCGGCGATTTTCGGTTTTCCTTTGAGTACTACTACGCCCACATCATGCGGCCTTTCAAGGAATACGTGGTCAGGGCCTTGGAACTGATAGAACCTTTGCCGCTGAAATTGATTGCGCCCACGCACGGCCCAATATTGCGCGACCGCCCGCAGCATTACATCCAGCGCTACCGTCAGCTATCCAGCCCAGCGCTGCATAACGAACTGAAACCCAATCAAAAAACCCTGCTGATTTTTTACATCAGTTCCTACGGCAATACCCGGCGGATGGCGGAAGCCATTTATCAAGGCGCGATGCAAATCGAGGACGTGCGGGTATCGCTTTATGACCTGGAAGGCGGCGAGGTGGCGCCGTTCGTGGATTTGATCGAGGAAGCCGACGGCTTGGTGTTGGGCACGCCGACCATCAACGGCGATGCGGTCAAGCCGATTTGGGATCTGCTGTCCTCACTGGCCGTGGTCAATCTTAAAAACAAACTCGGCGGTGTGTTCGGTTCTTACGGCTGGACCGGCGAGGGCGTGCGCCTGGTGGAGGACCGCTTACGCGGCTTGAAGCTGCGGGTGCCGATTCAAGGTTTGCGCGTCAAGTTGATTCCGACCGAGGACGAAATACATGAGTGTAAAGCCTTTGGCTTGGAACTGGCTCAGGAATTGACCGGGGCCAGAGAGTCGAGAGTGATTAATTTTGCGGACCTGTAAACCGGATAAACAGACGCCTGCTATTGAGCCTACAGCGGTATTCGTAGGCTAAACCGATCCAAGGACGCATCGGTGACCTCATCGGCCGTAAGGCCGGTGAAAATCAGGAATCGTTTCGGTTCCAAACCGGGAGTCCTCAGATTAGAGGCTGCCGAGATTACTTTTAATACCTTATGGAGTTTTTACAATGGCCAAAGCGACCATTACATTTGAAGATATAAACGTGACTGTTACCGTCCCCGCCGGCACCCGGGTTATTGAGGTGTCCGAGAAAGTAGGTTCCGGCATTACGTACGGTTGCCGGGAAGGCGATTGCGGAACCTGCATTATGAAAGTGACTGCTGGGTGGAATAACCTGACCGAGCCGTCCGTACTGGAAGACAAAATTTTGCGGGAAAACATGGCTGGCAAACACAACCGTCTAGCTTGCCAAGCGCAAGTCTTGGGCGGCGAAATTTCCCTTAAACCAGTTTAAGAACGCAAAAGGAGTAACACATGGCATTAGTAACATTTACCAGTCCCGAATATAGGGACAAAACCGTCTACGCCGTTGCTGGCAGTCACACCCAGACTATTTTGAAGCTGGCTTTGGAAAACAAGATCCCCATTAATTTCGAATGCGAAGATGGCGAATGCGGCACTTGCGTGGTCCGCGTCACCAGCATCGACAAAAAAATGGAGCGCATGGGTGGCACGATGACCGAGAAGGAAAAATCCCTGCTAAAACAAATCGGTAAAGTCACTACCGAACAGTTGGAGCAAATGATTGTTGACGACCTGCCGCCCGAATGGCGTCTGGCATGTCAGATGATCGTTAGGGATGAAGATATTCGCGTCGAATATTAATTTCTGCGTCATCGTTAAAAAGGCCGGAGAATCGAGTATGAGTTGCACACTTTCCATAGAACCGAATGATAGGGCAAAGCCCTCGGTAGTTAAGTCGCGGCAACACATTTTTCAAGATCTGATGGCTCGTGCCGACCAGTCGCCCAACAGCGTCTGGTTGGCGCAAATCATCGCCAGTTGGAGCGTCGGCGATGGTGTGCTTCCCGATAGCCTGGGCTTAAGCCCGGCACAATTTCAACAAATGATCGACCGAAATTTCCCCGGTTATCAGCTGGCCACGCAAGCCAGTTCCGGTAGCTGTCTGGATTTCAGTCGCATGTTGGAAAAACAGGATTTGGAAATCCTGCTCGCGCAATTCGCTGCCAATCCCGGTACGGAGACCGAATGGCTGATCGCCATGATCGTGGCGGCCTGTCTGGGCAGCGATCATCTTTGGCAGGATTTAGGGCTGTGGTCACGGACCGATTTGTCGGCCATGCTGGGCTACAACTTTCCGGAATTATTGGTGCGCAATAGCAAAGATATGAAATGGAAAAAGTTTTTGTACAAACAGCTATGTGAAGCGGAAGGTTTGTACGTCTGCCGAGCGCCATCCTGCGAGGTTTGTAAAGATTATCCGCAGTGCTTTGGGCCTGAGGATTGAGCTTATTATTCAGCGCGAAGCACAACGACTCGTTCCCAGAGTGGGGCAATGCCGTTCAGTTAAGAACTTGTAGGTGCGAATTTATTCGCACTACGGGCACCAAAGGTCGAATAAATTCGACCCTACATTCAGCGACTTGTCGGGTTTTGCGATTTGCTGAATAGTTACGTTTTCTTTTTGGGGGCATCCCCATCCGAGTTCGAGCGTAGAAGCTACTTTGACTTTGCTCGCTAAAATTCGGTTGAGCCAGCGGCTTATCCGATCACATCAAACCCAAAATCCGATAAGCCCCTTTCGTGTTTAAAACCACGGTGACTGGTGCGCTGGATTTGTTCTCCCAATACCAGCCGTGCGAGCCTTCGAACGGCGCGCTTAACGAGCCGCTGGATTGGCTATCGGTCGTTTCCTTGTAGCTTTTGAAATAGCCGGTTTTATCGCCTTGCGGTTCGCCGTGAAAATCAAAATACAGTGCCGCGCCGTTGGTGGACCACGAATATTCCAGCGCCGCGCCTTTGGCTAAATGAAATTTGTATTCCAGACCTTCGCCTGCCGGCACCACAATCTTTACCGTATCTTGCCACTGTAAATTCGAAGCCGCTTGCGCGGCGCTCACCGCCACCGGCTGCTCCGCGCAAGCAGCGGCTGCTCCTTGGGCGGCGGTTTTGTTTGCCGAGGATAAGCTGGTTAAACCGGTCATTTCACCAAACCCGGTCGGATCTATGCCATATTCGGCGGGCAACACCGCTGTGACGAGTACAACGCCTGCCAATAGTGTCGCCGACAGGCTGGCGATGGTCAGCGATTTGAGCGATTGAACCGGCGGGTTGCTGTCTTGCATCGAGTTATCCATTGATGATGTACCCCGTGATTTGGTAGCCGAATAGAATTAAGCCGCCGGACATTAATAGAGTGTTGGTGGCTGCGGAAAAGGCGTAATAACTGCGATGACGGCGCCAAAAGTCCAGTGCGATCAAGATAAACAGCAGAGCTAGAAACTGGCCGATCTCTACGCCCACGTTAAACGCCAACAAGTTTTTCCAAAGCCCGGCCGCGGGCAGCGAAAAGTCCTGCAATTTGGTCGCCAAGCCAAAGCCGTGAAACAAGCCAAAAACCATCACCGCCCATTTCGTATTGGGCTGAAACCCCAATAGACGCTGAAAACCGCCCAGGTTGTCGAAGCCTTTATAGACAATCGACAGGCCGATAATGGCGTCGATCAGAAACGGATTGACCGAGATGTGGCTCAACACGCCGCACAGCAGCGTCAAGCTATGCCCGAGGGTAAACAGGCTGACATAGACCAGCACGTCGCGGGTGCGGAATAAGAAAAAAATCACCCCCAGCAAAAACAGCAAATGATCGTAGCCGGTGACCATGTGTTTGGCGCCGATATACAAAAACGGGCCGATGGCGACGCCTTGGTTGGTCAGCAAAAACCGCTCGGTATTGGCATCGACGCCGTGGGCAAAGGCGGTGGAGCTGAGCAGCATTAACAGGAGCGGTAAACCTGTCAGCCAGGTTTTTCGCAAGGTTGCGGGAGTCATGTTTAAAAATTCCAGGTGTAATGGCGCCGAGTATAGTCGACTCGGATACTTGGGTTAAATAGCAAGCACAAGCAAGTGACAGCTTACCGCGTTTATTAAACGGGCCATTAAATTCCTTGGGCGCTGTTTTGATTGAATAATTACTAATTTTTTATCCGTGTTGAACCTTTGCTAATTTCAGGTGATTTACAAGGTAATTGCCCTGCACGAAACGGCCGGTGTTAATCTGTTCCAGCCGATACGGGACGATACTTCTTAAAACAAACGGTTAACGCATATATGACGACAGGCCAATAAGTTAATACAGCATTACCCGACTAATAGTGCCGATTGATCGGCCACCAGTAGCCTTGTTCCAAGGCAAACCAAGCACCAAGGAAATTTATGAACAGTTCAAAAACCAGTCTATCCGGCAACCACATGGCTTTGGCTGTGTTATCCGCGCTGATAGCTTCGCCTGCCTGGGCCAACACGATCAACGTCACCAATTTACTTGATGTAGCCGCTGTGGCGGATGGCAGTTGCACACTGCGCGAGGCGGTCGGCAACGCGAATAGCGATAGCGACACCACCGGCGGCGATTGTCCGGCCGGTGCGGGCGCCGATACCATCACCTTCGGCGTCAACGGCACTGCCGTGCTGAGCAGCACCCTGATCATCAGCGATGTCGATGGACTAACCCTTGATAGCTTGGGCCGCAGCGTCACGCTAAGTGGCGGTAACGCCGTGCGCGTGTTTTGGGTCACACCCGGCGCGGGCTTAACGTTAAAGAATCTGACCGTTGCCAACGGTTATGCGGACCCGCAGGGCGGCGGCGTGTATAACCAATTCGGTAACCTCACCGTGTTGAATAGCACTTTCGTCGGCAATACCGCCACCCGCACCGGCGGCGGTATTGCCAACTACTCGGATACCTCCCTAGCCAATCCCGGCGGCAATCTCACGGTCGTTAACAGTACGTTCTCCGGCAACAGTTCGGTTTTCGGCGGTGCGATTAGAAACTCCGGTATTGCGGCGACGATTATCAACAGCACCATTGTCGGCAATAGAGTGCAGCTACCGGCTTGCCCGCCGGGCTTGTTTTGTTCACTGGAAGACAACGGCGGCGGCATCGAAAATCTTGGTACGCTGAATCTACATAACAGCATCGTCGCCGGCAACACGGCGACGGTGGGTGATGCCGACATCGGCGGTTCGCCAACGGCTGCCAGTTACAACTTGATTGGCTTTCCCGCTACCCTGTTTTACAGATGGAACGGGCTTGGCCCGATTGTGCCGGTACACGGCAGCAACGGCAACATTACCGGTGTCGATGCGAGCACATTGGTCGCAGCTACTTTGGCTAACAACGGCGGCCCGACCCAAACTTTGGCGCTAGTCCCTGGCAGCGCCGCCATTGATGCCGCTGATAACGCACTGTGCGCCACTGCGCCGGTGAGTAATTTGGACCAACGCGGCGTGGCTCGTCCGCAAGGCCCGCAATGCGATATCGGTGCTTTCGAATTGGCAGCTGTACCTTCGGCGGATTTGGCGGTCACCGGCACAGCCAGTGCAGCGATGGTGCGCGACAGCCTGACCTGGACGATTGTGGTTAAAAATAACGGCACAGCCGATGCCTCGGGTGTGAAGTTAATCGATACCTTGCCGGCCTCCGGCTTGTCATCCATCTCCGCAACCGCATCGCAAGGTAATTGCAGTGCGCCGGTCAACGGTAAGATCACTTGTAATTTGGGTAGCCTGGCTAACACCGCCAGCGCCACGGTTAGCGTCAAAGCCATTCCCACTGCTGCGATTACGTTGAGTAATCAAGTGACTGTGCTTGCCGACCAAAACGACAGCCAGCCGCTAAATAACACTGCTACGCAAACGGTCGCTGTTCAGCCGCTATTGTGCAACGGCTTGGTGCCAACTATCGTCGGTACCACAGGTGCGGATACGTTAGTCGGTAGCAAACGCCGCGACATCATCCACGGTTTGAGCGGTAACGACACCATCAGCGGCGCTGCCGATAATGACATCATCTGCGGCGGCCTAGGCCAAGACACGCTGAAAGGCGATGCCGGTAACGACACCCTGAACGGCGAAGCAGGTACGGATAGCTGCGACGGCGGCGCCGGCACCGATACCGCGACTAACTGTGAGGCTAAAACCGGTATACCTTAGGGTAAGCCGGCGCTAAAAGAATAAAAATCGCAATTATTCAGCGCGAAGCACAACAGTTCCTCTCCAGCGGGAGAGGCAGGGTGAGGGGAATCAAAATTAGGCACTTGCGAATTTAATTCTCCTCTCCCCAGCCCTCTCCTCCCGCACCCGCTGGGCATAAAGGACAGGGGTGAGGAGAGCAAATCAGCAACATAGGTTGGGTAAAACAACGGAAACCCAACAGAAACCATCAAAGCCGGCCTCTTTTGCCGGCTTATTTCTTGGGGATGCCCGGATGCCGATTACCCAGATGATCGATGTCGTCCAGGCTCATAATCGGCGAATACATCAGATCATTGATGTCGCTGGAGCGCTCCCAGCCCAATACCATCTGGCCGATGGCGCGTTTGGTCATTTTGATGAAGCGCGATTCCAGTTGTTGGCGGCTACCGAGCGAATTTTCCGGTTCAGAGTGCATGCGCGCGGCGGAAATCACCGAGCAGCGGCGAACTGTGTCGTGATAAGAAAACTGGAAACGAAAATTTCGAGCCCGGCTGTTGATGTCGCGGTTAGTCAGAAAAATAAAATAGGTGCTGCTGTCTGCTTCCGGCAAACGCTGCATCACGGTCTTGGCCTGTTCGAAAATATCTTCCGCTGCGTATTGCTGACCGCCCTGCATCGGCATCAGGCCTTGCGTGCCCATAGCCACTATGCCCTTAACCCACAGACCGAATTCCTTACTCAAATCTCTGCTCATTTGCGCCGCAACATCTTCCGAAAAATCATTCAGTGGAATCAGATAAACATTCACGGGGCCGGTTTTTTCGGTGGCGGCCGGTGGGTAGAGCGAGGCGGTTGACAGGGATTTTGGAGCGGGGGCTGGGTCGGCTAAGGCTAATGGCTGGGTATATTGAGAGTTTGTTGTGCAGCCGGTCAGGGCAACCAACAAAAAAATCGTCATTGATAGATGTTTCATTCGGATTGTCCTGAGTCTACATATGCTGAATTGTCGGCGTTTAAGGGGCGCTTGATTACTAATGGTTGCGGCAATGTAAATACAGCCATTGGCATCAGGCAAATAGCAATTTTTCATTACAGGGTCTTGCGTTCCAGGGGCACGGTATCTTCTCGGCCATCATTCATAAAATCGTCGGGCAATGCGACCAAGGTGTCGAATATTGTGGCAGCGCTGGCGGGCGTTTCTCGTAAGACGATCTCATCACCCCGGCGAAATATTTCCACCCTGGCAGTGTTGAAACGAAATTCCTTGGGTAGCAGTACCATCTGGCTATTGCCGGATTGAAAAACTCGGGTGTAGGCCATCTAGTTCCCCTAATGGATTGTTACGCGAAGTATATAAGTTTTGAGGCATGCGTAAATATTGCGTGCGAATAGCATCTCAATCTGGTGAAGCCAGAAGAACAGCGTCTCATGTTCTTGTTAAATGGCGTGATTTATTGCACGTCTACCTAGTGTCCGGGCGCAATACCCGCTAGTATCGGTCCAACAAAGTAACAGGTGGTTTTGAATATGACTATTACTGAACTACATCAACCAATCTCACGGATTAGATGGACTCAATGATCGATAATAGATTAAAAGGATGGACAAAGCCTTTTGAGGCTCAAATTCGCATTAGAACTTAATAAATGGCAACTACTAATCATATGCAAGCTCCAGAACCCTTGGAACGTCGCCCAGAGGCCAGGGCATTCAAAATCGAAGATTTAATGGCTGAGGTTCGTTTGGGGCGAGTTCGTATCCCGTCTTTTCAAAGACCGTTGAGTTGGGGTCGGAAAGACGCAAGTAAATTGATTGATAGCCTTTATCGTGGTTATCCAGTAGGTACTTTATTATTTTGGGAGACAACTGCGCAAACTAGTGAAATGCGCTTTGGGTCTGTCAATATCAATGCTGCAGAACGTACGGATGCGTGGTGGGTGGTGGACGGTCAGCAGCGTATTGTCTCATTGGCGAGAGTGCTCTTAGCTTCTGAAGCGAATAGCGATGCTTTCGCGCTTTATTTCGACTTGGATCGAATCGAGTTTGTCTCGCCACCGTCGGTGTCCGCGCGAAGCTTAGATCCGACTCGCTGGCTACCTATGACTGAGGTACTGGACTCAGAGTACCTTTTTCAGTGGCTGATGGCAAAGTCATCTATTAACAAAGTCCGCCGTGATCGGGCATTTCAATTGGGCAAACGAATACGTGAATATGAAATCCCAGCTTATATTGTTCGAACGGATAGCGAAGAAATTCTTAGAGAAGTGTTCAGCCGTGTGAACTCCACGGGTAAACGGCTGGAAGCATCCCAGGTTTTCGATGCTTTGCATGGTGCAAGATCTCGTTCGAGACCGGCAACAATCACGGATATTGTTACGGAATTAGAAGCCCTTGGTTTTGGTCGTGTTGAGGAAAAGACGTTATACAAGCTGTTACGGGTTCTTAAAGGCGCTCCGGTTATTCAAGGTGGAAACGATGGTCCATTGCGTTTGACATCTAACGAGGCTGAGCAAGCCTATCAGCAAACGGCGGAAGCAGCGAAACGGGTTATTCAGTTTCTAAAGGAGGAGAGTGGCATTCCCCATTATGAGTTGCTTCCGTATAAACAACCTGTAGTTACATTAGGTAAGTTTTTTAGCTATCACCCTAGCGCAAATGCCCGCTCACGCGATTTACTGGCACGCTGGCTGTGGCGCGGTGCACTGAACGGTTCGCATCAAGGAGACACTGCTTCTACCCGAAAAGCACTTGATCGCATTGACCCGGACAATGAAGAACTGTCGGTCCAGCACATGTTGGAAATGGTTGATCGAAAGCCCGATAAATATCCATCTGCGGCAGAGCCCTTCAATTTTCGCTATTCGGTAAGTAAGCTTCAGGCACTTGCTCTAATGGCACTTGGTCCGCGCGATCTCGAAAGCGGAACATTTCTGCAGCTAGAAGCACTTTTGATTAACGGTTTGAATGACCAAGAAACGCTTTTTACTCGGGTATTTGCCAATAGAACGGCAACTCAAAACGAATTACATACTTCTGTCGCTAATAGGTTGGCTCATCCGCCCCGTAACGGAGGACTGCGCCGAATACTACTAAATGTCAGCAATCCGCATATACTGGCATCGCACGGCATAACAGATATTGCCATGCAAGTCTTGCATGAGGGGAATACGGCGCAATTTCTTCAATTACGTGCGGAACAGCTACAGCTTCATTTTGACCGATTTTTCCAACAACGTACTCGCTGGGACGAGCCTGACCGCCCCTCTCTGTCTTCACTGTTTGTCTCGGACGAGGAGGAATAAATGGAATTTGCCAATACTTTACGGGTTTTATTACACGACATACCTATCGGTACGCTAAGCCTAAACCGCAACGACGGAGGTGAATTCAGATTGCTAGAGTCCTACAAACACGCGTATCCGCGTCCAGTTCTAGGGCAACAGTTTCTCGATAATTTGGAACAGGTTTATAGTAGCCGCTCCCGGGTGCCTCCGTGGTTTTCGAATCTGTTGCCGGAGGGACCTCTTCGAGAATTGGTGGCTAAACAAGCCGGTGTCGCCTCAACTCGTGAGTTTTTTCTACTGCATCGTTTGGGGGAAGATTTGCCCGGTGCCGTTAGGATTATCTCTGATGATGTTTCCATTGAACCCCTAACTGAGCTTGATGAGCAGTTGCTGGTGCCCGACCCGACTGGGGCATGGCATTTTTCCTTGGCCGGAGTTCAGCTCAAATTTTCTGCCCGCCGCAACGATAGGGGGCTTACCATTCCTGTTAGCGGTCAAGGTGGCGACTGGATCCTCAAGTTACCTGATTCCCGCTATCCCAAAGTACCAGAAAACGAATACGCGACTATGCTTTGGGCCAAGGCTAGTGGCATCGATATTCCCGAGCTCGAATTGGTCAATTTAAGTCACATATCCGGACTTCCAAGCGACATTGGTAAGTTCTCGGAAAATTTTGCTTTGGCTGTTCGTCGCTTTGATAGGCCGGCTGCCGATCAGCGGGTCCATATGGAAGACTTGGCTCAAATTCTTGGTTTATATCCTGAAGAGAAATACCTAAAATATAACTACGAAACATTAGCCAAGTTGATTTTGGTTTTAACCGGAGGGCTAGATGAATTCATTCGCCGTTTGGTTTTCATAATAGTATCCGGCAATGGAGATGCTCACCATAAGAATTGGAGTTTGCTCTATCCTGATGGCGTTAAGGCCAAACTTTCACCTGCCTATGATTTACTCTCCACTATTCAATACATGCCAAATGATCAACTAGCTCTGAACTTCGCAAAATCCAAGCGATTCGAAGACGTTGGAATTGAGTCTTTTCGGCGTATGGCCCGGAAACTAGGTGAAGATGAGCTGCGAATGGTCGAGCTAGTGCATGCTTCGCTGGATGCGGTCCTAAGTGCCTGGCAAAATTTTAACGGTGATTTTGGTTACGATTTCAGTCAACGAGATATTATTGAAAGTCATTTCATGCAAATACCGTTGGTGGAAATCAGTAAGCACTTCTGAGTCCAGAGAGGCCCAGCTGGCAGAAGTTTGCTTCTGTATATGGTCCTTCCAAAATTTATTTCGTCGAATCTATCCAATGCGTCGAAATATTCAGAGATATCGATTTCTCCTTTTAAAAGCTTTAGCCTATTCGGCGGTTTCGGAAAATAGAGGTAGCCTGGACGCGCCGAAAACGGCTCAGCGCGTCCAGGCCCAGACAACCCTATTCGTTGTCCTGACAGCCGAAGTGATATTGATAATCCGCGATTGCGCGTCTGATGACCTCATGTGCCTCTTCGCGGCCGTAGACATGAGTAATTTCACAGACGCTTTTTTCGCTGGGTAGATGTTTGTAGGTCAGGAAGTAATGCTTCAAGCGGTTGATATACGATTCCGGGCAGTCGGAGACGTCGCGCCATTGCCGGTAGAATTCGTCGCCTTTCATCACAGCGATGATTTTGTCGTCGGCCTCGCCGCCATCCAGTAACCGAAAACCGCCGATCGGAATGGCCTGCAACAGGATGTCGCCATGGGTCACGCTGCGTTCGCTTAATACGCAAATGTCCAGCGGGTCGCCGTCGCCCTTGCTGACCGGTTTGCCGGATTGGGTGGCAGCGTACTCGGCGATTTTTTCCGCGCAATAACTGCGCGGAATGAATCCGTAGAGAGTCGGAATCATGTTGGAGAATTTTTGCGGCCGGTCGATTTTCAGATAGCCGCTATCTTTATCTATTTCGTATTTCACCGTGTCGGATGGGACGATTTCTATGAAAGCGGTGACTATATCCGGGGTGTTGTCGCCGGGTGAGATGCCATGCCAGGGGTGGGCTTTGTGTTTTATATTCATCTAAGATTCAGGGGCTTTGGGGAATAAGGTTATAAGGATATTTACCAGGACGGGGGCAATGCGCAAGCCAATCAAGCCTAATACTAGTATCTGATCGGGCTTGCGGTAAATGCCTTGAGTTTGTTTATCGAAATTACTCGTCGGCGGCGACTGGCGCGGGCTTGAGCTTCATGTCTTTATTCAGCCGTTGCAGGCGCTTGATCATTTCTTTTTTCATCTGTTCGCGGCCTATCGAGTGCTTCAGGCTACTGCCCATGCCCGCGACTTGATCGGTGGAGCTGCGGATCGAATAAAACACCAGCGTGCCGTCTTTATACGGCAGGCCGCCGGCGACCACTTGGCTGGAGTTGTAGGAATGGCCGACGTAAAACTGCCGGGAAACCACAATCCCACCGCTTTCACCAATGGCAATGACACGATGATTAAGTACGGCGGTGGGCCGGTCTTCCACGCGCCGATTCAACCACAAAAACTGTTCACTGGTATTAGTCGGCAATGTGGCAGGGTAGTTTAGCCAGGCTTGTTGCAATTCCGGAAAGTAACGCGCCCAGGCTTTGCTGTTCACGGCGTCGTTCCGCAGTTCCGCGGCCGGGTCGGCTGTGCCGCCGTCGCGGCTGTATGGGGCTATGCCGGCCAAGCCACTTTTTTTATAGGCTTGCAGGCGTTGCAGTAAAAGTTCTCGGTACTTTTGGTTGGCGGTTTTCAGCAGGGTTTTGTTGTCGGCATCTTCCAGTCCGGCTTGCAGACTTTTCAAACTGTCCAGTTCGGCTTTGGATAGATTGAAATCGTCGCCCGGCTCCGCTTCCAGAAAGGCCTTAGCTTCGTCCAAATGCTTTTCGGTAAAAGCAAACTTCTTAAAACTGTCGACGCTGGCGTTATCGCCCAGCATGCCGGTGGCGATGATGTCGCTCTCGCCGGCGTTGAGTTTGCCCTTTTTGATGTAATCGGCCAGCCGCGGCAAACCTACCGGCATGATCATCGCTACGCCAATAGCCAGTTCTTTTTGACTGGTTTCGCTGACGTCATAACCGATGATTTCGCCGCGTTCCAGTTGCGGGATTTGCGCGGCACTGATGCCGAAGTTCTGTAGCGCTTGCTGTGGGCTAGGGGCGTCTTGAGCGCATGCCGGTTGGTAAAATAGCGCGGCGGCACTTAGTAACATGATGGGGAAGGAAGGTTTGTCTATCAGCATAAAAACTCCGTTTCAATATAGGTATTCTGATAAAAAGTATGAGGCTTCGGCCGAAGATTGCCGAACGCATTCATTCTAAAAACTAGTGTGTATCGCCGCGCGCCGTTTATTTGTCCGAACCGAACAATTTGGAAATACTGGAATCGCCGCGTCCGGCTGGTTTTGCCGGCGTTGGTGCGGGTGCTGGCGGTGGTGTCCGTCGTTGATCTTCCGCGTCGAACAGCCGCGTAAATTCAGAAGCAGGCAGCGGTTTGGAAAACAGATAGCCTTGGCCATAATCGCAACTGGCGGCAGTTAGCAATTCCAGTTGTTGCGGGGTTTCGATGCCTTCGGCTATCACTTTTAAGCCCAGTTTATGCGCCATCACAATAATCGCTTCGCACAGCGCCAGGTCGCTGGAATCGGCTTCCAGATTGCGTACAAAGCTTTGGTCGATCTTCAGATAATCGATGTCGAATTTTTTTAGATAAGACAAGGATGAATAGCCGGTACCAAAATCGTCGATAGCCACTTGGATGCCGGCATCGCGGTAGGCGTATAAATGGTCGCGGACGATATTATCGGCATCCAGCAACAGGCTTTCGGTAATTTCGATGACGACGCATTGCCCGGATAAGCCTAGTTCATGCAAGTAGTCTATCCATTTGCTGTCGCCCAGATTGCTGCGCGTAAATTGTACCGGCGACTTGTTAATACCCATTTGTAAATCCGGGCGATATTGGCCGCGCCACTCGGCAACCTGTTTTGCTGCCACGCGAAATACCCAATCGCCAATATCGACTATCAGTCCGGTCTCTTCGGCCAAAGGAATAAATTCCGCCGGGCTGATCATGCCGCGCGTCGGATGTTGCCAGCGGATCAGCGCTTCGGTTTTATGCATTCTGCCGTTGCTCAGTTCGATTATCGGTTGATAGAACAGGCAAAATTCTTGATTGGCCAACGCTTGGCGCAGGTCGCTGGTCAAGCGCATGCGGTTTTGCGCGGTTTGCTCCATTTCGCTGGTAAAGAAATTGTAACGGTTGCGGCCTTGTTGCTTGGCGGAATACATGGCCTGATCGGCGTTCTTGATCAATTGTTCGGCTTCCAGTGCGTCTTGCGGATAGAAGGTAATGCCGATGCTGACCGAGATGTAGGCCAGTTCCTCGCCCAAACGAAACGGTTCGGCAAGTTGGTGCAAAATGCCTTGCGCGACTCGGTCTATATTGGTTTCCGAGTCCAATTCACCCAGAATGATGGTGAACTCGTCGCCGCCCAGCCGGGCCACCGTATCGACATTACGCACGCAAGCCAAAATGCGCCGCGCGGTCTCCTGCAACAAAATGTCGCCCATGCCGTGACCCAGGGTGTCGTTGATTTCCTTGAAGCGGTCCAGATCCAGCAGCATCACCGCCAAGCTGTTTTTGTCGCGGTGGGCTTTTTTGATTTCCTGATTCAAGCGGTCCTGGAACATGCGCCGGTTAGCCAGGTCGGTGAGCGGGTCGAAATTGGCTTGGCGCCAGATGGTTTGTTCGACGTGTTTTTGCTCGGTAATTTCCGAGAACATCGCCACGCGGCGTTCTACTTCGCCGCGTTCGCCGTAGATGGTATTGATCACCAGCCACTCGTGGTAAATGTCGCCGTTTTTGCGTTTATTCCAGATTTCGCCTTGCCAGTGGCCGGTTTGTGACAGTGAGTGCCACATGGTTTGATAAAAGTCCGGATCGTGGCGGCCCGATTTTAGAATGTCGGTGGAATGGCCTATCGCGTCTTCCGCGCTATAGCCGGTCAGGCGGGTAAATGCCTCGTTGATCGCAATGATGCGATTATCGGCATCGGCGACCATTACCGCTTCACCGATAGCCTGATAAATCATGGCCATCAACTGCATTTCGTGCTCAAGGCGTTTACGTTCACTGATGTCCAGCACCGAGACGATAATGTAACGCCGGTTGTCTATATCGATAGGCGTCAAACTGATTTCCACCGGAAATTCCGCGCCGTCGCCGCGTATTGCGGTTAGCGAGCGGCTGGCGCTCATCGGCCGGGCTTTGTTTTCCTGTAAAAATTGCGCGCGCTGCTCAGGGTGTTTAGCGCGGGCCCGCTCCGGCACCAGTGCATCGACAGTCAGGCCTATCAACTCATCCAGCGCATAGACAAATACTTTCGCAGCGGGCGGGTTGGCGAGTTTGATAATGCCGTTTTCTCCGACTAAAAGCGTGGCTTCCGGCGAACCATCCACAATCTTGGATAATTGCAGCCATTGCAATTGCTTGCGTTCGGTAATATCGGTTTGGGTACCGATCATCCGCAAGGCCTTGTCCTGGGCATCGCGACTGATCACCAGGCCGCGCGTCAGAATCCAGCGCCATTGCTTATCGCCATGTTTGACTCGGTGTTCGTTACTGAAGCGCGCGCTGCGATTTTCCAGATGGGCCTGCAAGTCGGCCATCATTCTGGCGCTGTCTTCCGGGTGTATCGTGGCTTCCCAATTGCGGTAATCGTTGTCTCTGTCTTGTTCGCTAAAGTTCAGAATTTCCATACAGCGCGGCGACAAAAACACTTTACCGTTGGTCAAATCCCAATCCCAGACGCCGTCACCGCCGCTTTCCAACGCAAATTTCCAGCGCAATTCGCTTTCTTGCAATAGTTTTTCCGATTGCTTGCGTTCGCTGATGTCGGTGGAAATGCCGCACACCGCATAGATTTCGCCTTGCGCATTGCGTAGCGGAAACTTATGCGACAAATACGTGTGAATTTTACCGTCTTGATGGGTGAGTTTTTCTTCGAATATCTGCGCCTGGCCGCTATTGACGACCTGTAAGTCGTTTTCCCAGAGTAGTTTGGTGTCGTCGCCCGGAAATAAATCGATATCCCGCTTGCCTCTGACGGTCTCGTTATCCACCGCGAACAGTTTTTCAAATTGGCGGTTGATCAGCTGATATTGGCCTTGCAGGTCTTTGCTGTAAATCACCGTGGGCGTATTGTCCAGAATGCTTTGAAAGCGTAATTCGCTGACCGACAGGGATTTGCCGAACTCGATGTTTAAGGATTCGTCCTTGACCAGTTCGATAACGCCGACAATACGGTCCTGGTCGTCACGTAAGGGCATTTGCATCGAACTGATCCAGCGGCCGTTGCCGGAGGTAAATGGGGTCTGATAGACCGTTTCGCCTGTCAATGCCTTTTGAATGCCTCCAGGAATCGGCGTTTGCGCCAGCCAGGGAAATAATTCAATCGGTGTTTTCCCCAGGCAAGCGGCTTGCGGCCGTCCCGTCAGGGTTTCCATAAAACGATTCCAGAGTTCGATACGGCCATGCAGATCGTAAACAATCACGCCTTCCTGGACCGAACGCAGAATGTGTTTGTTGAAATCGCCGAGGGCTTTGCTGAATTGTTCGGATCGCTGGTACCGCTCTATGGCCAGCGCCAGGGAAACACCGACGCTGGATAGCACCAGCAAAAATGACCATTGCAGCAATAAGCCGGTTTCACTGCTGTCGGCTGCAAAAAATCCTACCTGAAAAATCGCGCCGAACATGCTTTGCAGCATCACCATGACTATCAATAACAAGGTGCCGTGTAAGCCAAAATGCATGGCGCCATAAACCAGAAAAGCGAACATATAAAAGGCTTTGCCGTATTCTCCTAGATCCAGCGGCCACGCCAAGAAAATGATTTGCCCCGCCAGAAACGCTGTGGAGGCATAAAGAAATGCCCGGCAGACTTGTAGCAGGCTCCAGTTAAAACTTGGCGGTTGCCGCCAGACCAGGATAAGGGGGGTGACAATCGCGATACCCAATACGTCGCCCATCCACCAATGTGCGAAGTTGGCTGTCCATTGCGGCGGCATTATTACCTCGAAATGCAATAGAGCGAAGGACCCCGTGGTTGCCGCCACTACCGACGCCAAGGCGCCGACGAACAATGTGCGCAAGTAGTCTTGCGGTTGTTGCAGTTTGCGAATATTGCCGAGCAAATAGCTGCCGGTTAGCGCTGCAAGGCTATTGCCGCAAGCGATAGGCAACGCCTGTTGCAAGGGATTGCCCGCCCATAGATTGCCGAGCAAAGCGCCGAGGAACACGCCGGGCCAGAATTTTTTGCCGCCTAACAACAAGGCCGCCAACGCAATGCCGGAGGGTGGCCAGATGATGGAAACGACGTGATTGGCGGCGAAAAACATCAGCACCAGTTTGGCAACGACTGCATAAGCAACCGCGAGGCCAATAAGCCGGACTAGTTCTGCATTGGAAAAGGTCGAGAATCGGCGCAAGAGATTACCTTGATTTATTGAAAGCTTACGAATAGACAAACAAAATATCTCGGTTTATCTCACGAAATGCAAGGTTTTGTCACGGGCTAAGTGCTGGGATTTTGGCGCATTCCTAACGGATGAAAGGTGGCTTTGTGCCGGTGATTCACCAGCGCCGGTTTGTGTTTAGACGCCCAAATTTTCAACTTCCACCGCCACTTTCAATTCGTGGTTCTGTCCGCCGAAAATCACTCCTTTCAACGGCGTGACATCGCTATAATCGCGGCCCCAGGCGACGATGATGTGCCGGTCGCCCGGCAATTGATTGTTGGTGGGGTCGAAATCCATCCAGCCCAGGTCGGGTAAGTACACGGAGAACCAGGCATGCGAAGCGTCGGCGCCTACCAGTTTTTTCTTGCCGGGCGGCGGCAGGGTTTCGATATAGCCGCTGACATAGCGGGCCGCCAGGCCTTGCGAACGGATGCAGCCTATGGCCAGATGGGCGAAATCCTGACAGACGCCGCGCCGATGTTGCAGGACGGTGGTCAGCGGGGTAGCCAGATTGGTAAATTCCGGATCGAAGGTGAAGTCGCGGTGGATACGTTGCATCAAATCGTGTATCGCTTCAATCAGTGCCTTGCCGGGTGTGAAGGACGCTTGCGCATAGCCGGCCAGTTCCGCATCGGCGGAGACGAACGGCGAATCCAGCGCAAATTGCCGGGCCTCCAGGAGCGGCTCACTCCTGTCGTTCCAGAGTGCTTCCCTGACCAATTCCCAGCTCATGCCGTGACTAAAGTCCAACTGCACCGGTTGCGGAAAAATCTGCACTTCGCTGCTGGCGGTGACTACAAACTCCCGATGCGGCTCGCGGATCGAAAACCAGGCGACTTGATTGCCGAAAAAATCGGTACGGGTCCGATAGTCGCAAGGCAAGGGGGTGATTTTCAGCTGCGAGCTGAGTAATTGTTGGTTCGGACAAGGACGCGGCTGCATCCTGACTTCGTTGTAGGACAAGCCCACGGCTTGTTGGTAACGGTAGGTAGTGGTATGGGTAACCCGATAACGCATGGTGACTCCCTTAGGACAGCGATTGCGGCGCGTCCCCGTGGCGGAAATAATTGGCGGTCAAGGTATCGGACAGCGCGGCCAGCAGTGCGTAAATCTTGCTGAGTTGTTGGTCCAAGGCCTCGCGAATGCCGGCTTCCGACACGCTCAACAAGTCTTCGATGTTGGCGATATTTAGAATGCAGCTTGCCTCTAATAATAGCCGTTCTTCGGCGCTTATCCGACGGGTGCTGGGTTCGCGCGGCAGTTTGCCGACATGTTCCTGCAAGCGGGCGATTTGATAGGCCAGTGAGCGGGGGTTGTTCGGGTCCATCAGCAGCAATTCCAGAAAGGAGGCCAACTCCAGATTGCTGCGGTAATGCTGGCGATAGCAAATCAGGTTGTCGCTGGTATCCAGTAAGGATTCTATCAAGCGCGTTTCCGTCGCTTCGCTTTGCGGCATGGCAAATGCGGTTCTCAACACCGAAACCAGTTGCAAACCGCGCTCCAGGCGCCGGCCGATGTCCAGAAACAGCCAGCCGTTGCCGCGCGTCATGCTTTCCATTACCAGGCCGCTGAACGCTGAGAGCGTGGTGATCAGCTGGTCCATTTGTTCCTGCATCGACCACAAGCCGGTTTTACCCAGGCGGCGCGCCTCGGAAACCTGTTCCTCGATTTCGTCGATTACCCGCCAGGTATCGGAAGACCATAAATCGCGCACCGCATAGCCGGATTGGGTCATCCTGTTTACCGTGTTGGCCAGGCTGCCCGCTCGGCTTTCGTCGACTACTATCGCCAGTAATTCGGCTTCGGGTGCTTGCAGTAAGCCCTCGTTATCCTCGGCAAAAAAGCCGGGGTAGGTGCCGGTCATGCTGGTGACGCAACGCAGCAGGGTTTCCAGGCTGAGCTGATAGTCAAGGCTGTCGCGATCAGGATTGCTGAACAATTTTTTGATAGTGGCGCGTAATAAACGTACGCCGCCTTCCGCGCGTTCCGCGTTGCGGCCCACCCAGAAAATATTGTCCGCCGCGCGGCTGGGTAAAGCATTGCCGTGGCCGGTCAGGCCGCCGCCGCTGCGCTTGCTTGGAATGGCCGGATGCTGCGGTTCGGTGGCAACCACCCAGGTATCTTTACTGATGCCGCCGGTTTGGTTGGTGATCATCATATTGCCGTACTGCGGCGCGCTACGGCTCAAGCCGCCCGGCATCAGGGTATAACCGTCAGCCCGCGCCACCATGAAACAGCGCAATAGGGTTTGGCGGGGTTCGTAGCCACCGGACACCATCGCCGGTACGGTGGAGAAGCTTTCGTACTCCTGGCCGACGTAAAGCGCGGGCCGGGCCTTGATGCGTGCGCGCCAGTCCGCGAGTTGCACGCGGCTGAGTTGATGGCCGAACACCGAGTGTTCGCCGGGCTTGCGGTAGATGGGTTTGATGACCAGGCGTTCCAGATTGGCGAGTACGTAATTTAATTCGCGAGCCTGACCGCACCACCAGGTGGCAATCGAATTTAATTTCAAGGTTTGTCCCAGGAAATATTTGGCAATACCGGGCAGGAAGGGCATGATGCCGGGGTTTTCCAGCACGCCGCTACCGAGCGGATTGGCAATCGCTACATTCCCACGTCTGACCACTTCCAATAGGCCGGGGACGCCGAGCCGCGAATCTTCGCGCAGCTCCAGGGGGTCGCAGTAATTGTCGTCCACCCGGCGCAGAATGACGTCCACCCGCTGCAAGCCGACCAGCGATTTCAACCAGACATAGCCATCGCGAATGGTCAGGTCGTCGCCTTGCACTAAGGGGTAGCCCAGATAGGAGGCCAGATAGGCGTGTTCGAAGAAGGTTTCGTTCAGCGGGCCGGGGGTGAGTACCACGACGCGCGGCGTGTCGGCGTCGCCGGGGGCGATCGCATTCAGACCGGCGCGCAGAGACTGGAAGAAGCGCGCCAGGCGGTGTACATGAGTATCGCGGAATAGGCTGGGCAAGACCCGCGACATAGCCAAACGGTTCTCCAGTGCGTAGCCGGCACCGGACGGCGCTTGAGTGCGGTCGCCCAGTACCCACATTTTTTTATCCGGGCCGCGAGCCAGGTCGGCGGCGCATAGCACCAGCTGATGTTGGCCGGGCAAGCGCACTTGATCGCAAACCCGCAGGAAACCGCCGTGGTTATAAATCAGCTCCAAGGGCAGCAGGTTTTTCTTGATGAGCTGACGCGGGCCGTACAGGTCGGCCAAAATCAGGTTCAACAGTTCGGCGCGTTGCAGTAGTCCGGCCTCGATGTCGAACCATTCGTCGCCGGAAAGCAGTAGCGGTATTGGGTCGAGTTGCCAGGGGCGGTTGATACCATCCGGGTCGCCGTAGACGTTATAGGTGACGCCGTTTTCGCGCAGCAGCTTCAGCGCTTCCTGATGGCGTTGACCCACTTCGCGGGGGCCGAGCTGTTGCAATGCCTGCATCAGGTGGGCCCAATGCGGTCTAACCCGGCCGGTCTCGTCCAGCATTTCGTCGTGGATGCCCTTGTCGAGGCGGTATCCAGGCGCGAAAGCTTCTGGTGTGCTTAAGGTTTTCATAGCTTTAGTTTGCCGGTTTACCGGGTATTGCGCAATTTATCAAAGCCGATCTCGTTTATTTATAGTTTCCAAGCCGGATTTTTCGCGCCGATGCCGATTCTGACGAGACTTTGGATTGATGCGTAGTCCAAGAAACCCGCAAGAAACATGCCGTTACGTTCAGGAATAGCCGAGAGCATTGTTGACCGCGTGGATTAGGTCGCTCTGCCTAGAATAGCCCAATATAAAGCATTGGTTTGATTCAAGCTTCTGAACTAAAGGGTATTTCCAAGTGCTAAGACAAGATAAGTCGGTCGTATTCGAGCAAGTAATAGCCGGAGGCGCTTAGATTGTTCACAACTTGGCACTGCTATTGCTTTATTTCAATTAACGCATTAGAACCGGTTTGCGTTGAAATGGTGCGGCAGTTTTTGCACCAACTCTGCGCGGACTCGCACCATAAAAGCAACGTTCACGGATGTATACAGCATGGTTACACCAACAATTTGGGCGGATTACAGCGCCGATAAGGCTTACGACGAGATGATCGCTGCGGGCGGCAAGCCACGCGATGCCTGCGCCAGTTTGAGTCAATACTTACAATCTTTGGGCATGGACGCCATTAAAGGCCGGCTGTCGGCGGCGGAAGCGGCCATCATGGAGATGGGTATCACCTTTACCGTCTACAGCGACGAGGGCAATATTGACCGGGCCTGGCCGTTCGACATCATTCCGCGCCTGATCGATTTTCAGGAATGGCAAATGGTGGAAACGGGCCTGAAACAGCGTTTGAAAGCCTTGAATTGCTTTATAAATGATGTCTATAACCAGCAGCAGATTATCAAGGACGGCCTAGTCCCGGCGGAATTGATCAACAGCTCCAGCAACTTTCGCAAGGAATGCTTAGGCATGCAGCCCAAATTCGGTAGCTGGGCGAATATCTGCGGTAGCGACTTGGTGCGGGCCGGAGACGGAAAACTTTATGTGCTGGAAGATAATCTGCGCGTACCCTCGGGCGTATCGTACGTGATCGAAAATCGGGTGATTACTAAGCGGATTTTTCCGGAGTTGCTGGAAAATCTGAATATCTTGCCGGTCGACGATTATCCAACCCAGTTGTTCGAAATGTTGGCTTCATTGGCGCCTAACGCGGACGACACGCCGCAAATCGCGGTATTAACTCCAGGCATTTATAACTCGGCCTATTTCGAACATGCGTTCCTGGCGCAGCAGATGGGTGCGGAACTGGTGGAAGGGGGCGATTTGTTGGTCAAGGACGACGACGATTGCGTTTATATGCGTACCATCAAAGGCTTGGAAAAAGTCGATGTAATTTACCGGCGTATAGACGATCTATTTCTGGACCCTGAGGTATTTCATAAAGATTCGGTATTGGGTGTCAAAGGCTTGATGCGGGCCTGGAAGGCCGGCAACGTGGCACTGGCGAATGCGCCCGGTGCCGGCGTGGCCGACGACAAGGTGGTGTATGCCTATGTGCCGGAAATGATTCGTTACTATTTAAACGAAGAGCCAATTCTGCCCAACGTGCCGACCTACTTATGCAGCGACCCGAAGCAATGTGCCTATGTGCTGGCGCATTTGCCGGAGCTGGTGGTAAAGCCGGCCAATGAATCCGGGGGGTACGGCATGTTGGTTGGTCCGCATGCCACGCAAAAGGAAATCAAACAGTTCCACAAGCTAATCCAGGAAAATCCGCGTAATTACATTGCTCAGCCGACCCTGGCCTTATCCACCTGTCCGACATTGTGCGGAGAGAAATTGGAGCCGCGGCACATTGATCTACGCCCCTTTATTTTGCAAGGCGAAAACAGCTTCGTCACCGCCGGTGGTCTGACACGAGTGGCGCTGCGGGCCGGTTCGTTGGTCGTGAACTCTTCGCAGGGCGGCGGCAGTAAAGACACTTGGATTATCAACAGGGAGCAATAAGATGTTATCGCGATCCGCCGAACGTTTGTACTGGATGGCCCGTTACCTGGAGCGCACCGAAAACACCGCCCGCCTGATCAGTGCCACGATGCATCTGATCTACGACTTACCGTATGGCGTGGAGCTGGGCTGGCGCAATTTGCTGAATATTTGCGGCGTGGAAGAGGCGTTTTACCAACGCTTTAAAAACCCCAGCGAGCAGAATACCACGCGGTTTTTACTGGCAGACATGAGCAATTCCGGTTCCTTGCTGGCGTCCTTGTCGTTTGCCCGCGAAAACATTCGCACCAGCCGCGAGTTGATGCCGGACGAAGCCTGGCAGCAAGTCAACGAGATGTATCTGTACGCCAATAACAATCTGGATAGCCTGTCCAATCGCCGGGGGCGGGCCTTGTTTTTGCAGGAAATCATGGCCGGTTGCCAGCGTTTTACCGGCTTTATGGCCGGGGCGATGAGCAGCAGCGACAGCGCCCGCTTTATCTGTATCGGCCGCAATCTGGAACGCGCCGATATGACCAGCCGGATCATGGACTTTGGTACCGTGCTGCTGGCGGAAAATCGCAGTACCAAGATGCGTGAATACGAAACCATCTTGTGGATCAACGTCTTGAAGTCGTTGAGTGCGGTATTGATGTATCGCAAGCACGTCCGCAATCGAATCAAAGGCGAAGACGTTCTGAATTATCTGTTAAAAAACCCCGACTTCCCCAGGGCCGTGCTGCATTGTCTCGAAGAGATTACCCAATGTATCAAGCGCTTGCCTAATGCCGTCGAACTATTCCCGCAGCTGGAGCAGTTGGAACAACAGGTACTGGCCATTGATATTAAGCAGGCTACGCCGCAGCAATTGCATCAGGTGCTGGACGGTTTGCAAGCTAAGTTCGACGATTTACACAAGCAAATCGCGGCAATGTGGTTTTTAAATAATCTCGGTGAGGACGAGCTGGAGAAAAATTGACACTATGCTCACAGGAAGATTTTCACCTTTTATGCCCTTGTTTGCTATTCGGGATTCAGATTGTCTGTAGGGCTGCAAACCAGCATTGTTGAGCGGAAGCAAGCTTGATCGAGGGGGCGCAACTTGGATTGCTGCTGACCCAAACCCCAAGTTTGCTATATCATGGAAGCATCGTTTTCTAAAACTAAAGGGGGAGGGTTATGGATAAGCTAAGGGCGCTGGGTCTGGGGCCGGTGGGGCAAGACGAACAAGCTGTAAAGCAACAGTTACATCTTTATATCAATCTGAAACTGGCTTCGTGCGGACAGCCGACGTGTATCGATACAGGGTCGGCGCAGTTTATGGATACCGCCCAGGACTTACTGAACAGCTACCTGGAAAAAAGCCGGTTGCTGGCCGGTTCCTCTCTTTATCCTGCCGATAGACGCATTCAAGATTTCCTGGAGCGCTATTGCGCGGATCTGGGCTTTGCCAAAATCCCCAGTTTGCCGACCATGACGTTCGAGCTGGACAAGCATGGCGTTGCGCGCGAATTATCTTTGCCTTTGGGCGAAGACGAATTTCGCTCCGAAATCGTTTCCAGTTTCCGGGTCAAGCAAGGCATTTTGCATAATCCGGCCAGCGACAGGCGTACCACGCAAGGCTCGTTTCATGTTGCCGAGGGCGGTTTGCCGGTGCCTGGCGACAAAAAACAAGTACCCAAGCTGACTTTTGCTTTGATGCTGGGTGAGGCTTTAAATCCGCCCGACGATTTGATGGTGCTGCCGTTTACCGCCCACCAAGCCAAACCGGCGCGGATGTTTGCGTCATTATTGATGCGGCCGGTGGTCTGTCCGGAAATTCCTGGCGTTGCCGCTGAAAAATCCATGGAAATTCGTTTCTTTGCGCCTGGTAATCTGGTCAGCAATCTGGATTTTGTCGAGAGTATCTTCGGCAATGGCGGTAATCCGGCCTTGCCGGAATGCGATGCGGCCCTGGATGTCGAGCATTGGTCCGGCCATAGCGGCTGCGTGATTCTGGCGCCGCATTTAACCAAGCTCACCAAAAAACAGCTGGGTTTGCCTCATTGGGACGAAGCCAGTGAACGCCAGCGTGCCGACGGCATGTGCTGGCAAGATCCGGAAGAACTATATAACGAAGGCCAGGCGTTTAAACTGACCGCCCGCGACGGCAGCGGCGTGATTGTTACCATCTTGGCCGATAATTATTACGGCTATTGCAAGAAGGAAGTTAAAACCCAGATCAGCTATGCCGCCAATTTATTCGGCTTGGCGGAAGAGGAACATGCCGGCGGCGCATTGGCGTTTCGCCGCGTCAATCACGGCGACGAGTTCGGTATCGGTAGTTTGACCCGCGAACCGGGCTACGATTTCGACGAGATGACCTATCACTACGGCGCGATCATGGATGTGCAGCCGGAAGGCTATGCCGTAGACAGGCATTTTCCGGAAATTATCTACGTACCGCAGGATTTGCGGATGAGTTTGGCGACCCAGAAAATTACCTGGCTCCGCAACGGCCAAAGTCATAGCATTCGCTTGCAACCGGGCAAAATCTACGTGCAGCCTAACGGCTATAAAATCGAGATGTGCAAGCATCCCGGCGCGCCATCCTGGCGTTTGATCGGCACCGTCGCGGAAGGCACTTTTTGCCACAAACCTTGTACGGTGTCGGGCGGCGGCAAATCGGAGATTTCCAAATCCATCGAGGACGCGGCAATTTACGGACCGCTGTTCGTAGACGATTTGCAGCACGATCTGGACCGGGTGCAGGCGATTTTCGATAAAGACTATACAGGACGCTTCCTGCCAGGTTTCGAGCGTGAAGACCGAGGCCCCAGCCGGACCGTGCTCAGTGCCGAACGCAGCTTGGGTTCGGTGATCAAGTTGTTGACGCCTTCGCCCAATCATAAGCCGGAATTCAACGACTGGCTGCGCTCCATTCCACCCAGTATCCTGGCCTTGGTGTTTTTGATCAAACGTTTTTATCGGCCGGAATGGGGCGATAACTGGCGGGACAATTTATCGGTGGACGTGATCGACGGGGCTCCAGGACACGAGCTGAAACTGAATCAACGTAAGATCGTCGCGACTTATTTACGGGTAGGTTTTGATTTGGACGGCGGCTGGCGGACTTTCAAGGTGCGGCAAGACTATATCGCCTGCGAGAAAGTGCAGATGGAAGACGATATCAGCGCCTCGGTTGTGGTGCCGACCGAGGCGGTGCGCGCCTGGCTGCCGGATGAGGGTTATGAAACGAGCCTGAAACTGGTCAGCAACTGCGAATACCGGCTGTTCCAGCGCCCGGACGATGCGATTATTCCCGGTTACGATAAACAGACCGAATTGAATATGTCCGCGCCGGGCAATTTCATGGCCAATTTCGAGCCTTTGGATCATCAGCAGTTGTCGGCGATTGTGGAAGATGTGATGACTTTTTCCAAATTCACCGCGCCGATGCAAAAGCTGTTAACTGATGCTTACCAGGCTGGAAGGGGCTTTGTCGTATGTTCCGCGCATCCGCGTCTGGTGAACGGCAAGCCGTCGAAAAATCCGCGCTACCTGGAAACCCGCGTCGACGTGGTCAAGCCCTTACGCAAATATGTGGCCGAGCTGGGTGCACGTTTGCATCGCAAGATTCCGCTCAATCAACCTCTCTGCCATCCGGTGGATGCGGTATTGACCGGCCGTCGCAATAATCCTCCCGAGCCTGGCATCCGCGCGCTGGCGGTTTACAACCCGATTCATTATCAAGAGTTACCGGAATTGTTCATGGACTTTGTCTGTTCCTTGACCGGTAAGTCACCATCTACCACGGGCGCCGGCAGTGAAGGTGCGCTGACCAAGGGGCCGTTCAACGCGCTGCGTGGCACTGCGGATTTGAACAATGCGCTGGTATCGTTCATTTTGACCGGTTACCCGGGTTTTTCCAGCTCGGCCGGGTTTATCGGTCCGGATACCCGCGTCGATCACGATATCAGTTTATTGATTCCGGAAATCTGGGCGCGGCTGTCGCGGGAAGAGCGTCACCCGGCATTTCTGTTGGAGCATGGCTATCTGGAACCGCTAACAGATTTTGAGCACAACGGGCAAATCGTCTTGGCCAGCCGTTTGGGTTATCGGATCACCAGTCATTTCGTGCATGGCTTGATGGGCAAGATCTTCGACAATCCGTATGCGGTGTTTACCGACGAGATTTTGCAACCGGAGCGCCAGGATCTGGAGGTGTTTGTAGACGGTATAAACAATATCGTTGAAACCCAGCAGCGCGTCGCGCAGCAGTACCTCGAAGACGGCAGTATAGAAGATGCCTGTCCGCCGTTGTATGCCTTGCTGCATATCATGGCCGACGGTCATTATCAGGGTAAGGATGCGCATCATCCGGAGATTCGGGCCATGTTTACCCGCGATTACTTATTAGCGTCGGATTGGTATCGGGAACGGCTACATATCAAGCAGCAGCGCGATATTGCCTTATGGCAGAGGCACGTCGATTATTTGGGCGGGTTCTTGCAAGAAAGCAGTCACCAAACCTTGATCGACGAGTTGAAGTTGGTTGAGCGGCATCGCCAGGCCCAACAGAAACTGGTGGAACTAGCCTCGCCGGATTATTTGCAGTCCCTGGTGGGTACATTGGGAGCCGATCCATTGGGACCTTATGCATCAGGTGCCGCTTAAGCCGTCCGATACTTAAAAAATAAGGGATGCCGGCCTCGCAGTCGGCATCCCTTTTTATGCTGTAGCGCGGTTTGTCGATTTAACCTTTGCGTTTGGCTTTGGTTTTGACTTTGGGATTTTCGTGGGCGATCAGCGAACGGGCCAGTTTGCGCAAACCGTTGGACGATACCTCCAGCCCAAGCGGCGAGCCTATCGATTCCAGCTCGTACATCAAGTCAGTCGCGGCAATCAGCGTCACATAGCGTAGGCTGCCATTGCCCGGCAACTGGGTGGACGCGTCGCGTAGCAGCGGGGCGAGTACGTCCCAAGAGCTGTTGAAGAACTTGCGTACCGGATCGTTTTCCGCGACATATTCCGCAGTTAGACCTTGTTCAAAGGCGACGCCGGCTTTTTGCAATACGTCGCGCAAGGTCGCTCGGCTAGCGTCCGCGTCGGTATTGATAGGTGCTTTCTCGATATTTTTTTCCAACGATGCTTGCCAGCCTTGCCAGAGGCTGCGCCATTGTTTCAATTCCGTTTCGTTCAAGGCCGGGGCTGCTTTTAAGCCGCCGGCATTTTGGTTGGTAGCGGTGTAACCCACGTTGATTAAAATACCTTTATCGTCGGCTTTGACCTGATTGAAGCGCAGGCTGTTGATGGTGTCGTGCAACTCTTCGCTATCTTCGGCGGCTATGAAGGGTAGCAGGGTTTTCGTAATGTCCGGGCGGGATTGGTTTAAGTCGATTTTCAGGGCGGCCAGCTTGGGCTCCGCGGCTTTTTTGATCAAGGATTGCAATTGAGCAATATTCAACGGCTGGCCGTTGCGATCAAACGCATTCAATTGGGTGACCGGGAAACTAAGTACATTGCCGGAGGCATCCAATGTCGGTTGTTGCAAGGTTTGCAATATGCCTGACCATTCGATCAAGGTCATGCATTTGCCGCCCAGCGCGGTGCCGACTCGGGCTTGCACATTGTTCTGAATTTTGACTTGGCCTTGCTCGCCGCTGATTTGCGGATGGTCCAGATCCAGAAAGCTGCATTGCTTGCCGTCTTTCCAGGCTCTTACCGATTCATTGGGGCCGTCGTAAAGCTCGCTAACCAGCACACTTTTGATTAAGCCGTACTCCATTGGCACCGGAATATTAATTTCGCGGGCAATACCGGTCTGTGCTGTCAGCAGCAAGCCGGTAGTAAGTAACAGGGCACGCATTTTTGACATGATTTACTCCTTAACGTTGTCGGGCGCAGGTTGATTAAGCGCGGCCGTGCCGCGATATGCGGATGAAATAGGGTAGCGGCGGTCACGGCCAAAGGCTCTGGGCGTGATGCGGATGCCGGGCGGCGATTGCCGGCGTTTGTATTCGTTTCTATCAACCAGGGAAATAGCCCTGTGCACATCAGTAACCGTGAAGCCTTGCGCCACGATTTCGGCGGCTGATTTATCCTGTTCGACATACAATGCCAGGATCGGATCCAGCATTGAATAGGGTGGCAGGGAGTCTTCGTCTTTTTGGTCCGGCGCCAATTCCGCCGACGGTGCACGGGTGATGACACGTTGCGGAATGACTGGCGACAGCGTATTACGGTATTTGGCTAATTGATAGACCAGCAATTTGGACACGTCTTTCAGCGGCGCAAAGCCGCCGGCCATATCGCCGTAAAGTGTGGCATAGCCCACGCTCATTTCGCTTTTATTACCCGTTGTCAGCAACAGTTTGCCTTGTTTATTGGAAAGTGCCATCAACAACACGCCACGGCAGCGGGCCTGGATGTTTTCTTCGGTAGTGTCCTTCTTACTGCCTGCAAACAGCGGAGCCAGCATTTCGTTAAATGCAGTCACCGCCGGCTCGATGGGCAGCACGTGATATTTGACGCCTAGCGCTTCGGCTTCCAGAATTGCGTCCTCGTTGCTCATGTCCTGGGTATAGCGTGAAGGCATCAGCACCGCTTCGACTTGATCGGCGCCAAGCGCATCGACCGCCAAGGCCAGCACCAGCGCGGAATCGATACCGCCGGACAAACCGAGAATGGCGCCACGGAAGCCGTTTTTACGGACGTAGTCTTGAATGCCCAACACCAGTGCTTTGTATTCGCTAACCACCGGTTGATACAAGTCGGCGATACCGGATTTTTGCGGCTGCTGATTGACGAACTCCACTACGCTCAGTTGTTCTGCGAATTCGGCTGCACGGAATACTACGTCGCCGTTACGATCAGCGACAAACGATGCACCGTCGAAAATCAATTCGTCCTGGCCGCCGATTTGATTGACGTAGACCAGCGGCACCTGCTCGGCTTTTATTTGCGAACAAATAATATCCTCGCGTTGCTGCATCTTGCCGGCATGAAACGGCGAGGCGTTCAGGGTCAGAATGATGTCTGCGCCGGCAGCGCGATTTTTGGTAATGATGCCGGGTTGCCAGATGTCTTCGCAAATCGTCAATGCTAACCGGGTGTCTTTAACAGTAAACAAGCAGGTGTGTTCGCCGGCGGTAAAGTAACGCTGTTCGTCGAATACGCCGTAGTTGGGCAATGCCTGTTTGTCATACTCAGCGAGCGTTTCGCCATCGCGTAATGCCACGGCGGTATTGTAAAGCCGGCCATCCTGTTGCCGGGGATAGCCGATTACAACGGTTATGCCGGCTACCTTCTTGGCAATTTCGGCAACGGCTTGTTGCGCTTGTTGAATAAAATCGGATCGAAACAGCAAGTCTTCCGGCGGATAGCCGGTAACGCATAGCTCCGGGAATACGACCAGGTCGGCCTGCCGCTGTTTGGCTTGTTCGGCGGCAGCCAGGATTTTACCGGTGTTGGTTTGAATATCGGCAACTGTTAAGTTCAGTTGGGCTAGAGCTATTTTTATCGACATTATTTTTTGGAAAAACAATCCCGCATCGCTACCCCAATATCCGAAGGCGAACTGACCATGCTGACGCCGGCCGCTTGCATCGCCGCGATTTTACCTGCCGCGGTGCCCGCGCCGCCGGTGACAATCGCACCTGCATGGCCCATGCGTTTACCTGGCGGTGCGGTTTGGCCGGCGATGTAACCCACCACCGGCTTGCTGACGTGGGATTTGATAAAGTCCGCAGCTTGTTCTTCGTCGCTGCCACCGATTTCACCGACCATCACGATGCCATGGGTGTCCGGGTCATCCTGGAAGCGACTCAGCACGTCGATGAAATTCATGCCGTGGATCGGGTCGCCGCCGATGCCGACGCAGGTGCTTTGCCCCAAGCCTTCGCGGGTGGTTTGATGCACCGCTTCATAAGTCAGCGTGCCTGAGCGGGAAACGATGCCGATTTTACCGGGCAGATGGATATGGCCGGGCATGATGCCGATCTTGCATTGCCCAGGCGTAATCACGCCGGGGCAGTTGGGGCCGACTAGCAATGAGCTGGTGCCTTGCATCGCCGCTTTAACTTTTAGCATTTGCAGCACCGGAATCCCTTCGGTGATGCAGATAATCAGTTCGATGCCGGCATCGACCGCTTCCAGGATCGCGTCAGCGGCGAAAAACGGCGGTACATAGATCATCGTTGCGGTAGCGCCGGTAGATTTCACAGCCTGTTCGACGGTGTCGAAGACCGGCAAATCCAGATGTTTGGAGCCGCCGCGCCCCGGTGTGACGCCGCCAACCAGCTGCGTGCCGTAGGCCACCGCTTGTTCGGAGTGAAAAGTACCTTGTTTGCCGGTGAAGCCTTGGCAAATGACTTTTGTATGTTTGTCGATCAAGATGCTCATGCGACGCCCTCCGCTAATTTAACTGCCTGTTCGGCTGCGCTGTTCAAATCCTCCGCCGCGTATAGTCCCAAGCCCGAGTCTTTCAACATAGCCAGCCCTTGCTCAACATTTGTTCCTTCCAAACGCACCACCACCGGTATGGTCAAATGCATTTCCTCTACTGCGGCCAGGATGCCGGCAGCAATCACATCGCATTTGACGATGCCGCCGAAAATATTCACCAACACTGCTTTGGTGGTGCCGTCGGATAAAATCAATTTAAAAGCGGCTTTCACCTTGTCTTTATTGGTGCCGCCGCCCACATCCAGGAAGTTGGCCGGCGCGCCGCCTTTAAGTTTGACCATGTCCATCGTCGCCATTGCCAGGCCGGCGCCGTTGACCATGCAGCCGATATTGCCGTCCAGTGTGATGTAGTTAAGGTCAAATTGCTTGGCTTCCGCTTCCTTGGCGTCTTCCTGCGAAGCATCGCGCATTGCCGCGATATCCGGGTGCAAGGCGATGGCGTTGTCGTCGAAATTGATTTTGCCGTCCAGGGCTACCAGTTTGCCGTCATCGGTCTGGATGAGCGGGTTAATTTCGATTTGGCTGGCATCCTTGGCCAAAAACAGTTGATACAGGCCGGTCATGATGGTTTGCAGCTGGCTTTGCTGGTCCTTGCCCAGTCCCAGCGCGGCTGCAACTTGCCGGCATTGATAAGGTTGCAGTCCCGCAGCGGGATGCACCGGCACGCGGACGATTTTCTCCGGCGTCTCGGCGGCCACCGCTTCTATGTCCATGCCGCCGGCGGCTGAGGCGATAAATATCAGTCGTTCGCTTTCCCGATCCAGTAACAGGCTCAAATAATATTCTTGGTTGATTGCCGAGGCTTCTTCTACCCAAACGCTATTGACCGGCAGGCCGGCGGCATCGGTTTGATGCGTGACCAAACGAGTGCCCAGCATTGCCGCGCTGAAATCCTTCACTTCATCCAGATTCCGGGCGACCTTCACCCCGCCGGCTTTACCTCTGGCGCCAGCATGGATTTGGGCTTTAACTACCCACGCAGGACTGCTCAATGTTTGAGCGGCTTGTTGCGCTTGTTCGGGCGTTGTCGCCACGGCACCTTGCGGCGCAGGGATGGCAAACTCTTTGAAGAGTTGTTTCGCCTGGTATTCGTGAATATTCATTTAGTGCTCCATGGATGGCTTAAATCGCGGCGTCTCAAGTTGGTGCTATGATTGAACTTACAAACATTCTAACTAACTCTGCATAAAAAATACGGGCAATGCTTTCTTCATCGGTCGATACTATTTATCCCTGCCCTTTTTCCAAAGGGTACGGCATTCCCGTTCGGCAAGCATGGTTGATGTTGAAGATTTTTGCCCTCTATCGGTTCATCACCGCCAGCTTGTTTGTGATGCTGTTTTATTTGCGGTTCGGGCCGTCGTTATTGGGTTCCTACGACGCGTCATTGTACCAGTTCACCAGTATTGCCTATCTGGGGATTTCGCTGTTTGCCGCACCTATCGCATTTCGACCGCGTTGGGCTTATGCCAGTCTGGCACAGTTATTTATTTTTACCGATATTGTCTTCATTACCTTGCTGATGCATGCCAGCGGCGGCATTGGCAGCGGCATTGGGATCTTGCTGGCTATCTCCATAGCGGCGGGTGGCTTATTGATAGGCGGGCGCTGCGCGATGCTGTTTGCAGCCTTGGCTAGTCTGGCCATTCTTGCTGAAGAGGTGTATGCGATAGAAACGCATGCCTTCGAAAATACCACCTTGACCTACGCCGGCATGCTTGGCGTATCATTTTTTTCGATAGCGTTTTTGTCGGTAATATTGGCGCAGCGCGCCGAACAATCGGCGGTTTTGGCCAGACGGCACGAGCAGACCATCGCCAGGCTGGAGAGCCTTAATCGCTACATTATCCAGCATTTGCAATCAGGCATTATGATCGTCGATGACCGGCAGGTCACTCAGCTTTCCAATCAATCGGCGTTGCGTTTGCTGGGCTTGGTGTTGCATCCGGAGGAGCTGGCCGAGGTAGCGCCGGAACTGAGGCTGGCTTTTGAGTTGTGGCGCGCCAATCGGGACCAGGATTTTGCGATTATCCAATTAGCCAATCGTAACGAAGTGCAAGTGCGATTTTCCGAGTTGAGTATGGATGACGAAGCCTTATATATGCTGATTTTCGAGGACATTGCTCTATATAACCAACGCCTGCAGCAGAGCAAGCTGGCGTCTCTAGGCCGATTGACCGCCAGTATCGCTCATGAAATTCGCAATCCGCTCAGCGCAATTAGTCATGCCGGACAGTTGTTATCGGAAGCGCCGGACTTGGATGTGCAAGAACTGCGTTTGACGGAAATCATCCAGCACCATTGTCAGCGGGTAAACAGCATCATCGAGGACATCCTTAAGCTGTCTCGGCGCAACCCGTCGCAGAAACAAAAAATTGCTTTGGACCAGTGGTTGCCGGCCTACGTTAACGAACAGAAATTAAACCTGGGTGAGCGGGCGGAGTGTTTTAAATTGATTTTTAAAGCGCAAAGCTTGAATGCCTGTATCGATAGCGGCCACTTGAAGCAAATCCTCGACAATCTTTGCGCCAATGCCTTGCAATACGGCAGACCGGAGTGCGGGCCGATTGTGCTTGAAGTGTCTCTGCTGCAGGATGCGCCGTGTATAAAAATTATCGATAATGGCGCGGGAATTGCCGCAGAGCATCGGCAGCATTTGTTCGAACCGTTTTTTACCACCTCTCACCAAGGTACCGGTTTAGGCTTGTATATTTCCAGGGAGTTGGCTGAACTGAATCAAGCGGAATTGAGCTACGCGGCTGATCCCGGAAAACCTTGTTTTACCTTGTTGCTGGCGAATGCCGATCACGCCGTCATTGAAATATGAATATGCCTGTCACACTGGTTGTCGACGATGAACCCGACATCAGAGAATTACTTGAAATAACCCTAAACCGGATGCACATTCAAACCCGTTGCGCGGCCAATTTGGCCGAGGCCAAACAGTTACTGGCCGGCGAGGTGTTTGATTTGTGTCTTACCGATATGAAATTACCGGACGGTGATGGGTTGGAATTGGTCGATCACATTCAATTGGCCGGTTTGCAGTTGCCGGTGGCGGTGATTACCGCGCATGGCAGCATGGATATTGCAATCAAAGCCATGAAAAAAGGTGCCTTTGACTTCCTGTCCAAGCCCGTCGATCTGGCGGTATTGCGGCAGCTGGTCAGTCATGCGTTGCAAGCTTCGCTGACCCGGGTTTCCGACAAAGAGCGGCGCACCCGCGATATCTTGCTCGGCGAATCGGCGCTGATGTGCGCTATTCGCTCGAAGATCGACAAGGTGGCTCGCAATCAGGCGCCGGTTTATATCAGCGGCGAGTCCGGTTCGGGGAAGGAGTTGGTGGCCAGATTGATACACCAGCAAAGCCCGCGCGGCGATAAGCCGTTTATTGCGATCAACTGTGGGGCGATCCCTCCCGAGTTAATGGAAAGCGAATTCTTCGGCCATAAAAAAGGCAGTTTCACCGGCGCGGTAGCCGACAAGCAAGGTTTGTTTCAGGCGGCAGACGGCGGTACCTTGTTTTTGGACGAAGTGGCTGATTTACCTTTGCCGCTGCAAGTCAAATTGTTGCGGGCGATTCAGGAGAAAAAAGTCCGTCCGGTTGGCGAGCAGCGCGAAGTCGCCGTCGATGTGCGCTTATTAAGTGCAACGCACAAGGATTTGGCCAAAATGGTCCAGGAAGGCAGTTTCAGACAAGACTTGTATTATCGGATCAATGTCATCGAACTGAGTTTGCCGCCCTTGCGCGCCCGGCCTGCCGATATTCCTCAGCTTACCGAGCACTTATTGGCGGGATTGGCCAACGCTAACGGCATGGCTTTACCCAAGCTGACCGACTCGGCGCTGAACGCGTTAAAGCACTACTATTTCCCCGGCAATGTCCGGGAGCTGGAAAATATACTGGAGCGGGCGCTGGCCTTGCACGATGGCGGCGTCATCGAAGTCGACGATCTGAACCTGCCGCTGGGGATGGAGTTGGCTGCTGTCGAAGATTTCGATGCCGAGAAAATGTCGCTGGAAACATATCTCGAAGACATAGAGAAAAAAGCCTTGAGTGCCGCGCTGGAGGAAAATCGTTGGAACAAAACCGCTACCGCTAAATACTTGGGCCTAAGTTTTCGGTCGCTACGGTATCGCTTGAAAAAGTTGGGTCTGGAATAACAAAAAATCGATTGTAAGCGAGTAGGAGCCTGCTACTCGCCTAAATAACTCGCAGTATCCCTATTGATACTTGCTCATGCCTTTCAGTTGTTGCAGCGCTGCTTGGATTTTGGCGTTTGCGGCGTCGTCCAGTTCGTTGTTTTTATACACCTTGTCCAACAGGCCTTCTTCTACCAATGCATCTTTGATCCAGCGTTTGGCAAAGGCATAGCTGGCTGGAACTTTGGAAACTTCACCTGTGCTTGGGTTTTTCAGGCTATCGACAGCGGGTGTTGGAGAAGCTGCGGCGGCTTTTTTGGCCGGGGCGGATTTACTGGCTTTGGTGGCGGCGGGTTTGGGTGTGGCGGCTTTGGCTGGAGCGGGTTTTGCGGTGGATTTTTCGGCTGCGGGAGGAGGCGGTGCCTGTTCCGCTTGGATTGCCGGTTTAGTCACTTCCGGCTTGGCGGGCTCGGGTTTA
The DNA here is from genome assembly GCF_024505055.1 of Methylomonas rosea. Taxonomy (GTDB): domain Bacteria; phylum Pseudomonadota; class Gammaproteobacteria; order Methylococcales; family Methylomonadaceae; genus Methylomonas; species Methylomonas rosea. The sequence continues at coordinate 72,591 of NZ_JANIBL010000011.1, forward strand.
GTTGTTTCCGGTTTTTCTTTCTTGCCGCCCATTACTACAAATACTACATAAGCCACAAAAATAGTCGTCGCTATAAAAAGCAATTCAGCCATAACCCTTCCCCTTTGTTTGTTTTATTTATTAAGATTCAGAACAATGTGATGACACGTTTTAAACACCGCGGGCGAATATACCAGAGCTACTCAAGTCGGTAAACTAATACCCTATTTGGCAAAAGGCTCGCGGATTGTGTTTAAACCGCTTCAGGTGATTAAGGTGGCCGCCTGGTTACTACCCAACATAAGGCCCAGCGACACTTTATGACCCTCCAGTAGATTCTGCTGGGGTTTGCCGAAAGCATAGCCCTGGCCGAAATTGACGCCGATTTCCTTCAGCTTCATCGCCGTGCCAGCCGATTCGACGAATTCGGCGATGGTTTTCTTGCCGAGTTTTGAAGCGATTTCGACCATGGATTTGACAAGTATTTGGTCGGTTTCGTTGTCGAGCAGGTTTCTGATGAATTGACCGTCGATTTTCACGTAATCGACCGGAAAGGTTTTTAGATAGTTGAAAGAACAAAAGCCGGCACCGAAATCGTCCAACGCGAATTTGCAACCCAAGGCTCTGATTTTGTTAATCATATGCCGGGTTTTTTCAAAATTGTCCACGGCCGCTGTTTCAGTGATTTCGAAGGTTAAACGGTTGGCGTCAATCCAGGTCATTTCCAGTTTATCCTTAATTGTGGATAGTAAATCCGGATATTGAAACGCTGTGCTGGATAGGTTCACGGCCAGGGAAATGTAAGACATGTAGGTGGGTAGAGCCGCCAAAAAGTCGATGGCATTTTCAACGACCCAAAGGTCTATCGCGTGAATCAAGCCGGTTCTTTCCGCCACCGGAATAAACTGATCCGGTGTAATGATCTCATTGCCTTCGCCGCGCATGCGCAACAACGCTTCGTAATGTGAGACGTTGCCGTCGGACAACTGCACGACAGGTTGGAACACCAGGAATAACTGATTGTCTCGCAAGGCTTTGCGAATCAGCGGCACCCAATAGATGTCCCGGCGCCTTTCCTTGACGATCAGATCCTCGCTGTTATAAATGTAAATTTTGTCTCTGCCGGTGCTTTTTGCATAATTGCAGGCTTGGCGCGCATGCAAAATCATTTCGCCCGGATGGAATGCAGAAACCGTATTGTCCAGCGTGGCAATGCCGATGGAAACCGAGGCGCTATAAGACACTTCGCCGGTAAAAAAACGGAAATTGTCCACAGTGGTTTTGATGGTTTCAGCGAGAATCTGCGCCTGCTTTTTGGTTTTGTTTTCCAGGAACAAACAAAACTCGTCGGCACCGATACGGGCGAACAAACTGCCGGCCGGTAATAGTTTTCGGACCAGAATAGCCATTTCGACCAGTAAACGATCACCCACTTCAAAGCCTTCCAGTTCGTTAATCAGGCTGAAGCGGTCCACATCGATGAATAATAAAGACCCGTCTTTTTGCGCTTTATTGCTGTGATTTAGTACCAGTCTCAGCTGACGTTCGAAGCTGCTGCGATTGAATAAGCCGGTTAATTCGTCGTGCGCAACCAGAAATTTGAGTTTGGCATCGATAACGTTTTTTGCGGCCAGTTCATTGATCAGTTGTTCTTCCTGACGGTGCCGCAATTGGCGTTCCTGTTTCAGGCTCAGTAAAAACTTTACGGCAAGTATCAATTCCTGAGTGTTGACCGGCGTGTTGATTTTATAAGTCAGACAATTGTCGTGTTGCGGCTGACAGCGGTCGAGGTCGCAGGCGAAGCTGTCGTCGTTCAGAATCACCACCGGGATGACCGATACCGAGTTGGCGCTGGATAAACTTTGACACATCTCCCGAGCTTGGCAAAGCGGCAGCGTTGCGTTCAGCACGATCAAGCCGATCCTATCGGGTTGGTCGGCGTAAGGCTTCAGAATCTCGTAAATTTGCTCGCCATTTTCAGCTACGCGAATTTCGGTAAAGCCCGTGGCTTTTAATGTGGAAACGATTTTTTGAGCAGAGACTTCATTATGCTCCGCAACGACAATAAGTTTTTCTTTGAGCACGTCATTGGCAATCATCTAATACCATCCAGGTATTGGCATAAAATCGGGAGCTGTAAGCATATGGTTAGGAGGGTGACGGCATTTAATAAGCTTGTATTTTCATATAATTGGTCTAGGTTTAAGCGCAGCCTTTAATGCTATTTCTATGCTATTGGTTTTCAGTATAGGTGTAAATTTAATTTTTTAGAATTATTGATGATAGCTTACTCACCATCCACATTGACCGTAGCCGATTTGCTGAGAGGTGATTTACAACTCGCCTCGCCGCCGAACGCCTATTTTTTGTTGAAAAAAATAGTCGAAGATCCGAACAAGACCGCGAAGGACGCGGCTGTTGTGATCGAAGCCGATGCGGCATTGGCGGTAAAGCTACTGAGGATAGTTAACAGTGCTTTTTATGGCTTTCCGTCTCAAATCAGTTCGATTTCCAAAGCCATCACCTTGATTGGTACCCGTGAGTTGCAGAATCTGGTGCTGGGTACCTTGATTGTCGAACGCTTTTCCGATTTACCCGGACAACATTTCTCCATCCACGATTTTTGGGCCAGAAATTTGCGCTGCGCGTTGATTGCACGCGAGTTGGATATTCATTTCGGCAAGCACTATGCCGACACCGCGTTCCTGTGCGGCTTGGTCCATAATATCGGTCAATTGGTGTTTTACCGGCGGATTCCGGTACTGGCTCGGGAAGTTGACTTGCTTTTGCAGTCGCAAACCCCGCTTGCCGTGGACGACGAGGTGACGATAGAGCAAAATGTGATCGGCTTCGACCACTTTCAGGCCGGTGCCGAGTTGTGCAAACAATGGATGTTACCGGACGTTATTGTGGAAAGTATTCGCTTGCATTGCTTTCCGGATCTAATTGGGCCTTACTCCGATTTGGCTGCCATGGTCAGGCTGGCTAACTGCTTGAGTCGAATCGAAAATCCCTACGATGCCCACGCCGTCAATGCTTTGAATCTGACGCCCGAACAAATCAGTTTCATCCTCGATAAAATCAGCGACGAATTCGAAGTCATTTTTAAATTGTTCTATCCCACCGTCTAAGCCCACTGTCATTAAGTTAAGGAAAAAGCTCCCTCTCCTGCCGGAGAGGGTTGGGGTGAGGAGAATATAAAAGCAAAGGCTTTATGATCCCCTCATCCTAACCTTCGCCTATATGCCCAATGGATACGGAGGGAGAAGAGATGGCCCAGCCATTAAGCTCACGGCAGTGACCAGCCCGTTCGTACTCTTACCATTCTCGGAATATCTGTTGCTGAAAGGTGACAGGATGCTAGCTCGAGCACCCCATCATCTAGCCCGCGATAGGCTATCGACTTGTCTCGAATGCGGTTTTTGTCGTAAAAAAACAACGGATAGGCCAATTAAATTCGTTTTGTCATAAAGTTGTCACATTGCCTCCATACAATGCGCACAAGCTCTCAGGTCGCCATGATCTTTGGGTTAACGCATTGATTTATATAATTATTGGAGAAATTTGATGAGACTTTCTAAGCTGAGCCTGGCAATGGCTGCGGTTATTGGCTCGGGTATCTGCGCTGAGGCGATGGCGCTGGATTTGTATGTTGATGCAAAAACCAAGCAGATTTTTGCCGAACCGGGTCCGGGTCGCACCAAGTTGGGTTCATTTGAAAAAGTCGAAGATACGGTTGCTAAAAAAGTTGAAGCCGACAATCAAACACAAAAAGCTGAGATCGACAAAATCAAGCAGGATCTCGAACTGAAAACCAACGAACTGAAAGCACTTGACGAGCATATCGTTGCGCAGCGCGAAGACAAGGCTAAGAACGACGAAAAATGGTTTAACAAAATCAATGTCCGAGGCTATACCCAATTGCGCTATAACCAAGCATTATCCGGCGATAGAACAGCTGGCGAGCCGGAATTGAAATCGGTGGGCGATGGCTCGATCGGTAACAATCAAGGTTTCTCATTACGCCGGGTGCGCTTGGTGTTCTCCGGCGACATTAATGAGTATATCTCCTTGTATCTGCAGCCGGATTTCGCCACCACCAACGGCGATTTACACTTTGCGCAATTGCGCGATGCCTATGCCGACTTGGCGTTCGACAAAGCACACGAATATCGGATTCGTGCCGGTCAATCCAAAGTACCGTTTGGTTGGGAAAACCTGCAATCTTCGCAAAACCGCCTGACGCTGGACCGTGACGACGCGCTGAACAGCGCGGTACCTAGTGAACGTGATCTGGGGTTGTTTGCTTATTGGTCACCTAGCGATGTGCAAAAACTTTGGAAAGATTTAGCCAAGAAAAATCTGAAAACCTCGGGTGATTACGGCGTCTTGGGCTTGGGTGTTTATAACGGTCAAGGCGTAAACAAAGCTGAAGCTAACGATAACTTATATTTAGTCGCTCATTCGACTTATCCGTTTGACTTAGGTTTCATGGGCTTGCGTGGACAAGTCGTTGAAGTGGGTGCGGATGCGATGTCAGGAAGATTTAACCGGTCCACAAGCGCTTATACCAGCAGGTTTGGATCGGGAACGCCGACTGCAAGAGACAATAGCGAAGATAGGGTTGGAGTTCATGCCGTGTTGTTCCCGCAACCTTTTGGTTTGCAAGCGGAATGGAATTGGGGTGCGGGTCCTACTCTTAATCCATCTGCCAATCGAATTGAAAGACAAAATCTGGAAGGTGGCTATGTACAAGCCATGTATAAGATCGATAACGTATTCGGTACTAAAGGCAGCATGATGCCTTATGTCAAATGGCAAACCTATGATGGTGCCTGGAAGGGTGTCGCCAATGCTCCAAGAGTCAACGTGGATGAGGTCGAAGCCGGTGTCGAGTATCAAATTAACAAGGCATTGGAGTTGACTGTGGCTTATGCAACAATGAATCGTACTCAAATTCAAACGCAAACAACGGCGGCTGGATTCTTGCAACAAGCTAGCGGCGACTTGATTCGCACCCAGTTGCAGTTCAACTATTAATTGTTAGTGGAGCGTGGGATTCTCCGCGCTCCAAAACAATTTCTGGTTTCAAAATAAACGCCTCGTTTCTTGCGGAACGGGGCGTTTTTTGTGTCGCTGTATTTTCAGTGATTGCGCTTCGCGTACACTTGCAGTTTCAACAGAATAATCGCCGCATGGCGCGAATAAATCCGCACAAGGTGAGTGTTGAAGCAAGCAGTCTGCTAGACTGTCCGGCCTATCAAAAAACTCCGAAAGTTATGAGTGAACAACAATCCCTAGCCCGTTACGGTTGGCTATCTATTGCTGCGGCAGTCAGCACTATCGCGCTAAAAAGCTACGCCTATTGGTTGACCGGCTCAGTGGGTTTGCTGTCCGATGCACTGGAGTCGCTGATCAATTTGGTGGCGGCGATCATCATGCTGGTGGTGCTGACTATTTCGGCGCGGCCGCCGGACGACACCCATGCCTACGGTCACGAAAAAGTCGAATATTTTTCGAGCGGTGCGGAAGGGATCATGATTCTGTTGGCGGCTTTCAGTATCGGCTATGCGGCCTGGGAGCGATTATGGAACCCGCTGGCGCTGCATCAACTTGATCTAGGTATTGCGGTTTCGGTGTTCGCTTCATTGATCAATTTGACAGTTGCCCGAATTTTGATTGGCGTCGGCCGGCGTCGACAGTCGATTACGCTGGAGGCCGATGGTAAGCATCTGATGACCGATGTCTGGACGACGGTCGGGATTTTGGTCGGCATCGCCATTATCTCGGTGGCAAACCGTTTCGAGCCCAGTTTGGCGTTTGCCAGACAATTGGGGCTGAACGGCTGGGAAATACTCGACCCGATTATTGCGATAGGAGTGGCTTTACATATCGTTTGGGCCGGCTTGCAATTGATTCGCCGGACGGTGGAAGGCTTATTGGATGCGGCGCTATCGCCGGCGGAAATCGCTGAAATTGTGGCGGTGCTGGAGCAGCATGTGGCTGGCGACGGCATTGCCTATCATGCGTTACGGACTCGTTACGCCGGCGCCAGGCGTTTCATGTCAGTACATGTGCTGGTGCCGGGTGGTTGGACGGTGCAGCAGGGCCATGATTTGTTGGAAACGATAGAAGGGCAGATCAAGGACAAGTTCGACAATATCGATATCGACACCCATCTTGAACCTATCGAAGATGTGGCCTCTTGGGAGCATTGAGCTTGGCAGGTGTGGTTTGTAGGCGCGGTCAGGGGCCGCACCTACAGCGTGGAATTAAGCTTCGATCAAATTCAAAACCATTTCTTCCGCGCTTTCTTCGGCAATTTTAAAGCCACGCAGCTCTAGTACGCCCTTGGTATTCAAGGAGATGATTAAATGCAATACATCCGGATAGCTGGCTTCCTTGATGTCGGTCAGTGAGGGTTGGGCCGGGCTGTGCGGGTGCGAGTGGTAGATTGCAAATAGCGTTTCGCCTTTATCGCGTATTTGGCGCATGGCCTCTATTTGCTGGCTGGAGTTCAATAGGAAGCGGGTTTCCGGCGTGGCTGCGCTATTTTCCACCGGATAACAACTCGCCGGCATGCCGGCGCTATCCGCGCCGATAAGGCCGCAAACCTCGGTATCCGGGGATAGTTGCGCCAAGTGCAGTAACTGATTGGTGAGCTTGCGCGGCAGAGAAATTTCGCTGTTATTCATAGTGATTTCCATGTTCCTGATGTTACCCGAGGATTGCCGGATAAATCCGTATATGTATTGATCTGACGGTAACCCAGTTCGTTAAAAATGGCCTGTACCTCGGTTTGTTGATTGTAGCCGTGTTCGACCAATAATTGCCCATGGTCTTTCAAATGTGCGCGGGCTTGTTCGGCAAGCAGGCGAATGTCTCGTAAGCCGTTTTCGGGGCTCATCAACGCGCCATCAGGCTCAAAGCGCACGTCCCCCATTTTTAAGTGGGGGTCATTATCTGCGATGTAGGGTGGATTGCTGAGTACCAAATCAAAGCCCGTTTCCTCGATATTATCGAACCAATTCGATTGCAGAAAACTAATATTGCCAGCATTGAGTTGCTGCGCATTATATCGGGCGACTTCTAAAGCCGCTGAGCTTAGATCGCTTGCAAATACCTGGGCTAGCGGTCGTTCGGCGGCCAGCGTGACAGCAATAATCCCGGAGCCGGTGCCGAGATCGATGATTTTGCAGGGCCGGTCTGTCGGTAACAGCGACAGGCTGAGCTCTATCAACAATTCGGTGTCGGGTCTCGGAATCAGCACATCCGGGCTGACTTTGAAATTGCGCGACCAGAACTCACGCTGGCCGGTTAAGTAGGCAACCGGTGTGCCTTGCGAGCGTTGTTCGATCAGTAATTGAAACTGCGCGATTTGTGGTGCGTTGGGCTGATGTTCTGGCCAGGCCCGGAGAAATGAGCGGTTTTTCTCCAGGCAATGGCAGAGCAATACTTCGGCGTCAAGCATTGCAGTTTCGGAGGTTGTGCTTAGCTGTTCGATTGCCGCGATCAACAGGCTTTGGAGTAAATGGTCATTGCTTTTAGACATTGCCCAACTGCGTCAGCAACTCGGCCTGATGTTCGTGTATCAGCGGTTGAATCACATGTTCCAGTCCGCCTTCCATAATCTCTTCCAGCTTATATAAAGTCAGATTGATGCGATGATCGGTAAGCCGGCCTTGTGGGTAGTTATAGGTGCGGATACGCTCTGAACGGTCGCCGCTACCCACTTGCAACTTGCGGCTTTCAGACTGTTCGGCATGCTGTTTTTCCTGGGCGGCGGACATCAGGCGCGCTTGCAATACCGACATCGCGCGGGCGCGGTTTTTGTGTTGCGAGCGTTCGTCCTGGCATTCGACTACGACGCCAGAGGGAATGTGGGTAATGCGGATGGCCGACTCGGTACGGTTGACGTGCTGACCGCCGGCGCCGGAGGCGCGGAAGGTGTCGACGCGCAAATCCGCCGGGTTGATGTCGATTTCGTCAACCGCATCGACTTCCGGCATGATCGCCACGGTACACGCCGAGGTATGCACACGGCCTTGCGATTCGGTTTCGGGTACGCGCTGGACGCGGTGGGTGCCCGATTCGAACTTCAATTGCGAATAGACGTTTTGGCCGGCTACGCGCATGATAACTTCTTTAAAGCCGCCGTGTTCGCCGCGGTTTTCGTTGATAATTTCCGTACTCCAGCCCTGTCTCTCCGCATAACGTTGATACATGCGCGCCAGGTCACCGGAGAAGATCGCTGCTTCGTCGCCGCCGGTACCGGCTCGTACTTCCAGGAATACGTTACGGTTGTCGTTGGGGTCTTTCGGCAGCAATAGAATTTGCAGCTGTTGTTCCAATTCTTCGCGTTGTGCTTCAGCGGCCTGGATTTCCTCTTTGGCCATCTCCCTTAACTCCGGGTCGCTGTCTTTGGCCATTTCCTGGGCTGATTCCAAGTTGGATTCGTTTTCCTGATAGGTTTTGTAACAGGCGACCAACGGCTCGATTTGTGCGTATTCCTGGCTCAGGCTGCGGAATTGGTTTTGATTGCTTTGTACTTCCGGTTGCGACAACAAGGCGGTGATTTCTTCGAAGCGTTCGCAGAGGTTTTCCAGTTTGGTTTGTATCGAGGGTTTCATTCAGTGGTTTATCGTAATTTGAAAATTTCGCGGGAAGCGGCGATGAGGTCGTGGCGTTCGTTGGCGCCGGCCTCGCGCAATTGCGCGCAAGGGGTGTGGATCAATTTATTGGTCAAGGTGTGGGCGAGACGCTGCAACACTTCGTCGGCAGCTGCGCCGCTGTTGAGTTGGGCGAGCGCTCTTTGCAAGGCTTCGTCGCGAGTCTGTTCGGCCTGCGTGCGGAAATCGCGGATGGTTTCTTGCGCGCCTTGGGAACGTAGCCAGGCCATAAAATGTTCGACCTGGGTGTCGATAATTTCCTCGGCCTGCTCGGCGGCGCGGCGGCGCGAGTCCATGTTTTGATTGACGGTGTTTTGCAGATCGTCGACGGTGTACAGATAGACGTCGCGCAGTTGCGCAACCTCCGCCTCGATGTCACGTGGCACGGCGAGATCGACCATGAACATGGGTTTGTGCTTGCGGATTTTGATCGCGCTTTCCACGCGACCTTTACCAAGTATCGGCAATTGGCTGGCGGTGGACGACACCACAATATCAGCTTCTGCTAAATGATTCGGCAGCTCTGCAAGGTTGATCGCGTAGCCGTTGAATTGCATCGCCAGGGCGTGGGCTTTGTCGTAAGTGCGGTTGGCAATGATGATGCGGCCTATGCCGTGCTGGTACAGGTGTCTAGCCGTGAGCTCTATGGTCTCGCCGGCGCCTATCAACAGCGCGGTTTGTTCGCTGAGTTTGTCGAAAATCTGTTGCGCCAGTTGCACGGCAGCAAATGCGACCGAGACCGGGCTGGAGCCGATAGCGGTGTCGGTGCGGACTTTTTTGGCGGCGGAAAACGTGTGTTGAAATAACTTGCTGAGATTTCTACCCAGCGTGCCGGCCTGCGAAGCGGCATGGTAGGCGGTTTTCATCTGGCCGAGAATTTGCGGCTCGCCCAAGATCATCGAATCCAGGCCGCAAGCCACGCGGAACATATGTCTTATCGATTGGCTATCTTTGTAGCTGTATAGATAGGGGGTGAAATCGGCTGGTTTGATCTGTTTGGTGTCGGCTATCCAGTTTACCAACGAGGATTGGTTGTCGCTGTCAGCCTGATAGTAAAACTCGGTGCGGTTGCAAGTCGATAGAATGGCCGCCTCGCTGATTTCTCGAAGATTCCACAGGTTTTTCAGCGTGTTATCGAGCATTTCCGTCGGGAACGCCAAGCGTTCGCGGATCGCGACCGGGGCTGTATTGTAATTTATCCCTACGGCAAGAAGAGTCATCGGTTGCGAACAATAGCACAAGAAAAGTCCGCTATTTTAAGGAATGCGCTGTTTTTGTCCAAATACAATGAAACGACAGTCCGATTCAGGGGCTTTTTCTGGTAATCTATCGTCAATAGTTTTTCAAAAGTGGGTCAATTGATTGCATGAAAAAATGGATAGCCATAGCAATGTTTTTATCGATGTCAGGATGCGCTGTTTCTCCTGAGAAAGAGCCTGACGCAGAAGGTTTGCCAGCCAAGCCGGAGGGTTTGGAAAGCAGAGTTAACCGCAATACGGTGATCGACGAAGAGGTGCTCTATTTGCTGATGGCCGCGGAATTGGCAGGGCAGCGCAATCAGTATCACTTGGCCATGGATGCTTATTTGCAAGCCGCTAAGCGAGTCGATGATCCGAGGATTGCGGAGCGAGCAGTCAAAATCGGTTTGTTTTTGAAAGATGAGCAGCGTACCCGTGAGGCCCTGACGGTTTGGTTGTCCAAAGACGGTAAAAATTTGGCAGCCAGAAAGTTTGCCGTGTTATTGGCGATCAAAAATTCAGATCAAAAGGCGGCGGTAGAAAATCTCAATGCCATGCTGGCTGACGATCCGGCCGGTTTTGAGGCGGGTGTGCTGGAAATGACCAAGTTAATGGAAAAAGAAGGTCGCACGCAGTTTACCTACGATGTGTTGGAAGAGCTGGCTGTTGAGCACCCTAACCAAGCGAGTGTGTTTTTCTTGCAGGCGGTTTTAGCGTCGGTTTTGCAGAATAACGACTTGGCCCAGCAGAAAGTTAGTCAAGCATTGCTGATACAGCCCGATTGGAATAAGGCCGTGATTTTGCAAGCACAGCTGGCCGGGCGCTCAGGAGACTTGGCTAAGGCGCGCACCTCTTTGGAAAAAGCGGTCAAGGCGGCGCCTGAAGATAGAATGCTTAGAAAGATGTTGTTGGAAGTGTTGGTTAATGGTCGTGACTACGACGATGCGATAAAGCTTTGTCAGAGCGTGCTGGAAGATAAGCCCGATGATGCGGAAACCTTGTTCACGCTTGCATTGATTTATATGCAACAAGGCCAGGTCGATAAGGCTGAAAACGTGCTTGAGAAGTTGTTGAGCAATCCGGAGTGGGAAGGGCAGGCTAGTTTTTATTTGGGCAAGATCGAGGTTGATCAACAGCATCCCGATAAGGCTTTGACGTGGTTTGATCGGGTGAGCGACGGCAATTACGCTTTCGATGCGGATATGGCTGCGGTGTCATTGTTGATGAACCAGAAACGCTTCGACGAGATTGAGGCGCGCATCAAGCGGATGGATAACAAATATCCGGAGCAGCATTTGCGAGTTTTGATGGTTAAGGCCGAGCTTTATAACCAATTGGGTAAATACCAGGAAGCCTTCGATGTCTTGACACAGGCGTTGAAAGACATGCCCGATAATCGCGAAGTGTTGTACGCCAGGGCTTTGGTTGCCGAGCGCTTGGATAAGCTGGATGTGCTCGAATCTGATTTGCAGAAAATTTTAGACAAAAAGCCGGACGATGTTGGTGCGCTGAATGCGTTGGGTTATACGTTGACCGACAGAACGCAGCGCTATGAGGAGGCGGCCAAGTACTTGGAGCGCGCTTTAAGTTTGCAGCCTGATGAGGCGGTGGTAATAGACAGCTACGGCTGGTTGCAGTTTAAGCTTGGCAAGCCCGAGCGGGCGTTGGAATTTCTGCGTAGAGCCTATGAAAAGCAGCCGGAAAATGAGATTGCAGCGCATATAGCCGAGGTGCTTTGGTCTTTAGGCGAGAAAAAGGAAGCAAAAGAGCTTTTTGACAGCGTCTATAAAAAATCTCCAGATGACGAATATTTGTTGGAATTTAAAAAACGCTTTTTGCAGAACGGGCAATGATTTTTAGGAACAGCGTATTTTTGTTGTCTGTCATGTCATTAGCAGGCTGCTCGTTGTTGTCCGAGAAGCCTGTTGAGGTGTATCGGCTGCAAGATATGCAAGTTTTGCAGCAGCAGCGGCAATGGTATTTTGAAGGACGTTTGGCTTTGGCTGATGAGAGAGACTCGATTTCAGCTTCGGTGAGTTGGCGGCATCGCTTTGATCGGGATGACATTGAGCTTGCTGGGCCCCTGGCTCAAGGCAAGCTTGTGATTTCCGTATCGGCTGATATGGTGTCTGTGGATGATGGCGATATCCGTAAAGAGTTTCGCGGGCCGGTTGAAGAGGTATTGGCCGAGCAGCTAGGCGTGACGATGCCCGTGAATGCTTTGAAATATTGGGTGCTAGGCTTGCCTGATCCTGAACAGTCGTTTGTCGAACAGGTTGATGGGTTTTTCCAGGCTGGATGGCGGGTCGGTTTCAAAGAAATGCAGCATGTTAATGCCATGGTGCTGCCGCGAAAAATCAATGCGGAAAAAGACAAGACAAGAATTAAATTAGTAGTCGATCAATGGGATTTGTCGTGATGGAAATGCAAGAACAGACGGCGGGTTGGGGCGAGAGATGGCCGGCGCCGGCTAAGTTGAATCTAATGCTGAGAATCACCGGGCGTCGTCCCGATGGTTACCATTTGCTACAAACAGTATTTCAAATTATTGATTTGTGTGATTGGATAACGTTTTACCCAGCGGAAAATGGCCGGGTCTATTTACGTAATCCAATTCCAGGTGTGCCTGAGCACGAAGACTTAACCGTTCGTGCTGCCAACTTGTTGAAACAATATGCCGGTTGTTCATCTGGGGTGTGCATCGACGTTGAAAAGAATCTGCCCATGGGCGGCGGCTTGGGGGGGGGGAGTTCGGATGCTGCAACTGCTCTGGTGGTGCTGAATAGGTTGTGGAATCTGCACTTGCCATTAGAAAAATTGATGGAGTTGGGCTTGCAACTTGGCGCAGATGTACCTGTTTTTGTCTATGGTTACACTGCGTGGGGTGAAGGTGTTGGCGAGGAATTAAAGCCCATAACGATCCCGGAGCAATGGGTTGTGGTGATCAAGCCTGATTGTCACGTTAACACTAAGCAGATTTTTTTGGCCGAAGAGTTGACAAGAGATAGTAAATCCATCACAATGCGCGACTTTATTGCAGGCGATTGTCGGAATGATTGTCTTCCGGTCGTTAGTAAGTTGTATAAGTCGGTGAGTGATGCGCTGGATGCGTTATCTCAATATGCAGAAGCAAGATTGACGGGGACTGGCGCTTGTGTGTTTGCTCAGTTCAATTCGGAGCAGTCTGCGCGTGAGGCGTTTTCTGGATTAAGCCAGAATTGGTCAGTTTATTTGGCTCGCGGACTTAATGTGTCGCCTCTGTATGAAAAATTAGAACACGGATCTGTTTAATCAATTTAATGGGCTGTCGCCAAGCGGTAAGGCACGAGGTTTTGATCCTCGCATACCAAGGTTCGAATCCTTGCAGCCCAGCCATAATCTCCACACAATAGTTCCTTGGGAGTGCTTGAATGCGTGAAGCCTCGGTAATGGTATTCTCGGGGAATGCCAATAAGGCGTTGTCTGAGGGTATTGTGAAGAAGCTCAATATGCGCCTAGGTATGGCCACTGTTGGTCGCTTTAGTGATGGCGAGATTTTTGTTGAGATAGAAGAGAATGTTAGGGGTAGGGATGTATTTGTCATACAACCCACCTGTGCGCCCACCAATGAAAACCTGATGGAATTGTTGGTGATGATTGATGCTCTGCGGCGAGCGTCTGCGGCCAGAATAACTGCGGTTATGCCTTATTACGGCTATGCCCGGCAAGATCGGCGTTCAAGGTCCGCTAGGGTGCCTATTACTGCAAGATTGGTTGCGGATATGATAGGAAATGCTGGGGCTGATCGGGCATTGACAGTAGATTTGCATGCGGATCAAATTATGGGGTTCTTCGGGATTCCGGTTGATAATGTGTATGCTTCGCCCATTTTGCTAGGCGATATTTGGCGGCAAGAGTACGAAGATTTGATTGTGGTTTCGCCGGATGTCGGTGGCGTGGTAAGGGCTCGAGCCATTGCCAAGCGCCTGGGCGATGCTGATTTGGCGATAATCGACAAGCGTAGGCCTAGGCCGAACGTTTCTGAAATAATGCACATTATCGGCGATGTCGAGGGTCGGACATGTGTCATGGTAGATGACTTGGTCGATACGGCGGGCACTTTGTGTCACGCGGCGGAAGCGCTCAAGAAAAACGGTGCCAAGAAGGTTGTTGCATACTGTACTCATCCGGTGTTATCCGGTGCAGCTGCGGAAAATGTTGAAAACTCTGTTCTTGATGAGTTGGTGGTCACGGATACAATTCCGTTAACTGCTGAGTTGTCCGGGATTGCTAAAATCAGGCAGTTAAGCGTCGCTGAGATGCTGGCGGAAACAATACGGCGGATAGCTGTGGGTGAGTCTGTGAGCTCGCTATACGTTGATTGATAAGAATTAAAGTAGTGCTTGTGGAACAAGCTTTTGGAGAAAAAGATGGCTAACGTGTTTGAATTTGTTGCAGAAGCTCGCAGTGCCTCGGGCAGTAGTGCGGCCAAAGTTGTTCGTCGCCAGGGTAAAGTGCCAGCAGTAGTTTATGGTGGTAACGGTGCTCCTGAGATGTTGTTGCTGGATCACAACGAAGTAGTTAAGCATTTGGTGCATGAGGCCGTTTATTCGCATGTGCTTGATCTTAAAATCGACGGTAAAACAGAAAAAGCTGTTCTTAAGCATATACAGCGGCACCCTGCAAAACCAATAGTTTTGCACATGGACTTTATGCGGGTTGATGAGACTCATAAGTTGAAAGTGCATGTGCCTTTGCATTTTGTCAACGAGGCTATTTCGGTCGGCGTTAAGAAGGGTGGTTTAGTAACTCATGCTATGGCTGATGTGGAAGTGTTGTGTATGCCTTCTGCTTTGCCGGAATTTATCGAGGTAGATTTAGCGAGTGTGGATGTTGGTTCGACAATACATCTATCTGATTTGGTTTTGCCGGCTGGTGTTGAGATTGCTGCGTTGCAGCATGGTGCAGAGCATGATCATCCTGTTGCGCAAATCGTCAAGCCAAGATCGGCGGAAGTTGCTGAGTAAAAGCATTTAAAGCTTCGTTTGAATGATTAAGTTAGTTGTTGGTCTGGGTAATCCCGGGCGGCAATACGAAAAAACCCGGCATAACGCCGGGTTTTTCTTTGTGGACTATCTGGCGGGGGTGGCTGGCGCCGGTTGGTCAAGCAGTGGTCAGTTTTCTGGCGAAGTTGCGGAATGCAATGTCGGTGGATGCAGGCTTATGTTGTTAAAGCCGATGACTTTTATGAATAAAAGCGGAATGTCTGTCGGTAAGTTTTTGCGTTATTACAAGTTCAGTCCTGAAGAAATGCTCGTGGCTCATGATGATCTCGAGCTGTTCGAGGGTCTTGTTAGATTAAAGCGGGATGGTGGGCATGGAGGGCATAATGGACTTCGTGACATCATTGCACATATAGATTCTCGTGACTTTTATCGGCTAAGGTTCGGTATTGGTCGTCCCGTGGCTGGGGAGAAGGTGGCGGATTATGTGCTGTCTGGATTGTCTCTTGACGCTCAGGCTGGATTGTTAAGGGTGTTTGAAGAAGTAGCAAAAAATATGGCGGATGTGGTCGTGGGAAATTTTGCGTTCATGAGTGATTGAGTCTCGTTCATGCGACGGTCTAAAAAAAGCTTGACTAGGATTTTATAAATAAGGATAATTGATCGAATAAGTAACGGAGGGGTTCCCGAGCGGCCAAAGGGATCAGACTGTAAATCTGCCGGTTCTACCTTCGGAGGTTCGAATCCTCCCCCCTCCACCACCAAATTTAATGGAATCTGCGGGTGTAGTTCAATGGTAGAACTCCAGCCTTCCAAGCTGATTGCGTGGGTTCGATTCCCATCACCCGCTCCATTCTCGAGGTAAGGTACTCGCTCATATAGCTCAGTAGGTAGAGCACTTCCTTGGTAAGGAAGAGGTCACCGGTTCGAATCCGGTTATGAGCTCCATACAGGATTGATTGTTTTTGTTGTAGTTAGGGTGTTCCATAATGG
>NZ_JANIBL010000012.1 GCF_024505055.1 Methylomonas rosea
CGCCTGGCGCCGGCGGTGACAGGCACGGACACAGGTGGCTCGATTCGCCAACCGGCCGCGCTGTGCGGCATCACTGGACTTAAGCCGACTTACGGCCGTGTGTCCCGTTACGGCATGATCGCCTACGCTTCGAGTTTGGACCAAGGCGGACCGATGGCGCGGAGCGCCGAAGATGCTGCTTTGTTGCTGCAAACCATGGCCGGCTTCGACCCCAAGGATTCCACCAGCGTCGATCAAGCCGTACCCGACTACAGCGCTGGTCTGAACGACAGTCTGCAAGGCTTGAAAATCGGCCTACCAAAACAGTTTTTCAGCGCGGAGCTGGACAACCAAATGGCTGCCACCATTCACGCCGCCATCGCCGAGTATCAAAAGCTGGGCGCAGAAGTCAAAGAAGTGGATATGCCCAACCTGAACTTGGCCATTCCCGCCTATTACGTCATCGCCTCCGCTGAATGCTCGTCCAACCTGTCGCGATACGACGGCGTGCGTTTTGGTTATCGCTGCCAAAACCCTGCCGACCTAACCGACCTCTATACCCGCTCGCGCGGCGAAGCCTTCGGCGCCGAAGTGAAACGCCGTATCCTGATGGGGACTTACGCATTATCGGCCGGTTATTACGACGCTTATTATTTAAAAGCCCAACAAGTGCGCCGCCTGATCAGTGACGACTTCAAGCGCGCGTTGAGCGAAGTCGATGTGCTGATGGGCCCAGTCACGCCCAGTACCGCCTTCCGCATCGGCGAAAAAACCAGCGATCCGATTCAGATGTATCTGGAAGACATCTACACAATCGCCATCAACCTGGCCGGTTTGCCGGCCATGTCGATTCCGGCTGGCTTCATTGACGCCAAACCGGTCGGCTTGCATGTCATCGGCAATTACTTTAGTGAAGCGAAATTGCTGAATGTCGGCCATCGCTACCAGCAAGTCACAGACTGGCATCTTCAAGTACCCAAAGGTTTTGAATAACGGAGATTAGTCATGGCTAAGATCACCGAATTGTCGCAACTGGATATGAATGGCGTCTACAGCTATGCTGATTATTTGACTTGGCGGCTTGAAGACTCAGTTGAGCTGATTAAAGGCAAGATCATGGCGATGTCTCCAGCGCCTAACCGCAAGCACCAGAGCATCTCCGGCAATCTGTTTCTGCATTTGGGGAATTATTTCAAGCGCAAATCATGCGAGGCGTTTATCGCCCCCTTCGACGTGAAACTTTACGACCGCCGCAAATCGTTGCTCAACAATGGCGAAGCCTTTAGCGTCGTACAACCGGACCTATGCGTGATCTGCGATAAGGACAAACTGACAGAGCAAGGCTGCGATGGCGCGCCGGACTGGATCATCGAAGTCTTGTCCCAGGGCAATAGCCGTAAAGAAGTTCGACTGAAATTCGATTTGTATGAAGAAAGCGGCGTCAGCGAATATTGGCTAGTATTCCCCTACGAACAAATCGTCCAACAATTCGTGCTGGACGAGCAAGGCAAATACCAATTGCGCGGCCTATACCCCGGCAACGAAGTCGCCACTCCGCATTTATTCCCCGACCTGCAAATCGACCTAAACGACGTTTTTGCCGAATAAGCTTTAAAGGAACCACGAATGAACTCACAATGGGAAGCCGTCATCGGCTTGGAAATTCACACCCAACTGTCTACCAAGTCCAAAATATTCTCCGGCGCCGCCACCGCTTATGGCGCCGAGCCTAACACCCAGGCGTGCGCAGTGGATTTAGGTTTGCCCGGTGTATTGCCGGTGTTGAATAAAGACGCAGTGCGCAAGGCCGTGACCTTCGGCTTGGCGATTGATGCGGAAATTGCCCCGCACTCGGTGTTTGCCCGGAAGAATTACTTCTACCCAGACTTGCCGAAAGGCTATCAGATCAGCCAATTCGAGCTGCCCATCGTCGGTAACGGCCATCTGGACATCGAAGTGGATGGCGAGACTAAACGCATCGGCATCACCCGCGCTCACCTGGAAGAAGACGCCGGCAAATCGCTGCATGAAGACTTCCACGGTCTGACCGGTATCGACCTGAACCGCGCCGGTACACCGCTACTGGAAATCGTCTCCGAACCGGACATGCGCTCCGCCAAGGAAGCCGTAGCCTACATGCGCAAATTGCACGAACTGGTACGCTATCTGGAAATCTGCGACGGCAATATGCAGGAAGGCTCGTTCCGCTGCGACGCCAATGTTTCTGTGCGCCCAAAAGGCCAAGCAGAATTCGGCACCCGCGCCGAGATCAAAAACATCAACTCCTTCAAGTTCGTCGAAAAAGCCATCAATCACGAAATTGAGCGGCAAATCGATGTCATCGAAAGCGGCGGCAAAGTCGTCCAGGAAACTCGGCTTTACGATGCCAACAAAGACGAAACCCGCTCGATGCGCAGCAAGGAAGAAGCCAACGACTACCGTTACTTCCCCGACCCCGATCTGTTACCGGTGTTGATCGAAGAAAGTTTGAAGGACGAAATCCGTGCGACCCTGCCGGAGTTGCCGGATGCCAAAAAACAGCGCTTCATTGATCAATACGCTCTGGATAACGAAAGCGCCACCACCTTGACGTCATCCCGCGAACTGGCCGACTTTTACGAAACCGTCGTCAAGCAATCCGGCGGCGAAGCCAAGCTGGCCGGCAACTGGCTGACCGGCGACGTGCTCGGCGCATTGAATAAAGCCGGATTGGAAATCGGCGATTGCCCGGTCAACGCCGAACGTCTGGCCGGCCTGATCAAACGTATCGCCGACAACACTATTTCCGGCAAAACCGCCAAACAGGTATTCGACAAACTCTGGAACGGCAGCGACAGCGCCGACGAGATCATCGAAAAAGAGGGCTTGGTGCAAATCACCGATATGAGCGCCATCGAGGCTATCGTCGATAAAGTGATCGCCGCCAACCCCGTGCCCGTTGAACAATACCGGGCCGGGAAGGACAAAGCGCTGATGGCGCTGGTGGGGCAAATCATGAAAGAAACCCAGGGCAAGGCCAATCCCGGCGAAGTGAACAAGATGTTGATTGCTAAGCTGAAAAGCTAGGTCTGTAACCTCCCAATCACTGGATTTATCGTCATCCCCGCGTATGCGGGGATCCGGAGTTTTAACTTTACTGGGTTCCCGCCTGCGCGGGAGCGGCGAAATCTGCGCCGAAAAGCCTAGGCAGTTCCGTCGTTTGCACGCGGCAAATATAGAATTTCCGGCAACACCACTTCCCAACGCTCGCATCGCAGATTTTCGGTGTTGCCAGCGGTTTTATGCCTAACCGAAATCGCCGCAACCCGCACCTTAACGATCTCGCCTTTTGGCGGTGTAAAGGCCTGCGCCATCCGGGTCACTGCAACACCATTTAAATCCGCTAATTCCCAACCAGCCTGTCCATCACCTCTGGTCCGCAAAAGCAACTCGCTACCCACGTCCAGCGTGGCAATTGCGCGGTGAATCGATTTATCGGCAGAGAAGTATCCCGGCCACGAAAGCACGACTTGCCCCAAATCGGCCAGCCATGTGCGTTGCCCCAATTGCCGAAAATCCACTGTATATTGCGGCTTGGTTTTAACGCAAAGCATCTCGCAATCCTTAATAAAAGCATGCCGCCCGCCCTGCTTGGCGCACAAAGTCAGCGTTTTGCGGGCGCGCGTCATCGCCACATAAAACAGCCGCCGCTCTTCGTCACTGCTTTGCTGCCAGCCGCCGCCGTCCAGAATTAGGACATGATCGAACTCCAAACCCTTGGCACGGTGCGCCGTCAATAACAGCAGCGGCGCATGCAGGCTATCGTTTTCGCCGGACTGGCTGACGGAACCGAATTCGTAGAGTGCATCGACAAGGTTACTGACCACCTGCTGGCAACCCGGCGCGGCGACTTCGGCGGCAATGATGAATTGCGCCAGCATGGCTCGGTAAGGATGTTCGATCAGCTCATTCACATTTTGCCGATAGCGGCGCCTAAACCAGCGCGACAACGATCCCCAGCGCAGCAATACACGTGGTTTGCGGGCTTTTCGCCTTTGCTTATTCAATAAGGCCAGCAAACTATGGCCTTCCCTAGTGGCATGCAAATTCAGCAGATAATCGTCGCGCAGCAAGCGCACCGGAATGCCTTGCAAGCGGCACAATTCCGCCAGCGGTTCCAGCGTATCCCAGTGCCTGGCGATCACCGCAAAGCGGCCCCAATGACTGACTTGCCCCGCATTTGCCAAGCTGTTCAGCCGCACCAGCTCGGCCAGCGCCACCTGGCCTTCGCCATCCAAGGCCGCTGGCGTTTCCAGGATATGCACTCTACCTTGAGTCAAACTATCCAGTTCGGCAAACTCGCCGCCATCCGGCGCTTCGCGGCGCGCGAAATTGATTTGGATTGCGTGCTGAGTTTTCATCCGCTCCCGCGCCGGCGCAATGACAAGGTTCGCGCAATGAATAATCTGCGCCGTGGAGCGATAGTTTTCGATCAAATAGTAGGTCTTGGCCTGATAGTCCTCGGTAAACTGGTTGATGAAACGCACATTCGCGCCGCCGAACGCGTAAATATTCTGATCATCATCACCCACGGCCAGCAAGGACAATTTATCCTCCTCGCTGTTGATAGCTCTGCCAGCCAGCGCGCTGATCAATTCGTAGTGTTCCGCGTTGATGTCTTGATATTCGTCCACCAGCAAATAGCGCAAGCCGGACAATAAACGGTCACGTTGGATGCCCGGTCCCAGCTCGTCGCCCTGCTCGGCTTGTTTTAACAGCGCGGTGGCATTTTTGATCACCGCCGAAAAATCGACCGACTCACCATGCTCGACGGCCACTGCGTAACTGGTGCCGGTCAAGCGCATTGCCAAGCCGTGCAGAGTTTGCACGGTGACGCCTGCGGCGTCGGCACCGATCAATGCCCACAAGCGTTTGCGGATTTCAACCGCCGCCGAACGGTTATAACTCAACACCATAATGTCTTCCGGCAACACCATGCACTCGCGCAGCAACCAGGCTACCCGATGCACGATGATCTTGGTTTTGCCGGAACCTGGGCCGGCCAGCACCAATTGGCTACCTTCCGGCGGCGCGGCGACGATGGCTTGTTGCTCGGGATTTTGCAGATCGGTGAGAATGCGCCGATGCGCGGCTTCGGTGGTGGCCATTTCCAGAATATCCTGGCGGCCGGCAAAATAGCGGCGCACGAATTCGTGCCTGTCCATGCCAAAGTAATCGACGATAAACGCCATCGCCGCCTGAATTTTGCCCAACGCCAGCCGGGCATATTCCGCCATCACATGCACCTGGATGATCTTGTCCTTGTAATGTAAAGCCAGCTCGGTGTAATCGGATTTTTTAAACTGCCGGCGCCGGGCTTCGGCATTCAGTTGAATGCTCATCGCCGCGCGAAACACCGCCTTGCCGCGCGCCAGATGCAATACTTCGTTGCTGTCCAGATAAATCAGCGCCGCCGCCAAGGCCACATTCCAGTCGCGCACCTCCAGATCCTGCAAGGTCAAATCGGTTTGCAAAGCCGCTTCCAAATCACCTTGCTTACAGGTGACCAGCAGATTATTGCCCTGGCGCTTTGCTAGAAAATAATTCAGCAAGGCCTGAGCCAGCCGCATGCGCTTGCTGCGGATGTCATCAATCTTCTGCCAGCTGCGCAGCAATTTAAGATAGCGGTTATCCTGACCGGCCGGACGTAACGCAAAAAAACCGCGCAGACCGGTGCCATCGCCAAAGGCTTCGGCAAACGATTTCATCAAGCGGGTCAATTTATCCGGCGTCAGTTCCACGCCGGCCTCGCGGCGCAAGGTGTCGCACAGCCGCCGCACATTCAGAATCTGCCACTCCTCGCGATCCGCATCCGGCGCGGCCTCGCGCAGACTAGCTATCAAGGCGTCTTCCAGTTTGCGTAAGTCTTCCAACCTATCCGCCGTGTCGGGATCGCGGTACAGCGTTACGCCGATCTCAGTATCGTTGGACACCAGTTTAAAGCGGTCCAGCTCCCGCAACATGCTCTGCACTTCGTGAGAGTTGCGGCCGGTGGCCAGCATCAAGTCGTCGGTGCTAATACCTTCGTCGTCTTCGCTGTAAAACAACTGCGACAACAATGCGATATAAGGCTCAATGTTCGTATTCGGCCCGAGCTTTTTCTGCAGCAAAACCTGAGCTTCCTCGATACTGGCAACCTGCAAACTGCCCGGAAACACCCGGGTGTGATTTTCCTGGCGCTCCAACAAACGCGCTTCTTCCAGCCAGGCCACCGCGATGCGGACCTTGGTGTCGGCATCGGCGACGTCGGGGTCGATGCCGTGCTTGTCCGGAATTTCGAGCAGGATTTCGCCGCTGGTGACCACCACCGAACCTTCGCTGCGATCCTTGCGCTCAATGCCTCGCAAGGCTTTTAAAATCGCGGATATGTCATGTTGTGTCAGCTTGGAATTGCGCAGCAAGCGAAACTGCACGTCCAGATCGGCATCGTCATACAGCAACACACAACGCGCCGGGTCTTGATCGCGGCCGGCCCGGCCCGCTTCCTGCAAATAGTTTTCCAGCGAACCCGGCGTATCCAAATGAATCACCAGCCGCACGTCGGCCTTATCCACGCCCATGCCAAAAGCATTGGTGGCGGCGATCACCCGCAGCTCGCCGGCGATAAAGGCTTCCTGCACCTGGCGTTTTTGTTCGGGCTGCATACCGCCGTGGAAATAACCGCAATCCAGACCTGCCTGTTTCAAAAATTCGGCCATTTCTTCCACAGTCTTCTGCCGGGCACAAAACACGATGGCGCCGCCGGCGTCGCGCAAGCTTTGCTCCAGCAAGCGCAGCACTTCAGGATATTTGGCTTGGGCCGGCACCGCATGCACTTCATACAGCAGGTTTTCGCGACTGACGCCGCCAGTCAAACAGGTCAGCGTAAAGCCTAAGCGCTTACGAAAATGCTCGACAATGTCTTGCACCACGTCCGGTTTGGCGGTAGCGGTAAAACAAAACACCGGCGACGGTTTGTCCTTTTGCCGGGTCTTGATAAAGCGCGACACGTATAAATAATCCGGGCGAAAATCGTGCCCCCATTTGGATAAACAGTGCGCTTCGTCGAACACCCAGGCCCCGACTTCCCGATGCTGCAAAGCCTTGGCAAACGCGCTGCCGCGAAATTGTTCCGGCGCGACAAAGATCAAACCCAAATCGCCCAGCCGCAACTTATCCAGCATCACCTGCCGTTCCAACGGATTCAGCAGACTGTTGATGTAACCGGCACAAGTAATACCGCGTGCTTCCAGGTTATCGACCTGATCCTTCATCAGGGATTGTAGCGGCGAGATGATCACGGTCAGGCTGCCGTTGCGATAAAAACGCGCCAGCGCCGGCATTTGATAACACAAGGACTTGCCGCCGCCGGTCGGCAGAATCGCCAGGGTCGGCGTGCCGGAGAAGCAGTGTTCGACGATGACTTGCTGCAAGGACCTGCTGTCCTCGGTAGTCGGCGTCGGTCGGAATTGCGTGATGCCCGGAAAATAGCGCGGCAGCAGTTGCGACAAGTCGTGCTGCTCCCGGCACCAAACGCATTCGGCATCGCCGCAAGGTACATCGCGCAGGGTCGCGATTAGCTCCCGGGTTTTCGGGAAGGACAAACTCACCCAGGGCGGCAACACCGAGTTGCCGCCCGCCACCCTCAGCCAGGCCAGCACATAAGCCAAAGACTTATGCCAAACCGGATCGGGCAAATAGTGATTAACGATTTGTTGCTGCCCGGCGCGGCAAGCCTTACCCTCGGTAGCCCGTTGCCAGGCTGCTTGCACGTCATTCAAGCTAGGCCGCAACGCCGCGCGCAAGCTGGCAAAAAAATTCGCCACACCCTTACCGTTTTCCGGCGTCAATAAAAAATGTAGGCACAAGGCTTCGTCGGGCTGCTCAATCACCCGCTGCCGCAACGCCTCGGCCTGATCCAGAAACAACTCGTAAGCCAGTTCCGCGTCGCGGACCGGATCGTTACGGGTGGTCGTGCAGAGTTTGTAGTCCTTCACCAAGCGGTGATAAGGATTTTGCGGAAAAGCCACCGGCGACAATTCCAGCGTATCGACCAGGGGCAAGCGGAGCAGCGCCAAATCCGGATGTAATACCGATAAGGCCGGCTGATCAAAGGCAATCACGTTATGCCCCAACACAAACGCCGCGCCTTCACTGATTTGATCCAGCTTTTGCCGCAAATCGGCAGCTTTGCCGGATATACGCAAGCGCGCATCGGTATCCGGCCGATATGCGCCAATCTCCCGCAGCTTTAAACTATCCTGACGGGCGGTTTCAATGTCTATGCACAGGCACTTGGCTCGGGTTCTTTCGGGCGGTTGAGCCATTAGATTGGAAAGGAATGCACTTGAATGTTTAGGTTAGCGACGACTGAAATTGCTTAGCACTATTTAGTCCTATCCGCCGTACAAAGTTATTCTGGCCAGCGGAACCGGGGCTAACCATAGCGCAACAAGCGGGGTTTGCCTAGCCTACACGGCTTAGCCCATCGCGCCGACACCTATCTTTGCCAAGATTGTTTGCCTGAGAAAATGCGCAAAACTCTTTAATACTCACCAAGCAAGTTCGAATTAATACACCTCAATTTATTCTACAGCCTCCCACAAGCCTAAATTGCCGCCACCGATAGCATGGGTCTTGGCCCAGTCAGTCAAGAAACCCCATGCTTCAAAACCAACGAAGCCGCTAAAAACACCAAGCTTGCCAACATCATGGCGAACGATTGCTTGCTATTGCGTCTGGCGCTTGAAAGTTGGTTTTGCAAGGTATGGTTTGTAATCACTTCTCCCTGATCATAAAGGGAAAAAACACTGTTTAATGTCCCGGTGGCCGTTTCGAAGAAAGCGGCGGGATCGATCGCCGGCTTATCCGCGGTCAGCAGTTTTTGCTCGATATGGCTAATCAGATGGGCGATGTGAACATGAACCGCCGCCGAAGCTTGCTGAAAGCCGTTATCGGCGACCATGGCGATTTTAGCGTTGCCCATGCCGGCTTCAACCCGTTCGACGGCCTGACGGATGCGCGTGATCAGAAAACCCAGCTTGATCCTGTCGGTGATCCGGCAGCGGCCGGCAGCCGCCACACCGGTGCCAATGGCACGCGCCTGACCTATCGCCTCCGCGGTATCCGGCAACAGATGCCATAGAATTTCTATAAAGCTATACGGACAAATACTTTCCCGATGTAATTGACTGTGCTCCGCGGTATCCCTGATCAAGTTGAGAACGGCGCCTATCAATAAGCAGTGCCGTTCAAAACTGTCTTCCTTGCTCAGATGCAGCACGCAAGGGTGCAGCTGCTTCCAGACATCGCGAATGTCGGCGCACGACTGCAACGATTCAGGCAAGCGCTTGAACTGGCCCGAAAGCTGATCGAACTGCCGATCGATGTCGGATTGCAGTGCCGCGATCTTGTATTTGAAACTTAGGTCGCCGTTCAAATAAGCGCTCGCCATGCCGCGATGTTGCTGTATCTGCGTCAATAATTTTTTCAAGCCGCCGGTGATTTCCAGACTATGCAATTGCCCAAGCAAATGGTTAAGGCGCGTCTGGCGTTTTTTATAGAGCAGATACGCTGTCGCGCAGGCAAACAACGCAACCAAGAATAACAATAGCGAAACGAAATCGGGCATGGAAGTTCCTCTTATATTTGCTTAATGGGCGACGATTTGTGCCAATTTAGCCAAATGCCTGGCTATTTCCGCCGACTCCTGGGCCGCGTTGCTGTTTTGTTCGACGCTGTGAGCGATCGTCTCGATGTTGCGGCCGATTTCCCGGCTTACCTGGGTTTGTTGTTCGGCGCTGGTTGCTATCATCGTTACGTTATTTAAGGCTTGATCCGCATACTGTCGTATCTCGGCCAGCGATTGCTCAACCTCGAAGGCTTTGTTAATGCCTTGTTCCGTTTGATCCCGAGTGGCGGCGATGGACTGCACGGCCAGATAAATTTTTTCCCTGACGGCTTCGGTGGTGCCGGTTATTTCCTCGGCCGATTGTCGCACCCGTTGCGCCAGCGAACGTACTTCGTCGGCCACCACGGCAAAACCGCGACCGTATTCCCCGGCTCGCGCGGCTTCTATCGCGGCATTCAAAGCCAGAAGATTGGTCTGATCGGAAATGGCTTTAATCACTTCCGAGATACTGGCGACCTGCTGGGAATGCAATTCCAGATTCCGCATCAGCTGAGCCAGATCCTGAATTTCGCCAAACAGCGCGTTCATATCGGCGATAAAGCTTTCGATGGCGCGATGGCCTTGCCGGGAAAGCTGCTGAGTGGTCGACGATATTTTTTCGGCATCCCGGCATTGCCCCGCCACACCCATGATACTGGCCGACATCTGTTCGATGGCCGCCGCCATCATCGTGGTTCTTTCCCGCTGGTTATCGAGTTTTTCGGCAACGAATCCGGCGCCCTGGTTGAGTTGGTCGGCCGCATAAGTCACTTCTTGAATGGAGGCGTGCACATCGCTCATACGCCGACCCAACGCTCTCGCCGCTTCGTTAAATCCACCATATAACTGCGATAGCTCATCCTGGCCGGCAACCCTTAGCCGCATATCGAAGTTGCCATGCTGTAACTGTCTATGTGCGCCGATCAGAGTCTCAATCCCCGCTGCTAAGGAGGAATAAAGCGCTAACAACGCCACTGTCCAAACCAGATTAGCCGAGCCGATCGCCAACCATTGCGCCCCGGATAGCGACAAACCCGCATCGGCGAGCATGACTAAAGTCAGCACGCCGGCCAAAACAATCAGTGTAAATATCAGCGCAAACTTACTTTTTAGCTTGAAGCGACCGAGAAACGAGTTAATCAGCGATACGGACATTGTGATGGGCCTTCAGTTGAGACATGCCAATTGTCAGCAATTTTCTCGCCAGCAATATTGCTCAACGCCTCCTAAGCAAAATAGCGACAAAATGCACCAAAAGGACGAACTTACTGTCGGAGTTCACAAAAATCCGCACCAAGTTGACTCGAAAATCGAGAGCGAGTTGACTAGCGCCTGATACCGAAATCCACAAGACCAAAACACCGCGCACGAACACATAGTAACAGGCAATAAAAAAGCCCCGCTAAGGTCATTGGGGCCTTTTTATTTTGGGGAGTGGGAGGCTTAAACTATGCGCTAACTATTTAAAATAAATATCAATCTAAGCCATCGATTTATTACGATGCTATTATCAATAAAATCACAGTACGTTCGGTGTCTCATTAGCCCGCACTCCAAGCTTCGCTTAGTACCTCGGCTTGTTTTAAACACAGCTCCACCGCTTCATCGGCTTTATCGGGCGGATACTTCCAGCGCCGTAAAGCTCGTCTGACCAGATTCCGCAATCTGGCCCGCACACTATCGCGTTTGGCCCAATCGACGGTGGTGCTGTTGCGCAATTGCTCGGTAATGTATTTGGCCAGTTCGCGCAGGTTGTTATCACCCAACTCCCGCACCGCCGATTCATTTTGAATCAAGGCCCGGTAAAAGGCGATTTCGTCGGGATTTAAACCCAGTTTTTCAGCTTGCGCCAAATCCACCTGCATGTCTTTGGCGATGGCAATCAGCTCTTCGATTACCTGCGCGGTTTCGATGGCGCGGTTATGGTATTTGCGCAATGATTCCAGAATACGCTCGGAATATTTTTTCTCGGAGACCACATCGGTTTTCATGCGGGCTTTCACTTCATCGCGCAGCAAGCGCTCCAACAAATCCACCGCCAGATTTTTTTCCTTCAGCTTTGCGACATCATCCATAAACTCGGGCGACAGCAAGCCAATATTCGGCTTGTCCAATCCCACCAAGCTAAAAATATCGTCCACGCCATCGGCGACAATCGCGTTATCGATGATTTGCTTCAGCGCCGAGTTTTTCTCTTCATCGCTGCGGCGTTTATCCACCGTGGTAAATTTGCTAATCGCCGCTTTGACCGCACTGAAAAACGCGATTTCCTTTTTCAGCGGCTCGACTTCGTCCAGCGTCGAGCACAAGGTATAGGCACTGCTCAACGCCGTCATCACATCCAAAAAGCGCTTCTTACCGTCTAGCTCACCATTACGGCCTTGCAAACTTAAAATATGATTCATCGCGCCGGGCAACAACTGCAAAGCCTGGGAGGCAAAAGCACTGTAATCAAAGCCCTGCATCATGCCTTGCACAATATCCAGTTTTTCCAGTAGCAGCGCATAGGCCTCATGGGTATCCAGTGTGGGCGCGCCTTTGCCTTTGGAGTCGGTGTAGGTTTTCAGCGCCTGCTTTAACTCGCTGGCGATGCCGATGTAGTCCACCACCAAGCCGCCGGGCTTGTCTTTAAATACCCGATTCACCCGCGCAATGGCTTGCATCAAGTTATGGCCTTTCATCGGCTTGTCGATGTACATGGTATGGCAGCACGGCGCATCAAACCCCGTCAGCCACATATCGCGGACAATCACCAATTGCAGCGGGTCGCCAGCGTCTTTAAAGCGTTTTTCAAACAGCTTTTTGGTGGTTTTGCTGTAAATATGCGGCTGTAGCTGGGCATGGTCGGAGGCCGAACCGGTCATCACAATTTTAATCGCACCCTTGTTGGGGTCGGCATCCTGCCATTCCGGCTTCAGCGCCACAATGGCGTTGTATAGCTCGACACAAATATCCCGGCTCATACACACAATCATGGCTTTGCCCGGCATACTGGCAACGCGGGTTGCAAAATGACTCACCAAATCCTTAGCCACCTGTTCCACGCGCGGCGCACTACCCACCAGCTTTTCCAAGGCCGCCCATTTGGATTTGGTATTTTCGCGGCTGGCGATGTCTTCTTCGTCTTCGATGACTTCATCCACTTCCGCATTCAAAGCTTCGATATCCGCCGTGTTGATGTCCAGCTTGGCCAGGCGCGATTCATAATAAATCGGCACCGTCGCGCCATCATCCACCGCGTCTTGAATATCGTAAATCGACACATAATCGCCAAACACCGCCCGCGTGTCTTTATCTTGCGCGGCAATCGGCGTGCCGGTAAAACCAATAAAACTGGCGCTGGGCAAGGCATCGCGCAAGTGCTTGGAATAGCCAAAGGTATATTGGCCTTTGGCATTTAATTTGGCTTTATCGCCGTACTGGCTGCGGTGGGCTTCGTCGCTGATCACCACGATATTATGGCGATTGCTCAATACCGGATGACTGGTTTCATCGGCCAGCAAGGCAAATTTTTGGATGGTGGTAAAAATAATCCCGCCCGCTTGGCGCGCGGCCAACATCTCGCGCAAATCATCGCGGTCACCGGCCTGCACCGGGGTTTGTTTCAACGTTTCGACTGCCATACTAAAGGTATTAAACAACTGGCCGTCCAGATCGTTTCTATCGGTCACCACCACGATGGTCGGGTTATTCATCTCCGGTTGCGCCAATAACTTGCTGGCATAACACACCATCGAAATCGACTTGCCCGAACCCTGTGTATGCCACACCACCCCCGCTTTCCCCGAACCCGGCATCACCCGCTGCGCATAATCGGCGCGGGGCTCGGCTGAACGGTCGCCTAGCTGTTGCGCGGCAATGACCGTGGCTATTACCGCCTCGCGCACCGCATGAAATTGATGATAACCGGCAATCTTTTTAATCAGCTGGCCGTCGTCCTGCTCGAACAAAATAAAGTAATGCAGATAATCTAAAAACAACTCCGGCTGAAAAAAGCCCTTCACCAAAGTTTCCAGGCGATATTCAAACAGCGGCTTGTCGTCTTCATTTGCCAGGGTGCGCCACGGCAAAAATCGTTCTTTGTTAGCCGTCAGCGAACCCACCCGCGCATGCAAACCATCGCTAACGACCAATACCTCGTTAAAAATAAACAAATCGCTGATTTCATCCTTATAAGTTTGCAACTGCTGATAAGCCGCCCAAATATCCGCGTTGGGGTCTGCCGGATTCTTCAGTTCCAACACCGCCAGCGGCAAGCCATTCACAAACACCACCACATCCGGGCGGCGATGGCCCTTGCTGCCGGCTAGCGTGTATTGATTCACCACCAAGAACTGGTTATTGCTGAGCGTGGCAAAATCCAGCAGCGCCACATAATCGGTTTTTTCCTCGCCGTCGATTTTAAAATCAACCTTCACACCCTCTAATAACAGGCGATGAAACACATGATTGCTTTTGATTAACACCGGCGATTCCGGTTTGGCGATTTGCTGTGAAACGCGCTCTAACACTTCGAGCGGAATATGCGGATTGATTTTTTGCAGCTGGCTGAGCAAGCGCTCAAACAACACCACTTGCCGGTAATCGACACGCTCCGGATGGTCGCCATCGGGTGCAAGGTCATAACCGTTCACATAGCTGTAGCCTATGGTTTGAAACCAATTCAGGCAGAGTTGTTCCAGTTGGTCTTCCGAGATCATGTACTGTCCTTGCAGCGCATCCGTTTCAAGAGGCCAGCAAAGCCTTATTGGCTTGCCAAACCGCGTTTAATTGCCGGGCAATCAACGTTATCGTTTGCTTGTCAACCTCCAGCGCCCTGGCAGCCTCCGCAAAACCGGCAACCGTCTCGACGACTTCCGCAATCGCTTGCTGCGCCCGTTTCCAGTTGGCAAATCCAGCATGGCGGGCCAGCGCCTGCACGGCGCTCAGCGGAGGATTTTTCCCGTAACCCGCAAATGCCGTGGCATGTTCGCCATACGGATGCGGACTAAAGGTCACATCATAAAACGGTGCCAAACGCCAAGCGTCGCTGTCATCCTGCAAAAAGGCCCAGTTTTTACTGTGATCGTCCTGATTACAGGCAAATAAATTAAACAAGGCCCGCCGAAATTGCCGTTGCCCCAGTACAGGCGATTTGCACAACTGGCGGCTGGCCTTAATCAAATCGGCATAATCCAGGCTGGGGTTGCGAAAATCGGCATCCAACAAACCGCAAGCGCTGTGTAAATGATAACGCCCGGCCTGATGCCCTGCTCGCTCCAGCCAATCAAAGCGTTTTACCGCCAACCAGGAACGCTGTCCACTCCGGGTAGGCACCTGTAACAACTGCCATTCGGGCGGATCAAGCTGTGCCCGCTGCGCCAACTGCAAATAGGCCGCTTCGCATAAACCCTCTGCATGCCCCAAGGGCAGACTTTGTGACGTGAACTTTACCAGCCACGCCTCATCGCCCGGCTGGGGCCGCGTCCGCCAGTGCTGCGGCTGATCCGCTGATCGAAACAGTTGCGCCTTGGGTCTGGCGCCACCAGAACTGCCTACCGCCACCAACTCGGCCAGCACTTGCTCGGTTTCCCCCTCAAACAGCGCCTGCGCCTCCAGACCCAAACTGGCCAAATCAATCGCCTCGCGGGTTTCTGGCAGCCAATCCGCTACCGGCTCAAAACTCAGCGCCCCCATACCGTGTTGCCCCACAAACGCCAGCCGGTCCATCGCGGTCACTTGCGCAGCCAAAATACCGTGCTGCCTAAACACTCGATCTTGTAACAGCAACCCCCAACCATCCGGCAGGCAATCGGCAAACACCCCATGCAGGCCTTGATGCGGCTCAGCCGGTGCCCGCTGTAATTGCGTATCCGGCGTTAAAGTAAACGGCGACAGGTTTCCGTAGCGTTCAAGGTACTTGGCATCGTATTGAAAAAATACCCCCTGGCGATTTTGCGCCAGCACCCCCACCGCCACCGAATCGCCAGTAGACAAGGTGCGGCGAATATCCAGCTTTTGGATGGGCTTAAAATTCATCTTTCAGCACCTCAGCAATCGAACTGGGCATTGCCGCGCCCTTGCTTGCGGGCTGCGTCAAGGCATACAAACGCTGCAAATCATCCAGGGATTGCCAAAGCAGCAGCAATTGCCGAAAAGCAATCTGCCCGGTGCGTTCAAACTTCTTGATGGTCGCCGCAGGCACACCGCTACGCTCGGCCAAGGCCTCACGCGACAGCTTGGCCTGTTCACGCAGGCCGCGCAAATGCGCAGCAAACGCCTGCTGCACCTCCGCCTCATCCAACAATAACAATCGACGCATGACTTTTGAGTGTTATGGATATAATGGTATCCATTATAGGTGATATAAGCATAAATGAGACATTATTGTATCCAACAATGAAGTCCTTCACCCTCACCCTAACCCTCTCCCAGAGGGAGAGGGGACAAAACCCTTACCCTTATTCCAGGGAGCTTCGAGATTATCTGTGTCGCCCCCTATTGTTAGCTCACGCTCCCTGCGGGAGAGAGTCGGGGACCGTGCCCGCCGAAGGAAGCGCCGCCGCAAACTCCCTCTCCCCGCGGGAGAGGGTTGGGGTGAGGGGGAAATGAAAACCGACCAACTTTGAATAATTACAAATGGCTCAGATTAATTTCGCCGGAGAGGAGTTTTGGTAACAAACCATCTCTTAAAGATACTAGGGTTTGTATTAATTCCCTGTTCTTCATAATTGTTTCAAGGATTGGGAAAATTAAAAATTCAAAAGCATTTGTTATTTCTAAGCTCGGTATAACCAGCTCAATTGCTTTTAGATGAGAAGATGGTCTTGCGATTGAAGGCACACCTACCTGAGAAGCGTTTGACAGTAATAGATGCTGACCTTCCGGAGATCTAAAAAAATACGTCATAAAATATGGCGATGTTTTTTTTCGATCAACTCTCAAAAAGAATTGTCGCTGAGAAACAATATATTTTTTATACCTTGAGCTTCTAGGAATCATAGATACCTGTCCAATATTTCCAGCATGAGTGAAAATAATATCTTCTGGAAAAACATTAGAGCTTTTTAACTTTTCGGCATGTTCTTCAGTAATGAAATTATTATCACCATCGGTAAGTAAAGTGCTTTTTAAGTGCTGACCACTAATCACAGGTATACCAGCTTCTACAAATGTAGAAACCTTTATATTAGAACCAAATGGCCCCATACCAATCTTTGATGATACTTCCTCTACTTTTGATATTGCCCAGCCCTCCGGTATTTCCCCCAACTCAGAATCTACCAAGGCATCGGGGAATAAGGCGGCGGTGGCTTTGAGTTGTTGCAGGGTTTGCGGGTCGAGTTGGGCGAGTTGTTCCGGGGTTTTGCCGCTTATGGCGCAGATGGCTGCTTGTTCGGCGAGTTCTTGGCCCCTCACCCCAGCCCAACTTAAAGCGGCGACTTTGGCTTTCACCGGCTCAAAATCGACAAACCAGCTTTTAAAAATGGCTTGGGCGATTTGTTCCAGAGTTTGGTTAGTTTGGCGGTTGAGTTCGATTTTTTCATCAAGAGAAGTCAAAATTGCTTCGATTTTATTTTGAATCTCTAATGGAGGTAATTTAAGCTCAATACTTTTCAGAGATGCTAATGGCTGTCCAATCCCTGGCGTTCCAACTTGAGATGCATTCTTCAATAGCTCGTGACGGCCTAAACTACTTTTGAAAAAATAATATAGAAATTTAGGGGAAACTTTAGAACGATCACAAGTGAGTTTCATCAAGCTGGACGAGATTACATAGCGCGTGTCATCTAAAATTATTCCAACCTCACCTATTGATCCTCTATGAGGAAAAACAAGGTCGTACTGATTAACGTTACTTGATTTAAGCTTATCTGCTAATTCTTGGGTTATATAAACAAATTCACCTTGAAACGTTGGTCCACCAGTAATATTTGTGCCACGAATAACAGGAACTCCTTCATTGACATAGCAATCACTTTTCATATTTGAACCAAATGGCCCAATTGCTATGGCCGATTTACTGTCAGCTTTTATTTCATCGATGGATATTAGCGGCCAATCAGAACTCATAACCCAACCCCGCCAAGTTCTTTTTAATCTCAGCTTCCAGCTTGTCACTCTGCTCAAACTGACTTTTAAGCTGTGCGGTCAAACGCGCCATTTTCTCGGCAAACGCTTCACCATCATCTTCAACATCCGCCGCGCCGACATAACGGCCTGGAGTGAGCACATAATCGTGTTTCTGGATTTCGGCCAGCGTGGCGGATTTACAGAAGGCGGGGATGTCCGAATAAGCCCCAACCCCAAGAGATGTACCAGAAGAAGCCCTCTCCCCCCGGGAGAGGGTTTGGGTGAGGGTGGGGGTGAGCGCCCGATAAATCACCTCCAACACCGCCTCCGTCTCAGTCAACACCTGCCGATTATCAAAGCGCAACACCCGAATACCTTGCTGCTCAAGATACTGTGTGCGCTGCGCATCTTTTTTTAATCCCTGCTCGCTTAAATGTTGCCCCCCATCCAGTTCAATGACCAATTTCTGTTCATGGCAATAAAAATCAGCAATGTAGTTGCCGATCGGGTGTTGGCGCCTGAATTTGGCATCGGCGATTTGGCGATTGCGCAGCAATTGCCAAATGAGTTGCTCGGCATCGGTTTGGTTTTTTCTGAGTGCTTTGGCGAATTCCAGGAGTTTGGGCGGTGTGGGTGGTTTTTTATGTTCGCCCTCACCCCGGCCCTCTCCCATAGGGAGAGGGAGATTGGTTTGCCAGTTGTGGTAAGTCTCGGCGACTTTGTTTAAATCGTCTTGGGTGAAGTCGCGCAATACGCGGTCTTTCATGTAACCCAGATTGCGGGCATCGATAAACAGGATTTCGCCTTTGCGGTCGCGCAAGGCTCTGCCGCTGGCAGCGATGCGCGGGCCTTTGTTTTTGGTTAAAAACCAGATGCAGGCGGGGATTTGGGTGTTGGTGAACAATTGGCCGGGCAAGGCGACCATGCATTCCACCAAGTCGTTTTCGATCAGCGCTTTGCGGATTTCGCCTTCGTTATTGGTGTTGGAACTCATGGAGCCGTTGGCCAGCAATAAACCCATGCTGCCGTTGGGCGCCAGGTGGTAAAGCATGTGTTGCAGCCAAGCAAAGTTGGCGTTGCCGCTGGGCGGTTTGCCATACACCCAGCGCGGGTCGTCGTCGCTGACGCCGGTATCCCACTCGCGCATGTTGAACGGCGGATTGGCCATCACAAAATCGGCGCGTAAATCGGGGTGTTGGTCGTTGGTGTAGGTGTTGGCGGGTTCTTTGCCTCAGCGAGTGACGGCTTCCGTCCGTAAAGATTTTCGCCCATCCATGGGACGAAAATCGGGACTCCACCGTCACGGTGATTGCCTGCGGCGGCCCTGGCCGTCCGCATCACCTCGGCTTTGACCCAGCAAGGGGTTCAAAGCCTTGGCTCTCGCATGACTCGACGCCGTTTCGCGAGGCCTTGCAGTTTTTCTACTCGAAAAACCGCCCGGCGCTACGGCTTCCAGGGACTACTCGGCCTTCGCTCGCTAGCGCTTTGCTTTCCGGGCCTCGCAGCGAAAGTTAAAATCGATGCCGCGAATCACCATGTTCATCGCGGCCAGTTGCCAAGTAGTGTGGTTGTATTCCTGACCATAAATCGACACATCCCCAATTCGGCCTTGATGCTCGCGGATAAAGCTTTCCGATTGCACAAAAAAGCCGCCGCTGCCCATCGCCGGGTCGTAGACGCGGCCTTTAAACGGTTCCAGCATTTGCACAATCAGGCTGACAATGGATTTGGGCGTGTAGAACTGCCCGCCTTTTTTGCCTTCAGCCAGAGCAAACTGGCCGAGAAAATATTCGTAGACATGGCCGAGGATGTCTTTGCTGCTGAGGCTGGCGTGTTTGAATGGGATGGTGGCGATTAAGTCAATCAGCTCGCCCAGTTTAGCGGGGTCGATTTGCAGACTGGTATAGCGTTTGTTGAGAATGCCTTTGAGTTTGGCGTTGTCTTGTTCGATGGCTTCCAGCGCATGGTCGATTAACTGCCCGACCGAGCTGATGCGGGTGCACAGGCGTTTTTCGGCGTCGTCTTCCGGCGCTTGAGTCAGCACGTCACCGGCTTTGCTCAGCCAAATCACACTGTTAATCACCACTTTGTTCTGGTTTTGCAAAAACTCCCAGCGCGCCACTTTCGGCACCCAAAACACGTTGGTTTCGGCATAGTAGTCGCGTTGTTCGAGCTCGGCGTTGATTTCGGCTTGGTAGTCGGGGCTGTCCTCGCCGCCAAAGTCGGCGGGGTCCAGGTAGTATTCGTGGTCCGGGTTTTTAAATTGCTCGGTTAGCTCGGCGCGGCGAATATCAAACGAGTCGCTGACGTATTTTAAAAAGATCAAGCCCAGTACCGTGTGTTTGTATTGCGCGGCATCCAGCGTGGAGCGCAGCTTGTCGGCGCTGGTCCAGAGTTTTTTATCGAGCTTGTTTAAAAACTGTTGTTCGTCGTCATTGACCATGGGCATTAGGTTTTTTAAATTAATTCTGGCGTCTAGTGGGATTTATCGGCGTCTGCCAATCACTACAAATAAGGTTGGACGAAACGTTTTACTGAATCCAACACATCGATGAGGGAGGCTGTTAGATCAAGCGCCTTGTTGATGATTTCCGCTTTGAGTTCAGGATCATCAGGGTAATCGTGTGCAAAGGTGTTTCTGACTTCACGCAGCAACAACCAATCATCCGCCGATGGAATCGCACCAATTTTTTCAAGGCGATTCAACTTGTCTATAAATGCTTTTAACTCGCCGGGTTCTTTTGTCAGCTCTAACACCGCCGGAAACAGCTTGGCGCCCATTGCATCCTGCAATTTCCCAAATCGGACAGAAAACTGATCCAGGACGGCAATCTCAGTATCGGTCAAACGACTTAAACCATGTTCGTCAAATGGGGCATGACATTGCAGTTGACTGACAGCCCACCGCAACCTATCGGCATGACGGTCACAGATTTTTAGTATCTCTTGAATGGCTGTAATCATTGCAACTGAATCCCGGTCTGTTTGGCAATTTGATAAATCGGTAACTCAACCGAGCCATTGGCCTTACGCAACACGACGTCGATTTTTTGATCCCCGAGTCTTTTGTGTAAATCACGTAGAAATTTCAATTTACTAGTGATTAAGTCCGCTGCCGATTGCGCTTGGACCTCGATATAAAGGTCGATGTCGCCACCTTTCTCGTCATCCCGGACTCTTGAGCCGAACAACCACACATGGGCATCTTCACCGAAGTTGCTTAAGACGCTTTCACGTATTGTTTGGGCTTGAGATTGTGACAACCGCATGGTTTATTGCTCCTTCAACAGCATTTGCAAGCCTTTCAGCCATATACTCAGGTAAACGAACGGGTACTGAGATTTTAGTAGACTTTACCAGACATAAAAAACCCCGCGAAGTCTTGAAACTCGCAGGGTTCGGTACATCTTAGGACGTTTAATACACATTCTTGGTGGAGGTGGGGGGAATTGAACCCCCGTCCGCAAGCACTCCGCCACAAGCTCTACATGCTTATCCCGCGCTTTTGATTTAACTGTTGACTACCCGTCGGGCCAAGAGGATCAACAGCGATTTCGATTGGATTTAGCGCTTCGGGCTCCGAACTAAGCCTTGGCGCGAGCTTATGTAATATGATCCCTGAGCGCCTCCCGAAAGAGACTCCAGACGCATAAGTACATCTGGTCAGAGAAGTGGTGCAGGTTTTAAGCTGCTAAGGCCACTGAGTAGTTTTCGTCGTTTGCGAATACTTGTTTTCAGTAGGTTTTACGAGCTGT
The DNA here is from genome assembly GCF_024505055.1 of Methylomonas rosea. Lineage (GTDB taxonomy): Bacteria > Pseudomonadota > Gammaproteobacteria > Methylococcales > Methylomonadaceae > Methylomonas > Methylomonas rosea. The sequence goes on from NZ_JANIBL010000012.1 coordinate 21,475, forward strand.
ACTGTGCTCGGCATGCACCTGAGGTTTTGCTACCCACGTCGAAGCCATGTCACCCCCAAGAGTTCTCATTCTATCAAATCGATAAAATAATTGTCAGCAATATGGGTTTTAAATCAATTATTTCAAGAGACACTGTTTCCCTTTCGCCTAAACCTCTCCGCCGTAACCTAAGTTACTTGACGGGACAGTTTGCGGCCTATTGCGTTCATACTACTCTACCTTATTTTATAAGTTGTCCCAGCCCATGCTATCCGCTATAAATCAACGCAAAACAGTTCGCCTAGCGCCAGACACACTACCGACAGGAGCCACTGCGTGCAATATAAAGATTATTACCAGATTCTCGGCGTCAACCGCGATGCGGCAATAGCTGACATCAAAAAGGCTTACCGCAAGCTGGCGCGCAAATACCACCCGGACATTTCCAAGGAAAAGGATGCCGAGCAGCATATGAAAGAGATCAACGAAGCCTATGCGGTGCTATCCGACACGGAAAAACGCGCGGCTTACGATCAACTCGGCCGCGGCTACCGGCCAGGACAGGAGTTCCATCCACCGCCAAATTGGGACGCCGGTTTCGAATTCTCCAGCACTGACGCGGCGGATTTCGGCGACTTTTTCAGTCAATTATTCGGCAAGATGGGCGCGGGCCGGGCGCGGGGCGGGCCGTTCGAGAGCCAGACCGGCTTTCACACCCAAGGCGAGGACCATCACGCCAAAGTGTTGCTGGATATAGGCGATGCCTTTAGCGGCGCAGCACGGCAAATCAGTTTGCGGGTACCGCGCATGGACGCCGGCGGCCACGTTATTCTTGATACCCGGACCTTGAACGTAAAAATCCCCAAAGGCGTGTATGAAGGCCAGATCATCCGTTTGGCCGGCCAGGGCGCGCCGGGCATGGGCAGTGGCAAACCCGGCGACTTGTTGCTGGAAGTGCATTTCAATCCACATCCGCGTTTGCGGGTAGACGGCAGCAATCTGCATATGAATCTACCGCTAACGCCCTGGGAAGCGGCGCTGGGGGCGATGGTGCCGGTGAATTTATTTGATACCGGTTTAAAGGTGCGCATCCCGGAAGGCACGCAAAGCGGTCAGCAACTGCGGCTGCGCGGCAAGGGTATTCCCAGCGCGACGCCCGGCGATTTGCTGCTGGATATTCAGGTGGTATTGCCGCCTGCTAAATCGCCTAAAGCCCGAGAACTTTACGAAACCATGGCGCGCGAACTGGCTTTTGACCCGCGCACAAACTACAGGAGTTAAAGCATGCCATCAGCCGAGAACTTGATAGACGCCGTTCTGGAAGACAGCGGCCTGACTTTGCAGCAGCTGGCCACTATCTGTGCGGTGGAGCCGGAATGGGTTACCCGGCATATTGAAGACGGCTTGCTTAACCCGCTGCCGCAGCAGCAAAGCGAATGGCGTTTTTCCAGCGCGCATCTGGTGCGGGTACGGCGCATCGTCAGTTTGGAGCGCAATTTCGAAGCGGTGCCGGAGCTGGCTGCGCTGGTTGCCGACATGCAGGAAGAGATCGACGAATTGCGCCGCCGTTTGCGCCGGGCCGGCCTGGAGTAGCCCATGCAAAGCATAGCCTGGCATCGTCATAGCTGGCTCAACCGGCTGCAAACAGTGCTGCTGATGCTGGCGCTACTGGCAATCTGCACCTTGGCCGGCAGTTTATTATTCGGGGAAGAAGGCATCTGGATGGCATTGGCAACCGGCGTGTTTGCACTGATCTTAGAGCCGGCGGCTGCTTGGCGCTTGACGTTGAGCCTTTACCGAGCCCGGCCGATTTATCCGCAGGAAGCGCCGGCTCTATGGCAAATCTTGCAGGTGTTAGCCGAGCGCGCCGAATTGCCCAGCGTGCCGACGCCGTATTACATCCCCAGCCCACTAATCAATGCCTTTGCAGTCGGTAGCCGCAAGCAATCGGCCATCGCCTTGACCGATGGCTTATTCAACCAACTAAATTCGCGGGAACTGGCCGGCGTGTTGGCGCACGAAATGGCGCATATCGCCAATAACGATTTGCGGGTGATGGGTTTGGCCGACGCGATTAGCCGAATTACCGCATTGTTCGCCGCAACCGGTCAGTTGTTTTTGCTGCTGTCGCTGCCTTTACTGGTGTTTGGCGAGATCAGCTTTCAAATCAATTGGCCGGGCTTACTGCTGCTATTGTTCTCGCCGCATTTGGCCTTGCTGATGCAATTGGGCTTATCGCGCATCCGCGAGTACGATGCCGACTTGAATGCCGCGGCGCTGACCGGTGATCCTTTAGGTTTGGCATCGGCATTGGCGCATATCGAGAAAATCAGCGGCGGTTGGTTGTCGATTTTACTGCCGGGCTGGGGCAACCCGGAACCATCCTGGCTGCGCACCCATCCGCCCACAGCGGAACGCATCCGACGTCTGCAAGCCTTAAGCCCCAGCCGGCAGCAAACGTTTTGGCAAGAGCCGTTCGCCGCTCCGGGCTACGCTAACCGGGTGATTATTCGTCCGGCGCGTTGGCGCATCGGCGGTTTGTGGCGATAATCGGTATTCCTTGGGCGAATGAATTCGCCCCTACAATCCAGCATCAACGCCGAGATAATTTATGAGCGAATCCCTGCATTTAGTCTGCCCGCATTGCCAAGCCGTCAACCGCGTACCCGCCACTCGTCTGTCGCAAGGCCCCAAGTGCGGACAATGCCATCAAGCCTTGTTCAGCGGCCATCCGTTGGCGCTGACTTCGAAAAGCTTTGAAACCCATCTGGCGCGCAACGACATTCCGTTACTGGTGGATTTTTGGGCGGACTGGTGCGGACCATGCAAAATGATGGCGCCGGCTTTTGCCCAAGCCGCGCAAATTTTGGAACCGCGTGTTCGTTTGGGCAAAGTCGACACGGAAGCCGAGCAACAGCTCAGCGCCCGATACAATATTCGCAGCATTCCAACGCTGATTCTATTCAAGGGAGGAAAAGAACTGACCAGACAAGCCGGCGCGCTGAGCGCGCAAGACATTGTGCGCTGGGTCAATAGCCAGCTATAAGCGCGGCTCGGTTTGGCCGATCGCTATCGGCAGATCGCCGGCGACGTGCCGCTGCCACATGGTTTGATACAAAGCTTCCAAATGCCGGGTATAGGCCTTGATGTCGAATAGCGGGGTACTGAGGCGATTATCTGCCAGTTTTTGCCTAACCTCGCTTAAGCGCGCCGGATTAGTCGCCAATTCTAGGGCTAGATCGTAATAGCCTTCCAAATCCTCGGCGATCAATTCCGGCAAACCAATCGCGTGCAGCAAACTGCCTGCTACTCTGGATGCAAACGTATCGCCGACGCAGGTCACTATGGGCACCCCCACCCATAAGGCATCGCTGGCGGTGGTATGCGCATTGTAAGGCTGGGTATCCAACACCAGATCAGCCAAAGCCAAACGGCCCAAATGTTCTAACTGCGGCAGATCATCCGCAAATACCAATCGATCCGGGGCAATGCCGCGTTGATAAGCTTCGTTTCTGAGCCTACCTTTGGCTTTGGAGTTTTTAAGCAGCCACAATACGCTGCCAGGCACGCTATACAACAGCCGGCACCAGATATCGAATACGTCAGGGGTGATTTTGTAAGCCTGATTAAAGCAACAAAACACAAAGCTGTGCTGGTCCAAACCGTGTTGCGCGCGCTTGGTGGACTTACCGATCGGCGCATGCCGACCGTGCGGTTGATAGCTGTCGGGCAGGTAGGCAAAGGCTTCGCTGTAGTCAGCGGCGCTGGCAGCAGGGGTCAGGTAAGGATCGGTGATGATGTAGTCGCAAAAGTCGCCTCCCAAGGTACCGGGATAACCGAGATAATTGACTTGGATCGGTGCAGGCCGGTAGCTGAGAATCTCGGTGCGGGTGCCGCGCGTGTAGCCTTTTAAATCGATCAGAATGTCGATGTTGTCGTCATGTATGGCTTGCGCGGCTTCAGATAGTGACAGGGCTTGCAGATCGACAAAGCTGTCGAAAAACTCACACAGCCGCTGGCGCATGCCTAGGCCGTCGTCCGGACCATAAGAATAGGCATACACCTCGAATTGCTCTCTATCATGCGCTTCGAACAGTTCCGCCAACAAAAAAGCCGTGGCATGTTCATGAAAATCGCAGGATAAATAACCCAGACGAATTTTGGGCCGGCTGCTGGTAGCATAGCTAAAGGCCAGATCGGCCCGCTCAACAGCGCTGGCATCGATGCGATCTTTCAACCACAGATCGGCGCACAACCGTTGTTCGGCAGCCGACACACCCGGTATCGACAACAAATGAAAGGGCGATACTTTATTGCTTTCCTGAGCCGCCAGGCTAACGCGCATTTTCTCGCGCCATTCCTCAACCCGCTCCCACTCGCAAAGGCTACGACTGCGATCATAGAATTTCATCTGCCTGACTCCGTCGCCATCCTGCCCAATGGCCCGCGCAGATGCGCGGGACCTGAACCTCATGGTACCCCAAATCCGCCGCGATGCCGGATTTATCGGGGTAAGGACTAAAGCACTACAGCATTTGCAATAGTGGTTTTAGGGGAACGGCGAATTTCTGCCGGGCGACGTCGCCAACTACACCGGTATAACTGCGCTGCAAATATAAATCCACGCCGCAGACCCTGGCGATCATGGAGCAGCGGCCGCTAAGCGCAAAATGCTCGCCTTGCAGACGATAAATTAACGGCACGCAATCGTTGCGCAAGATCGGGCCGGCGACGATCAAATCGATACGCTGATCGAACATCTCGTATTCCAGGCTGTCCGGCAATAAGTCCAGCTCCGCCAATAATACTTTGTCATCGTCGCCAATCGTGCCGTAAATACTGCAACGGCAATGCTGCAAATCAGTCAGCAACAACTCGGCCAGTTTTTGCGTATTTAACCGACCAGGTTGTTGTTCAACCAGTTTTTCCAGTCCGTGTATCTGTCTCATAAGCTTTGCCGATAGCGTCGATGGGGGTTTGCCTTTAAAATAGCGGGCTTACACTTCACAGCAAACATGGCCGTGCGCCCCGGATATTTGATGACCGATTATAAATTAACCCATCTGAAACAGCTCGAAGCAGAAAGCATCCATATCATTCGCGAAGTGGCGGCAGAATTTGAAAAGCCGGTCATGCTGTATTCCATCGGCAAGGATTCTGCCGTCATGCTGCATTTGACACGCAAAGCCTTTTTCCCCGGCAAACCGCCCTTCCCCTTATTGCATGTTGATACCACCTGGAAATTCCGAGAAATGATCGAGTTTCGTAACAACATGGCGAAAGATCTGGGCTGGGATTTAATCGTACATATCAACGAAGAAGGCGTCGCCCAAGGCATAGGCCCCTTCACCCATGGCAGTAAAAAACATACCGACGTGATGAAAACCGACGGTTTGAAACAAGCCCTGAACAAATACCAATTCGACGCGGCCTTCGGCGGTGCGCGCCGCGACGAGGAAAAGTCCCGCGCCAAGGAACGGGTGTATTCGTTCCGCGATAAAAATCACCGCTGGGACCCGAAAAACCAACGCCCGGAACTCTGGAACATCTATAACGGCAAAGTCGATAAGGGCGAGTCCATCCGCGTCTTCCCGCTGTCCAACTGGACCGAACTCGATATTTGGCAATACATTCACCTGGAGAATATCCCCATCGTGCCTTTGTACTTTGCCAAGGAGCGGCCGGTCGTCGAAAAAGACGGCATGCTGATCATGGTCGACGACGAGCGCATGCCAATCGGACCGAATGACAAAGTTGAGATGAAAATGGTGCGTTTCCGCACACTGGGGTGTTATCCCTTGACCGGCGCGGTTGAATCGACTGCCACCACGCTGCCGGAAATTATCCAGGAAATGCTGCTGACCACCACCTCTGAGCGCCAGGGCCGTTTGATTGACCACGATCAGGCTGGGTCTATGGAGCAGAAAAAGCGGGAAGGTTACTTCTAACAATCCGGCAGTACGCGAAAGGCGGCAGCGATTATGGCAATCAGAAATTTATTGCTGGTGTCTATCTTGCTTTATGCAGCAGATAGCTTAGGCGCGGTTTATAAATGTACCGATGCGAACGGCCGCGTTGTCTATTCAGACACCGCATGCGATACCAAAGTTGATCGTAAAGCCGCCAATTTGAAACCGCTTGCAGAAGTTAAAGCCGAGCAACCGCCTTTGTCCAAAATAACCGACAAGATTAAGAGCCTTTTCCATAGCGACTCAAATTCGGAACAAGCGGATGGCCCACCAACTGCCGGTGCCGTAGAGAACCGCTCGCAAAAATACGTATGCGACGGTCGCACCTATTGCTCACAAATGACTTCCTGCGAAGAAGCGACTTTTTTCATCAATAACTGTCCGGACACCAAAATGGATGGCAACAATGACGGCATTCCCTGCGAAAAGCAGTGGTGTCGATAAGTTTTTTACAGGTGGCTCATGCAATTACATGAACAAATACAACAACATCTCGTAAATCTTGAACCCGGCCTACAAGCTGAGGTACTCGATTTCGTCCTGTTCCTGGAAGAAAAACAAAAGAAGCGACAGCCAGATCAGACAGTAAGCAAAGAAGAAGCCCTGCAAATTCATCAACAATTGATGGATCAATATGCAGACGCCTTTGCAAAGTTAGCGCAGTAACATGCCCGACTTGTTTTTTATCTCAAAAACATTGGCATTAACGATACATCGGCAACAAATAGAACGCTTCGGCGGCACACAGGGAATAAGGGATGAAGTATTGTTGGAATCGGCGCTCGGCGCAGCCCAACAAACCTGGCATTACACAGCGGCAACATTTTTCAAACCGTGGCCAATAACCACCCTTTTCTGGATGGTAACAAGCGAACCGCTGCTGCCTGTATGCTGGTTTTTCTGGCTGCCAATCATAAACAGCCGGCGATGGATAACGCCCAGCTTTACGAATGGGTGATCAATGTGGCAACCCGGCAATTGAGCCGTGATGATTTAGCTAACTTTTTAAAACAGCATTGCAAGTAAGCGCTTTACAAAAAAGCGCGGCACCTTTTATAACAAATAAGGCACTTAGGAATCCCATGTCCCACCAATCCGACTTAATCAGCACCGACATTAACGCCTACCTGGCTCAACACGAACGTAAAGAGTTATTGCGGTTTTTAACTTGCGGCAACGTCGACGACGGCAAAAGCACCTTGATCGGCCGCCTGCTGCACGACTCGAAAATGATTTACGAAGACCAATTGGCCGCTGTACAGGCCGACAGCGTCAAATCCGGCACCACCGGTGCCGGCAAGATCGACTTGGCTTTGCTGGTCGACGGCTTGCAAGCCGAGCGCGAACAAGGCATTACCATCGACGTGGCTTACAGGTATTTCTCCACCTCCACCCGCAAATTCATCATCGCCGACACCCCCGGCCACGAGCAATACACTCGCAACATGGCGACCGGCGCGTCGACCTGCGATTTGGCGGTGATTTTGATCGACGCTCGTTACGGCGTGCAAACCCAGACCAAACGGCACAGTTTCATCGCTTCGTTGTTGGGCTTGAAACACATCATCGTCGCCATCAACAAAATGGATTTGGTGGGCTATAGCGAAGAGACTTACCGCAAGATTCAGGACGACTATCTGGCATTTATCAAAACCCTGGATCTGCACGACGTACATTTCATTCCGATGTCGGCTTTGGATGGCGATAACGTGGTCAACCCCAGCGCCAACATGCCCTGGTTTACCGGCATGCCGATGATGGAACTGCTGAACAGCATCGAAATCGCCAGCGACCACAACTTCGACGACGCCCGTTTCCCAGTGCAATACGTCAACCGTCCCAACCTGGATTTTCGCGGCTTCTGCGGCACCGTTGCCTCCGGCATATTCAAAAAAGGTGATCAAATCACGGCATTGCCATCAGGCAAAACCAGCAAAATCAAATCCATCGTCACCTTCGACGGCGAGTTGGACGAGGCTTTTGCGGCCATGGCGGTCACTTTAACCCTGGAAGACGAAATCGATGTCAGCCGTGGGGACATTATCCTAGGCAAGCAACAAGCCGCGCCCAGCATCGCCGATAAATTCAAAGCCACTATCGTCTGGATGACCGAACAAGCCATGGTGCCTGGGCGACAATACGTGATCAAACTTGCGACGCGTAGCGTGTCCGGCTCAATATCGATGATTCATCACCGCATCGACGTCAACACGCTGGAACACCACGATGCGATGGAGTTAAAACTGAACGAAATTGGCTCCTGCACCGTTGCGGTCAATGCGCCAGTGGTGTTCGATCCGTATAAACGCAACAAAACTACCGGCTCGTTCATCGTCATCGACCGTCTGACCAACGTCACGGTCGGCGCCGGCATGATCACCGGCGACGCGAGCGCGGAAGACTGGTCACCGGTGTCTGCCGCAGAGCGGGCAATTCGCTTCAGCCAAACAGCCAGCATCATCGCCTTAAGCGGGGACAATGCCCAGCAAGTGGCTTATCAGCTGGAACGCAAACTGTTCGACACCGGCCACGCCACCACGGTATTGGAACAAGCCAACAATGCGCTGGCCACCGCGATTAAAAACGCCGGTTTGTTGTGCTTGTGTCTGGATGAAAAACCGGCTGTGGCCGATCTAAGTTTCGATTGTGACCAATACAACGTCGATGATATTTACGTGGCGTTGAAGAATCGGGAATTGATTCGTTAGTGAGGTATTCGCCAAGCACCGGTCTTGGCGAAACTTAGGAAGGGCGGTGCAGTTCGCCGCCCTTTTTCTTATCGCTTAGTTCAACAAATCCAGCGCTTTTGCCGCCGCTTTTTGCTTGGCTTTGCCTTTCACCGCTTTGACTGCTTCGCCGGTTGATTTAGGCGCCGCGTCTACCTTACCTTTCAATTCCGTGACCTTCTCCTTGTTGGCATTCAGAGTTTCCGCGCCTTGTTTGACTTCCGCCGGTACTGCTTGCTCCAGTTTTTGTTGGGCGGCATCTTTAACTGCGTCTTGGGCTTGGTCTTTTAGAACGGCGGGAGCGCTTTGCACGCCCTGCTGAACTTGTTGCACCTGATTCACAGCCTGACCGGCCTGTTCGACACCCCTCACCGCGCCAGGGGCTACCGATGTTGCCGTGTCTTTCGCCGCTTGTTTAGCCACACCTTCCAATACCGCCGACTGAGCAAACGCAGCGCCGGAAACAAAGACTAAAGAACTGAATAAAATTGCTTTATGTTGCATGGTGTTACCCTCGTATTTAGTTATTATCGAGATTAGACAATACAACACAGAAGCTTAACGGCGGATTAACCGCTTAGCCGGCAATCCGCTTTAGCGTTTCAGCTACCAAATCTTCCGCGCGCACCATAGCGTCGGCCTCGGCATAACAACGCAATTCCGGCGCGTTGCCGGACGGACGCAAATGCACGATCTCGCCGTTGGCGAAGGTCAAGCGTAAGCCGTCCGTAGTATCGCTACTGACCGGCGCGCCCAATTTGTCGCCCCACAATCCACGATAGGCGGTTTCATCGGCTTGCAAGCGTTCCAGAAGAGCACGACTATTGACGACCGGAAACTCTTGAATACGGTCGCTGGCGGTGTAACGCTGCGGCAAGCCTTGCAATAGTCCCGATAACGTCACGCCTTGGGTACTCGCCATCGCCAACAAAGCCAAGGCCGGCAGCAGCGAATCGCGAGTCGGCAATGGCGCCAAGGCTTTGCCGTTCACGGACAAACCGTTTCCAGCCAGGAAGCCGCCGTTGGCCTCGAAGCCTGCCACACCACCGCTTGGCACTTGCTCCATGCCGGCGATGACATACGGCGAGCCGATCCGGGTGCGAATCACCTGTTTGAACCAGCCGGAGGCTTCGATGGCGGTATTGCAGCTCACCGGCGTCACCACCGTGTCAGCGCCCAGAAATTTCGCGCACAGCAAGCCGACGATATCGCCGCGCAGCCATTCGCCGGTTTCATCGCCGATCAAGGGCCGGTCGCCGTCGCCGTCGGTGGAGATCAGTGCATCCAGTTTATATTCGGCAGCCCAGTTGCGGCCGCGCTGACGATCCGCCTCGCCGACCGCTTCGGTGTCTATTGGCACGAAAGTATCGGTGCGCTCCAAGCCAATCACCTCGGCACCCAACTCCGCCAGCACGTCTTTCAGCACATCGCGCGCGGCGCTGGAATGTTCGTAAACACCCACCCGCCAGCCGTTTAGCAAATCGTGACCGAATAAACTGGTGTAACGTTGCCGAAATTGCATGAGTGCAGCCAAATTAATAGCAGGCAGCTCAGCCGCCACCTCTTGCACATCAACCGTCGCGCCGGTCATTGCCGCTTCATCGGCCTTGCTGATTTCGCCATCGGCCCGATAAAATTTGATGCCGTTGCGGTCGAACGGAATATGACTGCCGGTAACCATAATCGCCGGCAGACCTCGCGTCAGCGCATACAGGGCTAAAGCCGGCGTCGGCAACACCCCGCAAAAATCCACTTCGCAGCCGGCTTGACGAATTCCGGCTACACAGGCTTGGGCAATTTCCGGGCTGGACGGCCTGAGGTCCATACCCAATGCAATTTTTTGGCCGGGCCGCGCCAAATTCAAACCTTGGATAAACGCCAGTGTATACGCGGCACAGACTTCGCCGGTCATTTGCCTAACCAGGCCGCGCGCGCCGCTAGTGCCGAACGCCACGCCGCTGTCGGCCATCATTTGTTGAATGTTGATTGTTGTCATGAGCAGGATCAGTTGAGAGTCAATTAAATGAAAACACCGGCAAGAACGCCAGCTTAAACGGACATGATAGAGAAAACCTGGCGTTCGGCAACCCGAATCTTTGCGTTAACTGGACAATCTCACTGCGGCACACACTGCATCCGCCGAATAAAATCCTGCAAGGTTTGGCCGGCGTCGTCGGTAAATACTTCGTCCAGCACCAGCGCCCGCAGGATACGATCCAGTCGGAAATTGCGAAAGTCGCCGCGCAGTTCGCACCAACCCACTAAAGTCCAGACGTTGCCCCAAAAATACAAACCCAGCGGCCTGATCCGCCGCTGGCTGAATGTGCCGTCCGCTCGGCGGTAATCCATGGACAGCAAACGCTTGCCGTCCAGTGCCTTGCGGCAAATATCCATGGTCACATCCAAATCTTCGCGCGGCGAAAAACGTAGCGCGAATAATTTGCTGCGCTCCAGTTGTTCGCGCAATTCAGCAGGCACCACCGCCGTCACCTTATCCAGCACCGACTGCGCCGAATGGCCCAGTTCCTTGCCGGCCCAGGTTTTCACCATGCGCGCGCCGATTACCAAGGCTTCCAGTTCGGCGGCGCTGAACATGATGGGCGGAATATCCAGACTGTGGCGCAGCATATAACCGACGCCGGCCTCGCCTTCGATAGGAATGCCGGACAGGCTTAGTACCTGAATGTCTCTATAGATGGTACGTTCGGAAACCTCCAGACGCTCGGCGAGCACCTTGGCGGTAACCAGCCGGCGGTTACGCAGGATTTGCACGATTTGGAATAAACGATCAGCGCGGCGCATCAGCAGATCGGGCAGCCATAATTAAGGCTGCCCGCCGTTTTATTTGCCATTAAGCTTGGGAATACAGGCCAACACGGTTACCTTCGCTATCGAGCAACATCGCGAAATAGCCACATTCGCCATCGTGGATGGGGGTTTTTGGCATCAACACGCTGCCGCCGTTTGCCTCCACCTTGGCCAGCGGCTCATTCAAATCTGCGCCGCCGTTGAAATACACCACCGCGCCGCTTGCGCTTGGCTGATAATGTTCGCCCAACACCAGCATACCGCTGACGGCACCTTCCTCGGCATCGAAAATTCCTAGTTGATAACCGCCCATTTCCTCATCCTTGAACGATGCATTCAAAACCCCGCGATAAAAACCCTGCGCGCGCGGCATATCGATGACGGGTAATTCAAACCAAGTTGCTAAGTTGTTGATCATGATGTTGTCCTCGTTGTGGTTAAAAGAGCCGTCATCCTAAAACAGCCCTCCTGACAGCGTTATGTCAGCAATGTTTTAGGCCTTAGCGCCGACCACCCAATAACGATCCCAACACACCGCGAATGATTTGCTTGCCCACTTCCTGACCGATGCTGCGAGCGGCGCTTTTCGCGGCCGCTTCCAGCACACTTTGCCCCCCGCTGCTGCGGCCACGTCGGGACTTGGTAGCTGCGCCGACGCCGCCCATTAGCACTTCGCCCCAATTGAAACCTGATCCGGAATCGCCGCTGTCGCCGGCCGGCTCAGGGGGCGCAATTTTTTCCGCACGGCCTTTCAGAATTTCGTAGGCCGATTCGCGATCGACCTGTTTTTCGTAATGGCCGGCAATCACTGACGTGCTGATAGACTCCTGGCGTTCGGCGTCACTGACCGCGCCGACGTGCGAGCTTGGCGGCTTGATCATCGCCCGTTGCACTGGCATTGGCGTGCCTTTTTCGTCCAGGAAAGATACCAAGGCTTCGCCGACGCCCAGCTCGGTGATCGCGGTTTCGACATCCACGTCCGGATTGGCCCGAAAAGTTTCCGCCGCTGCTTTAACGGCTTTTTGGTCGCGCGGGGTAAACGCCCGCAAGGCATGTTGCACGCGATTGCCCAGCTGGCCGAGAATTACATCAGGAATGTCCAAAGGATTCTGACTGACAAAATATACGCCCACGCCTTTGGACCGAATCAAGCGCACCACTTGTTCGATTTTTTGCAGCAAAGCCGACGGCGCATCGTTGAACAATAAATGCGCTTCGTCAAAGAAGAATACCAATTTAGGCTTATCCAGATCGCCGGCTTCCGGCAGATTTTCGAACAATTCGGACAACAGCCACAACAGCAAAGTGGCATAAACGCGCGGCGAGTTATACAGCGTGTCGGCGGCCAGAATATTGATCACGCCCCGCCCGCCGTCGGTTTGCAGAAAATCGTTGAAATCCAAAGCCGGCTCGCCGAACAGGTTTTCGCCGCCTTCGTGCTCCAGTTGCAACAAGCCGCGCTGGATCGCGCCGACGCTAGCCGCCGAGATGCTGCCGTATTCGCTAGACAACTCCGCTGCATTTTCGGAAGCATATTGCAGCAAGGCCCGCAGGTCTTTCAAATCCAACAACAGCCAGCCATTGTCGTCGGCAATCTTAAACGCTGCGGTCAGCACGCCGCTTTGCACCTCGTTCAAATCCAACATCCTTGCCAGCAGTAACGGCCCCATCTCCGACACGGTCGACCGCAAGGGGTGACCTTTTTTACCGAGCACATCCCAAAACAGGGTCGGCACCGCCGCATAGTCGGCGGCTATCCCCAACTCAGCCAGCCGCGCTTCAACTTTGGCATTGCCGCCGCCGGTCCGACTGATGCCGGACAAATCGCCTTTCACATCGGCCATGAATACCGGCACGCCGATTTGCGAAAACGCCTCGGCCAAGGTTTGCAGCGTGATCGTTTTGCCGGTACCGGTCGCGCCGGCAATCAAGCCGTGGCGGTTAGCCATGGCCGGCAGTAGACAAAGTTCGGCAAGTTGGGCTTTAGCGATCAGCAAGGGTTCGGTCATGGGCGTTTCCTGAAAAAGCGACAAGGATAAAAAAAGTCGCGCAACCATACCATGACCTGAATTGTTAGGTATAGATTGGCATTATTGACCGCCGCTCGTGCTGCTTTGTCTCAAACATTCAAAGACTCGCCGTGGGCTTTCAGTACAGCCATCCATGCAATGGGCAGAATACCTTTGTAATACATTTCTTCAAACCTTCACGGATCGGTAACCGTTTTGACTTGGACAATTCGTACGATTGCGCACCGACCGGAACTCTGTTAGGTCGCAAAGACAGCATTTCTAGGAAGAATACCGACGACTTTGTTTTTACTCGAGATTTTCTCGACAAAGGGCTGATCGTAGGTAGCTGGCAATGGAAGCGGCAACGCATTAAAAAGTTCCAAACACAATGCGGCCAGCGCACTTTAACCGACTTCGACAGACCTTTAGAGAAAGCGACTGGTGCTACTCGAAGTCAACTTGCCTTTTTATAGTTATTAGGGACTTTTATGAAAATTAACTCGTGGCTCCTGGCATTTGCCGGGGTAATTTCAATATTTAGCGGACATGCCTCGGCGGCATTAATTTCGCTGGACGGCAACGGCTTCACAGCCGTCTATGACGACACCAATTTAGGCTTGTTTGGCGCCCCGACTTTATCGGGTGACGGCAATAGCGTTTTATTCTCGCCGTTGAACTTTAAAGCCCAAGCAACCGGTACTCAAGGCACGGTGTTCACCAACAGCAATGTGCAGTTTGACATTCGACCCGATGCAAATCTGAGTTTGAGTGGCGTGAGCCTGGTGGAAAACGGCGACTACCGCCTAGTCAATCGCTCCGGCAGCATCACCTTGGCACCTTCGGTCGATGCTTCCGGCCAATTGCGTTTAACCAATCTGTGGAATGGGGTGGACCATATCGCGACCAACTTTTCCGCCGGGCCATTGACAGACTCCTGCGCCACATCGTCCGGCTGCCCGCTAAGCACTTGGTCGGCCTCGGCTACGCTGAACACGCCTGTTGCTTGGGGTAATGCCGATGTTCGCGTCAGAATCCAAAACGACTTAACCGCTGAATCTTTCAATGTCGGTGATTCCGCATTGATCGAGAAAAAACAGTCGTCACAAAGTCTGGTCTTTACACCGTTTGTTGAAGGCGGATCAACCGCAGTGCCTGTTCCTGGTGCTGTCTGGTTGTTTGGCTCAGCTTTGGCTGGCCTGATTGGTTTGCGCCGCAAAGTAAGCGCTTAAGACCAAGTTGTATTGCTATACCCCAGCCTGACTTATCCGGAAACGGCGGGTTTGGCTTGCTAAAAAACGTTAACACTAGACACGGATGTCGCCTTAAGATTTCACCACAAGCAATCGCTGGCTTTGTAACTGCTTCGCTTAAATCATCCCTGCGAGGGCAAGTTTGACATTCACCGGCCGCATTCAATAACTTTGCAGTGAAACAGCATTAACCTGGAGCACCCGAACAGGAGTTACAACAGCTTGAGAATATCGGTTTCCAGATCGGGATATGCGCCAAACTTACATTGGACCAGCGAGCCCGCTCTATCAACCAGAATATAGGATGGGGTACCCTGTAACTGGAAAAACTCGAAAGTTTCGGCGTGATAATCCAGGGTTTGTAGATATTGTTTTACCTGCGCTCGCACATGCGGTTGCCGCAAACCGATGTCTTGCTCCAAATCACTCAAGCGTTGGCTGATAAAAGCGTCAATTTCGCTTTCGATACTGCCGAATTCGCGCTTGGTCAATCTATCCATTGCTACCGGAAAATCGATGCGATACGGTAACTTGCCGTCCTGCAACAGACCTCGCCCATTTAACACTTTAAAGGTTTCGCCGATCACTTCGCCAGTTTCGACCAAACGTTTTAAATTTTGCAGATTATTTTTATCGAAGTCCTCAAACGCGGTGGCCAGCCCCAGCACGGTCAAACCGCTCTCGGCATAACGTTGTTTTAACGCCAAGACCTGCGGCAAACAAGACAAGAAACAGCCGGGACAGTTGACTTGAAACACCGCCACCAACACAACTTGTCCAAGCAATTGTTCGAAATTGACAGACTGTCCCTCCACCCATTCGGAAACCGATAGGGGTGGCACTTTTTGACCGATCATTACCGTTCGCATATCGCTCTCCCCCGATAGTTTTAACGAAATCTTCGAACAAGTTGCTGATGTTTACTACGCCAGTCCGACGCTAACGGGATCAATCTTTATAACTGGCGTCCATGGTCAGCTAGCTGAAGTCCTGAAGAATCGACGTCCGCGGGCCCGCCACGACAATCCCTTTAGTTAGTAGCTTAGACTTCGGAAGCTAAGCTAGTCGCGAAAATTGTTAAACTGCAACGGTTGCTCCAAGTCTTCCGTGCGCAACATTTGAATCACTTCCTGCAAGTCGTCACGTTTTTTGCCGGTCACGCGCACCTTATCGCCGTTGATCGCGGCCTGGACTTTTAGTTTCTTATCCTTGATCAGCTTGACGATTTTTTTCGCCAGATCGGTACCCACACCCTGCTTTAAGGTTATAGGTTGCTGAGCGGTTTTGCCGGTGTCCTGTATCTTGCCGCTTTCCAAACTGGAAATATCGATGCCGCGTTTACCCATTTTGGCATACAAAATCGGCAACATTTGTTGCAATTGAAAGGTCGATTCTGCTTTCATCAGGATGCTGTCTTCCTGCTGTTCGAAACAGGCATTGGAGCCTTTGAAATCAAAACGGGTAGAAACTTCTTTATTGGCTTGGTCCACTGCGTTGGTCACTTCGTGGCTGTCGAGTTCTGAAACGATGTCGAATGATGGCATAGCATTGATTTACAAGTATAAAAGTTGGGCAACTATAACGGCCTTGGCGGCTTTATTCAACTGCTATCTGAGCGCCCAACGCCGATTCCTGGCACGCAAACCCTACTTGTCGCAGGCCGATTTAGCGGGTATCTTAAACTGATGTCAACGGAGATACAGATGAAAAACCCGACTACATTCACACTTGCTCTGATCGCCGGTCTTACCCTGCTGAGCTGCGGAATAATGACCGGTTGCGGCGAGGACCAAGCAAAAATAAGCGCCCCCAGCAAAGCCGCCGTCAAACAAACCCTGCGCACCACAGCGCTGCTCGGCGCTGTCAGCGACAACGCCGGACCGCTCAAAACCGGCACCGTTAGCTTACTCTCCGAAAGCGGGAAAACGCTTGCCAGCACCGAACTCAACAACAGCCAGCGCTATGAAATTCAAGTACCCGCCGGCACCGATTTACCGGTCATTCTAAGTTACACGCCCGGCCCCAACGCGCCGAAAGACGCGCAATTAATCAGTGTGGTGATCCATCCCGACGCCAGCAAATACGACATCAACCCCACGACCACTGCCATCGCTAAACAAGCCAAGGCCATGGGCGGCTACACCCACAACAATATGGTGCAGGCAGCGGAAAGTACTGCGCATGTGCCCGATGCCAACAAGACCACATCCGGTTTTCGCGGCGACCCGACAACGCAATACGGTGGCTGGCATTAGCCTGTGCTTGGACAATCGGATAGTTTCCGGCAAAAGCATTTATCCGCCGCTCAGTGCCTGAAAAATATAGACAACCCCATGCTCCGGGACGCGATCCGAAAGCGCCTTCCTATCGACCACGATGGTATCGTCAACGCTAAGATAAACATGTCGGCGCAGCGCCCCGCGTTCATCCAGTATGTAATCGGTAAAACCGGGGGCAAGCTGGTTGACGGCTTGCAAAACTTCCGCCACCGAACCGGCCGGCACCGTAATTGCGCGGTCCTCTAGCGCCGGAAAGAACCGGTAAAGATGCGACGTCATTTTTACTGTGGGCATGTCGCTTAACCGAAGCGCACCGAATAGACCGGCGGAAAATGGTTACCCAGACACTGCCAGGTCTCGCCCCGATCTTCCGACATATAGACGTTGCCGGTGGTACTGCCAAAACACAGGCAATCGCCGGCAATATCAAGCCCATGCCTCAGGATAATATCGTAAGCATGCTCCTGCGGCAGGCCGGCGCGAAACGCTTGCCAAGTCTGCCCGCCGTCCGTCGTCCGAGCCACGCACAAACCGCCACCAATCGCCATCCGTTCCGAATCCGCTCGAGCAGGCACGACCCACGCAGTCCGGCCGTCACGCGCATCGACAGCAATCGGAAAACCAAAATGTACGCCGGCATCCGGCAGACTGACCTTGCGCCAGTGCCGCGCGCCGTCGTCGCTGTAGAACACGCCGCAATGATTTTGCTGCCAAAGATGGTCCGGTTGCCCGGTGCAGTTGGTCATGAAGTGCGGATCATGACCCCAATCCGCCGCCGGATTCGGTAGATAGTCCATTAATAAGCCGTTATTTCGACCTTGCCAAGTCTGGCCGCCGTCCGCGGTTTCCAGTACGCCAGCCGACGATACGGCGACATGGATCCGATTCGGATCGCGGGGATCGACAACGACGGAATGAATGCCAGGTTCGAATACGCCGTAATCAATACTGGCCGGGGTGCCGCCCCAGCGATTCTCGCTGGTCGCCTCGCCGGCAAACAAGTCGCCACCCCGGCTCTCGTGATTCCACAACGGCCGGTTTAGCGTCCAACTATCACCACCGTCGTCACTGACAAACAGTCCGCCGGGGATGGTGCCGGCGTAAATCCTGCCGGCTTGTTCGGCACTGCCGAAGGCCAGATGCCAGATCTTGAACACCGTAGCATCCTGGTATTCGGGTTGTCCAACCGGGGCTTCAGGATCGAAATCCGGCGTTGGTAGATATTTGGCGATGTAGCGCGCCCCTTCCGGATACTTCAATGACGACGTGTCTTCCCAGGTCTTGCCGTCATCGCGCGACCGCGACAGCTTCGGCCCCCAATGACCGTGATCCAGCGAAACCCATAAGGTACCGTCGCGCGGATCGCGTGCGGCGTAGCAGACCGGTATGCCGGCATGAGCGATGGGACGCGGACGCCAAGCGCCGTTCGTCCGCTCAAATATTACCGTGCCCTTGCGGGTACCCAGAATAAGCATGTCGGACATGGCTATACCTCTCTTGGCAACTATGGAAAAGCAGGCGCACTGATCGGAAAAATCAGCGTGTCAATACGGCCCGTCCGGGTCTAATTGAACACGGTACGGTCAAAGCCTGATGCGCTTTCGCAAAACTTTAGCCCGATTATTATGCATTGTCAGGCCAAAGTGATTTGTTTTCGAGCAAACGACTTGAGCCGCTATTCTGGGCCGGCAAATCCAAACCGCGAACAACGGCCGGTCTCTTTGCAATACATGTTTTTAATTCGAACGAATACTTCAAGCGCAGCCGTGTGTCGTCCATCGCTCTGCGAATTTGTCGCAGTTACGACAATTTCACCTAAGTTTATACGGTTGTTGCCTTTCCACCCGCGCCGCAAAAAACCGCAACCCATACAGCACAAGGCCTGTAAGCAGTTAAACAAACTGGATTGAATTTTGCATTAGTTAAGCATTACTTTTCATTTAGCTGGGGCCAACTATGTCAAATACGGTATTTTCCGAAATTCTAAGCGGTTTGTACGATAATCAAGTCATTCCCTATCTGGGGCCGGGCGCGGTGTTCGATGCCAAAAGCAAACTGACGCAAGAGCCGATGCCCGCCGACAGCAACAGCCTGATTTTGGCGATGAATGGCGGCAAACCCATGGCACCGAAATTGATGTACGAGTTTCCGCGCGCGGCAATGAACCAGGAACTGAAGCGCGGCCGCAACTATGTATCGCAGTTTCTCGACAAGACCTACGGACAAATTCAATACACCCGCGCCTCCATGCACGATTGGTTAAAAGAATGGCGGCCCAAGTATGTAGTCGACGTTAATCGCGACACCCAGTTGCAAGACAGCTATGCCGACGAAGAACACACATTGATCGTCGGCGTCGCACGCATCGTCGCTACCGCCTTTCGTTTCAAAATTTATCATTACGACGGCAGCAACTATTTCGAAATTCCGCAGGAACAAGTCGATAAAAATCTGCCGATCTTGTTTAAACCGATGGGCACGCCAAAACCCGAATCCAATTACATCGCCTCCGATGCAGACTATGTCGATTACATCACCGAGCTGATGGGCGGTTTCGCGATTCCGGACTTTTTAAAGGACTACCGCAAAGGCAAAAAATACCTGTTGCTGGGTCTGCCGCTCAATCGCGATTCCGAACGGATGGTCATGAGCGACATCACCTACGGTGCCGACGAACATAGAGGCTGGTTTTTAAGAAAAAACCCTACCGACAAGGAAAAACGCTTCAGCGCGAAAATGGGCTTTGAGCTGATTAACGCCGACTGCCAGGACTTCCTGCAATCGGTGCAGGCTTCGGCTGTTGCCGCTTAAAAAATCCCGCATAGCTCGGCCGGCGAACACGCGGCCGGGCTAAACGGTCGAATAGTGTCCGCACGCACCATTTCTGCCGCTTTCTTTAGCCAAATACAACTGCCGATCAGCCTCGTCCAACAATTCGGACGGCAACTGTTGCAGAGCCGGCACTACTACCGCAAAACCGGCGCTAATCGTCACCCAAGGCGAAGCGCTGGAGCCGGTATGCGGAATTTGCTGCGCTTCAACGCGCCGGCATAGCAATTCGGATACGCGTTGGGCGCCTTCGGCGTCGGTTTCCGGCATCAGCATCACAAACTCTTCTCCACCGTAACGCGCCACCAAATCGCCGGAGCGACTCACCGAGGCCGCCAATATCGTTGCCACCTGCCGCAAGCAAATATCGCCCGCGCCATGACCATGACAGTCGTTATAGGCTTTAAAGTAATCGACATCCACCATGACTAAGGCCAACGGCAACTGATTGCGCTGCGCCCGCTTCCATTCGTTTTCCAAGACCTGATCAAAGCGCCGCCGATTGGGTATGCCGGTCAGGCCGTCCATCCAGGCCATCGCTTCCAACATATCCGTCATCCGTTTCAGGCGAATATGATTACGGATCCGCGCCTTAACCACCGGCAAATAAAACGGCTTGGTAATGTAGTCCATCGCGCCGAGATTCAGGCCGTATTCTTCGTTGGTGGCCGCATTCATCGCCGTCACAAATATCACCGGAATAGCCGCTGTTTGTGGGTCGCTTTTCAGACGCCGGCAGACTTCATATCCGTCCATGCCGGGTATCATCACGTCGAGCAGGATCAGATCGGGCGGGCCTTGCCGCTCGATGGCCTCCAGCGCCGCTTCGCCGCTGACCGCGACCTTGATTCGATACTCGTCGATCAAATTTTCCGCCAATACCTGAATGTTGGTCGGCGTATCGTCTACGATCAAAATCAAGGGCTTGGAGATCTCGGTAGTCATGACTATCCTCTGTTTTGTCGCTGTGACGCTATCCAGGTTTGCAACTCGGCCAACGTCACTCTAGCCTGACCATAGTCGATATTGCCGACCTGTTTTTCTATTTTTTTTATCAGTAACCGAGTTTCCGGGCAAGGCAGCGCACTCTTCAATTGCTCGATCAAGTCATTGGGTACAAAATCGCTACCCTCCAACAAGCCGCGCAACTGGCCGGCCAACTCGTTTGCCGCCACCCAATCCGCAGCTTCATTCCGCGCGTCGGCAACGGCGACCGTCGCGGTGAAATCAGCAATCGTGCGCAGGGTTGCCGCCAGACTGGTCTCGCAAGCGCTGAGGCCGGCGTCGAACGGCATACCGGCATGCAAAGCATCCTCCAGATTCGCCGCGGCCCGGCTCAGTTCGACAGCGCCCAGCACGCCGGCGGCTCCCTTTAAATTGTGCAGCAAATCCACCGCCTGCTCGGTTTTTTCGGCGCTGTGCAACGCTCTTAGGCGTTGCATTGTATCGGCAAACTTATCTCTAAAACACTCGAACAAAAGCTGTAATTTACGACTGTCCTCGCCGATCATAAGCCGAATATACTCCATATCGAATCCAGGCAATTCACTGGATAAGCCGGAGACCATAGACTCTGACTTCGGCGGCGCCGGCTCGACAGATGCGCTGCGTCCCAACGGTTTTATCCAGCGCAACAAGGCGGCCATCAAAGTCTGCGGCAACACCGGCTTGCCGATATGGTCGTTCATGCCGGCGGCGTAACAGTCGTTGCGCTCGCGCTCCTGCACCGCCGCCGTCATGGCAATGATGGGCAATTCGGCAAAGCGCGCATCCTGGCGGATCAGCCGGGTGGCTTCGATACCGCTCATCTCCGGCATTTGTAAGTCCATCAACACCGCGTCGTAGCGGGTTTTCCTGACCGCTTCGACCCCTTCCCGGCCGTTATTAACCACGGTGACGTGCAAGCCGGAGCTTTCCAGATATTCCCTGGCGACCATTTGGTTAACCTCGTTGTCCTCCACCAACAGGATGCGGGCGCCGCGTATTGAGGCCGCCATGCCAGCCAGCAGCGGCCGGCTTTTTTCAATGTCCTGCTCGGTATTGCCGCCCTGCAAACGCGTCAAGGCCTCGAGTAAGGTCGAAGGCATCACCGGCTTGACCAAAATATCGTCGGGTATCGCATCGCCCGCCGCGCTTAATAATTTCTCGCGGCTGAAGGCGGTCACCATAATTACGACCGGGGCGCTACGAATCTCGGTACGGCGCACCATCTCGCGAATTTCCCGGGTAACCTGCACGCCATCCAGACCGGGCATTTTCCAATCCAGCAACACCAACTCGAAATCCCGATTGGCATCGTTGGCGGCGCGTAGCGCATCCAAGGCTTCGGCCCCGGCCGCGGCTTCCTCGACCTGAAAGCCCCAGGCCAGCAAAATATCGCGCAACATCTGCCGGGAGATGTCCAAATCATCGACGATCAACACCCGCATACTTTGCAGATGGCCGGGAATTGGTCGCGCTTTCTGCTCGGATGGAAACGGCAGCAACAGCGTAAACTCAAATAAGCTGCCTTCGCCAAGCTGACTCTGCACCGCTAAATTACCGCCCATCATTTCCACCAGCCGCTTGCTGATGGTCAATCCCAGCCCGGTACCGCCAAAGCGGCGGGTAATCGAACCGTCGGCCTGGGTAAAGGCATGAAACAAATGCTCAAGCTGTTCAGCCGACATCCCAATACCGGTATCGCGCACCGAAAAACTCAAGGTGGAGTAGCCGTGGGTTTTTGCCAACTGCGAAACCTTGATATGAATTTCCCCGGCCTCGGTAAACTTCACAGCATTGCCGACCAGATTGTTCAATATCTGCCCCAAGCGCAACGCGTCGCCAATCAAGCGCGGCGGCAAAGCTGAATCCAGTTCCAGCACCAGTTCCAGGCCTTTTTCCTCGGCGCGGACGATGAACAGATTCAGCACATTTTCCAACACATCCTCCAAACTAAACGCTTCGGTCTGCAATTCCATGCGGCCGGCTTCGACTTTGGAGTAATCGAGAATATCGTTGGTAATCCCCAACAAGGCCAGCGATGAGGTGTGGATTTTCCTTAGATAATCCCGCAGCTTGGGCGACAGATCGCTGTTCAACGCCAAATCCGACAGCCCGATGATCGCGTTCATCGGTGTACGGATTTCATGGCTCATATTCGCCAGGAACATGCCCTTGGAGCGCGAGGCGGCTTCTGCTTCCTCTTTGGCTTGCAATAATTCTTCGGTGCGTTGCGCCACTTCTGCTTCCAGACGGTCGCGATGGCCGGTAAGGGTTTCGTCGCGCAATTGGATCTCGCCCAACATGGTATTAAAGGCCTGCACCAAATCGCCAATCTCGTCCCGGTCGCGCTGCGCCACGCGTAACGCGTAATTTTTATCCTCGGCGATAAGCCGCGCGGCCGTAGCCAACTCCTCTATCGGCTTGGAAATGATGCGTTGCAAGCGTATTGCCAACAGATAGACCAATATCAGCGCCAGCCCCGCGGCCCCCAAACTCTTGCCCAAGTCGGCCAGTTGATCGTTCCATTGTGCGGTGAAATCGGCTTGCAATAACACATAGCCAATCAGTTCGGTATTTTTGATCACCGGCGTGAACAGCTCGGCGCGCCTGCTCCAGAAGTTGGTGCGCAGTTCGCGGAAGGGTCGGCGGTAGTCGCTGGGTATGCCAATATCCGCCGTTCCCCGGCTCCATGACGCGAGCACCCCGCCATCAGCGGACACCATCCAGGCTGCATATAGCTCCGGCCGGTCTTTCAACGACTCCAACAACCTGCTGGCTTCGGCTTTATCGGCAAACACCAGCGCGGCCTGGCCGTTTTCGGCTAACACGTCGGCCAAACTCGACAATTCGTGCAACACGCCCCGATAGCGACTTACCACCGAGCTAACCACCATTACCGATAGACTGACAAACAGGCATACCGCGCAACTAAACATGATGATGGACACCAGTTTGCGCCGCAGGGACCAGTTGGCAAAATTGGGCAAAACGCGCATCAAACTATCTCCCGTAAACAATGGCGGCAATATTCAACAGTTGGCCGGGTAAATGCAGCCGTGCGTTACGAATCGGTTCCAGATTAACTTCAAATACCACCTTGTTGTCGCGAAACAGCAAGCTGATGCCGCCGCCTTTTTCGGCAAAATCGTCGATGTCGGATAAGGTCAACACCGGCGCATCGCGCAGCGCTTTTAAGGTCACCACAAAGTGCGCTTTCTCGGAGCTGCCGAGGAACAACAGATGGCAATTATTCAGGTCGGCATCGGTATAGTTATGCTGGACAAACCGCAAGGTGCGTTCGCCGGCCTTGCGTCCGTCCAGAGCTTGCAATTCACCGTCCAGCACGCTATTGCCGACCACACATAGCAAAATGTCCGCACCGGGCGGCAATACGTCGGCGGGCCATTCCACGAATTTGGCAAAATTGTATAGATAGGCGGCTTTGATCTGCGCTTCCGACAGACTGGCGGCCGGCAATACCTGCCAGCCAGGCACCAGCAGGCAAAAACAGGCGAGAACCCATTTATACGTAGAATAGCGTCTGGATTGCGGCGCAAAAAAACGCTTGCGCAGATAGCTTTTGACCATACCCAGCATTACGCCAGGTGCGCAGCGCAGACTTTTCACGTTGGTCGTTTCGTAATATATGCGTGGTCCTTTTTGCATCAGGTGTTGGTCAAGAAACGTCCGGGTAGATTTGCGATATTTTTGATTGGAGCGTACCCGCAATCATGCTTGTTAATGTACAGAGACACAAGCCCAGCAACTTTGCCCGGGACAGGCTTGCGTCTCTAGGCGAAGCGTAAATCATTTATTGCCCCGGCCCTTAAATATCGCCGCTCCCGCGAAGGCGGGAGCTCAGCGGCTACCCTGGATTCGCTGCGCAGTCTAACGGCTCCCGCCTTCGCGGGTATGACGAATTCAGGGAATTTAAGGGCCTGCTTAATTCTACTTTGTCAGATTCCGGGCATCACATTGCCGAAGGTCGTCATTCCGGCATGGATACCCGCTCTTGCGCCCTGTGGGTATCCCGGCGGGTATGACAGACTTCCTTCTAATCTGACAAAGTAGAATTAATAACGGAACATCTAAAAACTTCCTATGCCTCTAGGGTGGCGTCATAGCGAAACAGTCCATTTTCCCTCCGTACCACAGGGAGAATGGAATTTCTTTGATTTTTAGAAACCTCAATACTCAACCGCCTCTACTGGGGCAACGGCAAAAACCGTTCAACTCCACGTAGGCATTACCGGCAGCTGCACCGGCCACGCTGCACGCGCCTTCCCAATATGTAGGCCCAACCCAAAGAGAATGCTGCGCGCGCAATTCCTGATCCTGCACCAAAGGCTGCACGGTAAATTTCTCCCCTCGTACCTCGACTTCCCAGCCGGAAGGATACGTACAGCCGGTGTTGGGACTGGTCCATTCGCCCAGCACGCTTACTGTGAATTCGTGCGCCGCCAGCGTGACGGTTTGCCCTTGGGCATCGGTAATCGAGCCGGACTTTTCTACCGACGTGTCGCTGCCCTTAAAGTCGAACAGCATGATTTGCCGGTTGTCCGCCAATTCGATCGCAAACCATTGCCAGCCTTGCAGAATGGCTTGGTAGAGTTCCCCGTATTGTCTATCGAACCAACTATTGCCGGTGACCTGAAAAGTCTGGCCGCCGATACTGATAGTCCCGGTGGTCGCCATTTTCGGCCGAGAGTAGTAGTAAGTGTAGCCGCCGAACCGGTAAGGATGAGGATCGCCGCCGTAATGCAGTGCCGGAGGCTGGGTGGCATTGAGTTCCAGATCCAGCACATAGTCGCCGACTTGCGCGTGCAAACGATCATGGCCGTCGCCACCGGTCGCCGTGACTTTATTGTCTGAACCGGAAGTCAGATTGAAGCCATTGGGTGTGCGCTTGGGTAGATGAAACTCAACGAATTCTTCGAACGAAAACCGCTGACCATTCACATCGGTAACTGCCGCCTGCACCAGCTGATCGCGAAAAATCACCAAACTGTCGAACGAGAAAAACACGATTTCAAAGCCAAAGCGGCGGCCGTCGTCGGTGAATAAATGCCCGGTCCAATACCACCATTGCACTTGTTCGCTGGGTAAAAAGGCATCGTCGGCCGGCAATTCGACCGGACCTATCAAGCCACGGCGCGGCAGGAACAAACACGCGGCCACGGTTAACACTAACAATAGCCAAGGCAATAACGATGGCTTCAGCAGGCCGACAATCAGCACAATCCCGGCAATAATCCAGGGTAATTTTTTCCAGAGCTTACGCATGGTCGATACTCTTTACGGGTTGAAAAATCAAAAGCGCCAGCTGAGTTTGCCGTAGATAGAGCGCGGCACTTCCACGGCGCTACTGGGCAAGGACAGCGCGGATGAATCTTTATATTCAGGATGGCTGGGCGAGAACAGATTTTGAGCGATGACGGCAAACTCCACGCCGCTATAGGGCTCGTAAGCCAGTCTGGCGTCAAACGTAGTGTAGGCCGGCACGGCCTGACTGGTGGAATGCAAGCGGCCGACATGGCGTAGCGTAAAGTCGAGCTTTATTTTTTCCGGCAAGTCCATCTGCCAACGCAAGGAACCGCGATGGCGTGGACTCAGCCCGGCGATATCCGGATTGAGCGGATCCTGGGGTATTTCCATTTTCAGGTGGCTGTAATTGCCGCTGAAGCGCATCCAATCCAACACGTGCCACTCACTGGCGATCTCGATACCGCGCGTGGTGAAGTCTTGCTGGGCGTTGCTCCAGACCAAGGACTGGGTAAGCCCTACCAACTCCCCCCTGCGGAATAGCACCAAATCGCTGTAGTGATTGCTGAAGGCGGTGATGTCGGTGGAGAATTTTTCGGTCCACTGAGCGCGGTAACCGATTTCGGCGGCAAAGATTTTTTCGGCGCGTAGATTGGGGTTGGGCTGGGCGATGACTTGAACCTGATCGAACGGCGCCGGCAAACCGGTCGGTACACCGCCCAACGCTACGTTTGCCTGCGCTTCGCCGCGCGCCGGCGTGCGCGACGCCCTGGAAACCGAAGCCCACACCGAATGCACTTGATCCGGCGTCCACATTAAACGGGCGTTGGGCTGTACCTGCGTGTTACCGAAATGGCTTTCTTCCAGCTTGGTGCCTAGCGTCAAGCGCAAGGTATCGTCTATCAGCGTGATGTCGTCTTGCACGAACACGCTGCCGTTGTGATAACCCAAGCTGTTGGGGGTAAAGGCGATGGCCGATGTATTGACGGTGGTGCTGTGAATAAAGCGGTAACTGGCGCCCCACATCAAATCGTGATCGGCATTGGGATGCAAGCGATGCTGAAAATCGATGTCCAGCATATCTTGATTGTCCGACAGCGCCGCAGCGTTGAAATTGACCCGGTCATAGTAGCCTTGCAGCATAAATTCGGAGCCGTCACTGAAATTGCCCTCCCAGCGCGCCAACAGGTTGGCACCATCGGCATGCTCGTCGACGTTGAACTCGCGGTTAAACGGCGGCAGTACGGTTTGCGGCACCACGGTGTTGCCTATGGTCTTGCGGTACACATCGCCTTGCACCGTGTAGCGGCTGTCGTTGGAGATGCGGTCATCGATACGAAAACCGCCCTGCACCGAGCGCCAATCGTCGTGCAGTCCTTCTCCGGCTGAGTTAACAAAGGTGTCGCGTTCAAAGGTTTTGGCATACACCCGATAACTGCCGTCGTCGCCGATTCGGCCACCATGCCGGTATCCGGCGAAGCCGCGCTCCTGGTTGCCGCCGCCAGCCACAAACAGATTGCCTTGGGTGTCCTTGGCTTTCTTGGTGATGATATTGATCACACCGTTTACCGCGTTGGCGCCCCACA
Organism: Methylomonas rosea; assembly: GCF_024505055.1. Lineage (GTDB taxonomy): Bacteria > Pseudomonadota > Gammaproteobacteria > Methylococcales > Methylomonadaceae > Methylomonas > Methylomonas rosea. Next base: position 49,159 of record NZ_JANIBL010000012.1, read on the forward strand.
TCACCGCGCCCGGACCGCGGATCACTTCGATACGCTCGATGTCTTCCATCAAAGTATCCTGTAAATCCCAGAACACCCCGGAAAATAACGGCGTGTAAACGCTGCGGCCGTCCATCAGTACCAGCAATTTATTGGCGTAACGGCCATTGAAGCCCCGCGCGGTAACCGCCCAGACGCTGGCGTTAATTTGCGCCACCTCAAGGCCGGGCGCCAGGCGAAGTGCATCGGGAATACTCGTGGCGCCTGAGCGGCGAATGTCGTCCTGACTAATCACGAACGCCGCGGCGGCGGTATCGGATACAGTCTGCGACTTTCTGGAAGCCGACGACACTTCCATTTGCATCAGTTCGTTGATGGAAAAATCTTCGATATCCGGTGCGGTTTCGGCCACAGCGCTACCCGGAATAGTGACGTTAAGCGCCATACCTAACAGAAATAGGTTTAATCGATTCGTCGCTTGAATTTGATACCGACCATAAAGCCATATCTTTGCTTTCATTTTTTTTATTATTTTGAGGTGACAACTATTTTGACGCGGGGGGCCGTCGGCTATCCATTCGGCGATACCCTCTCCGGCAAACCGTTTACAAGATAGTCGCTAAATGCCGATAAGGCGTTCGCAACCCTCCAACATCGAAAAATTCATTGCGTTTTTTGAGGGCTATCACATTTCATACGGCAGAAATGCGCCCTAGCGACAAGAAATAGACTCGGCAAGCTAACTGCCAAACCGTAAAAATGAGCGGTATTGCTTACCGTACTATGGAAGTACCTTTGATTTGTACGTATACGGCCATGCCGGGCTGCACACCTAACAACATCGCCGATTTTTGGGTGATATGCGCCAATAAAACCTCATCGCCCACCGCCAACTGTACGACAGTTTGGCCCTGCCCCATTTCGCTGAGCGCCAGCACCCGGGCCGGCAGAATATTCAAGATGCTGGACGCTTCCGGCGGTTGCAAGGTAATGCTGACATCGCGGGCATAAATTCTGATTCTGACCGGACTGCCGACCGGCATGTCCAAATACGGCAAACTCAAGCTGCCGCCAGCGAATTCGGCATGGCTGAGGTGATATTCGGCTTCGTGGCTGATCAACTTGCCCTGCCAGACGCTGGCCGCTTGCCGATCCAAAGCCATGGGCCCATCCAGCCGAGTCAGGGTTTCCGCCAGCGGACCGCAGGCCAGTGCTTTACCGGCGGCCATCACCAGCAGGTGGTCTGCCAGTTGATTGACCTCCTGCAAAGAATGCGTGACGTACAGAATCGGTATTTGCAGATTCTGATGCAAGCCGGTCAGGTAAGGCAGGATGTCCTGCTTGCGTTGTTCGTCTAGCGAAGCCAGCGGCTCGTCCATCAACAACACATCCGGACTGGCGGCCAAGGCTCTGGCAATCGCTACGCGCTGCCGCTCACCGCCGGATAGTCGGGCCGGCAAACGCTCAAGCAATGGCCCTATCGCCAACAATTCGATGGCCTGTTCTAATGAAAACACCCGATCCTTGGCGCGCAAGCGCCGCACGGCATAGTCCAGATTGCCGCGCACCGATAAATGCGGAAACAGATTGGCTTCTTGAAATACGTAGGCCAAATTACGCTGATGGGTAGGCTGGAAAAAATCGCTATCGCTGTCTTGCCAAAGGGTGTCGCCGATTTTCAAAAAGCCCTGCGTTGGCCGCTCCAAGCCGGCGATACAACGCAGCAACGTGGTCTTACCGGAGCCGGAATGACCGAATAACACCGTCACACCGCTGGCAGGTAGGTTTAAATCGACATCTAAATCGAATTGGTCGTAAGCCAGACGCAAGCGGGCCTGAATGCTTTGAACTGGGGCCATTGTCATTTCAAGGATTGTGTCAGCGTTTGGGTTTGTTGGCTGTTGTAGAGCAGCAGTAACACCAAAAAGGAGAAGATCAGTAAACCGCCGGCCAGCCAGTGCGCTTGCCCGTATTCCAGTGCTTCGACATGGTTATAAATTTGTACGGAAACCACGCGGGTTTTATCGGGGATATTGCCCCCAACCATCAATACCACGCCGAATTCGCCGACGGTATGGGTAAATCCCAACACGCCGGCGGTTAAAAACCCCGGTTTCGCCAAAGGCAGGGCCACACTGAAAAACCGATCCAGCGGCCCCGCCCCCAAGGTTGCGGCCGCTTCCAGAGGCGCCTCGCCCATCGCCACAAAGGCATTTTGCAAAGGCTGCACCACGAACGGCAGCGAATACAATACCGATGCCACCACCAAGCCGCCGAAACTGAACGGCAAGGTGCCGATACCCAACCACAGGGTAAATTTCCCCACCACCCCGGCCGGCCCCATCAACACCAATAAATAAAAACCCAATACCGTCGGCGGCAACACCAAAGGCAACGCCACCACGCTATTGATCACGCCTTTCCAGCGCGAGCGGCTGCGCGCCAGCTTCCAAGCCAGCGGCGTGCCCAACAACAGCAACAGTAAGGTAGCCAGACTGGCGACGCGAAAGGTCAAAAACAAGGTGTCGAGATCGGCGGCGTTTAGCATGCAAAGCCTGGATTAAGTGACGGGGGAATCGCCGCAAGGCGACACATCTGCGGTCTATTTTCGCTAATCGGACGAGGAGAATGCCAGCGAAATACACGATGGCGCAGAAAAAACCGGAAGATAGGTGCGAAATTATCCGCACCTACACCGACGGAAAGAGGGTTATTTTCCGATAAGCTGCAAACGGTGTTCTACCTTGGCCGCCACCAATGAATCGTAATGCCGCTGCAGCATCGAATCGGTTGGCCGGGGAAACAAGGTTGCTTCAATCTCGCTTTGCAATTGCGTCAAAAAATGCCGTTTGAGGATGGAATCCTCAGGCACGCCCCTCCCGGCATCGCCGGCATCGCCTGCCACGGCTTTACTGGCACCGGCGGATTTACTCGACTTTGCATAAGCCGACAACATGCAACCCAAGGGCGCGAACGCACAGGCCGCCACAATCAACATAATCAAACCCACCCATAGAACTTCGCTCATCTCATCACCTTAATGACATTGCCAAAAAATCGGCGACAGGCTTTGGCATGCGCCTGCTGCCCTCTTGAAAATCCCAATGGTTTTCAATTGACCCACAGCAATATCAATGCCATGGAAAGCAACGCCCGCAAGCCCCGGAATACCAGGAATTTCAAGGATGTATCACAGTTTGCGTGTATTGTTTTGAGACAGGATTGCGACAACCGCACAACAACCAGGGAAAATTGTTAGTGATTCGACTGTATATTCCACCGCAGTTCAGCCACCTGTTCCAATTTAAAACCGCCAGCTGTTCCGGTGAAAACCAGACCTAGGTCAGCATAAAGGAAGTGATTCGAATTCTACGCCAAACGGTCGTCCAGAATTTTAATGGCTGTTACACAACCGCACTCCCAGTAGCTTGTGACACCAATGAAAGCCAAAATCCAAAAACATCGTCCGACCGTCTACGAGATTTGCGCATGCTTGGACACAAACCCTGAAAGTCCTTGGATTAGCTAAACATCAGTATTGGTTTGAAATCGGTTGTAGGCAGTTTTAGCTCGGTTTTGATGGTGTTGTTGCAGAAACGTCAAGCACGAAGACGTCGATTAATTTTCTCTCCGCCGGTGTCAATGTGGCCTTCAGCCGTTCTTCCAGTTCAGCGGCTGACTTGGGCGGCGGCAGGCCTTGGGGATGTGTCGGCAGCCTTTTAAAGTTAAACCACAACACCAAATACAAGCCACGGCCTTCGGTTTCCGGGGAGATGGTGTAGCGCGGTATTAATTGCTGATGAATGGTTTTCCATAGTTCGCGGTGGTAATCGCGCTTGATTTCGATGGGCAGGTAATATGTTCGGCCATCATGGATGAAGCACAATTTGATGTCGGCGCGCTTCTCATTGGCTTGTAGCGCTTCCGGTTCGACGGCGACACCGTATTTCGTCAGCATCGGTTTTAGGAGATCAACCAAATAATTGCGGCCAACCTCTTCGTATCTAGGGTCTTCCGCGGGGTAAGGCTCTTTTGGGGCTAAAGTTTCCTTGCCCTTTAAATTCCAAAAATGTTGGTAGCGGTTAGTACTGCCGCCATGCATTTCCTCCGCCAATTGCCGCAAACAATCCATCGCCAGCACGGCCAGATCGGCGACATTGGCCGGCTTTTGGTCATTCAACGTTTCGATGACTTGGCAAGCGTCGGGATGTTTATACAAGGCTTCGCGGCGGCTGATTTGTTGGGTTTGTTGGGCGTCGCGGATTAATGGGTGCCAGGCGGCTAGTTTCGGTTGTTCGAGCAAATCGGCCAGAACCTTTGCGGCGTCTTCGCCGGGGTTCGCCGCCAAGTTGTTTAACAAGGAGCGAACGTAATCCCGCTCTTCCATTGCTCGCGTAACCCATCCGCCACCTCTAGGCCAATTTGGCTGACAACGCGGTGCCAATAACTCTATCAACATGCGTTGAGTCGAAACCAGATCGATGTTGAAATAGGGTTCATTGCCATGCATCGGTAACAAGAACGAAGACAAATGATTGATCCGGGTGGTGCTGCCGGTCACCTCCAGTTTGATCTTCGTATCGTAAATACTTGGCTCAATGATTAAACCCGTGGCAAGCCAATAAATGCGTTGCGCCAAATCCATGCCTTTGCAAGCCAGTTTTTTCTCAATAAGTGCATGTAATTCAATCCTATCGGCCTCGGCAATAGCGGCTTTCAATAAGTATTTAAGATGGTGAATGTGATCTTTGTAACCGCGTATCGGATATTTTTCGAGCAACGGTAAGACTATTCGATTTGCTATAGGCAAGAGATGTGCGGCACCGGTAAGATAAGAAATGCCATGAATATATTTAGCCTTGGCATTTAGAAAGGTCGCAATATAATCCGTATAGGCTTTAGCAACAAAATCAGGCCGAGAATGGCATAATGCCTTGAACCATTCATCTTCAAACGTACCCTGTGTGAAGCAAAATGCAAGCGCGCTATTGATTAAGTCATCGCTTAAGCCTTCTAAAAAGTTATTGTCCTCCAAATACAAAATTTCAATGCATATTAGGAACGGTCGCCTGATATGGTGATATTTATTTTTTACATCAGCTGCCAATATTTCTTCCGCATCAGGAATATCAGTTCTATCCAACATTCTTCGCAATCCGCTTTTCGCTGCCGAAATCAAAACCTCGTTGTGATTTAGATACTCCGCTAATCGCTGCTCATTGGTTTTCCCGCCTACACTAACTCGATGATCGAAATATTGTGAAATTTGGTCGTAAACAAAAGGTTCAGCCTTGCCAGCAGCAATGTCATCCAAATTTTTATAAAAAAAACTTAATTTCTCAGCCAACTGTTGTTCGCGTTGACCTTGCCACTTAGCTTTGGATTCGACTCGTTTTTTCCACCATTCAGGAATGGGGCGAAACTTTTGCTCATTAAAAACCTGAATGAACTCAGGATGCTGAGAGACCCAATCGGTTAAGTCGTCAAGAGTCAAAACGCTGTCTTGCTTATTGAGTGTCGAGAATGCCAGTTTGAAATAAGAGATTCTTTTGTCTGGATCGATTTCGGTCAATGCCGTGCTTAACCACCAGGCACCCAAATTTTTCGGCGGAGCAGCATTTCGGAAACGCTTAAATATCAAAGAAATCGAATATTCTATATTTTCCTTGTTCTCTATTCGTTTCAAACCTTCCAAGATCAGATTAAAAAATTTTTCAGGGTTTGCTTCCAGCCATGCCGATATTTTCGCTTTGTATTCTTGCGGCAACTTGCATTCATCGTATTCGTCAATACCGATCGATAACCAATAATAAAGCCTTTCATCAGAAACAGATAGGCCATGCAGAGTCAATCCTCGAACCAATAAGTCACCAGCCACACTAAACAAATCATCTAATATGGCATATATCCTCTCTGTTCCAATGCAAAATAGCCTGTCTAAAACCTCAGGCAATTCACCGTCAGTTATACTGTGCAAAAATTGATTTTTCCAAAAGCGAATACAAGAGATTCTGTTGCCATCATTCTGCCTGCCTATGAATCGAATGATATCCACAGGTTTTATTTTTGATACATACAGTTTTCTTAATAAAACTTCTAATAAATCATTACGTGCATCCATAACGACTTTATTATGAATTTCCTCCGCCAAGCGCAATAAACTTTCGTAATCATCTGAATATAGTTGGCAAAAAGCATTCAAGGCGTAATTTCTAGTGGCTTCCCAATACGTGTTATCCCTGACAATTGCGAGTAATTGAAACTTGATATCCGGAGCGCATTCTGAATAGCTAAGCCCTTGCAATAGGCAATACAGCAAATATTGCTCGCCATCGCCACGCCCTGGACTGACGAGCACTTGCATTAAATCGCCCGCCATATCCTTTGTACACAATGCGGAAAACGCCGTGGTATGCCAATCGCGGTTGGGAAAACCGCTGGTTTGCGCTTCCCGGATCAAGGCTTGCAATAACCTGGATTTCGTTTGCGTCGAAAACAACTGCACATCCCCATACACCACCAAACCCAACGGATCGATTTCAATCAACCTATCACGCGCAGGCTCCGACAATACCGCCAACCAAGCCATCAAGCCGCGCAATGCGGCGACGATGCCGCCGTCCACGCCGGTCGTTAGCGCCAATACTCGATTGACCAATAAGCCATTCTTGATCTTGCCGGCGATGAATTGCGCCGCCAGATATTCCGCAACGCTACGATGCACATAGCTGTATTCGTCTCCCTCCTTTCTGAACAGGCGGGTTTTTAAGGCGGTACACGCCGACGGTGGAAGGTCGATGGAATCAAGGCTGATGCGGCCCGGTTGAGAGCAACCTTCGCTGAAGCCTGACAGGTTGGCAAGCAGTTGAATCGCGCACAGCAAACCGGCTGCTTCGAGCAAGGTTGGAATATTAACTGGGGATTTTTCCGCAACCCGGTGTTCGTCGTTAAATTCCACCGCCAATTGCTCCGAAGCCAACTGGAAAACCTGTTGTTTGGTGGACGGCCATTCCCGACCGCCCTTGGCACCGTCGATCAACATATCCAGGGTTTGCGGATTGTCCAGCAAACCGGACAGGCCGAAGCTTTCCGCCTTTGCGATGAAACTATCGGCATCGCCGACACGGCCGTCGTTGGCGAGTATCGTCTTTACGTCACCGCTGTTTAACGAGTCTAAATATAATTGGGTAATTTCTTGGGAGGGGCTGACTTTGGCTAAATCCTTGTTATCCAGCGCCCCCAACCAATCGGCTTCGCGGCAGGAAATGCGGAACCGTTTGCAACCCAGTTTATTGAGTTTGCCGCGAATGGCGCCCAGTGGCGTTCGGGCATCGTCTTTGCCGGCTCGGGCTTCGTCCAAGCCATCGATGAACAAGGTTTTCTCCCGCCATTCGTCATTATCCAAATCGATAAAGTCTCTGGCGGAAATGTAATAGCCGTTTCCGGTGTTGCCTGCTTCTTCTTCGAACAACGTGGATTTGCCGGCACCCGGTTCGCCCAGCAACACATAGACTGGCCGACCTCTGTAGTCGGCGATGGGACGGCTTTCGGCGGAAACGTCTTCCGTGGTTTTTTCGGTGACGGTGCGGGGGACGCGAAACAGCATGAACTATTCCAGCCAATCGTCGGCCGGTTGAGACAGGAATTCCGCCAGCGGCACGCCGCCAGTTCCCACCAGAATTCTTTTGGCGTGGGGATATTTTTCGGCAAACAGGCTCAACCCCGCCGATACCACCGGCTTGGGCGCGCTCTTGACTTCTATCGCCGCCAGCTTCTTGCCTTTGGCCAACACGAAATCGACTTCCTGATTGCCTTCGCGCCAGTAGTAGAGCTTGGTGTCTTCGTCGATGGTATTGAGCAGGTGAGCACCGACGCTGCTTTCCACCAAACGCCCCCAATAACTTCGGTCGGCTTGCGCCTCAGCGAAGCTGTAATCCTGCAGTGCCGACATCAAGGCGGTGTTGAATACATGCAGCTTGGGTGCGGAATTGCGCTTGCGGACTTCTTGGCCCGCGTATTTATGCAGACCGGCCAATAACTTGGTTTCGCTCAGTAGATGCAGGTAGTCGGCCAGGGTTTCGGTGTGTTTGGCTTCGATAATGCTTTCTATCATTTTGGTTAACGACAGTTCTTGCCCGGAATAGTGGCAACCCAGTTCGAACAACTGCTTCAATAGCATCGGATTTTTGATGCGCACCATTTGCAGGATGTCTTTTTCAATATTAGGTTGAATCAAGCTATCTCGCACGTAACGACGCCAGCGAGTTTCGTCTTTTATCAGCCAGGCGCTGCCGGGATAACCGCCGAAATAGACGTATTGTTCCAGCGTCAACCCAAAGGCTTCTTGCATTTCGGCAAAGCCCCAGTGACTGACCGGCAAGGTTTCGTAACGTCCGGCCAGACTTTCCGACAAGCCTTTTTGCATCAACAGCGGCGCGGAACCCAGCAACACCACATGCATGGGTATGCCGTTGGCACGGTCGGCATCCCATAGGCCTTTGACGATGTCGGACCAATGTTCGATTTTTTGGATTTCATCTATCGCAAACACAAAGGCATCGTCAGTTTGTGTTGTTTTTAGCCAGGCGGCGGCGCGGTTTCTGGCTTCCTGCCAATGAAATACCAACCAGGCTTTGTCCTTCCTTTGCGGTGGCGAAATAGCCGCAACCACACCAGCGACATCATAGGGAGAGATGTTCGGTTCGTCGTCCACTGATACGTAATAGCCTTGTACCGGTTCGGCGGAAACGATGTCGCGAATAATGGTGGTTTTGCCGACTTGCCTTGGGCCTGCGAGCAAATTGATGAAGTGAACCGGATCGCCAAGGCGGGTTTTGAGCAGGGCTTCCTGAGGGCGGGCATATTTCATGTTACATTACTGAGTAAATTTACTCAGTAACGTAACATTTAGAAAATTATTTGTCTATTTATACGCATCAACCTTGAGTTCTATAAAACGGCAATCGCATAATTTAAGAAACACCTTCAGCCTGACAGCTTCTTCATTGATTGCCGAAAACTCTCCCAGCAGACAGAGGACATGTCTCGCAATCAAGCGTCCATTGCTTGGCAAGCAAATATCTATTCAAGGGCAGTCACTTACGGCCGCTGCGCAGCGATCCGCAATCGGTCGATCCAAGCTTTTCAAAATCTGGCCGGATTCGTATCGGAATGGATGGCTGTTTTGCGATTGAAACACTTGGCGGTGTTTGATCAGAATGCGCGCCGACAACCGAAAAATCACTCAATACCGAGCTTCTTGACAATCTGCGGCTTAAAGCAAAGATGAAGCAGTAACAGATTTTGACTGCGATTAATCAACCAAAAGCCAGACAGCAATGTCGCCAAGGCCACTTCGGGTAAGCAATCGGTGTTATAGGGCGGGGGTAGCCAGGCTTCGGCCAAGCCGACGCCAAGCAGCATGAAAATCAGCGGTACCAGATAGAGTAACAGCGACGTGAGCAGCAGTTGGCTATCGTCTATCGCCACCATCACATGGTCGCCGGCTTGCAGGTTTATCTCGCAATCGACTGCAAACTCGCGTTTGGGGAGGACTTTTGCCAGCGTGGCGGTGCCGCAGGACTGATGTTGCGCACAGCCGCTGCAGGCACTGCTTTGCAGACTTTTGATCCAGGTACGGCCATCGCTAACGCGGGTAACGACGGCCGCTTCTTCGATCATGGCTCGCCTATCAAGCCCAGGCGGAGGAAATTGAGTCCAGCCAAGCGCTGAGACGGCCTTCGCTCAGTTCTTTCTGATTGTCTTCGTCCAACACCAAACCCACGAACTGGTCGCCCAGCAAGGCTTTGGATTTTTTAAAGGTATAACCTTCGCTACTGGTCATACCGACGATGGTCGCGCCGGCATCGGCAAAAGCGTCGTATAGGAAGCCCACCGCGTCGACGAAATTGCCGGGATAACCTTCCTGATCTCCCAAGCCGTAGATCGCCACGGTTTTACCGGTAAAATCCGCACCGACCAGCGTCGGCAAGAACTCTTCCCAGCTCTCGTTATCGTGTCCGGCGCTCATGCCGGGCAGTTCGCCTTCCCCGTAAGTCGGCGAACCGACGATCAACACGTCGTAGGCCAGCAAATCGTCCACGGAGGCTTTGTTGATATTGACCGGTTTGTCGGCTGCATCGCCCAACTTCGTAGCAATGGTCTTGGCTACTTTACGCGTGTTGCCGGTATCGGTTCCGAAAAAAATGCCTACTTTTGCCATAGTGTTGTCTCCTTGTTAACTAGATCAGATTTGAATTTGGAGTAAGCCCGGATTTGCTGCCGGCTGGAGCGCGGCCCAAGCTTCAGGCGTATGCGTCTTCAGAGTGACGGCATGCAAACGGCCGGAAGCCAGCGGCGCACTCAAAGTTGCCATAACGCCTTGATGTTGTTTGATCATAGGTTGATCGGCGAACAATTCGCTGACCACGGTGATGTTTAAATCGCAACCGGCGCCTTCGATGCCGATGGTTGCGCCCGGATAGGAAGCCAGAATCAAGGCTTCCACTTCGGAATGGGTAATGGTTTGGCTGGCGTCCGCAGTTTCGACGGGCTGAACCGTCGCTTGTAATAGCGGTAACAGGGTCCCGTCTTTATACATGGACTCGACAATGTCGGCGCCGCCGACCAATTCGCCTTTGATGAACACTTGCGGAAAGGTCGGCCATTTGGAAATGGACGGCAGTTTTTCGCGGATGAACGGCGATTGCAAGACGTTGACGTAAGCGTAAGGTACCTTGGTTTCATTCAAGATGCCGATAGTCTTCGCGGAAAAACCGCATTCCGGAGCGCTAGGCACACCTTTCATGTAAATAATCACCGGATTTTCGGCAAGTTGTTGCAAGATTTTTTCTTTAACGCTCATTGTGTTTTCTCAATTAACTAAAATTCTTCAATACGACTGATGAGCTTCGCTTGGTAAAGCCCATCCGCAAGCTTATTCCCCGCCCGACAACCGCTTTAAGTCTTCGGCCTCGCCGGATTTCTCCCGCGGCACCACTTCGACCTCCGCTTCGCCGCGGATCACCTCGGCGTTAACGATGCAACGTTCGACATCAGGCCTGGAGGGTAAATCGAACATGGTGCGGCGCAATACGTGTTCCATGATGCCGCGCAAGCCGCGCGCACCCGTGTTACGGGCAATGGCTTTTTCAGCGATTTCGGCCAAGGCTTCCTGGGTAAACTCCAATTCAACTTCATCGAAGGCGAACAGGTGTTGGTATTGTTTGACCAAGGCGTTTTTCGGTTCGGTCAACACTTGAATCAAGGCGTCCACGTCCAAAGGCTCTAGTGGCGCCAGCACTGGGAAACGGCCGATAAATTCCGGGATCAAGCCAAAGCGTTTCAAATCATCGGGCTGAGTAGCGTTCAGCATCGCTTCCAAGGTCGGCTTGTCGTCGGGATTGCTGACTTCGGCATGGAAACCGATAGCCGTTTTCGGCGGCAACAGGCGTTTTTCCACATGCTTTTCCAGGCCCGGAAACGCGCCGCCGGCAATAAACAAAATATTGCTGGTATCGATCATCACCGAGTCGTTACCACTGTGATCCTTACGCCGGCCCTTGGCGGAGACTTTGACTTGCGAGCCTTCCACCAGCCGCAACAAAGCTTGCTGCACGCCTTCGCCGGAGACGTCGCGCGTGCCAAAGGCTTGCTCCGGGCTGCGGGCGATCTTGTCTACTTCATCGATATAAACCATGCCCCACTCGGCTCTGCTGATCTGGCCGTCGGCCACGTCCAGCAAGCGCACCAGGATATTTTCCACGTCATCGCCGACATAACCGGCCTGAGTCAAGGTCGTCGCATCAGCCACGGCAAACGGCACGCCGACGATTTTTGCCAGCGTACTCGCCAGCAAAGTTTTACCGGTGCCTGAGGGACCTATCATCAAGATATTGGATTTACCGATTTCCACACTATCATCGGACTCACCCAAGCCGCCGGCTTTGCGGCTGACGTTTTTCAGGCGTTTGTAATGGTTATACACCGCTACAGACAAAATTTCCTTAGCCAAATCCTGGCCGATCACATACTGATCGAGCATGGCCTTCATTTCCGCCGGCTTGGGCAACGGCCCCTGCATATCGGCTAATTCTTTTTTCTTGCCCCAGCTGGATACCACTTGGCTGGCCAACATCACGCAAGCTTCGCAAATGTAACCTTCCGTGCCGGCGATCATCGGCACGGCGGCCGACGCTTCGATACCGCAAAACGAACAATGCTTGGGTTCTTTTACCATGTTAGGCACTCCTGTTGACTGCGGGCAGACTGGCCAGCCAGGTACGCTGGCAAGTTCTGCGGGAACGATCCAGCATAATTTGCTGGATCTTCGGTGTCGCTTTTTTTAAGGACATGGTTTCGGCCGGGATAATTTTCAGGCACTGAATGACATGAAAGCCCATCTCGGTTTCCACCACATCGCTGATGGCGTCTTCTTTCAAACTAAACAATACCGCATCCAGTTCCGGAAACAAGGTGCCTTTGGCGACTGTTCCCACTTCGCCACCCTGCACCGCCGTCGGACATTCCGAATATTTCAGCGCCAGGTCGGCAAATTTATGCGGCTTGCGTTTCAAGGTGCCGAGAATCTCGTTAATCCGCCGCCAGGCAGCATCGCGAGTATTGTCCGGATAATCCGGATTAATACTGATCAAGATATGTCTGGCCTGACGTGTTTCAGGTTTGTGAAATTTTTCCGGGTGCGAGTGATAGAAAATGCCGATTTCCACCTCGTTGACCTTGGGCGCGCGCGCTGCCACTCTATCCATTACCGCATCAACCTTGCACTGCCGGTACAAGGCGGCTTTCAGTAGCTCAACATCCAATCCATTGGCGCTCAATGCGGCTAAAAATGCGTCTTCGTCTTCGAAGCGGCCGCGCACTTCCTTGTAGGCTCTATCCAATTCCGTGTCGGAAATCACCACACCGGTGGCTTCGGACGAACTCAATACCCGGCCTTCGATCTCGTATTCGTTTTTAGCTTGCACTTCCACCTGGCGCAATTGCAGTTGCTCCAATTCGGCCGGCGCCTTCTGAAATAGGCTCAAGGCGGCCCGCAACAGGGTGTAAGGCTCTATCGACGTCTGGCTCATCATTATGCCTCCGGTTCTTTAAACGTGGCCGGGTCTGCGGGCTCCAACACGCTCTCCGGCACCTGCATGGTTTTACCCGGAAAACGCACGTGGTAGAGCAAGGGATTGCTGTCGCGCAACACTTTCAGGATTTCGCCTTGCGTGCCGGCCGGGTAACTACCCTCTTGGGTGGGTATGTCGATCGTGCACACCACCTGATCACGGAACTCGAAACGGCTGGGATTCCAAGGTGCATCCGCAGAGATCAATTCTTCGGCCCTGCACCCGACCATACGCCCGGCATCCAGAAAATGCACGGTGTAGATCACTTGATCCTGCAAAAAAGTACCGACTTCGATGACGTTGCCGACACTACCCCGGCGCAGCAAGAAATCGCCAACATCCATGCCCGGATAAGTGCCATCGTTGCGAACGTTACGCGTCAGCCTGACCCGCTCGCCGAATTCGAAGCGCTCTTCGTCGTAACGTTCTTCTATCATGTTTTAATATCGCCTAGTGAAACAAACACGGTTTGCGGTTCCATCATCTTAAAGACCTTAAATACTTTTTCGGTCTGTGCGTCGGAGTCCACAAAGTCGCTGTAAGCGCGATGCAACAGCTTTTTGTAGACTTCCCGTTGCGCATCTTCGTCTTCCGGCATGTTCTCGCCGGCCTGGCTCAGATAATTGTGGAAACGCTGTAGGATATGTAGCCGGTTGACGTGGACGACGGTCGTATCGTATTCCAGCTCGAAATACCGCAGAAAATCTTCCGCGGCCTCCAGCTCTTCCATATCTTCTTCTAAACTCATCGTCATTACCTCATCATCAGGTGATCAAGATTGGCAGGTTGTTCTCCCAATGCATACACCACTAATAAAACCACCAGCATCACAGCTGTTTGGGCCAAAAATGGATCGGATTTTTGTTTCTTCATCATGGCGATCACCTTTAGGTTAATTGCGCGGAACAACAAACATCACTTAGCGTTTGCATCTGATATGGGGCGATGCCTACCCGAAAACTTCCGGCATGCGGAAAATCCCTTCCGCTGCTTCTTGACGGCGCACGACCAACTCCAACAATCCGCGTGCCCCAATCCGGTCTTTGTCATCCAATGACACCAATTTTTCAAAAATCGCCTTGCTCAATTCCAGGTTCTCCAAGCGCATGTTCAGAAATCCGATTGATTTCAAGGTGAACAAATACAGCCTGATCCGGGTCAGCAAGTCTTTCGGTGCCTCGCTGATATGCTCTCTTTCCAGCTGCCGCCAATCTTCCGGAAAATCGATGCCGGGCCGGATCAGCGTCAGGGCTCGTTCGGAAATCAGTAAGGCATCCGTCAGCCGATGCTGGTAGTAATAAAATCGATTTAAAGACACCAGCACATTCAAGGATTCCGGTGCCCGCAAATAAGCTTGTAATAACGGCAGTTCCGCTTCGCCAGTGGCGTAAAGTTCGGAGGCGTATTTGATCAAGTCCTCCACTTCCTGGCTGTCCGCCTTCTCGTAGTACAGGTCCTTGGCGTCAAATTGCAACAGATCCATTTCCATCACTTACCACCCGCCGCTTGCTTCAATACCACCACGTCCTCGCCGTGACAGACACCTTCCGCTTCGCAGCTGCCGCAGGTTTCTTCCGCCACCACAAAGCGTTTTTGATTGTTTTCCAATTCGTCCAGACGGTCCACCAAGCAACTCAGCGCTTTGCCGACCGGGTCCGGCACCAAATGGTGGTCCAGATCGATACCGCGCGGATCCTGAATTTTTATACCTTTTTGCTGGATAATCCGGCCGGGAATGCCGATGACGGTGCAGCATGGCGGCACGTCTTTAATCACCACCGAGTTGGCGCCGACCCGGACGTTATCGCCCAGATTGATCGCACCGAGGATCTTGGCACCGGCACCGATCAACACATTGTTGCCTAGCGTCGGATGGCGTTTTTCCTTGTTCCAGGTGGTGCCGCCCAGCGTCACGCCGTGATACATGGTCACATCGTTACCGATTTCGGCGGTTTCGCCGATCACCACGCCAGCGCCGTGATCGATAAAAAAGCGCTTACCTATCGTCGCGCCGGGATGAATATCGACGTTGGTCAGCCAGCGGGCGAAAGCCGCCAATAAGCGTGCCGTCAATTTCCAATCCGCATGCCACAAGCGATTAGTAACCCGATGCAGCAATACGGCGTGTACGCCGGGATAAGCCAACAATACTTCCGGTAAACCGCGTGCTGCCGGATCCCGGGCAAACACGCAAGCCACATCGTCGCGCCAGTCTTGCCAGAGTCCAGACGCAACGCTGGGACGCGACGGCGAGAAGAACATCATTTTGCCAAGCTCCAGGTGGTTTTGCCTGGCATGGGCACGCCGGGCACCCGGAAGAATGAACCGGGGTAACGGTCATCAGGCAGTTCGTGCTGCGCCGCAGTTTGCTGTGGTACGTCGACTTTGGCGGTGCTGGGCACGGCTGGTTTTTGACGATTGCTACTCATCTGACACCTCGCTATAGGCTGTGTAAAAATTGATTTAAATCGGTCGATTGCGGTGCGCGTTTGTGCAAACTGACAAACTCGCGAATCAGCGGCAGCAGGCGGCCGGCCTGCCAGCGGTTAATTTGGATACCCAGTTGTTTATAAGCGTGCATCACGCCTTGACTGCCGGAATGCTTGCCCAGCACCAGCTGGTGACTACGGCCGACCAAGGCGGGATCGACACCTTGATAATTGTTGGGATCTTTCAACAAACCATCAACATGAATGCCGGCTTCGTGACTGAACACATCGCGGCCAATCAGACTTTTGCGGCTGCCTATTGTGTCGCCGGATGCGGTCGCAACCTGACGTGACAGTACGGGGAAATTACGCAAATCCACGCCGGTTTCAAAACCGTACAGTTGTTTCAAACCGACGACCACTTCTTCCAAGGCTGCATTACCGGCCCGCTCGCCCAAACCGTTTACCGTGGTATTAACATGAGTCGCACCGGCAAATGCCGCAGCCAAGGTGTTGGCGGTTGCCAAGCCTAGATCGTCGTGGGCGTGCATTTCTATGTCCATGTCGGTGACGGCCCGCAGTTTGCGAATCGCTTCAAACACACCGAACGGTTCCATGATGCCGACCGTATCGGCAAAGCGAATCCGGCAGGCGCCGGCAGCTTGCGCAGCCTCGGCCATCAAAGCCAGAAAATCGCTGTCGGCGCGGGAAGCATCCTCGGCACCCACGCACACCTGCATACCGGCATCAACCGCAGTTTTCACGCAACGCTCGATGGTGGCAAGCACCCAGGCCCGGCTTTGTTTGAGTTTGTGCTGAATATGTTGATCGGACGCGGAAATCGATAAATCCACCGTGCCGACGCCCAACCCCAGGCAGTGTTGCAAATCTTCTTCGCGCATCCTGGACCACACCAATAAGTTACTGGGCAGTTTTAATGCCGCGATGGCTTTGATCTCATCACGTTCCTGTGCGCCCATGGCCGGAATACCAATCTCCAACTCCGGTACACCCAACACGGACAACTGTCCGGCAATCGCCAACTTTTCCGCCAGCGAGAACACCACGCCAGCCGATTGTTCGCCGTCGCGGAGCGTGGTGTCGTCGATGATAATGGTGCGGGAGTTGCTTTTCATGGTGGAACCTTGAGTCGCAAAGTTAAATACTTGAAAACCGGTGCGTGAATAACGCCTTCGATAGGACTAATGCAAAAGACTTGCCAACTGAAAAACTGCGGAGATTTAAGGGTTGGAACGAGGGGTTGGCGCAATGCCGACAAGACAATCCCAATAGTTGAAGACGAAATTGTCAGAAATGCGACAATCGATCAACACATAGGCAAATCCGTCCGTCCACATCCACAAGAAAAGACCCGCAACATGACTAAAGCGTTAGAAGTTGCCGAGAACACTCAGCCTGGGTTACGCTGGTGCCATCTCAATTCCGTGGCGATTGTTGAGATAGCGCACAAGGTACCGATCCGAGCGCTTTGACAAAATGCGTACCTTATTTAAAGCGCAGATAAGCGCGCCAACGCACTGCTACAAACGTGACTTAAAAAATATGGAGCTTCCCGGATCTTGGCTTAAGTAGCGAGGGGCTTTATTTAATATATTTGTAGATTCATACATAACCCACTGGAGATAGACATGACGAAGCCCCCCTGTGCTCTCGCGCTATTTTTTGCATTTTTCCTGGCAAGCAGCCAAGCTGGCGCTACGCCTTTTGCAAATTTATTCGTTTTCGGGGATAGCCTCTCCGACAGCGGATCTAGCGCATCCTCGGTATTAAGTGCTTACAATCTGGCCGGGCAATGCGATCCGGACCACCCATGCCCGACCTATTATCAAGGGCGCATTAGCAACGGCCCGACCGCCGTGGAGTATTTAGCCAACTCGGTTCTTTCGGGTGGTGGGAATGCCGGCAATTTCTTTAATTTCGCGGTCGCCGGTTCGACCACGGGGATAGGCAACGAGGGCGATGGCGGCAGTCAAACCAGCCCAGGCAACTTATACGCGCCGCTTAGTCTGCCTGGCATGGTCCAACAATTAGGCCTTTTTTCATCGAGCTATACCAACGCCGTCACCCCTGACTCGCTTTTTTTTGTATGGGGTGGAGCCAATGATTTTTTGACCGACGATTCCGCGACATTGGCGGCGCGGAATATCGCCGGCTACGTCGGTGCGTTAATTGGCATTGGCGCGCAACACATCGTGGTGCCGAATTTACCGGATTTGAGCATTACTCCCTTTGCGCAATCACTACCTCCAGTCGTCGCAGCGGCAGCACAAAACTATTCCCTAGAATTCAACCAAGAGCTGGCGGACAAACTCGGTACCTTATCCAAACTGTTCCCCGACACGCAAATCGTGCAATTCGATTCTTATAGTTTTTTTAATAATCTGGTTCAGAACCCGACCGCTTACGGATTTACTAACAGCACTGAAGCCTGCGTAAGTTTGCCGGAAGTTTGTGCCGATCCGACTGGCCGAGTGTTTTGGGACGATTTCCATCCCACTACACAAGTGCATGCGCTGTTTGCCGACGCGGTAGTGAGCCAAGTACCGCTGCCCGGCTCCATCGTGTTCTTGGTTAGCGGAATGACGGGCTTGCTTTTCGGCAAACGCCGTCCGGCGTAAGTCAAAACTTGGGGAACGCAGCCAATCCTTTCGCTGTTTTCCCTTTTTCCGGTGTTTGCAAACCGGGAAAATATTGGCGTGTTCCGGAATTAGCGTTTAATCGATGCATTCGAAATATTGCCCCTCGCCAACAGTGTCAGCTTTATTTACATAACCAGGTATTTAAAGTACCTACGTATAGAATTTCGACAGAAAGACGCGACTAAGCCATTGAATTAATTCAATATTAAATAAACAAAAAAAATGGCCCGCTGTTTGCAGAACTGTTTAGTCCACCAAAATCTGTGTCCACTTTTGCCGGATTGCAGTGAATCGATAGACTTAACTTACACAAAGATTGAAGGAGTTTTAAGATGTTATCCAAAAAAATTTATCCACTAATTCTGGTTGCCGCCGCATTTGACTCTCAGGCAGCCATAATTAATTTCGATGCCTTACAGCCCTTTGACGATTATGATCCAATTCTTGCCGGATATGGCTCTACAGCTGATGTGACGGTATCTTATTCAAGCTTGAACCTGGACGGCTCGGTGGCATATTCGGATGTTTTGTTGTGGAATGATGGATACGCAGACCTCAATACCGCAGCGTTTGCCCACACCAGCGGCTTGCTTTTAAGCATCAAGTTGACTGCGGTTAATCCTAATCAATCTGTAACCCTTAATAGTTTCGACGTTGCTGCATATCCAACAGGAGCCGTTAATTCCACGTTGACTGCTACTAATTTCCGAGTGGTCGATGGCAATGATTTTTCCAATATTCTGGTCAATTACGGGCCCTACGAAGTTTCTCGTTTCGCTGCACAGACTTTTTCACCCAACCTGACCGCACATTCGCTGAATATTATATTGGGAACCGACTGGAACAACGGCATTAACAATATCAACTTTACCGTTGCCGCCGTTCCTTTACCTGGCGCCGTGTGGTTGTTCGGCACCGCATTAGCCGGTCTGGGTCTTACCAGAAAAACCCGGAAAGTTTGATCAAATAGCTCGTCCAAATCCAGAAAAGGCGGTTAAACAACCGCCTTTTTTGTTTGAGAGCGGCGGGAAGGCAATGGCCGGTAATAACGTATATCTTCTACTGTTTCACAGAGTCAGCCCACCATAAACTCATCCCAAATAAAATGCCTTGCCGTGTTTTCCCTGTTTGCCATCATAGGCTTCGGGCCCGTTTCACCGGGTTGTTTGATTGGTATGTATGCGGTTGCGCTGGTTTAGGACCTTAATCGAGAATATGTACGCCAACGCCAGCGAACCTGCCGAGGTATCCCCGATCTATTCAGCGGAACAAACCAGACAGAGCAGAACCAAGTGCTTTTTAAGCCTGTTGGGATTATTCATTGTCGATATTGCGCCGGTACCGGTGACACCGGTTATCGCATTTGTGATCATCCTTATTAGACCGCAGCGGCTTTACAGGATGGTGACCAGGATTTATGGCGGGCTTTAAACAAGACGCTCCCGCAAAAGCGGGAGCAACGATTAACTGCAAATATCTTTAAGCGTAGGTGGGCTGGAAAGCCTGTTCCGGATCGGCAACCGGGCAATTGTTCACGCTATCCCAATACGGCGACAATTTGCGCAAGGTGGCGACAATGCTTGGCATCACTTTCAGTACTTCGTCTACCTCGCTCATATCGTTGTAACGAGAGAACGAGAAGCGGATAGTGCCGTGTGCAGCGGTATAAGGAATATCCATCGCCCGCATCACATGCGAAGGCTCCAAAGAACCCGAGGTACACGCCGAGCCACTCGACGCCGCGATGCCCGCTTTGTTCAGCAACATTAAAATCGCTTCGCCCTCGATATATTCAAACGCAATATCGGTGGTATTGGGCAGCCGGTTATTCAAATCGCCGGTAATAAAGCAGTGCGGTACAGTGGCAATAATGCCTTGCTCCAGACGATCACGCATGGCTTTGACTTGCACGTTTTCATATTCCATATGCTCTGCCGCCAATTCGCAGGCTTTACCCAAGCCAACGATGGAGGCGGTGTTTTCGGTACCGGCCCGGCGCCCGCGCTCTTGGTGGCCGCCGCGCAATAGCGGACGAAAGCGAGTGCCGCGCTTTAAATACAGCACGCCTATACCTTTGGGGGCATGCAGTTTGTGTCCGGAAATCGATAACATATCGATCTTGGTGTCTTGCAACATCATCGGAATTTTACCGACCGCTTGCACCGCGTCGGTATGAAACATCACGCCGGCCGCATTGGCCATCTCGGCCATTTCTACCACCGGAAAGATGGTACCGGTTTCGTTGTTCGCCCACATGACCGATACGATAGCCACTTCATCGGATAACAAGTTTTTGTAAGCTTCCAAATTCAAGCGGCCGCATTTGTCCACCGGCATCCGGTGTATCGTGTAGCCTTCTTTCTCCAGGTTTTCGCACAAAGCCAACACCGCAGGATGCTCGACTGATGTAGTGATAATTTCCTTGCGGTTCGGCTGGGCCTTGATGGCCGACAAAATCGCCGTAGAATCAGACTCAGTACCGCAAGAGGTGAAAATAATTTCCGAATCGTGCTCCGCACCAATCAGTTCTTGCACCTGCGAACGCGCTTTCTTGATCGCCTTCGCCACGCCGTCGGCGAAGCGATGGATAGACGACGGGTTACCGAACTGTTCCGTAAAATACGGGATCATCACATCGACTACCGCGCTATCCACCTTGGTGGTTGCGTTGTTATCCAGATAAATATCAGGCATGACTTGCCTCCTCTATGGTCACCAATTTAGGCATTTGCGAGGCAGGAACGACTTTAATGAATTCGCCCATCACTTCCATCAAG
This sequence comes from Methylomonas rosea, assembly GCF_024505055.1. Classification (GTDB taxonomy): domain Bacteria; phylum Pseudomonadota; class Gammaproteobacteria; order Methylococcales; family Methylomonadaceae; genus Methylomonas; species Methylomonas rosea. The sequence goes on from NZ_JANIBL010000012.1 coordinate 70,137, forward strand.
CGTTGTTGGATACCGGCGATAGTCATGGCTGACATTTGGCAACCGTTGCAAGCGCCGGTCATGTTCACATAAGCGGTTTTATCGACCACTTCCACCAACTCGACATCGCCACCGTCGGCCATCAATTGCGGACGGAAGGACATGATCACTTCCTCGATTTTCTTGATGCGTTGCAAGTTAGTCATCGGTCCTTTGGCTGCCACAGGTTCTGGCTTGGCGACGGGTTTTGCATTTGGATCGAAAGCCTCGCCGCGTTCTTTCAAGACTTTTTCCAGAATCGCTTCGATGTCTTCATGGCAGGCCGCGCAACCGCCGCCAGCCTTGGTGTAGTTAGTCACGTCTTCGACGGTACGCAGTTTGTTAGCCCACACCATCTCTTCGATCATCACTGCATCGATAGCGAAGCATTTGCAGACTAGCGCGCCTTCTTCGTGATCGTCTTTCCATTCTTCGCCGCGATAGTTGGCTATAGCCGCTTGCAAGGCTTCCCGGCCCATCACCGAGCAATGCATTTTTTCCGGCGGCAGGCCGTCCAATTCGGCGGCGATCTCTTGGTTGGTCACTTTCAAGGCTTCATCCAAGGTCAAGCCTTTGATGATTTCGGTTAAAACCGAAGATGAGGCAATCGCGGAACCGCAACCAAAGGTTTGAAAACCGGCGTCTTCGATCACTTCGGTGTCGTCGTTGACTTTCAAAGTCAGACGCAACGCGTCGCCGCAACTGATGGAACCCACTTCACCTATGGCGTTGGCATCGGCTACCGCGCCGGCGTTTTTGGGGTTGAAAAAATGATCTTTTACTTTATCTGAATAATCCCACATAGCTATTTCCTCGAATTCTTAAGAACAGGTTTTTGGTGAACCGCCGCTCTCGCCGGTGGTAAACGATGATCCGCAGGCACAGCTTTTAACCGCGTTGGGATTGGTAAATTTAAAGCCGGAGCCTTCCAGACTGTCGACAAAATCGATAGACATGCCGTCCAGACTGGGCAGGCTCAACGGGTCTACAAACACTTTGACGGCACCACAATCGATGACGGTGTCGTCTTGATTTTCTTTTGCTTCCAACTTCATGCCATAAGACAGACCAGAGCAACCGCCATCGGTAACTTCGATGCGCAGCCCACCGGTCGGCTTGTCGGAACTGCTAATAAAACGACCCACGGCTTGGATGGCGCTTTCGGTTAATGTAATCATCTTTAAGTCTCCTGAACGGGTTTGGCATTGATTTTGTAAACAGATAAAGCAACCAGCATGCCATACGCGAAAATTTCGGCTAAGCCGCTGAAATTGCTCACTCGCCGGCAGCTGGCCAACCTTAATCGGCACGCCGTTTCACAACAAACCGGGAGCTTTTGTCGGCTTTACTACAAAACTCTCACAGGAGCACAGCATGAACGTAGAAGATTTAGATTTGGGCGATGTGGTGTACGCCGCGCATACAATTGTTGACGATGGCAGCATGCCTGATAGCGAAGAAGGCGAAGTGCTGGCGTTGGAAGGCGCCCGGGGCGTCATCGTGATGAAAGGACATGTCGAGGAAGATCCTGCGCTCACGGTCTTTTTAGTCCGCTTCGAAGACCAGGATCTAAATTTGGGCCGGCCGATAGGTTGCTGGACCGAGGACTTGATCGTCCCGGAAAAAGAGTTGCTTACCCATTAATCCAATTCCGCCCAGCATTCAACCGGTGGTTTAGCCGCCTAGCGCCACATCCCGCCGAAGTGTCGGCGATTGCCTTGGGCCAAGTAGCGTCTTGCTTTGTAACATTCCTACGCTCAGGCGTGGGAATGCCGTGCCCGGGCCACCAATATCCCACCGAGGGGCCTTCCGACAACCGTAAGGAATGGGCCAAACAAAGGTTTGCATGCGCCGAGGCATGGCGTGTGCTTGAATGAATATACACTCAGCTTAATTAAGGCCAACCCATGCCCACTCCTTCCGAGTCCGTGATCCAATATCATAACCGCACCAAACACCAATTGAATGCCTACGCCAAAGGCCCGGAGTCGCTGGATTGGGACGACCAACCCAATCCGTTTCGGCGCTTTAACGGCTGCGAAACGGTGAAACTGCCGCCACCCGGCGCCGAGCTAAGTTGTTTGTTTGCTGACTTGGACAAACCGGAACGGATAGAGCCGCAGCCTCTAAACCAGGCCAATCTGGGTCTGCTATTGGAATTGTCTTTTGGTTTGTCGGCCTGGAAGCAATTCGGTCCGGACCGCTGGGCCTTGCGCTGTAATCCGTCCAGCGGCAATTTGCATCCGACCGAGGCTTATTTGCTTTGCACCGATCCGGATCTGTTGCAACCCGGCGTATATCATTACGTCAGTCATGATCATCATCTGGAACGGCGCGGCCGGTTTACTGCCGATACTGCGACCAAGGAAATCTATATTGGCCTGTCGTCCATCCACTGGCGAGAAGCCTGGAAATACGGCGAACGGGCCTTTCGCTATTGCCAACATGATATAGGCCATGCACTGGCAGCCTTGAGTTACGCCGCCGCATGTCTGGGTTGGTCGATAGAATTGCTTGGCGAGACGGCCGATGCCGACATCGCCGCGTGGCTGGGACTGGACCGCAGCGACGATTTTGTCGCCACCGAACACGAAGCGCCGGATTTATTCTGCCGGCTGCATGCTACCCAAACTGCCGAAGGCGCGTTCTCCACTGAATATTTGCCGGAGCTTGCTCAAAACGCCGAATGGTTCGGGAAAGCCGAACGTTTGAGCGGCCGGCATTTTTACCGCTGGCCGATTATTGACGAAGTGGCTGCCCAGGCCATCAAGCCAGCCACCGTTGCCGAACGAGTAACGCTACCAAGCCTGGATCTACCGCGACCCAGCCACAACCTCCCTGCCAGCAACCTGATTCGCCAACGCCGCAGCGCCCAGCACTTTAATGGCAAATCGCCGGATCTACCTTTGGCCGACTTTCATCGCATGCTGGCCGCGCTGCTCCCCAATGCCAAACCGCCGTTTACCGCCTGGAATTGGCCGGCGCAAGTCAATATCGTTCTATTCGTGCATCGGGTAGCCGGTCTGGAGCCTGGCTTGTATTTGCTGCCGCGCACCGCAGATGCGGCGGCGGAATTAAAACCGGTTTGTTCCGCCGATTACGAATGGCAAATGGTGGCGGCCCCGTTCGAATTTTATCGGCTGACGGCCGGCAACGTTAGGCAAGCCGCAAAAACCCTGTCCTGTCACCAACCCATCGCCAGCGACAGCGCGTTTAGTTTAGGCATGTTGGCGCGCTTTGCCGACAATGTGGAAACCGAAGCCTGGCGCTATCGCCGGCTATTCTGGGAAAGCGGCCTGCTGGGACAGATTTTGTACTTGGAAGCGGAAGCCGCCGGCGTACGCGGTACCGGCATAGGCTGCTTCTTCGACGACGCTGTGCATGGTGTATTGGGCTTAAAGGATAACGGCTGGCAAAGCCTGTATCACTTTACTATCGGCGAACCGCTGGACGACAGTCGTTTGCAAACGTTTCCGGCGTATGCGCATTTGAGCGAGTCGGTCGCCAGCGCCTGATTCGCTTGAGGTTTGACAGCCGCGTGATACGCGTTGAAATATTTACGAAACAATCTCGCCAACAATGTTTAAAATCATGACATTATCCCTGCACACCTAAAGGCCCGCCATGAGCTTTAAATCCAGTCTGATCCGCTTCGTCATCAAATTAACCCCCAACGCGCTGATCATTTGGGGCGCGAACATCATCATGAAAGGTATCGCGGAGTTGACCCAGTTCAACTTCGACCTCGACGCCCGTAAAGTCTACGTGCAGACCCGGCTATACGGCGAGGAACACACCATTGAAGTAACCCTGGAAGATTTTGCCGTGTTCAATGACGGCGAGTCCTACCGTTTTATTATTCACCACGCCAGCTCGGACCGGCCTTGGTTGAACAATATCCTGGCAAAATTCACCGGCAAAGCCTGGAAAATTCCGACCCTACCGCTGTTTGCCACACAACTGGAACTGGTCGCCGAGGTATTTAGCGCCAAGCCGGTGGTATTGGAACAAATCGATTGATCCAGGCCGCGCCAAGCGGGCTATTTACCGATACAAAAGCTGGAAAAAATCTCTCCCAAGAGATCATCGGACGTAAATTCGCCGGTGATGGCAGATAAGCTGGTTTGCGCTTGGCGCAATTCTTCGGCGACCAGTTCGTGGGCTTGATGTTGCAACTGCTCGGCGGCGCGATCCACCGCTTGCGCGGCCAATTGCAAGGCCTGGATATGGCGGGTTCTGGCGACAAACACGTTATCCGAGCTTTCGGTAAAGCCCATGCTTTGTTTCAGGTGTTGGCGCAGTAAGTCCAGACCCAGCCGGTGTTTGATGGATAAATGGATTTCCGGGCCTTGCGGGGTTTCCAAGACTTGGGCTTTACCGCCGACTAAGTCAATTTTATTAAAAACTTTGGTGACCGCTATGTTGGCCGGCAGACTGGCATCCAGACTGGCGCTGTCCGGGTCGGTGCTGTCTATCAGTAATAAAATCCGGTCGGCTTTGGCGATTTCCTGGCGGGCGCGGCGAATGCCTTCCTGCTCGACCGGATTGTCACTATCGTGCAAGCCGGCGGTGTCGATGACATGCAAGGGCATGCCGTCCAATTGAATACGTTCGCGCAGCACGTCGCGGGTGGTGCCGGCAATGTCGGTAACGATGGCGGCATCGTGGCCGGCCAAGGCATTTAACAAACTGGATTTACCGGCATTGGGCTTGCCGGCCAATACCACGGTCATGCCATCATGCAAAAGCCTGCCCTGCTGAGCGGTTTTGCAGATTTCGGCGAGCTTGGCTTGCAAACGTTGGATGCGTCCGGCAACTACGCCATCGCCGAGGAAGTCGATTTCTTCGTCGACAAAATCGATGGCCGCTTCGATAAACACCCGCAATTCGATCAACTCGTCGATCAGTTCGTTAATCTGTTCGGAAAACACCCCTTGCATGGATTGCTGGGCGGAGCGCACGGCTTGCTCAGTGCCACTGCTGATCAGATCGGCTATCGCTTCGGCTTGGGCCAGGTCGATTTTGTTATTGAGAAAAGCTCTTTGACTAAACTCGCCGGGATTAGCCAGGCGCGCACCCAATTCCAACACGCGTCGCAATAACATATCCAGCACCAGGCTACCGCCGTGGCCCTGCAGTTCCACTACCTGTTCGCCGGTAAACGAAGCAGGCGCAGCAAAATACAACAGCAAACCGCTATCGATGACACGACCATCAGCATCAAGGAAATTGGCAAATTGTGCGTAGCGGGGTTTGGGAAGCGTTTTGCCGGTGAGGCTTTGCGCGATTCCGGGCGCGGACGGCCCGGAGATACGAATGATGCCGACGCCGCCGTTACCGGGCGGCGTGGCAATGGCGGCTATGGTGTCGCCGTCAAGCATGCGTTTTAGTGGGCGTGATTGTCTTCGGCAAGCACGTGTTTAGTGATGTACCACTGTTGAATGATCGACAAGCTGTTGTTGCAGATCCAGTACAGCACCAAACCGGATGGGAAGAACAGGAAGAACACGGTGAAAACGATAGGAAACATTTTCATCACCTGTGCTTGCAGCGGATCGATAGGCGCCGGATTCAAGCTTTGTTGAATCTTCATGGTGATGCCGTACAGAATCGGCAGCAGATAGAACGGGTCTTGCGCGGACAAGTCGTGAATCCACAAGGCAAACTCGGCCTGACGCAATTCCACGGTTTCGATCAGCACCCAGTACAAGGAAATGAACACCGGAATCTGCACCATGATCGGTAAACAGCCGCCGAGCGGATTCACTTTTTCCTTTTTGTACATCGCCATCATTTCGGTGTTGAACTTCTGACGGTCGTCGGGGTAACGCTCTTGCAGCTCTTTCAAACGCGGCTGAATTTTGCGCATTTTCGCCATGGACTGGAAGCTGGCTTTAGACAGCTTGAAGAACAGCAATTTGATACACAAGGTGACACCCAAAATGGCCACACCCCAGTTTTCGACGTAGCCGTAGATTTGGTTTAACAACCAGTAGATGGGTTTGGCGACCACGGTCAGCCAACTGTAATCGACAGTCAATTCCAGACCTGGGGCAATGGCTTCCATCACCGGCTGAATTTTGGGGCCGACAAACAATTGGGATTTAAGCACCGCTTCGCCATTGGCAGGAACGCTAACGTCAGGCGAATAGGAACCGATGACATAACGGGCATCGTTCAACGCTTTGGTGTAAAAATGGTTTTCCTGATCTGCGGGCGGAATCCATGCAGCGGCAAAGTAATGCTGAATAAATGCACTCCAACCGCCTTGGCTGACCACGTTTAAGGTGTCGTCCGCCATATCTTCGTATTTGACTTTTTTGTACTTGTCTTTTTCGGTGTAAACCACGCCACCGGAATAGGTTCTGATGAAGTTGTTGTTGCTTTTATCGCTGTGCTCGACCCGCAGCAGTTGGTCGTACTGCTTACCGACCCAAGGGTTAGCGGTTTGATTAGCGACTTTTTGCTCGACTTCCACCAAATAGCTACCGCGTTTGAACGTAAAGGTTTTGGTGACTTTCAACCCCTGCTGATTAGTCCAGCTTAACGGGATGCTGATTTGCTCTTGGCCGTCGGCCAGTTCGTAAGAGGTTTGCTCAGCTGTGAACACTGCGTGATGATCGGGAGCTGCCGCTGAGTTTTGACTGGCTACCAGACCGGTTTGCGCCAGGAAGGTTTTTTCGGGGCTGCTATCAAACAGGCGGATAGGCGATAAATCTTTCTCGGGCGCTTGCATGCCGATCAAAGCGTAGGCCGCAGTAACTGCGGAATTTTCTTTCTCGTGCGGATATTGCAAAAGATCGAGATTACGTAAGGTGCCGCCCTCGGTATCGATTTCCAAGGCAAACACGTCGGTTTTGACTTTGATGACTTTGTCTGCGGCTACTAGCGCGGCAGCGGCCTGACTGGCGGTTTGCTGCGCACCTGGCTGGGCGGGATCCGCATTAGCCACAGCACCGGCATCGCCGGCTACAATGGGCTTGTCTGAGATGATGGCCTGCGGCTTGGGACCGTAATCAATCTGCCATGACTCCCACAACATATAGGAGATCATCAACATCGCCATGACAAGTACAAATCTTATGTTATCCATTGTTATTTACTCAATTTTTCCGGAACGGGATCAATGCCACCTTCGTGGAACGGGTGGCATTTCAATAATCGTCGAAGCGTGAGGTAAGAGCCTTTGAAAGCACCATGAATCTGGATTGCCTCTAAGCCATAACTTGAACAGCTGGGATAAAAACGACATCTGGGCCCCAGCAAAGGACTTATGAAGTATTTGTAAAGCTTGATCAGGGTTATGAGCAGGAATCGCATCGATCTACCAGTTTATGCCAATGCCTTTCCAATGACTTCCTCAATATCGGCGAGGCTGCATTTGCTGCGTCGCCTCTTGCCAAAACAACAATATCAATGCTGACGATATGTTGACGCTGTAATCTAAAACTTTCCCTGACAGCCCTCTTTATGCGGTTCCTTGCGACTGCTTTTTTTATAGTTTTTTTTGCGATGGCCAAACCAAGCCGCGGATGCGGCAGGATATTGCTCGTCGCCAACACCGTAAAATACTTATCTGTGGACTTTACGGGATTGGTAAATACTTTTTTATACTCAGCGGGCGTCCCTAGCCGATACTGATCGGGAAAGCCGAAATCTTCCGCCGACAATTAAACCGTCAGCGATGCGCGGCCTTTAGCTCTGCGCGCATTGATCACTCGGCGACCACCAACGGTAGCCATTCTTGCACGAAAGCCATGAGTTCTGGCGCGTTTGATTTTGCTGGGTTGATAAGTTCTTTTCATGTGCTACTGCCTATGGTGATAAAAACGGATAAAAAAGGCTGCGAATCATACGTGACAGGCTTGCCAGTGTCAATTTGACTTGTAAATTTCCAAAACAGTGCAAAATGGACTACTCTCTGGAACACTATCGGTGCATTCAGCATCATTGAAGGAGATTTGTCATGCATAAATTACCGTTTAAGTCGATTTTAGCAACCAGCCTGTTAGTCGCCGGCTGCGCCACCACCACCGGCTGGACTCCCACCGTGGACACTTATAACGATCCCAACGCGTTCCGGTTAAATCAAGACATGCAGGAATGCGAACAGTTGGCTTCGCAGTCGGCCAGCACCCTTAAAGACACTGCCAAAGGCGCAGCCGTTGGCGGCTTGATAGGCGCGGCGGGCGGAGCGGCCATTGGCGCGGTAGTCGGCAACCCTGGCACTGG
>NZ_JANIBL010000013.1 GCF_024505055.1 Methylomonas rosea
CGAGCGCGCCGCGCTGCAACGGCTGCGCGGCGCCGACGGCGGTTTGGATGCGCCGGCGGCGATAGATAGCATTCTGGCGGCGGTCGCCGAGCTACGCGGTGTAGAATTCGGGTTGATTGCTTGTGTTCGTGACGAACAAGGTGCGCGCAGCCAACGTCTTTGGCCTCTGTCGAATGTTGCCGGCAACGCCAGGCAAAACCCGCCGAAGACTTTCGCGCCGCCGGCGGAAGTGGCTCAAGGCGTTGCCGAACATTATCTGTTTCATACGCTGCTGGCTTTGCTGTTGCGTTCGATTCGAGTGGAAAATCACATGCGGCTGATGCAGATGGAAACCGCGTTGCGGCATTTGGAACGTGGTGGCGAAGAACTACAGCGGCAACGCAACCGGCTGCGTCAGGAAGAAATCGTCGAGGAAATCGAGTTAATGGTGGGGCGGCATTAGGCAATTTGGCAGTAGCCTGCGTTTAGCCATTCAGTGCTTATTCCCGTTGCAGATCCTCCTGTTTGAAGTCTCGCCGCTTCGGAAACTGTCCGGCCCAGCTTTGGCATAGTCGTCAGTACATCCACTTTAGCAAGAATGTCTCGCGCTACATGGTTTGCGTATTGTTTGGAATCACGGGCTATAAATTGATGTATCGAGTGGAGGTCTTCGCGGGCGGGTTTTGACCACACGATCACCATTGTTCGATTTCGCGCTTGAGCTCTTCATGGTGAATGAATTGGCCTTCAGCGATAGCTTCGCGGCTTTTGCGTAACTTGTCGACGACGTAGAGCTGGTACATGATTTCGTCAATGTCTACGTTGTCAGGCAAACGGTCAATCGATTCCAGCGCTTCCTGTTTTAGAGTGGGTGTTTGCATGAATAGAGTCCCATTGATGAATGGAGCTAAACCATAAGACGCAATCAATAGGACGTCAATACGATATTTGCGTGGTGTTGAAGCGATTAACCCGCCAATTAAGCAAACCTATAAACCATACTTCCGCCGCTTCCGCCAAAAAGTTGCCCTACTCATCCCCGCATACTGCGCGGCCTGCTCCAGGTTGTCCGGGTTATTTTCCAAAGCCTCACGGATCAATTCCGCTTCGTTTTGACTTTTCGCACGCGGTGCAAGGTGCTGGTCAATCGTTGCTATCGGTTTAAGCGGTTCGCGGAACTCCGGAGGCAAATCGCCTATGCTCAGCTCGCTGTCGCGGCCGACCGCATACGCGTATTCGACGACATTATTCAATTCCCGGACATTGCCAGGCCAGCGGTAATCCAGCAGCAGGCGCATCGCTTCCGGCGCGATGCTGTCGATATGACGATGGCCTTGAGTGTTATGCCGGTCTATCAGATGTTGCAGTAGCAGGCTGACGTCCTGACGGCGCTCGCGCAATGGCGGTAGAAAGATAGGTACGACCCGCAAGCGGTACATCAAGTCTTCGCGAAATCGACCGGCCTTGACCTCTTCGCGCAACGATCTATGCGTGGCGGCGATAATCCGCACATCGACGCTGACGGCGCTATCGCCGCCCACCGGAATGAAATTGCGTTCTTGTATCACCCTTAATAGCTTGGCTTGTAGTTCCAATGGCAACTCTGCTATCTCGTCCAAAAACAGCGTGCCGCCGTTGGCGCGTTGAAAAAGGCCGGCATGGTTGCGCACCGCGCCGGTGAACGCGCCTTTCACATGGCCGAACAACTCGCTTTCCAATAGGCTGGGGGTTAAGGCCGCGCAGTTGATGGCCAGAAACGGTTGATAGTGACGCGGGCTTTCCAGGTGCAGCGCATGCGCGACCATTTCCTTGCCGGTACCGGATTCGCCGCGGATCAACACGGTGGCTTCGGTTTCGGCGACGTTGCGGATGATTTTGATGGCCTCTTTCATCGCCGGGTCGCGCGACAGAATGCCGTGAAAGCTATCGCTGTCGTCAGATTTTTGCTCGGGCGCTGTGTCGCTTTGCGGTTGCAGAAATTCAATCGCCCCGGCGAAGCCGCCGTTGCTGTCGTAGAAGGCGCGGGCGGTTCGATAGCAATTCAACGTGCGACCGTCCGGGCGATGTATCCGCACTGCTTGCGACTTGACGATACCGAGTTCGGCCAAGTTGCAGGGATCGTTGCCGCGGTCGCAATTCAGTGCGGTTTTGCAAGGCTTGCCTATGGTCTCGGTCGCGCTCAAACCAAACAATTGTTCGGCGCCTTTGCTCCACAACAAGATGTCGCTATTGCTGTCCACTATAAAGGCCGCGCCGCTTTCGAATAAGTCGGTTAACACTTCCACGACTTGATCGGCGCCGATTTGGCCGAGCCAGCGTTTGAATAGGGGGGAGGAAGATGCCATGCGCTAAATCTCGTCTTGTTTCAGTGATGTTTCAAGTGTATCAGTATTGTTTCAGTATTTGGTGTTGAAACATCATTTGTGGCCGTTGCGAGGCCACTCTATAGTATCTATCGACTTATCAAACTAATCGGTGAAAAACAAAATATTTAGTTAAAACAAAGGTATATATGTGTTTAGTCCATGTTATGCAAAGCGAATTTTATAAGCAGTACGGAGATTAATATTGCCGATAAGCTGGCACGAGTATTGATATACAAACCCTATATTCTTTTTATTTTGCGATAAACGAGGCTGGTCATGATTTTCAGACAACTCTTCGAAACAGAAACCTCCACCTACAGTTATTTGTTGGGCTGTGAACGTAGTCGTCGCGCCTGCCTGATCGATCCGGTTGCCTCGGAGCTGCCGATTTATATCGATTTACTCCAAAGCTTGGATCTCAAACTGATTTACACCCTGGAAACGCATGTGCACGCCGATCACATCACCGGTGCCGGTTTGCTGCGCGAAAAGCTTGGCAGCAAGAGTGTGGTGCATCGGGATGCCGGTGCGCTCTGCGCGGATTTGCTGGTCACAGACGGTGTGCTGTTGCAAGTTGGCGATCTGGATATTCAGGTACGGCATACCCCCGGCCATACCGGCGGTTGCGTCAGTTATGTGATGGCCGACCGGGTGTTTACCGGCGATGCCTTGCTGATAGGCGGCAGCGGCCGCACCGACTTCCAGCAAGGTGATGCCGGCCAGCTTTACGACAGTATCACCGGCAAATTATTTACTTTACCGGCTGATACGCTGGTTTATCCCGGACACGATTACCAAGGCAATACCGTGTCTACCATCAAACAGGAAATGGCTAAAAACCCCCGCATTGGTCAAGGCCGCACGCGTGCCGAGTTCATAGCGATCATGAGCGAATTGAAGTTGGCGTATCCCAAGTTTATCGATCAGGCGCTGCCGGCCAATCAGTCCTGTGGGACGCTGGTCGAGTAGGCGGAGTTAGCCGATGATCCTGACGCTGATCTTGGCAATCTGTATCGGCCTGCTGCTGGGCTTGTTGGGCGGCGGCGGCTCGATTTTGACGGTGCCGATGCTGGTATACGTGCTGGATGTGCCGCCCAAGACCGCCATCGTCACCTCTTTTGTGGTAGTGGGCGTATCCAGCCTGATGGCGTTAATTCCGCATGCGCGGCGCGGTCATGTTTGCTGGAAAAGCGCGCTGGTATTTGGTTTGGCCGGCATGCTTGGCGCATTTGGCGGCGGTCGCTTGGCCGGGCATTTTTCCGGCGAATGGCTAATGGTGTTTTTTGGGACGATTACTTTGTTGACCGGTTTGGCGATGATCTTCAAGAAAGCGCCTAGCGAGACAACTATTGAGCAGGCATTACCAATGTGTCCTTTACAGACACCGATATTGCGTTTGTTATTCGATGGGGTTTTGGTCGGCGGTTTGACTGGATTAGTGGGGGTCGGCGGCGGCTTTTTGATCGTGCCTGCATTGACCTTGTTGGTGGGTTTGCCGATGCCGGCGGCGATTGGTACTTCGTTGCTGGTTATCGTGATGAACGCCACCGCCGGCTTGAGCGGTTACGCCAATCACGCTCAGTTGGATATCGAGTTGATGATACTGGTCACCGCCGGTGCGGTATGCGGCAGTTTTCTGGGCGGCTGGTTATCCAATTTTATTAGTGCGGCGGTGTTACGGCGCGGGTTTGGTTGGTTCGTGATGGTGGTGGCGGTTTACGTGTTGTTTAACGCCTTGAGTTGGCAACTGTTGGCATCCTTAGCGGTGTGGCAGGATGACGAACTTGCCTGGCGACGGGTGTTGGCCGGCTTAGCCGCCGTCTTGGCGCTAGGTCTAATCGGCAATCGTATTCATAGCCGTAAACCGCATATAGAAGCGGTGCCAATGCAGCCTCGGCAGCACCTATAAATTAGGCTAGACTAATATTGACGGTTGTGTTAGACCGTTACTTTCGTCATCCGGTGTTAACCGTTTGGCGCATAACTATAAAAATCGTTTGAGGAGGGTATATGTCTTATTCATTCAATAAGTCCCGTCGGCGCTTTTTTGCGCAAAGTGGCGCCGGATTAATGGCGTGGGCTGCAACGCCCGCGTGGCTGCGGGCCATGGAAAACATGGGCGAGATGCCGACGATGCCGCCGCGAAAAGCTTCGGCGAATTTTCACCCGGACGTGGAACTGGACTTGATTTGCAAACCAAGTTCGGTAGCAATTTTGCCGGGTCAGCCTACGCGGGTGCAGCAATACTTTGCCAAGTTGGTGAAGGGACCGGCACAAACCTTAACCGAAATTCCCGGTTCTTACTTGGGACCGGTGCTGCGCTTCGAGAAAGGCCAAAAGATCAGAATCAATCTACACAATCAGCTTAACGAGCCCAGCATCACCCACTGGCATGGTTTACACGTGCCGGCCGAAGTGGACGGTCATCCGCTGTACACGATAGATAGCGGTCAAGTGTTTGTCTATGAGTTTGAAATGCTCAACCGGGCCAGCATGAATATCTACCATCCGCACCCGCACAACACCACAGCCAAACAGGTTTATCACGGTTTGGCGGGGGCGATTTTGGTTAACGACGACGAGGAGCGTCGTCTGGAATTGCCCGGCGGTGAGTATGAAGTGCCTATAGTGATTCAGGACCGCAAGTTCGATGCCAATAATCAGCTGCAATATGTGCATGCCATGCACGACCGCATGATGGGTTTTTACGGCGACAGAATTTTGGTGAACGGTCGCCCCGATTTTCAGCTCGACGTGGCCAGTCGAGCGTATCGTTTCCGCGTCCTCAACGGCTCAACGGCGCGCATATACAAACTGGCTTGGGACGACAAGTCGCCCGTTACCGTCATCGGCACCGATGGCGGTTTGCTGGAGGCTCCGGTCAATAAACCTTACGTGATGCTGGCCCCCGGCGAGCGTTTGGATATTTGGGCGGATTTCAGCGGGCGTAAAGTCGGCTCTCAGTTGGTGTTGCGCAGCCGTTCTTTTTCCGGCGTATTGCCGGGAATGATGGGCGGTGGCCAAGGTGAACATGGGCGCATGGGCGGCGGCATGGGTATGCACGGCAGTGCTTTGCCGGTGGGTAGCGACTATCCGATTTTTACGGTGAAAGTCACCCGGCAAGTAAGCGATAGTCCGAAATTACCCAACAGTTTGGCGCAAATTCACCATTACGGCTTAAGCGACACGGTCAATCCCGGTAAACCGGTGCCTATCGCTATTTCGGAAGGACCGATGCGCATGGTTTTAAATGGCCGGCCCTATGCCTATAACGACATCTTGCCGAGCGAGCGTATCCCGCTGAATACCGTGCAATTGATGGAGATTTTTCATGCACATGGCGGTGGACATGGTGCTAACGGTGCTGCTGAGCACGGCGGCAAAGAGAGTGCCGGCGTCAAGCACAACTCAGGCATGCAAGCAGAGTCCGGCGGTCACAGAATGGGCGGCATGGGCATGATGAGTGGCATGCGGCACGATGATGATAACAAGCAAGGCGAGGGTGGTCATAGACGCATGGGTATGATGGGCATGCGCCATGGCGGCGATAGCGATGATGCCGGCGGTCATCAAATGGGCGGCATGGGGGGAATGGGCGGTGGCATGGGCATGATGATGTCTATGGCGCATCCGATTCATTTGCACGGCCAATATTTTCAAATCTTAAGCCGGACCATCGCCACCAACTCAGGTGAAGATTACGCAACGGTTAAAGATGGTTTCATCGAGGGCGGCTGGAAGGACACCGTGTTGGTGATGCCGGGCGAGCGGGTGAAAATCATCAAGCCCTTCCAGGATTTCAAAGGTTTGTTTATGTACCACTGCCATAACCTGGAACATGAAGATATGGGCATGATGCGCGATTTCTTGGTGGTATGAGCAGTCGACACCAATTGTCAGGGAGCGGGATATGACAATAATCAACAGGCATGTAACAGTCGAGGGTATGCACTGCACGGGTTGCGAGGACACCATTCGCCTAGCGCTGGCTGATTTACCGGGCGTGATAACGGTAGAAGCCAGCTATGCGCGAGCGACGGTTGATGTGCAATTCGACGACCAGCTTACCGCCGAAGCGGCGTTATACGAAGCTATTCGCGCCAAGGGTTATGGAGTGGCACTGACGCCACCCGCTGCTAACGGTAAGCTGAAAGGCCTGTTGATTTTTCTGTTGTTATTGCTGGCGGTCGGCGGCGTGGCGTTCTGGGGCAAGAGTTTGATGCCCGGTGTGATGCAGAAAATGTCGCCGAACATGGATCAAGCGGTATTGCTGGGCATCGGTTTTCTCACCGGTTTTCATTGTATCGGCATGTGCGGTGGCTTTGTGGTGGGGTACACCGATCCTAGCAAATCCAAATCCCGGCAATTGTTAGCGCATTTAAGTTATGCATTCGGCAAGACCTTGTCCTACAGCTTACTCGGTGCTGGCTTTGGCCTGTTGGGCGCTACCATCGCCATTACCCCGCAGATGCGTGGCGGACTGGCTTTAGTCGCTAGCGTGTTTCTGTTGCTGTACGGTCTGAAGATGCTCAACTTCTTTGCCTTTTTGCGCCGCTTTACCTTACGCATGCCCAAGGCCGTCAATCGCCAGCTTGCAGACGAAATGCGCAAGCCGCGCAGCGCTTTGCGTACCGGCTTGTTGACCGGTTTGTTGCTGGGCTGCGGGCCGCTACAGGCCATGTATGTAATGGCCGCCGGCAGCGGCGACCCGGTGCAGGGCGCGTTGATCCTGTTTTGGTTTGGCCTCGGTACTTTGGCACCGTTGCTCGGTTTTGGGTTTTTCGCCAGTTTGTTGTCGCCGGTATTTATGCGGCAGCTCGTCAAGGTTTCCGCAATATTGGTTATCGCAATGGGCGTAATGATGGCGCAACGCGGTTTGAAAATCGTCCAAGCAGGTCAGATGACTGCGCAGATGCCTTCACATACGCAACCTGCTCAGTGAGGTAAAGTTTTGGATATTCAACGTTTCAGACAATTGAACGAGCAAGCCAAACGGCTGGCGGACGAAATAGGCAATTTGCTGATCGAGGTTTTTCATTATTTGGCTTTGTTTGTCATCGGTGCCAGTATCGTTTGGTCGGCGGTGGTGGCTTACGGTGGCATGATGTTGCAAGGCCACGCCACTATTGGCGACATTTTGCTGTTGTTTATCTATTTGGAATTGGGTGCGATGGTCGGCATCTATTTCAAAACTAACCTAATGCCGGTGCGTTGTCTGATTTACATTGCCATCACCGCGCTGGCCCGTTTGTTAATTGCTGATATTCAAGCCCATCATCAGGCCGATATGGGGATTTTATTGGTGTCCGGCGGTATTTTATTGCTCGCCTTATCCACACTGCTTATTCGTAAGCCAAGCGACGAAGCGTAAAACATCAATTCAACTCGAATATTTTGTGAGCGTGGCTCATTTACACAGGACGACTAGGATGAAAAAAACACTATTGCTAACGGCCTTACTGCTAGCGGTCAGCGCTGCCCGGGCCATCCCGCCGGTCGATCCGGCGCGGCTGGACGAAGTGCAAGAGCGCGGCAGCCACGTAATGCCGTTTGATCTGGAAAAAACCTTACATATTTTTAATAAGACCGAATCCGGCGGCATCCAGCAAGTCATCGCCAAAGATGGCGCGGATACTGAACAAATTGCTTTGGCGCGCAGCCATCTGGCGCAACTGGCTGCGGGTTTTGCCAATGGCGATTTTTCCGGGCCGCGCCGTATTCATGGCGATGATATGCCGGGGCTAAATGCCTTGGCGTCCGCTGCCGGAAAAGTCAGTTTTGCCTATCGGGATTTGTCGAACGGCGCCGAAATCGAGTATCGGAGCGAAGACAAACAGTTGGTAGAAGCAGTCCATAGCTATTTCGATGCCCAACTCAGCGATCACGCTCGCCATGCAGTGCCCGGCGGACAGCATATGCACCACGGCCACCACCAGCCTTAATTGTCAATAAGGCGGAACCTGATTATAAAGTTGCTTCAGCCAAAACGTCATTCCGGCATGGATTGCCGGAATCCAGAGTACATGGATGTTTTCGACGCTTACCATCCTTGGCTCCTGGATCTCGGCAATCCCCGCCGAGATGACGATTCTTGACAAGGCTGAAGCATCCTTGTACTTAGGAGGCGGAAAGTCGTCACTGAATACCTGCTGAATAGCCCCGCGTATTCTTGATTCAATCTACCCGCAAACTCAGGAATCGATTCACTGTGAGATAGTGCCATTCGATTGGCCTTTCCTTGCGGCGATTTTGTTGTTAAAAAGCCCTTATCTAACGGTGATAAGGGGACGACATGTCCGGACTGGCGACAAAACACGCGTCTGCTACCAAAGGCGCAGCTATAAGCACGGTCTCCCTGCATTGGCTGAGCCGCCCTGGATACTGGTTAGGCTGGGCCTTAATGCTGGCCTTGCTATCTACCGTCATCGCCTTCCAGCAAGCGCCGCACCGTAACGCCTATCGCCCTGAACCCACATCGTTGAGTTGGGATTATTGGGGATACCCAATCGAGCGCAACGCTTTTCGCCGCTTGCCGGCCATCGCCGGGAATCTCAACGATCTGGCTGTTTCCGAAGATGGTCAGCATATTTGGGCTGTGGGTGATGGCGGTTTGATCATCTACAGTACGGATGCTGGCGTGAGTTGGCAGCAAGGGCAAATTGGGCCTCCTGCGCCAATAGTACCTTTGGCGCGGGCCGACGGTTTTTGGATTAAGTCAGCGCAAGCCGGGATGCCTGAGGCCGAGCCTCAACAGCAGCAAGCGGTTCCGACTAACCTAGACAATGCACCTTTCAACGTTCGGAATGCCGACGGCGGTGAGGCAAATGCTGCCAGGGTGATAAACCCTGCGCTCGGTTACGCAAACCAGTCGCCAGTCCAAAAGTCCCCGAGTGCGCCGCAAGAGCAAGAACTACCTGCGGCAAAGACCAATAATGAGCCAGCGAAACCCACTCCAGAAAACTCACCTCAAGCAAGTACAGTCGGTAAGGCGGGCGAACCCGTTTCGCTGCCACCCGTTCAGAAGCAAAAGCCGAGTGGACGGGATCCGAAGCGCGCCAATTTATATTCCGTGTATTTCGTCGACACCTCTCATGGTTGGGCGGTCGGCGAAGATGGTGTGATTCTGGTCACTGCAGATGGTGCCAAAAGTTGGCAGCTCCAAACCAGTGGCACCAAGGAAATATTGAACAGCTTACATTTTGTCGATCCCGCGCATGGCTGGACAGTAGGCCAGGCGGGCCTCATTCTGGCTACCGCAGACGGTGGTAAAAGTTGGAAAAATCAGGCGAGTGTTGCCGGGTCGCAGCTGAATAGTGTGACGTTTTCCGATGAACTGCATGGTTGGACCGTCGGTGATCTTGGGGCCATACTTGCCACCGCAGATGGCGGTCAAACTTGGCAAGCTCAAGCTAAAAATGCCAATCAAATTTTTCAATCGGTAGATTTTATCGATAATCGGCGCGGTTGGGCCGTGGGGACGGGTGGGCGCATCGTTGCCACCTCGGATGGAGGCAACAACTGGCAGTCGCAACCCAATCAAGTATCGCAATTTTTACGTAGCGTCCGCTTTCTAAAAGACGGCTTACGGGGTTGGGTGGCTGGCACGAATGGTACCCTCGCTGCGACCACTGACGGCGGTGGCAGCTGGCGATTACTAAACAGCGGAACTTCAGGTGAGTTACGTAGCGTTAAATTTCTTCTTGATGGTTTGCGCGGTTGGGCCGTCGGTGCCGACGGAACTATAGTTGCCAGCACTGACGGTGGGAATAGTTGGCAGGCTGCAAGCCAGAAGGTGTTTAGCAGTGTGCAATTTATGACTAATCGTCAACTTGGCTGGGTAATTGGCGCTGATGGCGCGGTTTTATCTAGTACCGATGCTGGTCGAAATTGGCGAATGCAGGAAATTCAAACCAATCAACACCTATTTGGCTTGCACATTTTAGCTGACGGCCAACATGGCTGGTTGACCGGTAGCAATGGGGTTATTTTTGCTACCACCGATGCTGGGAAAAATTGGCGAGCTCAAAACAACGACACCAAAATGTTCTTATTCAGAGTTCAGTTTCTCAATGACGGTTTGCACGGTTGGGCAGCGGGCGACGGGGGATTTCTGGTAACCCGTGATGGAGGCAAAAACTGGCAACTTGACCCTAATATATGGGGAACACTTTTTGCCATGCATTTTTCAGAGGATGGTCAGCGAGGTTGGCTGGCCGACGTCAGCGGTAAGTCGGACTTTACCGAGGATGGTGGTTTGACCTGGCAATCTCAGATGATTGGTTCAAAGGCAGGCATTCTCGATCTTCAGTTTCAGGCCGACGGTATAAACGGTTGGGCTGTCGGCTCTAAGGGGACGATTTTTTCCACATCCGATGGCGGAAAAAATTGGCATGCTCAAGTGAGTACTACCCAACAGAATCTCAGAGGATCAGCTTTTGCCGGCGACGGCAGTCGTGGTTGGGCAGTTGGTGTCGGCGGCACTGTAGTGTCTACTACAAATAGCGGTGGCACATGGCAGCCGCAAAACAGTGATACTTCGGCTAACTTGATAGACATATATGCCGACAGCGGAGGCCGGCATGCCTGGACCGTCGGCGCAGCCGGCACCCTACTCGCCACCAGCGACGGCGGCGAACATTGGCAGGACCCGGTGTTGCCCTATCAACGCTATCCGGCGCCCTGGTATTACCTTAGCTGGTTGCCGATCATACTGTTGTTCAGCCGTGGCTTGCGCTTGCAGTTGGCCGAATTAAGGGAACCGGAAGCCAGCGATCCCAATTTAGGAATCAACCCCACCGCCGTTTCCGACAAGCCAACCACGCCTGGCAGCAAGGATTATCTGGGTAGTCTGCAGTTGGCTCGGGATTTGTCCGCGTTTCTGCGTAACGAAAACACTCAGCCACCATTGACCCTGGCCATTACCGGCGATTGGGGCAGCGGCAAAAGCTCGGTGATGAATTATTTGCAAGCCGAGTTACGCCGCGAAGGTTTGCGACCGGTCTGGTATAACGCTTGGCATCATCAGGAAGAGCAACAGGTACTGGGCTCAATCCTGGAATGCGTGCGTCAGCAGGCTACGCCGCCGCTATGGCCCTGGCTGTTGCCGGGCCTGTGGTTTAAATTGCGTTTGTTGACGCATCGGCGATTTTGGCTACAGCTGCTGGCGGCTGCACTCTTGACGGGTTTTTGTTGGTTGGCGGCATTTTCCTATTTTCATGAAGAGGCGGAAGAAAATCAGGTGTGGCACTTCGCTTCCCACTTGGCCGGCTTGGAGCAACCTGCGGTGTTGACTGCACAAGGCCATGCCCGCTTATGTGCTCAAGCGGATAGCGGTACCAATCCAGCGAAGTCCGCCGCGGACCAGCTGTTTAGCCCCGCCGATTGCGAGAAACTGCAATGTTTGGTAAACGCGGATATCTCCGGCACAGCGAAAGATTCGGCAAACTGCAAAGATACCTTAAGCGCCTTCGCCAGCGACGACGAGTTATTGGCACAAGCGGGAAAAGTACTCGAGCATGAATTAACGCAAGAGCGTAAACAAGCCATCGTTAAGCAACTGGAACATAGCCCAGGCAAAGCGCCATTTGCTTTGCCGGCCTGGTTGACAGCCTTGTTGACGGTGCTGACAACCGTAGCGGGGGTGGTCGTGGTCAAGGGCGCGTCGCTGTTCGGTTTAGCCAGCACCGATTTATTGAAAACCGCGATCAGCAAAACCGGCGTTATAGAAGCTGCCGAGCCGGTGGGTACCCGGCAAATCTGGGAACGGCGCTTCGAGCGTTTGACCAAGTTGTTGGGTCGGCGCCGGTTGGTGTTGTTTATAGACGATCTGGACCGGTGCAGCCGCGAGCATGCGTTGCGGGTGCTGGAAACCTGTAATTTCTTGGTCAGCAGCGGCGAGTTGTTCATCGTGATGGGCATCGCCCCTAAATATGTACTGGCAAACGTCAAATTGCATTTCAAGGAACTCGCCGAAGCCTTGCACGAATTTGATGACAATGGTCCGGCGGCGGGCGGAGTGCCGGCAGAAACTGCGCCAACCCGAAAACCACGCAGCCTGGCACGCTTTTATCTGCAAAAATTGATCAACATTGAAGTGCCGGTGCCTTCCGCCGGCAGCGAGGCGATGCTGAACTTATTAACTGGCAGCGGCGGCGAAGAGGATAGTCGCGGCCAACGCGAGCAACGCTTGCAAACCCTAGGTAACGGGCTGGTTTTGACACTACAGGGTTTTGTTCTGTTGGCCGCGATGGCTTGGGCGGCTTACCATGCCAGTCAGCCTATACCTACCACTCCCAAACCCCTGATTTTGGCAGCGCAGCCGGCGACTGAAGTGGTTACTAAGCCGGCGGAAACCAACGTTGAGCCGGTCGCCGATCAGCCAGACCAACGTAAAGCCGAGTCCGGTATTACCTCGTTTCGCGCCGATTTCAAACCTGAACAATTGACGCCCTGGCCGCAGCGCATCGGCTATGGCTTGTTGCTGCTGATTATGCTGTTGGCTGGTGGATTGGTTTGGGTAAGCGTCAACGAGAAGGCGCGAAACCGGCTGGTGGATTATCTGGAAATGGCTTACAAAGCCTTTGGCCGGGACTGGTTCGGACCAAGGCAAACTCAGGATACGCCGGAGTTTGCCGCCGCCTTGCGGATCTGGTACCCGCTGATTCACCAAACCCAGTCACAGCCGCCGGAGATCAATTCGCCGCGTACCGTCAAAGCTTTTTTAAACCGACTGCGCTGCTTTGCCAGTCGCTGGCCGAAAACGACTGGCGCGCACGGTGAAGCGCAGTTGGTGGCGTTGGCGGCTTTGCATTTTTATTTGGGTGAAGAGGGCTTTGAGAAAGCCGCTAACGATTTAAAACTAGCCGAGACCAGTGGTGCTTATTTGAGTGCGTATCCAAATTCCGCGCAATCCATGACGCAACATTTGCAATCATTTGGTCCGCCCAGTGACGACGACTGCCGATTGTTTAAATATTTCATCGAGAATCTGGAGATCCATAAACCGCAATAAGTCAGAGCCAAAAACCGCCTAGCTCAAGCGGTGGGCGCGAGGTTTGGATCTGGTATTGTTAAGCCGGACCCTTAAATTTTCTGTAGCCGTCATTCCCGCGAAAGCGGGAATCCAGGATTTTCAAGGGTCTCCTGCCTACGCGGAGGCGACGATAATTAAGGGCTGGGTTAATAGTTGATTTCATTCCCTCATCCAGGCTCTTTCGCTTTGGAAAAAAAGGAATAGTAGAGCCAACAACTAATTTTTCAGCCATTCCTGGTTCGGTAGCCAATTCGTTATCCATCGCGGTAAGTCCCCGGCCGGCATGGGGCGGGCGATGCCATAGCCTTGGGCGTTGTCGCAGCCCAATTTCAACAATAGCAAGCCGTGTTCTTCGGTTTCGACGCCTTCGGCTATCACTTGCCTATGAAAGGCGGCGGTGAGATTGATGATGCCGGCGACGATAGCCAAATCTTCCGGGTCGCCGAGGATGTCGCGAATAAACGATTGATCGATCTTTAAGGTGTCGGCCGGTAAGGCTTTCAGGTAGGTTAGTGACGAATAACCGGTGCCGAAATCGTCCAATGCAAAGCCGACGCCCAGTTTTTGGCATTCCTTCATCACGGCGGTGACCCGGCCAATATCCTCCAGCGCCGCTGTTTCCAGTATCTCCAGTTCGAGACAATGGGGGCGCAATTGCGGATGGGCGGCAAAGCCGGCTTTCAAGGTGTCGACGAAGTCGTGGTGCAGTAAGTGGCGCGGGGCAATATTGATACTGATGACAATGTTCAAGCCCATGTCTTGCCACTTTTGTAAGTGGTCCAGGGCGCGGGCCAATACCCAGTTGCCCAGCGCTATGACCAGCTCGGTGCCTTCTATGTCGGGTAAAAACGCGGCAGGCGACAATAAGCCGCGCTCGGGATGCTGCCAGCGAATCAATGCTTCCGCGCCCAGTACTTTACCCAGGCGCATATTGACCTTGGGTTGAAAATACAGCACGAACTGGTTATTCAGCAGCGCGGCTTCGATTTGCGTTAAGGTTTCGCCGCGGATCAGCGCGATCCTATCCAGTTCCTGATCGAACAGGTGGTAGCGATTTTTGCCGCGTTGTTTGGCGACATACATGGCCTGGTCGGCATGCCGCAACAAGGTGTCCGCGCTCGCCAGATCGTCGGGGTACAGGGTAAGACCCACGCTGGCGGAGACGCAGACCAAGTTGTCCGCAATCGACAGGGGTTCCGCGACTTTGCAAAGCATGCGCTCCAATACGGCTTCGCATTCGCGGCTGTCGCTAAAGTCCAGCAATAGCAGCACAAACTCGTCGCCGCCGATGCGGGCCACGGTATCGCCGGCGCGCAGGCAGTCGCGGATGCGCAGGGACGTTTCAATCAGCAATTGATCGCCCACTTCGTGGCCGAACTGATCGTTGACCGGTTTAAAACCGTCCAGATCCAGATAACATACCGCCATATGGTTGCCGGCACGGTGCGTGTGGGCCAGTGCTTGCGCCAGACGGTCGGCCAGCAGCACCCGATTGGGAATTCCGGTCAGCGGATCGAAATGAGCGATGCGTTCCAGATCGTATTCATGGTTCTTCAGCGGGGTGATGTCCGCCGATAAGCCGATGTAATGATGAATTTGGCCGTCGTCGTCCCGCACCACCGAAATCGACGTCAGCGCCGCAAAGACCTCGCCTTTTTTATTGCGGTTCCACAGTTCCCCGCTCCAATGATCGTGTGCGTTCAGAGATTGCCACATGGCTTTGTAAAATTCCGCGGATTGCCGGCCGGATTTGAGCATGCTGGGATTTTTACCCAAAACGTCCTCGCGCGAATAACCGGTAATTCGGCTGAAGGCCGCATTGACATCGATGATGCGATTCTCGCTGTCGGTAATTACTACACTGTCATGAGTGTGGGCGAATACGCTGGCCGCCAGACGTTGCTCGGCCTCGCGGCGTTGCAGTTCTTGACGAAATTGTTCGCGTTCCAGCAGGTTGCGAATGCGCAAGCGGGCAATTTCGATACTGATGGGTTTGGTCAGATAGTCCGCGGCGCCCAAGGAAAAGCCCAAGGCTTCGGCTTGAATTTCGTTTAAAGCGGTAACGAACACAATCGGAATGTCTTTTAACAGTGGACTGGCCTTGAACTGGCGGCAGGTTTCATAGCCGTCCATATCCGGCATCATGATGTCGAGCAAAATCAGATCGGGCGGCTCATCCAGCGCCAGTTGCAGACCCTTACTGCCCGAGGTGGCGATTTGAATTTGATAATCGTCTTGCAATGCCAGACCTAACAAGGCCAGATTGGCGGGCGTATCGTCTATGGCGAGAATTTTCAACTGTTTGCTGTTCACTCGGTTTGTGCTCCGTCCCAACCCAAGACTAAATAAAGCTGCCTTAATTGCTGGCGTGCCTGGTCGAATTTCATTTCGTTAACCGATTGAGCTATTTCGGAAAAACGCAGTTCTACCGCACTAGCACGCAGTAAGTTCTGCAGTGCCTTGACGTGATTAATGGCATGGAACATGTTTTTGGCAAGTAAGTTATCGAGTTCGTCCATTAGCGGTCGTATCTCTTGATTACGGTGAAGCACGGCGATGTCTTCCGCACTGATTGCCGGGTCGGCCACAGCACAGACGGTTTGCTCCGCATAGACAGGCGTATCTCGATGGAGTCCGGCATTGGCTGCCGCGGAATACAGTTCCGCGCACGGGACAGGTAAGCGCTCTTGTTCGGAATTGTGATTATGAAGATGACAATCAACGAGGTCGCAGCGAATTTTGAACCAGAACCGGGCGCCCATGCCGGGACTACTTTCCACACCGGCTTCGCCCTGCATCAGTCCGGCAAAACGTTGCACGATGGATAAGCCCAGGCCGGTGCCGGCGTAACGCCGCGTCGAACTGGCGTCGATTTGGGTAAAGGGTTTAAATAGCAGGCTTTGCTGTTCTGTGGCAATGCCGATGCCGTGATCGGTAACTGAAAATTCCAGTTGCGCTTGCGATCCTTGCCGGCGCAACTCCGTAACCTGGATTTGGATAACCCCTTGATTGGTAAATTTGATGGCATTACTGACCAGGTTTGACAGCATTTGCCGGACTCTGATTTGATCCAGCTGGTAGCATTGTTCACTGGGTCCGAGCCAGACGGTTTCGATCCGCAGGTTTTTCTGATGCGCGCTTTCCCCGAACAGCGATTGTACTTCGGTGATGATTTGCCGAGGCTGCGTAGCGGAGTAAATCAGCTCCAGCCGATTCGCCTCGATTTTGGACAAATCCAACACATCGTTTAACAGGGTTAAAAGAGTTTGTCCGGATGCGAGGATGGTGTGGGCGCATTCTTGATGCTTGCTTGGGTCGCAGTCCGGTAGACTCAACAACTGCGCCATCCCCAAGATACCGTTCAACGGGGTGCGGATTTCGTGCGACATAGTGGCCAGGAAATTACTTTTGGCCTGATTCGCGCTTTCGGCGATGCGGGTCTTGATTTCGTTGCTCAAAATCAGCGCCATGTGCGAGAAAAACGGCGATAGATAATCGCGCATTTGCGCCGAACCCAGCATGTCGGTCATTTTGATGGCGCCAATCAATTCTTTGCCTACCTGCAAGGGCATGACCCAGGTGCAGGCCACGGCCGGCGTGATGCCGCGCAGGAGTGTGTGCTGCGAATCCGTAGCTTGTTCGACGAAGCGGCGATGCTGAAAAACTTCACCGATCAATGGGTCTTCGATATGGTCGATCACTTGGCGTTCGCCTGCCAAATTGGCGTAATGAATCTCGCCCTCGTCCAGATAATAAATTTCGACATTGCTGCCGCCCAAACTGCCGCACAAGGCGGTCATTAAGCTCTCCAACAGTCCTTCGACGCCGGCGATGGGGTTTAGCAATTCCACCAGGTGCAGAACCAGATACAGATTGGCTTTTTCTTCCGAAAGCTTGCGGACGCGGGTTTCCAAGTGCTTGACCCGCTCCTCGAGCTCTTGATGGGAAGGCGTTTGGGTCATTGTTCCGCGGCAAGCCGGCGTTGAATAGCATCAGCCAAAACGGTTTCCAGATGCTCCAGGCCGACATCCATCCATTCCAGCGGCAGATCCACGAAGCGCGCGGCGGTTTCGGCTGCGGCACTGAAATCGCCGTTACACGGGGTGCGCAGAGCCAGGATGTATTTGTGGCTGCTATGAAATATCTCCCTGATTACCGTCATGTTCGCGCCGAAGCAGGCAGTAATCATCGGTTCCCAGGTCAACGCCCAGTCTTCCAGTAAAAAATAGGCGCCTTTTTCCAGTTCCTGCATGAATAATTCGTAGCCGAGCAACATCACGATACAGTTTTGGCCGTGGGTGCGGCAGGTGTGGTGGCCTTCCAGATATTTTTCCATCAACGGGTGGCAGCCGCCGTAAAACACTACGGTTTTCTCGCCGAGTTTCTCACGTTCTTCCAATGCCTGATTCAATTCCGTCGATAAACGATTCAGGTAATTGTGCAAGGCCGAATCCAGATAATGGGTGTGCACGTTCCAGTGATTTTTCGCGATTAATCCGTCCACTTCCTTACGCAAAATGCCGCAGCCTATCATGGTCAGCGGGGTTTGATTTTCCGGCTGTATCGTGAACGTTTTCATTGCAGTCTCCCATATTCGAATGCGGCAGCGACCATGGCCTGAATATTGGCCTCCGGTACCGCCAGAGGCATTATGCCGTTGCCAAACAGAAAATGGCCGTCGGTTTTGCCTATTTCGACAATACGCTGTACTTCGGCGCGGGTTTGCTCCGGACTCCAATGAATCATTTTGATATCGTCGATTACCCCGCAGGTCAGGCCGCGGGTATTGATCAGGCGTTTGGCTTCGGCAATGTCGGCGAGCGGGCTGATGTGGTGGGTTTTGATGTCAAGTTCATCGAAAACCAAATCGATCACATCGTTAAAGGGCGCCATGCCACAGTAATAAACGAGGCCTTCGCTACCGCCGGGCAGTAAGTCCCGCCGCATCCAGGGCATCACGATTTGCTCGATTTGTTTACGGCTGACGAAATACGGCGAGCCGAATGGTGTGGAGTAAATTAATACATTGGCGCCCCAGGTCCGCAACGCGGCGATTTCCTGTTGACAGAAATCCGAGCATTTGCGCAGCAGTTCGTCGCGGACATCGAATGGCCCGAGCAAAAATAGCTCCATCCATTTATCCATGCCCATCAATATGGCCGGCAGAGTGGTCGAGGCGGTGGCGTACGCGCAAATAGGATGGGTGGCGCCGACTTCGCTTCGCAAAATCTTTAGGCAGTTGGCGACGGGTTGCCAGGCTGGATGTTGGGTAATGTCAGCGGGAATTTCGAGTTTGGCGATGTCGTCCAGGTTTTTGATGACGAAGTCGGCGACATTCGGTACGCCGTCGTCGGCAAACAGGATTTCCCGGCAACCCAGCAATTCCGCTTCCTTACCGACATAGTGCAGGCTCCAGATGTTGTCGTAGCCGTAGCGCCGCAGCATGCGCAGTTGGGCGTCGGCGACATATTCGCCCTTGCTGAAGTATTGCTTGGCAGGCATAGCTAATTCCCGGGCGCCGTGATCGGGCAGATTGCAAAAAACCGGGATGCGCGGTGCGGGGCTGCCGGTCATCGCTGCGGTCAGAATTTCCAGGGGGGTCATGGCTTGACCTCGCGAATCAAATCGACGATGACTTTGGCGGCGGTGACGCCATCCGGCGCCCAGGCATCCGCGCCGACCTTGATATACAACTCCGGATCGAAACGGTAGGGAGCGCCGCCTACCGCCAGTTTGATTTGTTGTTCCAAGCCGCGCTCTTGTAATAGTGCGCGCACCCCCAAACTGCCTTTTTCGCTGGTGGCGGTGTGGACCATCATGGCGGATACCGCGATGACCTGAGCGTTCTCGGTCATCGCGGTATCGACGAATTTTTCGGCGCTGACGTTGGTACCCAGATCGACCACATCCACCATCAGCGATTTCAAACAGCCGCTGACAATCCGTTTGCCCAAGGAATGCAGGTCGCCGTATGCGGCGCCGATAACAACCCTGCCTATCATTTCCGGTGGTTTACTGAATTTTTCCAGCATTTTTTCGGTGACGTCGGCGGCTATTTGCGCGGTCATGAAATGCTGAGCCAGATTGGCGTCCGGATCCTTTTCGATCAAAGTCATCATCAATTCAACGGCCGGGATGACTAATTTGAAGACGATATCTTCGGGGCTGAATCCGTCGCTCAAGGCCTGATTGACGACATCTAGGGCCGCCGGCTTATCGGTTTCGAATACCGCCTGGTTGTAGGATTGAATATAAGCGTCGAGCATTACTGGAATTCCTCGATGGGCATGGGCTGCAAGCGTAAGTTGTCGATAAAGCGGTTTTCATACTCAAAAACCCCGCCCAGATTGATCGTGCGCGCCCGTTGGACAATTTCATTCAATAGATTTGGCCCGGCTGGATTCAACAGCAGCTGTTCGCAGCCGGCCAGACTGGCGTTGGCCAGCAGGCTGATCCGCTCGCTGGGCAGCGTCGGCAGTAAACCGACCCGGAATGCACTGTTTAGGTCCAAATGTTGACCAAAACTTCCGCAAATCCATAACCTGTCTAACTCGTTTACTTTTAAACCTGCTAAGGCCAGCAATTGTGCCATGGCTGCGGCTGTCGATGCCTTGGCGCGCTGGAAAATATCGATGTCGCTCGCAAAAATGGCACTTTTTGGCACGTCGGCTTGCAATAAAAAGCCCTGTTCGGTTGGCGGTTCGGCGAAGCGTCCGGATGGTTTCAGGTGCTTTTTGTCCAGCAGCAACGCAATCGCGTCGATGAAACCGCTGGCACAATAGCCGCGCGCCTGGGCATCTCCTATCGTCTGTAAGCCGCTTGCCGACACTTTGCAAATCGCACCGGCTTCAGCGGTTAAACCGTTGCGCATGCCCACGCCTTCGAAAGCCGGGCCGCCCGGCACGGAACTGGCCCACAGGTTTGTGCCGTCCCACACCGCGATTTCGGTGTTGGTGCCGAAGTCGGCTAACAACATCGGTTGCGATTGTTCGGTAATGCCGGTGGCGAGCAGGTCGGCCAGCAAATCCGAACCGATAAAGCCGGCCAGCGGTTGGGCAATGTCGATGTCGGCATGCGGTGTACGCCATATCTGGCGCCAGGCATCGGCATCGGTCGGTAGGCAGACGATGGGGCTTTGCCAGTTCTCAGGTTGGTAGAGGCTGTCGCCGCTATTGCCGCAAATCAGCGTCAACATCGCGGTATTGCCGACGATCAACACTTTGCCCAGCGCTGCCAGTACCGGTGTTATTTCGCCCATATCGCGGCTGAGAATATCGCGTATGCCATCCATGATAGCCTCGCGAGCTTGCTGGCCTATCCGGCGGCAATCTTGAACGTCCAGGCGCTCGGCATTCAGCCGGGTCAGAACGTCCGCACCATGCGCGACTTGCGGATTGATGCTGTAGCGCGTGCCGATCCGGCGCCCGGATTGTCGGTTCCACACGGACAGGCGAATGTGCGTGGTGCCTAGGTCTACCGCCACGCCATAGAAATGCTCGGAAATGGCTGGATTGCCGCTGGCGTGATAAAGCTGGGTCGGGTCCAGACTTTTCCATGCGGAATGCGGTGCGGGGTGTTCCAGGTAAAGCGTGCAGTGGCTATGTGGTCGCAACTGGCAGGCCAGACGCATGCCGGCAGCCAGATCTTCCGGTAGCAGCTTTTGCCGTTCCGCCAGGGTCGGCGGGTTAAACTCGCCGCTGACGGTTTGAATCAGACAGGCGCCGCAGGTGCCCAAGCCGCCGCAGGCTGCACGCACGCGTAAATCGGTGGTATCGAGTGCTTGGCGTACCGAAAGGTGAGGTTTAAGCAGTACCCGGAGCGTCTGTTCGTCGCTGCTGACCGTCGCCAGCATATCGCTAGCCTGGGACGCTGTTTGTCCGGCATTGGGAGTGATGGTGGTCATAGTCGATGGAAACCAGTATGAGTTATAGCGATTGCGCGTTTGATAAGGTCTGGCATGATCCGGGTGCTGCTCGTTTTATTGGCAAAATAGCGAGTTCTTTTCCCTTATCATTTTAGTGCGTATCGCTAGTTTCGCTGACTCAATCCTGCTGTGTAAGCGATTTGTCTTTCTCAGATCGGCTTTTACGGCATAAACTCCCCTATATGCGGCTAAGCTTTGCCGAAAAGGCGCTTTGGGCTAATGGCACGCTGTTCTTACTGGAATGTCATCGACAATCGGGTACACTTTGCTGGCGCTCCAAAAAGCTGGGTCGTGACCCGAACTCGCTTGCCTGAGACGCTTGCAGTCAATCCAGATCATGGTTTTAAAATCGAACGGAATTTAGATGGAATCCGATAAACTCTCGACAGAGCGCCAAGCCACCATTCTGTTAGTCGATGACGAGTCCATCAACCTGTCGGTTTTCGGGCAGTTTCTCGCCCCGTATTATCAGGTTTTGGTGGCCACCAGCGGGCAGAGAGCCTTGCAATTGGCGGGCGGTACCCCGAAGCCGGATTTGATTCTGCTGGATGTGATGATGCCCGATATGGATGGCTATCAAGTCATCGGCCAGTTAAAAGCCGATCCCAAAACCGGCGACATTCCGGTGATATTCGTTACCGCCTTGACCTCCGATCTGGAGGAAGAGCGGGGTTTGTCACTCGGGGCGGTGGATTACCTTTACAAGCCGTGCCATTTGTCGATTCTATTGGCCAGAATCAAAACCCAGCTGGAGCTGAAGAATGCCCGCGATTGGCTGAAAGACCAAAATGCCTATCTGGAAACCGAAGTGCAACGCCGACATCAGGAGAATGAGTCTGTGCATTTGCAATTATTGCAATCGGAAAAATTGGCGGCGATAGGGCAGTTGGCGGCCGGCATCGCTCATGAAATCAATAATCCCATCGGTTTTGTCAATTCCAATTTGAATACGCTGGATAGTTATTTGCGCGATGTTTTTTGCGTGTTGGATGCCAGCAACGCGGCCTTGGACGAGAAACCCTTATCGGAGGAGACGCGGCAAAACTTGCGTGAGCTGAAACAAACCAAGCAGCTTGATTATTTACGTAATGATATTCCGGAATTGATCGCCGAATCGATGGAAGGCTTGACGCGGGTGCGCGACATTATTCAGGATTTGAAGGATTTTGCGCACGCCGACAAAAACGAATGGGAGTTGGGCGATTTGCATAAGGGTCTGGATTCCACGCTGAATATTATCGCCAACGAGCTGAAATACCATTGCACGGTACATAAACAGTACGGCGAGATTCCGCAGATTTATTGTTTGTCTTCGCAATTGAATCAGGTGTTTATGAACTTGCTGATCAATGCCGCGCAAGCTATCGAAACCAAAGGCGACATTCAGATTAGTACCGGTCGCGCCGACCAGAATGTGTGGGTGGAAATCAGCGATAGCGGCAAAGGTATTGCTCCTGAGAACTTGCCGCGTTTGTTTGAGCCGTTCTTTACCACCAAGCCGGTCGGCAAGGGCACCGGCTTGGGGCTGTCGGTTTCGCAAAATATTGTGCGTAAGCATGGCGGTAGAATCGAAGTGACCAGCCAGCTTGGGCAGGGTAGCCGGTTTCGAGTCTGGCTGCCGATTCGGCCGCCGGAATTGGGGGCCACCGAATAGTCTGGTGCGTATGGCGGATTTTTAAAACCGAACTTGCAGAAGGGGCTTTACATGCCAGACTATGTCATTAATAGACCACTATTATTGCAAAACCATGAACCAGGCAGACATTAGAATACTGATCGTCGACGACGAGCCGAACGTGTTGAAAGCGCTGACGCGTTTGCTGAAACAATATGAGCCTGTTACCGCAATCAGCGGCGAGGAAGCCTTATTGTTAGCCGAGCAACATCGCTTCGATCTGGTGATTTCCGATTACCGGATGCCGGGGATTAACGGTATCGACTTTTTGATTTTATTCAAGCGCATGCAGCCGGATGCTGTGCGCATTGTCTTGACCGGTTTTGCCGATCTGGAAGGCGCGCAGCACGCCATCAATGAAGCGGAAGTGTTTCGCTTTATCAACAAGCCCTGGAGTAATCTGGAAATCGTCAACGTCGTCGAGAATGGTCTGGCGCACAAGCGCATGTTGTTGGAAAACCGGGCCCTGGCCGATCAGGTGCGCGCACAGCAGATACTCCTGAATGAAAAAGAAGCCATTATTAAGGCGCTGGAGGCCGAGGAGCCGGGTATCACGCAAGTCAATTGGGCGCAGGATGGTTCCATTATTCTCGACGACGAGGATTTGCAATAGTCAGAGGTATTCCACCGCTCCCTCCTTCGCGTTAACTGAAGATTCTGTCTAAGCAGAAGAGTTTTTATAACCGGTAGCCGTTTTAGAGTCGAGCTACAGCTGTTCGGTACGCTCGTCATTACTAAAGGCATTGAAAAATTGCTTCGCGGTTCGACCGTTTTTGGCGGCGTTCTGATGGGCAAAGTCCAACGCGGCCTTGTGCAAAGCCTCTCGGTTGCCGGGATAATCGACGAAATAACTGTCGACAATGTCCAAGTAAGTCTGGGTATGTTGTGGGTAAAACGCCAGCCGCAAACCGAAGCGGTCGGACAGCGAGATTTTTTCCTCTATGGTGTCGGAATAATGCACCTCGTTGTCAACCAGCAGGGTATCCAGATTGTCGCGCATATGTTCCGGCAGTAGGTGGCGGCGATTGGACGTGGCGTAAAACAACACATTCTCCGGTGGTAATTCAATAGAGCCTTCCAACACGCTCTTCAGCGGCTTGTATAGGGCATCGCCGTTCTCGAAAGACAGGTCGTCGCAATAAATAATGAAACGCTGATTGTGTTCGCGGATGTCGTCGACGATTTCCGGCAGATACAACAAGTCTTGTTTATCAACTTCTATGACTCTTAAGCCTTCGTGCAAATATTCGTTCAACAAGGCTTTCACCAGCGAGGACTTGCCGGTACCGCGTGCGCCCCATAACAAGGCATTATTCGCCGGCAGTCCGGCCAGAAAGCGCAGGGTGTTGTCTATCATTTGCTGCTTTTGCGGCTCTATGCCCAGCAGTTGATCCAGCCGGATCGGATCGATTTGCCGAACAGGACGCAGAAACGCCTGGCGCTGGCGCCAAATTGCCGCATAGGTGTGGTTCCAATCTATCATCTGTGATCCTTTGCTGGGCCGGTCGAAGTGCCGGTTTGTGTAAAGAAATGGATATTGTATAAATTTTAGACAATTTAACACCACTCTAAGCACAGCAACAACTTAGCGCGGCTTTTAACGGGTTGCCAACAGAGTTATCCACAGATTTTGTGGGAAAGTCAGAGCTGTTGTGGAAATGTGACTAGCCACTACAGCCGGTATATGCCGCTTGCACGGGCAACTTCGCACTGCGAGAACTTTATTATAGATCGCGGCTTTGGTGGCCGAAGCTCGTTTCTGCCGGATGATAGACTTATAATCGATTGTTATCATTTAAACGATAGTTATTGGCTATTTGCGGGGTGGCTATGAATCTGCGGGATTTACATTATTTAATCGCCGTTGCCGACCTGCGCAGCTTTGTGCAGGCGGCCGACCGTTGCTGCATCAGCCAGCCGACCTTGAGTACCCAGATAAAAAAGTTGGAAGACGAATTGGGTATCCAGATTTTCGAGCGCACCAATAAAAAAGTGCTGCCTACCGAGCTGGGAGAGCAGGTCGTGGCGTCGGCAAGGCGTATCTTGAAGGAACAGGACAATATCAAGGAACTGGCCGCTACCGCCCAGGACCCGCTGGCCGGCAACCTGCGTTTCGGTGCCTTTCCCACCCTGGCTACCTATTTGTTTCCGCCACTGGTACCCTTAATCAAGAGGGATTTACCGCGCATCCGGCTGATTTTGGTGGAGGAAAAAACCGAACAACTGTTACAGCAACTCCGCAGCGGGCAAATGGATTGCGCCTTGCTGGCTCTGCCGATTTACGAGGATTTTCTGGAAAGCCAGGCCTTGTTCGACGATGAGTTTTTGCTGGCGGTGGCTGACGGTCATCCGTTGGCGGCCAAGCCGCAAGTCGAGCAAGACGATCTAAACGGCGAACATTTATTGCTGCTTGATGAAGGCCATTGCCTACGCGGTCATGCGCTGCAAATCTGCCAAACAGTCGGTGCCGACGAAGAACAAGACCTTCGCGCCACTAGCCTGGAAACCTT
The DNA here is from genome assembly GCF_024505055.1 of Methylomonas rosea. Lineage (GTDB taxonomy): Bacteria > Pseudomonadota > Gammaproteobacteria > Methylococcales > Methylomonadaceae > Methylomonas > Methylomonas rosea. Next base: position 25,487 of record NZ_JANIBL010000013.1, read on the forward strand.
GCGGCAAATGGTTCACGCCGGCACCGGCATCACCTTTATGCCGCGAATCGCAGTTCGCGAGGAACCGGGGATCTGTTATTTACCTTTCGCGGAGCCAGCGCCGAGCCGGACCATAGGTATGGTTTGGCGCAAAACCAGTGCCAGAGGGGAGCTGATTCAGCGATTGAGTGGATTGGTGCGGAAGGCGGCTGAAGGCACATAGGTTTTTGCTGCTGCCGTGAAGAATATGTTTTAGGCAGTTTATGCGTCGAGGTTCAAGTGACTGTTTCCACGAACAACCTCGTTAGTTTTTTGCCCGGCGAGTCTGGCTGTCCACTGTTGATATTTGCTAGAAGGAATTTGCGCTTGGCCTAAAAAAGAAAGCCGGCCTGTATATCGTATGTCCGTTTAAAAACCGAGGAATTCGCTACGGCATAGTGGCGCCCCACACCTCGTGAAATTGCAAATCGTCTAAAATTTGCATAGTCATTAATCCTTAGGACGTCATAAGTAACAGCCTGATGCGCAGAATGACATAAGGCTGAACATAAGGCCTGATAAAGATAGCAACTTATTGCCTCCAATGCCTTGAACCTTATCGCCTTAAGCAACCACGTTTCCCGATTTCAACGCCGGGCTTTTACCTTGGGAGTACCGATCATGAACAACAACCAGATATTACCTGTTGCTATTGCACTGCTGATTTCGCAGTCAGTTCACGCCAGTGTGTCCAGTTCGTTCGATGTAAACAGCGAGAACTGGCAAATCGTCAGTTTTGCCGATTTCAGCCAGAATAATTATTCGATCATCGGCCAATACCAGCCCAGTTACATATCGGGCGGCGGTAATCCCGGTAATTATCTCGCCGCCCAAGATCCGGACAGCGGTGATTTCACCTTCTCCGCCCCCGCTGCTTTCTTAGGTTCGCAGGTTGGAGCTACCGGACTTTCCTACGATTTGACTTACCGCGATGGCGATGTCAATTGGCAAACTACGGACGTCATGTTGGTCGGCAACGGCCAACGCTTGCTCTGGAAGCGCGACCCGAACATCGTGCCAAACAGTGGCTGGACCCATATCAGCCTGAGCTTGGCACCCTCTTCGGAATGGCGGTTGGGCACCACCGACGGGGTGTTCGCCAGTCAAAGTGATTTTCATAATGTATTGTCAGATTTGAGCGGGCTCTATATTCATGGCGAATACACGAACGGCATTATTGAGACCGCCGGTCTGGATAATGTGGTTTTGCAAACGGTGCCGTTGCCGGGGGCTTTTTGGTTATTTGGCTTTGGGGTTGCGGGGCTTGGGTCGCGTATTCGTCGAGCGTAACGCGCTGACTCGTTATGTTGTTGTGTCGCTGGCGCGACGGTTTGTTTTGGAGTCGTGTCTCGGCCCGACAGCCGAGGTACTTTTCTTTGTTTGGCCAAAGAAAAGTCACCAAAAGAAACGCCACCCGAATGCCGCTTATTCCCTGCGCTCCTCGCTTTTGAACGGGGTCGCCGAAAGGGGCTTCCTGCCCTTCGGTAACGCGATGCATCCATGCCTCGCCCCTAACGGGCTAATCCGTTCAAAAGCTACGGTGCTCGGCGCGGCATACGGGACAAAATCCGTCCCGCTATTAAAACGGATTTGGTAGGTCCGACTAGCGCAGCGTAATCGGACGCATGTTGTTTGTCCCTATCTCCTATTGGCGCCTAAAGATAGCGCCTTGCGGTATTGAAAAAACTCAGAACGTACACCCCAACCAGTTGGTTTTCTTCGCGGTTGCCACGTTTCCATGACGCTTGAAAGGGTAATGATTGTGACCGCATTCACGGATTCGATCACCGCATCCGCTGGATTTGATCGGCGGCGAACACCATGGTTTCTTTTCCGGGGCTTGTTTCGTTGTAATCAATCGACACCGGCCACACGTGGGTAAAGCTCCATTCCGCGATGGGGCTCATCGTTTGATCATAGGCAATCAACGTAGCATCTACTCGCTCCCGGCCTCCTTTTCCAACCTGTTGCCGCCAATTCCAAAATTCAAGCGATTTCCCCAGGCTTTTGCTGCAGGTTAGATTTTTAACCGACTGACGTCCGGGTATCTTAATGATAGCGTATTCACCGCGCGGGCCAGTCAATGGACGTTCAACCACTTCGTTCTGCGAACCCAATCCTTTACAGTCAGTGAAATAGGTGGTGATACCGCCGGCGCTAAATTCGTAGTGCACAGGCCGGCCGGCGCTGCCATTGGGATCCTCAATGGCACCACCGTTGGCTGATGAGACCATGACAAAACCCAATATAACGCTTAAAAAACTGTTAAATCTGTTCATAAAATATCCTCTAAAAAATAAAAATTATTCGTCTCAGCAGGCTGTTGATTTTCTCGGTATTTGAATTTTTCTACATAACAAGCAGTGCTTATGGAGAAAATAAAGTCACTATTTGTTGGGCCGGGATTATCAAAAATCGCATTTTTCAACAACCTGTTAAATCTAATTTGGCAAATCGAATGCCAATTTTCGTTAATCAAGGCTATAAGAGGCTATCTGTTTGAATATAAAAAACTATTAGTAATTTAAGGTCAAGAAACATCACCACGAACAAGGCCTGTGGGCCACGATATATCGTTTTTAGCGCGACATTTCGTTACAACGAAGCTTGGTTAGACTCCGCAAAAAACATCCAAGATATTTTCGAATCTGGTTTGAGCTTCGAGTTAGTAGTTGATTTAGATTGGTCTAGCGCGACTGCGACAGAAGATGTTCGTAAAGATTCGCCAGAGAGACATTTTGTTGTGGCGGGTTACCTGAATGATCGGTTGCATATCCTGTACTTCACACCGATTAGCGGTGGAATTCGGGTAATTAGTTTCCGAAAAGAAAATTTAAGAGGAGCCCGCAAATATGGTAAATCCATTACCGTTGACTGAGGCAGACAGCGAAGTTCGCGAACTGACTGAAACCGATTTTAAACGGGCGCGCACCGCCAGCGAGGTGTTTGCTGAGCTATTCGGTGCGGAGCCAAGAGCCTGAAATGCTTAAGGTCAAGGGCAGCCACGTAAGGATTCACGGAAAGTGTTTACCGGGATTAGATTGGACGCCGAAGTGCTGGAGGCTTTTTGTGCCACCGGCAAGGGTTGGCAGACTAGGATGAATGCCGCCTTGAAAGAATGGTTGAAGGATCGCTCGCCCGCACAATTACAGACCGGAAATACTTTCGCTTATCCGGCCCGCACCCGCCTGTTGATTAAATCCTAAATTCCGCTGACCGCGCATGCGCAGTCAAACTCTCCCCACGCGCCAGCACCGAAGCAATCTTGCCCAAATTCTGCGCGCCAACCGCCGAACAATTGATCAAGCTGCTGCGCTTTTGGAAATCGTAAACCCCTAAGGGCGACGAATACCGGGCAGTGCTGGAGGTGGGTAGGACGTGGTTCGGGCCGGCGCAATAATCGCCCAGCGCTTCGGCAGTGAAGCGGCCCATGAAGATCGCGCCGGCGTTATGAATTTGTTCACACAAGGCTTCCGGTTCCGCTACGGACAATTCCAGATGTTCCGGGGCTATACGGTTGGCAACTTGCGCGGCTTCGGATAAGTTCCCGACTTTGATAAACGCGCCGCGACCTGACAGTGAGGCGCGGATAATGTCGGCGCGTTCCATTTCCGGTAGTAATTTGTTGATGCTAGCTTCGACTTGTTGCAGAAAACCGGCGTCGTCACTGATCAAAATGGCTTGGGCATTTTCGTCGTGTTCGGCTTGCGAGAACATGTCCATGGCAATCCAGTCCGGGTTGGTCTGGCCGTCGCAGATGATCAAAATCTCCGATGGGCCGGCGATCATGTCGATACCAACATGGCCGAACACCAGCTTTTTGGCGGTGGCGACATAGATATTGCCAGGGCCGACGATTTTATCCACTGCCGGGATCGATTCCGTGCCGTAAGCTAAGGCCGCCACGGCTTGCGCGCCGCCGATGGTGAATACTCTATCCACGCCGGCCACATAGGCGGCTGCCAATACTAGTGCATTGGTTTCGCCGCGCGGGGTCGGGACGACCATGATCAGTTCGCCGACGCCGGCGACTTTGGCCGGAATCGCGTTCATCAACACCGATGAAGGATAGGCGGCCTTGCCGCCCGGCACATACAGGCCGGCTTTATCCAGTGCCGTGACTTTTTGCCCCAACACCGTGCCGTCTATCTCGGTGAATTGCCAGGATTGCAGTTTTTGATGCTCGGCGTAAGCGCGGACTCGGTCAGCGGCAGTTTGCAGCGCAATGGCCTGGGTGCTGGGCAGAGTGTCCCAAGCGTGTTGTAACGCAGCTCGGTCCAGTTCCAGTTCGGCGGCGGTTTTAAAGGCGGTGCCGTCGAAGCGGTTGGTATACTCCAGCAAGGCTTTGTCGCCGCGTTTTTTAACGTCGGCGATGATGTCCAATACCCGTTTGTGTATTTCCAGATCGTCGCTGGCATCCCAGGCTAAACGGGCTTGTAGTTGTTTGTCAAAATCGACGGCTGCACTGTCTAGGCGCAGCATCTTGATCGCAGTCATGGTTACGCCCTCTGGGCCAACGTGGTTTCGAACTGATCGATGAGTGCTTGAATGGCTTGATGTTTCATTTTCATCGCCGCTTTATTGACCACCAGTCGAGAGGTGATGTTGGCGATTAGTTCCCGCGGCTCCAGGCCGTTGGCTTTCAGGGTGTTGCCGGTATCGACCAAATCGACGATGCAATCGGCCAAGCCGACCAGTGGCGCCAATTCCATCGAGCCGTAAAGCTTGATGATTTCCGCTTGTATCCCTAAGTTGGCGTAGTAGCGCTGCGCGGTTTTGACGTATTTGGTCGCAACGCGCAAACGGCCTTTCACTTCCGGGGCGTTGACCGGGCCGGCGGTCATCAAGCGGCAACCGGCGATGCCTAAATCCAGCGGTTCGTAGAGGCTTTCCGCGCCGTGTTCCATTAATACGTCCTTGCCGGCGATACCCATATCCGCCGCGCCGTATTCCACAAAGGTGGGAACGTCGGTGGCGCGGATGATCACCAACTGCACGTCGGGGCGGGTGGTTTGCAGAATCAGTTTGCGGCTTTTGTCCGGATCGTCGATCGGCGTGATGCCGGCCTGTTCCAGAAACGGCAGAGCTTCTTCGTAAATACGGCCTTTGGATACGGCAATGGTCAACATGGTTTTGCGATGAGGTTAGTTAGGAACGCGGCGAATTGTGGCGCCCAGTTGCGACAGTTTTTCTTCGATGTGATCGTAGCCACGGTCGATATGGTAAATCCGGTCCACCAGGGTTTCGCCTTCCGCAACCAATCCGGCCAAGACCAGGCTGGCTGACGCCCGCAAGTCGGTAGCCATGACTGGCGCGGCTTTTAACTGGCTACTGCCGGTGCAGATCGCGGTATTGGACTCTAGTTTGATCTGCGCACCCATGCGTTGCAGTTCCTGCACGTGCATGAAGCGGTTTTCAAATACGGTTTCGGTGATCAGGCCCACGCCCTCTGCGACGGAATTCAAGGCGGTGAACTGCGCCTGCATGTCGGTCGGGAACGCCGGATACGGGGCAGTGCGCACGGTAACGGCTTTGGGACGTTTGCCGTGCATATTCAGCTCGATCCAGTTCTCGCCGCAGGTGATGTCGGCCCCGGCTTCTTTTAATTTAACCAGTACCGCGTCCAAAGTGCTCGGATCGGTGTTTTTCAATTTGACATGGCCGCGGCTGATCGCGCCGGCCACCAGATAGGTGCCGGTCTCAATACGGTCTGGCAGGATGTCGTAATGCAAGCCTTCGACGCCCAGTCTTTCTACGCCTTCCACGGTCAGAATGTCGGTGCCGACGCCGGTAATTTTCGCGCCCATTTTGTTCAGAAAATGCGCCAGGTCGGTAACTTCCGGTTCTTTCGCGGCGTTTTCGATAATGGTGATGCCTTCCGCCAGTGTCGCAGCCATCAGGATGTTTTCGGTACCGGTTACGGTGACTTTATCCAGCACCAGATGGCAGCCTTGCAAGCGCTTAACCTTGGCGTGGATATAGCCGGCTTCGACGGTAATGTCGGCACCCATTTTAAGCAGTGAGTCGATGTGAATGTCCACCGGCCGGGTGCCGATGGCGCAACCGCCGGGCAGCGAGACATAGGCTTCGCCGAAGCGGGCCAGTAACGGTCCCAATACCAGAATCGAGGCGCGCATGGTTTTCACCAGCTCGTAAGGTGCCTCGTACTTGTCGATAGTGCTGGTGTCGACTTCTATGTTCATTTTTTCATCGACGGTCAGGCGCACGCCCATTTGTCCCAACAATTCCATGGTGGTGGTAATGTCGTGCAAATGCGGAATGTTGCCGACGCTGACCGGCACATCGGACAACAGGGTGGCGGCCAGAATAGGCAGAGCGGCGTTTTTGGCGCCGGAGATTCTCAGTTCGCCGTGCAGCGGTTGACCGCCGGTAATCAGTAATTTATCCATGGATTTTTATTGGTTTGTAAATTGGAACGCAGCTTAATGCGTGTGGATTGCAAAATATTCGGTTTCGTCCAGGCCGCTGAGTTTGGCCAATGCTAGCAGCTGAGCCGGGATGTTCTTGAAGGACAGCTTAACCCGGCCCATGCGGCTGAGTCTGATCCATTCGATCATCAAGGCCAGACCGGCGCTATCGGTAGTCTGTACTTTGGCGAGATCGATGCACATGCTATCCATACCTTTCAAGAACTTAAAGGATTGCAAGGTTTGTTTGTCGATGCTGGCAAAAGTCAGGCTGCCTTCCACGGTAAAGTGGCCGGGAGACTGTTCGGTTAATGTCAGCTTGGACATTATTTGCCTTCCGCTTTGTTCAGCATGAATTTGCCTATCATTTCTTCCAGTACGATGGCGGAGCTGGTGATATCGATGGTGCTTTTATCCTTCAAATATTCATCCGACGAGCCGGGGTCCAGGCTGACGTATTGTTCGCCCAGCAGGCCGGCGGTATAAATGCTGACGCCGGAATCGCTGGGTAGATTGTTGTATTGCGATTCGATGCGCATTTCCACGATGGATTCGTGGCTTTCCTTGTCCAGCCGAATTGCCGAAACGCGGCCGATGCGCACGCCGGCAACGGACACTGGGGATTTGACTTTCAGGCCGCCGCTATTTTGAAAGTGGGCGATCACGGTGTAGCTGTCGTCGCCGGTGTAGCTGCCGAGATTACTGACTTGCAGCGCCATGTAAAACAAGGCGGCAATACCGCTGGCGACAAAAAAACCGACCAGAGTATCCTGGGTCTTGGAATGCTGCATGTTAAATGTCTCCAAACATGAGTGCGGTTAAAATGAAATCGAGTGCCAGAACCGAGAAGGCTGAATTGACCACGGTGCGAGTGGTGGCGCGGCTGACGCCTTCTGAAGTAGGAATCGCGTCGTAACCTTCGAACAAGGCAATCCAGGACACTACGAAGCCGAACACCACGCTTTTGATCACACCGTTGATGATGTCTTCTTGAAAGTCGATACTGGCCTGCATTTGCGCCCAAAACGCGCCGTCGTCGACGCCGAGCATGCCCACGCCGACCAGATGGCCGCCCATGATGCCGATGGCGCTAAACAAGGCGGCAAGTAATGGCATCGATAAAAAACCGGCCAGAAAGCGCGGGGAAATAATGCGCTTGATCGGATCGACCGCCATCATTTCCATGCCGGATAATTGTTCGGTGGCCTTCATCAAGCCGATTTCGGCGGTCAAGGCCGAGCCGGCCCGGCCGGCAAACAATAGAGCCGATACCACGGGTCCCAGTTCGCGCACCAACGAGGCGGCGACCATCACGCCCAGCGATTCTTCGGCGCCGAAGTCCGACAGAATATTAAAGCCTTGTAAACCTAAAACCATGCCGACGAACAGGCCGGAGATGGTGATAATCAGAAATGACAAAACGCCGACCGAATACACTTGCTTGATCAGCAAGTTGGGGCGCGGCACCACATCACTGATGCCGGTCAACGTGTGGCTCAGAAAAAACGAGGCACGGCCGAGCTTGGCAAAGCTGCTGCGTGTGGTTTTTCCCAGATTTTGCAGAAATTGAAACATTGTTGAATACAAGTTGGTTATTTGCTCGCCAGCAGATCGTCGAGGTAATCAGGCGCCGAATAGTGAAAGTGTACAGGGCCGTCGGCATCGCCGTGCATAAACTGTTGCACCCATTCCGAATCGGATTGCTGTAACTCTTGTGGGGTGCCCTGGCCGATGATTTTGCCTCCAGACAACACATAGATGTAATCGGCGATCGCGGCGGTTTCCTGCACATCGTGCGAGACGATGATGCTGGTCAGGCCTAACGTGGTGTTCAGCGACTTGATCAAGTGTACTAGCGCGCCCTTGGAAATCGGATCCTGGCCGGTAAACGGTTCGTCGTACATGATCATCAGTGGGTCGAGGGCGATGGCGCGGGCCAGCGCAACTCGGCGAGCCATGCCGCCGGACAACTCGTTGGGCATCAAATGCCGCGCACCGCGCAGGCCCACCGCGTGCAGCTTCATCAATACTAAAGTGCGGATCATCGATTCCGGCAAATGGGTGTGTTCGCGCATGGGAAACGCTACGTTATCGTACACACTCATGTCAGTCAGCAGGGCGCCGCTTTGGAATAGCATGCCCATGCGTTTACGCAATTCGTAGAGTTCGCGAGTTTTCAGGCGGTGAACATTTTGTCCGTCCACATGAATTTGGCCGCGGTCAGGCGCTAGTTGGCCGCCGATCAATTTCAAAAGAGTGGTCTTGCCGGTGCCGCTGGGGCCCATGATGGCCGTGACTTTGCCGCGTTGAATCTCCAGGCTGACGGCGTCGAAAATTTTTCTGGGGCCTCTGGAAAAGCTCAAGTTACTAATAGAAACGATATTGTCTTCAGGACTTGCGCTATTGGCCATCTACCGGAATCACAGGAGTTTTTGGATTGGGAACAGGCTATTTTCTATGACTCGTCGAGAATAAGTCAATGACTTGGGGTGAAAAGTCGGTTAATAACATGCAATAATGGTTCCTTTTTGTTTCGGTGCGTGGAGTTAATTTGCGTGGGTTGTGATCAAGACATACAGGCGTTGGCGTTGGCGGTGATTCAGACCGAAATGCAGGCGGTTGCCGGCTTGGCTGCACGCATCGATGAGCAATTTGTTAGCGCCTGCCGTTTACTACTGGCCTGTAAAGGCCGGGTGGTGGTCACCGGTATGGGCAAATCCGGGCATATTGCCGGTAAAATTGCCGCCACGCTTGCCAGTACCGGCACCCCGGCTTTCTTTGTACATCCGGGAGAAGCCAGTCACGGCGATCTTGGCATGATTACCCGGCAGGACGTGGTGCTGGCATTGTCCAATTCCGGCGAAACCGAAGAAATCCTGACGATATTGCCTATTATTAAGCGACTCGGTGTGCCGCTGATTGCGCTGACCGGTAATCCCGATTCCGCTTTGGCCCGGTTTGCCAGCGTACACATCAACGTCGCGGTAGAGCAAGAGGCTTGTCCTTTGGGGCTGGCGCCGACCGCCAGCACCACGGCGGCACTGGTAATGGGCGACGCATTGGCGGTTTCGCTACTGGAAACCAAGGGCTTTACCCGCGATGATTTTGCGTTGTCGCACCCTGGCGGCAGTTTGGGTAAGCGTTTATTGTTGCAGGTCAACGACATCATGCATCGCGGTAGTGAGGTGCCGGTGGTTACTGATACCGTTTTGGTGAGTGATGCTTTACTGGAAATGACAGGCAAGAAGCTGGGCATGACCGCAGTGGTCGATGGCGAGGGAAGGGTTTCCGGGATATTTACCGATGGTGATTTGCGGCGGATGCTGGAAAAAAATCTGGATGTGCATGCCACGCGAATCGCTCAAGTCATGACCGGTCCTTGTAAAGTAATCGATGTGAATATGTTGGCGGCGGAAGCCATGCAAATCATGGAAAGCAAAAAAATCAATGCCCTGCTGGTCGTCGACAGCCAACAAAAGTTGTTAGGCGCGTTGAATATGCACGATTTGCTGCGGGCCGGCATAGTCTGAGAGTGACGAGTGATGTTCGATTTAAACCCTCAATTACTGAGTATTGTTAAGCAACTAAGGCTGTTGATTTTGGACGTGGACGGCGTGCTGACCGACGGCCGCTTGTTCTTCGACGATAACGGCAAAGAATACAAATGTTTTCATGCGCGCGACGGGCACGGCATTAAATTGCTGCGGCAGACCGGTGTGGAAGTGGCGGTGATTTCCGGTCGCAAATCAAATTCAGTCACGCTGCGCATGCAGGGCCTAGGAGTCGAACTGGTCTATCAAGGGCACGAAAACAAGCGCGCGGCATTCGCGGAAATTTTGCAACGCTTGGCGTTGACGCCCGAGCAAGTGGCGTATATCGGCGACGACATTCTGGATTTGCCTGTCATGCGCCAGGTGGGTTTTGCGGTGGCGGTGCAAGATGCCAATTTCGCCCTTAAAAACTATGCGCATTGGCAAACACAGGCGGCCGGCGGTTTAGGTGCGGTTCGGGAAGTATGCGATTTAATCATGCAAGTCCAAGGTAGCTTTGACGGCGTGCTGCAAACCTATTTATGACCGTACTGAAAAATCTACAGATTTTTATTTATGTCGGCTTGGCCGCATTGTTGTCATGGTGGCTGGTACAGCTCAATGAACAGCGTGACGCCGAAATGAAAATTGTCGAAAATAGTCCGGATTTTTTTAGCCTGGGTTATTTCAAAAAAGAAATGAATATCGACGGCGTGCCGAAAAGCGAATTGGCGGCGGAAAAAATGCAGCACTTTAAAGCCGACGGCAGTACGCATCTGGAAAAACCGGTGATGACTTTGTATAACCCCAACCAGATGCCTTGGCTGATCAGGGCCGACAGCGGAGTGATGGCGGCGGACGGCGATAATTTACAACTTAACGGTAGTGCTTATATCAACCGGGAAGCGTCGAAGACCAATTCGGCGCTGACCATCAATACATCGGATTTGCGGGTGAAACTCGCCAGCCATTATGCGGAGACACAGGCGTGGGCGGAAATCGTCAGCCCGCCCAACAAAACGGCGGGAGTAGGAATGGAAGCGACTTTTGTTAGTCCGATTCACCTGAAATTGTTGTCCAAAGTGAAAGGTCGCTATGAAATTAAGTAAAATGGTCGGTCTAGGCCTGTTATTCTCGGCGCGGATGGCGTTTGGTCTGGAGTCGGATTCCGAACAACCCATCTACATCGATTCGGATAATGCGGTTTACGACGAAAAGGCGCAGATCAGCACCTATACCGGCAATGTGGTTGCTACTCAGGGGACGATCAGAATCGATGGCGACAAGTTGGTGGTTTACTTGAAGGATGGCGCGATTATCAAATTGATTGCCACCGGTAAACCGTCACGATTCAAACAGTTGCCGGCGGTTGGCAAGGAAGAAATGCACGGGGAAGGATTGATCAACGAATTTTACCCCGACCAGAATTTGCTGAAATTTATGAAAAATGCCTCGGTTTGGCAGGGTGATGCCAAACAATCCAGTGAGTATATCGAGTACGATACCAAGAACTCCTTGCTGAAGGCTGGTGAAGCGCAATCCGACGGCAAGCGCGTGCACTCGGTTATTAAACCTAAGCCCAAGCAGGCGCAATAATGGCGCGATTGGTTGCGGAACAGCTGTTTAAACGCTACAACAACCGAAATGTGGTCGATGGGGTCAGTCTGAGGGTCGATACCGGGGAAGTAGTAGGTTTGCTGGGCCCGAACGGCGCCGGGAAAACCACCAGCTTTTACATGATGGTGGGTTTGGTCAAAGCCGATAGCGGCGAGATTTTTCTCGACGAGCAACGCATCACGCATCATCCGATGCATCGGCGCGCGCGCTTGGGGATCGGTTATCTGGCGCAAGAGGCTTCGGTATTTCGTAAATTGAGCGTGGCCGACAATTTACGCGCGGTATTGCAGATTCGGGCCGATTTGACCGATGGGCAAATCGAGTTGTTGATTGATGAGTTGCTGACAGAGTTTAATATCAACCACTTGCGCAATCAGGTGGCTCTGGGGCTGTCAGGCGGCGAACGGCGCCGGGTGGAAATTGCCAGGGCGTTAGCGAGTGAGCCGCAGTTTATCCTGCTCGACGAACCGTTTGCTGGTGTCGATCCGATTTCGGTGCTGGAGTTGCAAAAAATCATTGCGCACTTGAAGCACCGGGGTATCGGTATTTTGATTACCGAACACAAAGTGAGGGAAACATTGGAGATTTGCGACCGCGCTTATATTTTGAACAATGGGAAGGTTATCGCCGAAGGCCAGTCGCGCCAGTTGGTGGATAACGAAGAGGTGCGTAGAGTGTATCTGGGCGAGAAATTTAGTTTATGAAATTCGAATAGTCATGAAGCAATCTCTACAACTCCGTATCGGTCAGAGTCTGACCATGACGCCGCAATTGCAGCAGGCCATCAAACTGTTGCAGATGTCGACTTTGGATTTACAACAGGAAATCCAGCAAGCCTTGGAATCCAACATGATGTTGGAAATCGATGAAGAGGAGTTGCCGAATCTCGAGTTCAGGGACAAAAAGCTGGAAAACACCGATCAGCAGACCAGCGAGGGCTCGCAAACGGATATGCCGGATGAGTTGCCTGTCGATGTCAGTTGGGACGACGTTTACGAAAGTTCGTTGCCCAGCGGCGGAGATGATGGCGATAGTCCCGAGTTTGAGGCCTTTCGCGGTAAGTCCGAGTCTTTAAGGGATCATCTGGTCTGGCAGTTGGAGTTGATTCCGATCTCGGATCGCGATTATGCGATTGCTACGTCCATCATCGACGCGGTCAATGACGACGGGTATGTGACCAGCGAATTGACTGATATTTTCCAGGGCTTGCAGGATCAACTGGAAGGCTTGGAAATGGATGAAGTCCTGGCCGTGCTGCATATGGTGCAAAACTTTGACCCCGTCGGCGTGGCCGCGCTGGATTTGGCCGATTGTCTGGGCTTACAGCTCCAGCAATTGCCGGTTACGACGCCTTATCGGTCAGAAGCTTTGGAGTTCGTGCATAGACATTTGGATTTATTGGCCAGTTGCGATCAGGCCCGCCTGATGAAGCGGATTGGCCTGACCGAGGATGTGCTGAAGGGCGTATTGGCGCTGATTAGAACCCTGGACCCCAAGCCGGGCGCACGCTTGCAGGATTCGGATGTCGAATATGTGGTGCCTGACGTGTTTGTCGCCAAAGTCAGCGGCCAGTGGCTGGTTAGTCTGAACCCGGAGATCGCGCCCAAATTGCGTGTCAATCCATTTTATTCCGGGATGATCAAACGTGCCGACAATAGCCATGACAACGTCAGCATGAAAAATCATCTTCAGGAAGCGCGCTGGTTTATCAAAAGCCTGCATAGCCGCAACGACACCTTGTTGCGGGTGGCGAGAAGTATCGTCGAAAAACAAGGCGATTTTTTCGAGCACGGCGCGATTGCGATGAAGCCGATGGTATTGCGCGATATTGCCGAGGAGCTGGAGTTACACGAATCGACTATCTCTCGGGTCACCACGCAAAAATACATGCACACCCCGCACGGTGTGATCGAATTTAAATATTTTTTCTCCAGCCATGTCAGTACCGATGGTGGGGGAGAGTGTTCGGCGACCGCGATTCGGGCGCTGATAAAAGAGTTGGTCGGCAGTGAAAATCCGGCCAAGCCATTGAGCGATAGTAAAATATCGGACTTATTGAATGAGAAGGGCATTAATGTCGCGCGCCGCACCATTGCCAAATATCGGGAAGCGATGTCCATTCCTTCAACCAGCCAGCGGAAAAGGCACATTTGATCAATCTGGAAGAATAATTTTTAAAAACAGGAGTATTCCATGCAAGTCAGTATCACAGGTCATCACGTAGAAGTCACCGAAGCATTAAAAGCCTACGTTGATGAAAAAATCAGCAAAATCAAACGTCATTTCGACAATGTCGTTGATGTTCACGTTATTTTGACCGTTGAGAAGCTTGAGCAAAAAGCCGAAGCAGCCGTGCAAATCAGCGGCGCCAAACTGTATGCCGAAGATGTGCAAGAAGATATGTACGCGGCTATCGACAGCATGGTCGACAAACTCGACAGACAAATCGTCAAACATAAAGAAAAAAATCAGAACCATCGTTAATTTGAGCTTGAGCGATACAGAGTGAATAGGCTTATTTGCTCTGTATCGATTTGGATATGAAACTAGTCATCGTTAGCGGCTTATCGGGATCGGGCAAGAGTATCGCTTTGGATACCCTGGAAGATTGCGGCTATTACTGTATCGACAATCTTCCCGTGACCTTACTCGAGGATTTTGTCGATCATGTGATGCTGAAAGATCCGGCCACCTACAGTAAAACAGCCATCGGTATCGATGCCAGAAACCGTAATCAGAAGTTGGCGGATTTTCCGGATAGTCTGAGCTCTATTCGCAACAAAGGCATCGATTGCGAACTGGTTTACATGGAGGCGGACGAGAACATTATTCTGAAGCGTTACAGTGAAACGCGCCGCCGCCATCCGCTGACCACAGAAAGCCGACCGCTACGCGAGGCTCTGGAAATCGAACGGGAAATGCTGCGGCCCGTGGCGACCCGTGCCGACATAGTCATCGATACCAGTTTCACCCACTATCATCAGTTACGGGATTTGCTGAAAAACCGTTTGGGCGAAAAGGGCAAAAGTTCTTTGTCGATTTTGTTTCAGTCCTTCGGTTTTAAATACGGTATTCCGTTGGATGCCGACTTTGTGTTCGATGCCCGCAGTTTGCCCAATCCCTATTGGGCGCCGGAGCTGAGAGGATTGACCGGTAAGCACGCCGAGGTCATCGATTTTTTGCAGAACGAAGTGATCGTGAAAGAGTTTCTGCATGACATAGGTTATTTCATCGGTCGCTGGGCGCCGCGCTTCGAGTCGGATAATCGCAGTTATTTAACCATAGCGATCGGTTGTACCGGTGGTCAACATCGCTCGGTTTACCTAGTTGAGGCATTAAGTAAGCACTTTCAAACTATTACTCCTAACGTTATCGTCAGGCATCGGGAATTGCGTTAACGCAATTACCCAGCCCAATTTCTTGGTTTTTACCCATGACATCAGCAGCAAAGCTTGAAAATACCGAGCATCTTTTAGATCGCGCCATCGAAGTGTTGGCAAAAGACTCTCTGATCGAGATTAGGAACTTAGTGCGTTCCTTATACCCGGCGGAAGCGGCGCATATTCTCGAGTCTTTGGAGCCGGAGCTGCGAGCTAAACTGTGGGCGGTGATGCCGCCCAGCGTGATCGGCGAAATTCTGGTCGAGATAAATGTCGAAGTGGGCAGCAGCTTACTGAAAATCACCGATAGAAAGGATTTGATAGCCGCTACCGAATCGATGGGTGCTGACGGCATGGTCGATCTGCTGCATGTATTGCCCGAACCCTTGCTGTCGCAAGTGATGGAATCGATCGGCGTACATAATCGCAATCGTATCGAAAAGGCGCTTAGCTACGACGAGCATACCGCCGGCGGCTTGATGTCTGACGACGTATTAACCATTCGTGCCGATGTGACGCTGGACGTGGTGACGCGTTATTTGCGGTTGCGCGGGAATATGCCTGCCGCTACAGACAGCCTAATCGTGGTGGATCGCAAAGAGCAGTTTCAGGGCTTGTTGCCGATTAATCAATTGTTGACGCACGATCCGCACACCAAGGTTGAGTCGATTATGGACACCCGTAGCTCAGCTATTCCGTACGGTATGTCTAGTCGCGACGTAGCGGGTTTGTTCGAGCGGCGGAAATTGCTGTCCGCGCCAGTATTGGCGGATGACGGCAAGGTATTGGGGCGCATCACTATCGACGATGTCGTGGGTTTGATTCGTGAGGAGGCCAATCACTCGCTAATGAGCATGGCCGGCTTGAGCGAAGAGCAGGATATGTTTGCGCCGGTCTTTAGTAGTGCCAAACGACGCGCGCTCTGGTTGGGTGTGAATTTGCTTACCGCGTTCCTGGCCGCTTCGGTCATCGATTTGTTTGAGGCCACCATTCAGCAGATCGTCGCATTGGCGGTATTAATGCCGATTGTTGCTAGTATGGGCGGTATCGCTGGTAGTCAGACTTTAACACTGGTTGTCAGGGGTTTAGCCTTGCGGCAAGTCACCACTAGTAATGCCGTGAGTCTTTTGTTTAAAGAGGTCTCCGTAGGCCTGTTAAACGGCTTGGTCTGGGCTGTTGTGGTGGCGGTAGTGGCCGGGCTGTGGTTCCATAATCCGCATATCGGCATGCTGCTCGGCGTGGCGATGTTGATCAATTTGGTCTGTGCCGCCTTATCGGGTGTGGCGATTCCAGTGTTGTTGGACAAGATCGGTGTGGATCCCGCTCTGGCTGGCGGCGTGTTGCTGACCACCGTTACCGATGTAGTTGGATTCATGGCATTTTTGGGCTTGGCAACCTTGTTTTTACTGTAAGGAACTGTGCTTTTTGTCACGGAAAATGATAGTATTTCGGACATTCAGTAGCGGATTTTCCAAACTCGATGTCAACCGGCGCACCTACTTCGCAAAAAACAGCTTTGGAGTTTAAAAGCACGTCTCTGACCGTGCCGGTGTTGCTGTTAGCCAGTAATGACATGTCTTTGATCGATCAGCAGCTCAAGGAAAAAGTGATTCAAGCCCCCGAGTTTTTTAAAAACTCGCCATTGCTGATCGATCTGCAAAAACTTAACGCTCAAAACCTGCCAATTGATTTCACCGAAATAGTCGCTATCGTCCGTCAGCACGGCTTCATGCCGATAGGGTTGCGCGGCGGTAACGAAAAACAGAACGGCGACGCCTTGGCTATGAATTTGCCTCAGCATTCCCTGCACGGCAGCAATGTGCCCCTGGTCAACAAGGTGCCGGCAAAAACTTTGCCGACACCCGCGCCGGAAGAGCAAAAGCAAGCTAGTCAATCAATAGAAAATAAATTAGTGACCCAGCCTATCCGCTCGGGCCAGCGGGTTTATGCAAAAGGCGATTTGATCGTCACTGCAACCGTTAGTGCCGGCGCGGAAATCATGGCGGAAGGTAATATTCATATATACGGATCCTTGCGTGGACGGGCGTTAGCCGGTGTGCTGGGTAACGTCAACAGCCGTATTTTTTGTTCGGATTTGCAAGCCGAACTGATTTCGATAGCCGGCATTTACCAGCTCAGCGACGACTTGAGCAAGTATCCCGCGCACAAGCCCGTACAGATCAGTCTGGATAACCAGACTCTGATTATCAAAGATATTTAAGCTTTTCTTGGAGGAACAACATTGGCCAGAATTATCGTAGTAACATCGGGAAAAGGTGGTGTGGGCAAAACCACAACCAGCGCCGCTATCGCGATGGGCTTGGCGAAGCGTGGACATAAAACCGCTGTGATCGATTTCGATGTGGGGCTGCGTAATCTCGACTTGATCATGGGATGCGAGCGTCGCGTGGTTTATGATTTGGTTAATGTGATCAACAACGAAGCGACCCTGAATCAAGCCTTGATCAGAGACAAGCGTTGCGACCAGTTATTTATATTGCCGGCATCGCAAACCCGTGATAAAGATGCCTTAACAACGGAAGGCGTTGGCAAAATTCTGGAAGAGTTGTCCAAAGACTTTAAATACATCGTTTGTGACTCACCGGCAGGAATAGAGCGCGGTGCTACACTTGCCATGTACTTTGCTGACGATGCGTTTGTGGTGACTAACCCGGAAGTCTCATCGGTCAGGGATTCGGATCGTATGCTGGGTATTTTGTCCAGCAAATCGCGCCGCGCCGAGAACGGCGAAGAGCCGATCAAGGAATATTTGTTGTTGTCGCGCTATTCGCCGGATCGGGTGAAATTGGGCGAGATGCTCAGCGTTGACGATGTACAGGAAATTTTGTCGCTACATTTGTTGGGCGTTATACCCGAATCCAAGTCTGTATTGAATGCGTCAAACTCCGGTACGCCGGTGATTCTCGATGAGCAAAGCGATGCAGGGCAGGCCTATGCGGACATCGTGGCGCGTTACTTGGGTGAAACTAAACCGCATCGTTTTATTGAGGAAGAGAAAAAGGGCTTATTGAGTAAGCTATTCGGGAGCAAGTGATGAGTCTCTTAGATTATTTCAGATCCTCGAAAACCAATACGGCATCGCTGGCCAAGGAAAGATTGCAAATTCTGGTCGCCCATGAGCGTGCATCCAGAAATCAACCGTCCTATTTGCCCGAGTTGCAACAAGAATTGTTGGCGGTGATCCGTAAATATGTCAATGTCGGGCAGGATGCCATTACCGTTAATTTTGAACAGGATGGAAACCAGGAAACCCTGGAACTTAATATTGTGCTGCCTGATGAGCGTTAGATGTGTTGGCTAGCTTGATGCGGTTTGCGTCGCGGACGGCTGGATAACACGACTAAAAAACCCCCGATTTTTTTTGTTGTTTAAATGATGAGGAGTTGAAATGGTGGATACAATTGGCGAAGCAGCTGGAGCAGTCTGGCAATATTTGGATACGCATGGCGAAGCTAGCGTTAATAAAGTCACAACCGAAACCGGCTTGGGTAAGAACGATGTACAGCGAGCTATCGGTTGGTTGGCTAAAGAAGACAAACTGAATATTGAAATGAAAGGACGCGTCGAAACGCTTTCATTGAAGTAAAAGTTTTCCCGCATACCTGCTTAAGGTTGAGCTAAGTGTGGTGGCATTCAATACCGGCTCCTTGCCGGTTTGAGCGTCGCCGGGGTTTGCCCTTGGGCGGGTATCCTAATTGCCGCTGTGTTTTGTTGGTAAATCTGTTACCTGACAGGAATGCGTGGCCCGCATAGACACGCGCCAGGCGCTCCGTCGAAATCAGATACCGCAGTAAACGCATTTTCGTTCGCCGACGGATTGGCTGTGTAATGCCGTAAAAACTATAAAAATACTGATTCTAATAACCCTCTAACGCGGAGTCTTTCTGTCGAAATGAAAGCCAAAATTGCCACATTTTTCACCTTGGTGCTACTGGTTGTCATCAACCTGGGTATCTGGTCTTACGTCAACAACCCGTTAAAGCTGCCATCCTGGAGCGATACCATGATGGGGGTGACCTTTAACCCCAAAGGTCGCGATTTCAATCCCGCGGATGGCGTATTTCCCACCAGGGAACAGATTCAATCCGATCTGGAGTTGTTGTCCGGTAAAGCGCATTCGATAAGGACCTACACCTCGTTGGAAGGTATGGAGGTTGTGCCTGAGTTGACGGCCAAGAATGCGATCAATCTGGCCATGGGTTGTTGGGTGGATTTGGTTGATGACGACAGCTCTGAGGACGATCCGCAAAAAAAGTTAGAGAACACGCAGAAGCGGCTGGATAAAAATCAGCGCGAAGTCGAAAGCCTGATCAATCTGACCAATCAATATCCTAAAACCATTGTCCGCACGTTGGTTGGTAACGAATCCCTGTTGCGTTACAGAAACAAGGTCAGCGGCCCCATCGCGCAGAAAGTGCGTCAAGAATTTTCCGGCTCGATGAGCGAGCCCGATTTGCAGTTGAAAATAGAGGCGGATGTTAAGGCGGAAGTGGCCGGTAAAGCGAATGAACTGATCGAATACATTCGTGAAGTGAAAAAACGTACCTGGAAACCCGTCAGTACTGCCGAGACTTGGGATATTTGGGTAGCGAATCCTGCCCTAGCGGCGGAAGTCGATTACATAGCCGTACACATTCTGCCTTATTGGGAAGGTGTGCCGGTTGATCTGCCGCAAGGCGCGGAAGGCGACAACGCGGTCGAATATGTATTCAAGCGTTACTACGAATTGCAACAGCTGTACCCCAATAAAACCATCGTAATCACCGAGGTGGGTTGGCCGTCCGATGGTCCGCCGCAAAAAGCCGCAAGCGCATCGTTGGCGAATCAAGCCAAATTCTTACGGGAATTCCTGAACCGTGCTACGGCCGAAAACGTGATTTATTATGTGGTCGAAGCCTTCGACCAGCCTTGGAAGATCAAGCTGGAAGGTACCGCTGGTGCCTACTGGGGCTTATTCAATGCCGATCGGCAGCCGAAATTTCCGATGGAAGGCGATGTATTGGCGAATCCAACTTGGCGTAACTGGGCCAGTGGCGCGGCGGTACTCAGTATTATCTTGATGGCGGCCTTCTTGTTCACTCGTAAGAGTCTGAAGCTGCCGGGTAAGTTTTTCTTCGGCATCGTCGCCAACTTGGCGGCGTCGGTCTTGTTCTGGTCGGCGTCCATTGCCGCTGCGCAATACCAAACCAGTTTTTCGGTGGTGTTCTGGGCTATCTTGCTAATGATGCAGGCCATGGCTATTCTGGTGTTGTTGACCGAGAGTCTGGAAATTTCCGAAGTTATTTGGCATAGAAAAGGCCGGCGGACGTTTACGCCGTTAACGCCTTCAGCGGATTTTCGTTATCCCAAAGTGTCCATCCATTTGCCGATTCATAACGAGCCGCCGGAAATGGTGCGCAAGACCTTGAATGCGTTGGCCAAGGTCGATTACCCGAATTTTGAAGTGTTGGTGATGGATAACAACACCAAGGATCCGACGGTCTGGCAACCGGTGCGTGACGACTGTGATCGCTTAGGCGCTAGATTCCGTTTCTTCCACTTGGATAATTGGCCCGGTTACAAGGCTGGCGCGATCAATTATGCCTTGACCAATACCGCTGAAGACGCCGAAATCATCGCTGTAATCGATAGTGATTACATCTTGAACCCGGATTGGTTGAAAGCGATGGTTCCGTATTTCGACCAGGAAAATGTCGGCTTTGTGCAGTCGCCGCAGGACTATCGCGACGCCAACCAAGGTGCATTCAAGGATATTTGTTACTGGGAATATGCCGGTTTCTTCAATATCGGCATGGTGCAACGTAACGAATTCAACGCGATTATCCAGCATGGCACGATGACCATGGTCCGCAAATCGGCCTTCGACAAAGTCGGTCCCTGGGGTGAGTGGTGTATTTGCGAGGACAGCGAGTTGGGTTTGCGTTTGTACGAAGCCGGTTACGATTCGGTGTACTGCAAAGAGTCCTTCGGTCGCGGCCTGATGCCGGATACTTTCTCGGGTTATATGACGCAACGTTTCCGTTGGGTGTATGGCGCGATGCAAATCATCAAAAAGCATTGGCGGCATTTTCTACCGAATAAAAAATCTTCGCTTACTTCCGCTCAGCGTTATTACTTTGTGGCCGGTTGGTTGCCTTGGTTTTCCGATGCCTTGGCGCTGTTGTTTACCGGAACCAGTTTGGTGTTGACAGCACTGATTGTGTCGGACCCTATCCATAGTGAGTTACCCGTTAATGCTTTCCTGCTGCCGACCATCGGTCTGTTTGCCTTTAAGATCTTGCGCGGTTTGTGGTTGTACAAGGCTCGGGTGGCTTGTTCGATGCTGCATGCCTTAGGTGCGGCATTGGCGGGTTTATCGCTGACGCATACCGTGGCGCGCGGTACCTTGCAGGGTTTGTTCACCTCCGGCAAGCCATTCATGCGGACCCCGAAATACGAGCAGCAAGGACCGTTGGTGGCTGGCTTGTTGATCATCTGGCAGGAGTTATTATTGCTGGCCTTACTGGTCGCCGGCATCCTGGCGATGCGCTCCATCGAGCATTTCGATAACTTGAGCGGCCGGCTGTGGATGGCGGTATTGGCGGTGCAGTCTGTGCCTTATGTGGCTACTCTGTTGACGATCTTGATCAGCGTTGCGCCTAACTATTTTCCAGGCAAAAAACTCTCCGCCGACGAGTTAGACGCGGACGAATAAATATCGCTTGGTTAGTCTCTGAAAACCCTTGTCGGCTGAAAGGTCGGCAAGGGTTTTTTCGTTTAGGGGTGAGGCCGCTATCCTGTAGCGGTCCGAGGTGTTGCTTAGCTTGTAAATTGCAGCACCGGAACAGCTGAGGTGGTGGGGATATAAAAAACTGTGTTATATAACTTAATTTGTGTGAGTCATTTGCCGCATAAATTAGATTATTTAGCGATTTTTTAATGACAAATTTTCTTAGGTTATTGAAACAAAATCATAATCGTATATAGGGTCATAAATTGCTTAGTTCCGTGAATGGTTGGTTTAAAGTGTGTGAAAACACTAAAAGCCGTTGGTGTTTTAAATAGCGCTTTTGCCAACAATAAGCCCGTATTCAGAACAAATCGCATATCTCCGTAATTTTTAAACCTTATGAAACACGCAAAAATCAAACTTAGCGCCACGCCCTGTTTATTGGGGGCGATGCTGCTTCTTGTGTTACCGGGAGTCTCGGTTGCCGAAGATGACAAGGCGGACAACAAAGCCGTTAGCAATCAAGCGGCTGTATTGCCGGAAATGACCGTTACTGCAGAAAGCCAAAAAGCCACTACGCAAACAGCCACAGAAAAATATAAATTGCCTGCGGTGACCGAAAGCGTTACTCGCGAGAAGATGGAAGATACTATCAATGTGATGAACACCGAGGATGCTATCAAGTATCTGCCCAATATCTTGGTGCGTAAACGTTATATTGGCGACAAGGAAATGCCGGTGTCTATGCGTACTTCAGGGACCGGTTCCAGCGCGCGCAGCTTGATATACGCAGACGGTATTCTGCTCTCGTCGTTGTTGGGTAATAACAATGGCATGACTGGATCGCCGCGCTGGAACATGGTATCGCCGTCGGAAATCGAACGGGTTGACGTGATGTACGGTCCGTTTTCTGCGGCCTACGGCGGAAACTCGATTGGCGGCGTCATCGACATCACCACGCGGATGCCGGAAAAGTTTGAAGCGGGCGGCGGCGTACAATCCACTTGGCAGGAATACGATGTATATGGACATACTGACGTCTATGACTCTCAGCAATACACTGCAAATTTGGGTAGCCGACATGGCGATTTTTCCTGGCGCTTTGACGTCAGTCATTTGGATGCGCATAGTCAGCCGGTCACCTATTCTTATCTTGTGCCTACTGGCACATACAACAGTACTAGAAGTCCGACTGCCCCTCTAAGCAATGCCCAAATTGCAGCTCTTCCAGTTGGAACGGCAATTAATCCGGTAATTGGCGCTGTTGGAGATCTTGATAGGACGAATGTCCCTTACTCAGCAATTGGGGAAGGTAATATCAGGCATACCGTACAAGACAATTTTAAATGGAAGCTGGCCTACGATATCACGCCGACATTGAAGGCTACCTATACACTTGGACTTTGGCAAAACGATGAAAGTGGAGGGTTTAAAAGTTATTTGAACAATACAGTGACGGGATTACCGATTAATAGCGGCTATGCGAGTTTTGGAGGTAAAACTTATAATCTTGACTCTCCATCATTTGCGCAAAATGACTACCAACAAATGCATTGGTCTCACGGTATGGCGTTGAAATCCAATACAGGCGGTATTTTCGACTGGGAATTGAATGGCAGTGTGATCAATTACGGTCAGGATGAGCAAAGAGCTCCGACAGTTGCGCCGAATGGAGCCGATGCCGGTGGCGCCGGTAGAATTACCAGTTTGAACGATACCGGTTGGCATACCGTTGATGCCAAGGGCATCTGGCGTCCTGAGTCAGCATGGGGGCCTCACCATGTGAGCTTTGGCTATCATCACGATCTTTACGAGTTAAACAACCAGCAATACAACACGTCCAATTGGTTATATGGCGGTAAGGGTAGTTTATTCACCAATTCACAAGGCAAGACCGAAACCAATGCGATCTGGATTCAAGATGCATGGACATTCGATCCGGATTGGACGCTGACACTGGGCGGGCGATTAGAAAACTGGAATGCCTTCGATGGCACCAATACCGGTTCCAATGGCAGAACTATCAATCAGTCCAACCGCAGCGACTTACGATTTTCGCCAAAAGCATCGCTGGCCTGGAAACCGACCGATAGCTGGAAATTCACCAGCTCTATCGCTCAAGCTTACCGTTTTCCGACGGTGACTGAATTGTTCCAGGGATCTAATGTGGGTTCTGGTGGCACCTCAAATATCGTCAATCCCAATCCAACTTTAAAGCCTGAAGAAGCATTATCTTCCGAGCTTTCTGCGCAATATTTTCTGAGCGAAGGCTCGTTGCGCTTGAGTTTGTTCCATGAAAAAGTCTATGACGCCATCTACAGTCAAACGACCTTCAGTCCGGTTACCAACTCGACCTTATCCTACGCTCAGAATATCGACCAAATCAGCACCTATGGCTGGGAGTTTTCCGGTGAACACAGTAATGTCGTTATCGATGGCCTGGACTTGTCGGGTAACGTGACGTGGGCGAATTCGCGTATCGATAAAAATGCGGCCTTACCTGCTTCCGTGGGCAAGTATCAACCTAGAGTACCCGAGTGGCGCGCCAGTGCCACGGCCACATACCATGTGACCAAGGATTTTACGTCTTCAATCAGTGGACGCTATAGCAGTCAGCAATATGGGCAAATCGATAACAGCGATGTCAATCCGGATACCTACACCGGTACCGGCAGCGCGTTTTTTGTTGTGGATACCCGCGCCAAATATCAACTGACCAAGCAACTGACGCTTTCGGCGGGTATCGACAATATCACCAACGAAAAATATTGGCTGTTCCATGTGTTTCCGCAGCGTACCTATATCGCGGAATTGAAATTTAACTATTAATCCGGTATTGAATGTATCCAAAAGGGTTGGGCGGAAAGCGTCCAATCCTTGTTGTGCGTTAAATAACACAGTTTATTTTTACCCGCTCAAGCGGGTAAAAATGTTCGTAACTTTCTCTGCGGCTATTAAATGACGATGATGAAATTTCAACTCCCCGTAGCAATGATTACCTCGTTGCTTTTAAGTGCGTGTGCCAACGAACCGGTTGCAGTCCAGCAAGGGGCTGAGTCGGCTAAACACGAACAACATGCCGACAAAAAATCGCTATGTGCCGATTTACAAACAAATCCGGTAATCGGCTGTTCCGAGACGGTGACGGCGACTTTCGACAATAATGGCGTGCTGTGGTTGGCTTGGGTAGTTCGTGATCGTATCTATGTGCAATCCTCAGCCGATAAAGGGGCGAGCTTTTCTACGCCGGTTGCGGTAAATGCGGAGCCGGAAGTTATTGCCGCGCGCGGCGAATACCGGCCGAAAATCAAACTCGATGCGCAAGGTAATATCTATCTGACCTGGACCCAGAACCTGGAAAAACGTCATACCGGCCATATTCGTTTTAGTCGATCAATGGACGGCGGTAAAACTTTTTCCAAGCCGGTAACGGTCAACGACAATCTGGACGTGATCGGTCATCGCTTCGATGCCCTGGCGGTTGGGCAGAATGGCGAGATTTTCGTCGCTTGGCTGGATGCGCGCGACAAGGAAAAAGCCAAGGCCGCGAAACAAGAGTTCAGCGGCACGGCGGTGTATTACGCCTGGTCGGATGATGGTGGTAAAAGTTTTTACCCCAATAAGGTCGTCGCGCCGCATAGTTGCGAATGTTGCCGTCTGGGTGTGGAAATTGATACTGACAATTTACCTGTCGTGCTGTGGCGGCATGTCTATGACGGCAATATCCGCGACCATGCATTGGTTAAATTTAAGGATTGGCAAACCCCGGGAGTTGTGCAACGCGTCAGCGCAGAAAACTGGAAAATCGACGCCTGTCCGCATCATGGCCCGGCCTTATCGATTGCCGGCAATGGCGTTTACCACTCGGTATGGTTTAGCGGCGCTGCGGATAAACAAGGCTTGTTTTACGGCCACTCCAAGGACGGCGGCCTGACATATTCGCCGGCTTACCGTTTCGGCGGCCAAGGCGCCAAACATCCCAACGTGCTGGGTCGGGGCGAGCAGGTGGCTGTGGTCTGGTCGGAATTCGACGGCAGCCATAATCTTTTGCAGTTGATTAAGTCAGAGGACGGAGGCCTGAACTGGTCTCAGCCTGAAGTCGTCGGTGAAACGGCGGAAAGCGCGGACGATGCGTTTCTGTTGAGCGATGGCGATAAGGTCTATCTATCCTGGCAAACGGCGCAGGGTTATCAATTTAAGCCGATTTAGGTTTTTATCGAAGACCATCCCGCCTGCTGGGCGGGATGGCGGTTTTGGCATCGGTTCAATTTCCAATCAGTTTCAATTCCGCTTCCCGGTATTTCTCCGCGCATTTTCTGCTGACGTCTTCCGGCAATTTCGGGCCGGGCGCGGTTTTATTCCAATCCAGGGTTTCCAGATAATCGCGCAGATATTGTTTGTCGAAGCTGGGGGGGCTGATACCGACTTGATAGTGTTCGACCGGCCAGAACCTTGAGGAATCGGGTGTCAATGCTTCGTCGATCAAATACAATTTGCCGTCTTCGTCCAGACCGAACTCGAATTTGGTATCGGCGATGATGATGCCACGCGCACGGGCGTACTCCGCCGCCGTAGAGTAAAGTCGCAAGCTGGCGTCGCGCACTTTACCAGCCAGTTCCTCTCCCATTAATGCCACCGTATCGGCGAAGCTGATGTTCTCGTCGTGGGTGCCCATTTCCGCCTTGCTGGACGGCGTGTAAATCGGCTGCGGCAATTGCTGTGCTTGTTGTAAGCCGGCCGGAAGCTCGATACCGCACACTGCTCCGCAACGTTGGTAATCTTTCCAACCTGAGCCAATCAGATAGCCGCGCACGATGGCTTCCACTGGTAGCGGTTTCAGGCGTTTGACGATGATGGCCCTGCCTTCTACTTGCGCCCTTAAATCAGGGTCTGGAATGACATCCGCCAGAGTCAAGTCGTCACTCAAATGGTTGGGAATAATATCCCGCATTTTTTCGAACCAGAAATTACTCACCCTGGTCAATACGCGGCCTTTACCAGGAATGGGATCGGGCATGATCACGTCGAAAGCCGACATCCGGTCGGAGGTGACAATCAACAAATGTTTTTCATCGATTTCGTACATGTCGCGGACTTTGCCGCGGCCGAGCAATTTCAAATGCGGCAGGGAAGATTCGTAAAGTGCGGCGGGGGCATTCATAATACGGGTGTGAAGTCAGTGGAAAGTGGCTGCAATTTTATCATTAAACCTGTTGAGGATAGGAAACGCATGAGTTGGCTGGGCAAGTTGGTGGGTGGGGCTTTTGGATTTATGTTGGGTGGGCCGCTGGGGGCGATTTTTGGCGCATCGGTAGGGCATCAGTTCGATACGGGCATGGACGGTATGGCAGGCGAGTCATTTAATCCCGGCGACCAGCAACGCGTGCAAATGGCATTTTTCACCGCCACCTTCGCGGTGATGGGGCATGTCGCCAAGGCCGATGGCCGGGTTTCCAACGAGGAAATTGGGCTGGCGAAACGGGTGATGGACAATATGGAACTCAACCCCGAACTGCGCGAAGCCGCCGTGCAACTGTTTCAACAGGGCAAGCAGGTCGATTTTCCGCTGGTGGAAGTGCTGCGGCAGTTTCGTATTGAATGTCATCGCCGTACCCATTTGGTACGAATGTTCGTCGAAATTCAGATTCAGGCCGCGTTTGCCGACGGCGTCTACGATGCCAAGGAAGAAAAGCTGTTACTGGATATCTGTGCGCAACTGGGTTTATCGCGTTTCGAGTATCAAATTATTAAAGGGCAAGTACAGGCGCAACATCGTTTTCAGCAGTCCGGCGAACAGTTTCAAACAGCTAAAGCAGGCTTGTCTAAATTGGAGGATGCCTACGCCGTGTTGGGCGTAGCCGCCACAGCCGATGATGCCGACGTTAAAAAAGCCTATCGGCGTCTGATGAGTCAGCATCATCCGGACAAGTTGGTAGCCAAAGGCTTACCGGAGGAAATGATGCAGATGGCCAAGCAAAAGACTCAGCAAATCAGAAAAGCCTACGAGACGATACGCGAAGCAAGAGGGTTTTAAAAAGAGCCCGCCAGCCACGGAGGCGGCTGACGGGCTTGAAATAAACAGATTAACTGCTTAACAACGAGGGAGGTACAACAAAACTTAAGCGCGAAACGAGTCGCTAAAATCCAGATTGCTGGCGATGGTTGCAGCGCCAAATAGCATGGTGGAGATGATGAACTCGCCGGACATGAAGCCAAACACGCCGCTGGTGAAAAACAGGCCGGTGAGCACGTCTCTATACAGATTGTTCGATTTGTTCATTTTTGCTCCTAGACTGAATACAGTCGATACCAATGAAGACGACTTCACTATAAGCCTTATTTTTTTATTTACAATACTGGCTATAGTGCATTGTTTGTTTCCTCATGAGAAACAAAAGTGAAATAAAGCTGTCATCTAGCGCTGTTATAAGCTGTTTTTAATCCAGGAATGCGTGAAGTGCGGGCAGGTTGCTCTTGGGTAGTTTGACGGTCAGCCGCACCGAATCGGAAAAGTCCTGAGCGATAATGCCGCCATCCAGTTTTTTCAGTTGATATTCCAGTGCTTGTAGCCGGTGGTAATCCAGAGTAAATGTCAGTTCAACAAATTCAATGTATTCGACGATGTCGGCGGCTTCTATGACTTGCTTGGCGACATTGCCGTAAGCACGGGTCAAGCCGCCCGCGCCCAGTTTCACTCCGCCGAAATAACGAATTACCGCTACGACCAGATTGATTAACTGCTTACCTTCCAAGTGCTGAAAAATCGGTTTGCCGGCGGTGCCGCTGGGTTCGCCGGCATCGTGAAAGCGGCAAATCAGACCGTCCGGCGACTGGATGCGGTAGGCGTAAACGATATGGCTGGCGTCTGGATAGCGTTGGTGCAAATCTCGCAGCAAGAGCAAGGCATCGCGTTCGGTCTGGCAAGGACTGATGATGCTGATGAAGCGGGACTTCTTGATGATCTCCTCGACTTCACAAGTCTTGACGACGACGCGCACCTTACAACAGCCCGTTAATCGCCGGATGCTGGCTCAGCAAACGCTCGCGAAAGGCCTCGATTTGCGTCTCGTCATTACGCAAGTCGCGCGGAATGTTTACCGGAATGTCGCTGATGATCCGCATCGGCGGCGGCGACAGGAAAATCAAGCGGTCGGCCAAGGCAATCGCTTCGCGTAGATCGTGACTGACGAACAGTACAGTATGCGGCCGCTGTTGCCACAGCGAATACAATAAATTGCGTACCTGCCGGGCGCTGGGCGCATCCAGCGAGACGAAGGGTTCGTCCATCAATAGAATGTCCGGATTGATCGCGAAGGCGCGGATAATCGCTACTCGCCGCTGCATGCCTAGCGACAAGCGTTCCGGATAAACCTGTTGTACGTCGCTCAGTTGCATGTCTGCCAGTAATGAATCAATCAAGGCGGCAGGCGGCGTTTGCTTGAATACTACTTCGATATTTTGACGGACGGTATACCAGGGTAATAGTCTGGGATTCTGAAACACATAACCTATCTTGGCGGTCGCGGCTTGGCTACCGATGCGGATTTGGCCCTGATAATGGCTATCCAGGCCAGCGATCATGTTTAATAAAGTGGTTTTGCCGCAGCCGGACGGGCCGAGCAGGCAGACGAACTCATTCCGGCCCACACTGAGCTGCAAATCGGCAATTGCCTGGTGTTGGCGGTCGTCGATATGCTTGGAGCGATAAGTCTTATCCTGGATGCTGATAGTAATGTCGTTCATCGCCGCCACCGCAAGGCTTTGCGGTCCAAGGGCCGCAGCAACAGCCACTCGATCAATTGGATGACCGCGACGAAGGCAAAGGTATAAGCCAGCAGGCTGGCGACATCGAACAATTGAAAAAACAGATGCAATTGATAGCCCATGCCGTTGCTGCGGCCGAGCAGTTCCACCACCAAAATAATTTTCCAGATCAGCGCCAGGCCGGAGCGGGTGGCGGCCATCACGAACGGGTGTAACTGCGGCCAAATCACATGAAAAAACGTCTTTTTGCGGTCGA
Organism: Methylomonas rosea; assembly: GCF_024505055.1. Taxonomy (GTDB): domain Bacteria; phylum Pseudomonadota; class Gammaproteobacteria; order Methylococcales; family Methylomonadaceae; genus Methylomonas; species Methylomonas rosea. The sequence goes on from NZ_JANIBL010000013.1 coordinate 55,210, forward strand.
AACGGTAGCTTTCGGCCATTTCCAATAAGTCCTTGTCCAGCGCTCGCGTGCCTTCGCGAATGGTGACAATCACATTCGGCAGCTTATTGATCACCACCGCCAGAATCGCCGCCGATTCCGCCAAGCCGAACCAGACATAGCAGAGGATGATGGTGACCAGCGCCGGGATATTCAGAAATATCACCAGCCAGTGGTCGAAAAACGCATCCAGGGCTTTATTTTTACCCAGCGCCACACCAATCGCGCAGCCCAATACCATCGCAATCGAGAAACTGACCAGCAGACGAAGTAGCGTTACGCCCAAATGGTAAGGCAGTTCGCCGGATCGGGTTACTTGCCAAAATACCTCGGCGACCCGGACCGGATAGGGCAGGGTGTGGCTGTCGATCAAGCTGGCCGCCAGCTGCCAGATGCCCAGCAGCACTAACAGCGATAACAGCGTGACGGCAGAGTGGCTAAGTTTAAAAGTGCCCGTCAACATCAATCGGCCGACCAGAACGTCCCCGCTTGTAGTTGTGCCGATTGGCCGGTCAGCTTGTTATTACTGAGTTGATGCAGCATCGCGTAGATTTTTGCGGCGGCGCTTTGTTGCGTGGCGCCCCATTGTTCAACCCGGCCCTGGCAATAGCTCTCTCGGAGTTTTTGTTGTTCTTTCGGACTGGCAGCGTCGGTGAGCGGCAGGATTTTCTGCCATTCCGTATCGGAGCTGCAAAGTGTGTCGTGAGCTTGTTTACTCAGGCTCAGGAATTGTTTGAACGCCGCTTTATGTTGATCGGCCCAGTCCTGTTTAAATACATAGCCGATGCTGGGTACGGTTTCGCTGATGCCGAGCTGGCGAATAATGTCTTCGCCGGTCAACAGCGCCCGGTAGCCTTGTGCTTCCAGATGCGCGGCAAATTGCCAGAAGGTCAGCAAGGCATCGACGCGTTTTTCCAGCAGTTGCTGACTTAGTAATGGCGGCGCGCCGTAGATTTTTTCCACGCCGGCATTTAGGTCGACTTGTTGTTGCTGGCCCAGCGCCTGCAACAGTAGCCAGTTTTTATCCAGCTCGCCGCCGGCTATACCCAGTTTTTTGCCTTTTAGATCGGCGACCGACTTGATTGGGCTATCAGCCGGCACCAGTAGCACGCCGGAGGTGTCGGAAAACGGGTAAAAGCTCAAATTTGTGCCGGTGCTGCGCATGCTGGAGGTCCAGATCCAGTCGGAGACGATCACATCGACCGAGCCGGCCTGCAGGGCGACCTTGCCGGCTTGTTGATTGGCAACCGCAATGTTTTCTACGTTGAATTCCGCTTTGTCCAGCAGTCCTTGATTACGCATAGCCGCCAGTTCCCAATTTAAGGTGCCGGCCGCCATGGCACCTATGCGGATTGTGGGTTTCTCATTGGCGCCGGCAAACTGCGGCAATAAAGAGGCAATGGCAAACAGGCAAATTTTTATATTCATCTTCAAAGTCCCTAGTCGGATGGTTAACGCGACGATTTTAACGCAGCCGCCCCTAATTCGAGAATGTTTGTCGGATTTGCTTGGGGGCGATGTGTTGTGAATGGTTTAAGGGTAAATCCTTTGACCTATATTCCCGAAAGCGGGAGCCAACTAGACCTCGCGCGTAACCTTGGGTTCCGGCTTTGCGCGGGAGCGACGAATTTAAAGGCCAGCTTACATATTCACCTGATTAGCCAGCTGCTTCTGCTGTACGGCTTATATCCTCAAAATCGTCATTTCGGCAAGGAATGCCGAAATCCAGCCTGTATGGATAGCTCGAAGCTTGCCATTCAGGAATATTGACGGCTGTCGTGCAGATAATCTCCCAACCCCTTACTCGGTTGGAAGTAATCTGTCTTCCAGCTCAAATTTGGCAGCGGCCACTGGCCTGCCGGTGTAATAGCCTTGGTAGGAAAGACAGCCTTTATTGCGTAAAAAGATCATTTGTTCCTGGGTTTCCACGCCTTCTGCAATCACATGTAGACCTAAGTTTTTAGCCATATTGATAATAGTCTCCACAATCACCGCGTCGTTGGGGTCGCTGGCGATGTCTCTGACGAAACTCTGATCGATCTTCAATTGGCTGATGGGCAGTTTTTTCAGGTAAGACAGCGAGGAATAACCGATGCCGAAATCGTCGATTGAGGTTTTCACGCCCAGGGTTTGCAAGTCGCGCATTTTTTCCACAGTGTCGTCTATGTCACTGATTACGCAGCCTTCGGTCAGTTCAATGACCAGACGCTCAGCGGGCAATTCGGCGTCGATCAAAATGCGTTTTACTTGATCGACAAAATCGGCCTGGCGGAATTGCCGGGAACTGACGTTAACCGCCACATGATGAATAGCTAGGTTCTGTTCGTCCCACACCTTGATCTGCCGGCAGGCCTCGCGCATAACCCATTCGCCTATCGGCAAAATCAACTGGGTATCTTCGGCAATCGGGATAAATTCCGCCGGCGAAACCATGCCTTTTTCCGGATGCTGCCAGCGGATCAGCGCTTCGGCGCTGACCACTTTGCCGAGGTGATCGACCTGCGCCTGATAGTGCAGTAAAAACTGCCGTTGTTTCAGCGCCTGACGAATCTCTTTTTCCAACGTCAAGCGGCGGTCGGCGGTTTCCTGCATCGATGGCCGATAAAAGCTGATGCCGTTACGGCCGCTTTCCTTGGCCCGATACATTGCGGTATCCGCTTGTTGAATAACCGCTTCCGGCTGCTCGGCCACCTCGGGAAACAAGGTAACGCCTATGCTGGTGGAAAAGTGATGTTCACTGCCCTGTACCGTGAAAGGTTGATTGATGGTGTGCAGAATTTTTTCCGCCAGCATCGCTGCGTGACTGGTCGCTTGCGACAGTTGCGAATAGCGGCCAGGCACCATCACGATAAATTCGTCGCCGCCCAGCCGGCAAGCGGTGTCTTCGTCGCGAATAATCGATTTAAGACGTTGGGCAACCTGGATCAATAATTCGTCGCCCACTTGATGGCCGCGCGAATCGTTAAGGGTTTTGAAATGATCCAAATCCAGAAAAAACAGCGAACCGTAATAGCTTTGGCGTTTGGCGGCGGCGATTTCCTGTTTCAACCTATCCAGCAGCAAACGCCGGTTCGGCAAGCCGGTCAGCGGGTCGTAAAATGCCAGTTCATGGATTTCCCGCTCGGCGGCTTTTTGCTCGCTGATGTCGGAAAAAATCGCTACATAATTGAGCAGGCGGCCCTGCTCGTCCCGCACGCCGGTAACGGTGAGCCATTCTGGAAATACGTCGCCATTCTTGCGCCGATTCAAAATTTCGCCCTGCCATTGGTTATCCCTGGCCAAGGCCTGGATCAAGGCTTGAATAAATCCGGGTGCTTGATGGGCCGACGACAGAAAATCCGGCTGGCGGCCAATCACGTCCTCTGCACTGTAGCCGGTGATTTTGTTGAAGGCGTTGTTGACGCGCAAGACCGCCCCATCGGCATCGGTGACGATAATGGCCTCGTGCGACTGGAACGTGGTTGCGGCAATGCGGAGCTCGTTTTCCTGCTGTTTGCGGCGTTCGATCTCGGTATTCAGCGCCTGGTTGCTGCGCAATAAGTCGCGGGTTTTCAAAGCCACCAGATCTTCGATGCGGGCGGTGCGTCCGCTCATCAGCATCAAACCGAAGCTGGTCAGGCCGCAGAGCAAAAAGCTCCCGGAAAGCAGCCACCAAACCGTCCAGGAATGTTGTTGCGCATAAAACTCCGGCAGCGGTTTATATTCAAGCGTCCAGTTCCGGTCGGCGACCGCTAGCGATTGCCGCCTGGTTGGAGGAAAGTAATATTTTTTCGATTCAGCGCCTTCCGGAGCGCTGCGATATAACAACAGGTCTTGATCATAGATGGCTACGGACAAACGTATGCTTTGCAGGCGTGCGGACAGTTCCTGAATTTCGCTGCTTAACTTAAATACATTGGCGACCAATCCCAGAAAAAACTGCTGGCGCTGAGCGCTGGTGTTAAGTGATTTTCCTTTAAGATAAACCGGCGAATAAATGGCAAAGCAGGGTTGATTGTCTTCGCAGGCGATGCCGGCCGTAACCACCGTTTCGCCGGATGTAATCGCTTTGTGGATCGCCGCTAATAGCTGTTGGTTGCTGGCGACATCGAAGCCTATGTTCTGCTGATTTCCAAATGAGTAAGCAATGGGTAAATAAACGTTTCGCTTCCCGGCCGGTGTCAATTGTTGGTTGAGGTCGCGTTCGCGGATGGTTGTTTCTGTTTGGTGTTCGAATGCACTGCGGTCTTCGGCATTGACTCTGGGTATCCATTCCAATGCCTCCAGCTCCGGATGCTTGCTGAAAATGGTATGCGCGAATAGCCTGAACTCATTGGGACTAACCGTTTCCGAACTGTCGAATAAGGCTTTCAGCAACTGATTATTCAAAATATCGTCGCCGAAATGTTCCTGGAGGTTGGTATGGGTCAGATTCATCTGGTTTTCGAACAACCCATTGATACGCTGGTTTTCCAGGTTACGACTATAGACAAAGGCGATAAGCACCAACAACAGCGAGATCGATAAAGGATAGGCCACGAATTTTTGCCGTTGCCGCCAGATATGCCGCGGTGTACCGACAAACAACAGCAGCAAGGGCGCAAAGATCACCGTGCCTATGGCATCGCCAATCCACCAGGTACACCAGTTCAGGCCGATTTCTTCAGCATCGATAGTATCGAAAATGTACAGAAAACTGGTGCCGACGCTAGCCGATATCAAGCAACTGGTAATCGCCAACAAGAAAAACCAGACGACATGCCGATCTTCCATCAGCGGGTTGTGTTTGCCTATCCAGCGGTTGATCAGGGCCGCGCCGAGCAGGGGTTGCGCGATGGCGCCGAGGCTGGCGGCAGTGCCCATCCAAATCGGCGCTAACCAATCGTCTGACGTGGCCAGATCCCAAAAAGCGTAAATTTGAGTGCCTAAGGTGCCGATGATCAGACCTGGCAATATTCTCGGGCCGTAGCCAAGCAATGCGGCCAGGGCGATCCCCGCTGACGGCCAGATTGGGCTGGCATGGCTGGGCTGCATCGCCAGCAAATGCCCTAAATAGCCTCCGGTAAAATAGGCTAGGGCCAAGGCGCTGTTGATCAGAAAAAGTCTAAAGGTTGTCGGCATGATTAAACAGGCATACTCTGGTCACGGCCGAGGCTAGCGGAGCAATCGCTTTAATGGTTTGCGGGTAACGGAACGCCATTCTCGACATCGATGCTAAATGCTTTGCCGAAGCCGGCGACATATTGGCCGCGTAAAGGGGTTAGCGCCAGTAAATGAAAATCTGTGAGCGAGCGTAAAACCGCGACTGTTTCGCCGAATCGGTCTTGCAGCCTATCTAACAACTGGGCATATGCCGACTGGAGTTTATCGATTTCGCCGACCGCGCATTCGAATACTAAGCGGCGTCTGGCAAACGGATTGACTGCTTCGGACTCGGGTTCGATAAACATGATGGATGCCTGGCCTTGGCGCAGCATATTGCCGGTATGCCGGGCTAATTGGCTGACATAGATGTAATAAGTGTTTTGATATTCTAAGAACGGCGCATAACTGACTTCGGCTATGCCGAACTCGGAACAGCTGGCGATTATCAGACTTTGGCTATTGGCAATTAAAGTCCGGTAATCGGCGGCTAGCGGTTCGGAGCTCATGGTGTTGTGGTGGCTGTCAGTTGCGAGTGGCGGAAACAATCGACAGTGTGATCGTTGACCATACCCACCGCCTGCATATAAGCATAGCAGATGGTTTTGCCGACGAATTTAAAGCCGCGCTTTTGCAAGTCTTTACTCATGCGCACCGACTCCGGGGAGAAAGCCGGTAATTGGCTATGGTTAAGCCAATGATTTTGCCGCGTTTCGCCATCGACAAAGCGCCAGATGTAGTGATCGAAACTGCCGAATTCCTGTTGCACTCGCAAAAAAGCTTGGGCGTTGCTGACTGCGGATTGGATTTTCAGGCGGTTTTTGACGATGCCGTGAGTTTGCAATAACGACGCCAGTTTTTTGTGATCATATGCGGCGACCTTGACCGGATCGAAATCATCGAAAGCCGCGCGATAAGCCTCGCGCTTATCGAGTATGGTGCGCCAACTGAGACCGGCCTGCGCGCCTTCCAGCACCAGAAACTCGAACAACATCCGCTCGTCGTGCAGCGGCACGCCCCATTCATGATCGTGATAATGCTCTTCGTTAGCGCTACCCAGCGCCCACACGCATTTGCCCGGCATCAGTCTTTTTTCATCAGGTTTTTCAGATCGGCGAAAGGGTTGAAGGTTGCCACCGGCGCCTTACCTTCTGAAGTGGCCTTGCCGCCGTAACGCACATGTTCTTCATAACGCTGATGTTCGTTGTCGTGACAGTAAAGGCATAGCAACTCCCAGTTACTGCCGTCGGGCGGATTGTGGTCGTGGTCGTGATTGACGTGATGCACGGTCAATTCGCGCAGATTTTTATGATCGAACTCCCGTGAGCAGCGCCCGCATATCCAGGGGTAGAGTTTTAATGCTTGTTCGCGGTAGCCCTTTTCCCGCTCTTCCTTATAACGCCGGGCTTCGGCGACGATGTGATAGGCTTTATTATCCGACATGAGGTCCTCCGTAGTTCAGCCGCCGGTGGCGTTCATGTGCCGCAAAATCACCGGCTGTTCGTGAATATTGAATTCGTGTTTTTCGGGTTTGATTTGCATCGCTTCGACAATCGCTTGTTTCAACATGGCTTTATCGCCCGGATGATCTCTGACCACCTGTTTCAGATCGACCGAATGTTCGTTACCCAAACACAGCAGCAGACGGCCCTCGGCGGTCAGCCGCACCCGGTTGCAGGTGCCGCAGAAATTGGCGCTGTGCGGCGAGATAAAACCGACTTTGCTCTCGCTGCCCGCCACCCGGTAATAGGCCGAAGGTCCGCCGGTCGAGTCGGCGACGGCTTCCAGCGTAAAGCGCTGCTGCAAATCCTGCCGGATCAATTCGCTGGGATAGAAAGCGTCGCCGCGATGATGGTTGTCTACCGCGCCCAGCGGCATTTCCTCGATAAAACTGATGTCTATGCCATGCTCTACGGCAAATTGCACCAGATCGCAAACTTCTTGATGATTGCGGTTTTTCAGAATCACCGCATTGAGTTTGATGCGTTGGAAGCCGGCCTTTCGAGCCGTCTCGATGCCTTTCAGCACTTGTGCTAAATCGCCGGTACGGGTCAGTTCCTTGAATTTGACCGGGTCTAGGGTGTCCAGGCTGATGTTGACGCGTTTCACGCCGGCCGTTTTTAGTTCGTCGGCCATCTCGGCCAGATGCGAACCGTTGCTGGTCAATACCAGTTCGTTCAAACCAGGCACGCGCCCCAGGTCTTGCATCAAGCCCAACGCGCCTTTACGCACCAGCGGCTCGCCGCCGGTAATCCTGATTTTGCCCACGCCCAGTTCGACAAAGGTTTCGCAGATAAAGCGGATTTCTTCCAGGCTGAGGATCTGGCTGCGCGGCAGAAACACCATGTCTTCAGCCATGCAGTACACGCAGCGAAAATCGCAGCGGTCGGTTATCGATACCCGCAGGTAGTTGACCACTCTGCCGAAGCGGTCTATCAGTTGCAACGGTTTGCTAGGCGCCATTACATTCAAACAGTAAAAATAAAGGAGGAAAATAGTAACACAGCGCCGCGCTGTGTTATTGCCGTTTGCGAAAAGAGTCGGATTGAACTGACAAGTTCCTGTGACGGTGCTTAACGCGGCTAATCGTTGCCCAAGCGCCGCAGCAAAGCCAATACCGCTGCTTCTATCTGCGGCAAGGCCTCGCTCGGATGGGCATCTTCAATATCGTCTACCTGCCAGTATTCCACGTGCTCCACCCAGTCCGGGAAACGGCTATGCAGCAAGGGTTTATGCTCGGTTTGCTTCAAGGCAATGATATGCCGGGCGGCAGCTAGGTCCTGCTCGGTCAGCGCAATCGGCGCGCGAATCGGCTCGATGGGAATCTCTCGCAAGGCCAAGCCATGTCGGGTGTGCGGCGAAATCGGCCCGGCATCGTCCTTCAGCAATTCGATAGCCAACCCGCGCGAAAATGCCCGCCACGGCAGCGCGTAATCCGGTGCATGATGATTGAACAAATACTCGGCAAACCGGCTACGGTAGTAGTTGCCGGTGCAGAGGAATAGGACTTGTGGGTGGTTGGCGGTCATAAAGCTACTTGGCGATGTCTATTGGCTAAGGCCCTGATGCAATTCCTTGCATTTGGATCGGAAATAGGCTGTTTGTATACCATTGCTCTCCCTCAATTCAAACGGTTTTGCTGTTTCAGATAGATTCGACTTAGAATTCCGCAATTGCAAAATCTTGTCTGGGTGTTTGCCATGAAGATATTGAATTTGAGTTTGCCGGACTGCGTGCTTTGCTACATCAAAGAACTGGCGAGTAAAAAAGGCGTATCGATCAATCAATTCATTGCGAGCGCCGTCGCCGAAAAAGTGTCGGCGATTACAACCGAAGACTACTTGCGGGCCCTTGCCGAACGTGCCGATAAAGCTGCTTTTCAGGCCATTTTGGCTAAAGTGCCTAAGCGAGAACCTTTGGCTGGGGATGAGCTATAGGGGTAAGTGTGCATTAGTGCTTGACATGAAGGGACTGCATGCTAGAGTCGATCACAGGCTAAATATACAGGGCAAGTATGCACAGTTTTCCAATTATTAGGGCGAAAGTGCCGGCAAAGATGGGTGTTCGCCCTATGGGTTCTCGTCCTGAGGCAAATAATTGGCTGGGCAAACAAGATAGCTGATAACGAACTATGGAAGCATTCATTGCATTTCTGTATGAGCATTTCGTTTCCATCATCGGTGTCCTACTGACTACTTCGCTAGTAGCCTACCTAACTTGGCGTAACAACTTCAAGGTTCGTCGAGCCAACGCTTGCGTCGCATTCCGCGCAGCCGTGCTCTCGGAGCTTGGTTCCATCTATCCAAACCCCGCCGAATGGCCCAAGAACATCGACGCCTTTCTCCGCTCCCACTTTACGGCTCTCCAAATTGCGGTTGAAAATTTCCGTCCGTTCGTACCTTGGTGGAAGCGTTGGCTATTTAGTCGTGCCTGGTTCCATTATCGCTGCTCCACTGGTCGTCCAGTAGATATTCAGTGCTATCAGCATTACGTGGACTTTGGTGATAATCCGAACCATAAGGCCATTTTTTATGCCAATGTTTCTCGCTTATTGGCATTCGCCAATGAAACATAACCCTGGATGCTGAGCCATAAATCCGCGTAGCGCCAGAGGCCTCCGCGTTTCGCAAGAGACCCCCGTATGAATGAATATCGACCATATGACGGGTGGGATTACCGAATCAATGACCTGTTGATCGGTGAGGACGAACCACCCGGTAACCAACTCCTTGACGAGGATGGAAACCCTTCTACAACGATTGAAAACAAGAGCCTGGAAGGTTTAGCGGTCCTAGCCGCCACTCTAAACAAGTACGGGCCTGATATGAAGCCGGAGCATCTTGAGAAGGCGGTTTGGTGGTTAAAGGACTGGAAAATGCACCGCTCTGACTGGTATAGGTCGGTAAACGCAATGGCTGAATTCCATCAAACGATGGAGAGCTTGAAGAATTCGCTTGAGTTCAAACGTGACGGTAAACGTGCTCGCCTCTATAGCTACGGATCCCATTTATTCGCTCTAATCTCTGGAGTTTGTGCAGGATTTGCGCTGAATGCTTGGCTCGGGGAATCCGGATGGGTCGAAAGAATTGCTTTGACAATAGGCGCTTTGTCTCTCGCCCTGCTTACAGCAGGGTTTAGGGATACGGCACGAGATATTTGGCAACAGCAAGATCGTCGTTACTTTCTTCAGTGTCTAAGACAATCGCGGTGCACTGAAGACTTGCTTCACGCTGGACTTTTCGCATACCACCCTGAAACGATAAGTGTCGAAAGCGCAGAGGAACATTTGGCGTTCCGTCGTGCGGTGCGAGAAATGCAGCATCAACTTGGTGATGCGCTTTATTTTGACTGGGATAGGCAGATACGCGAAAGATTTAATGAGAAAGAACAAGCCTACAGCTGGAACTGGCCCCAATCAGAAAAAAAGGGATGATGTCTGTTGAGAAGGCATTTGCTACACATGCCACACATGTAACCCTGCTAACGCAACTGGTGGAACGCCTTATAGCCTCCACCCTTTATTGGAAAACGCTTAAGCGAAATTGGCCAATGTTTCCGCTAATTACCTGTCGGTGGCAAAAGCTTCCACAAATACTCACTAATCCGCTCCTCCACCCAATACTCCGGCCTAAACAACGCTCCACCCACAAACCCCACATGCCCGCCGCCGGCGCAGACTTCCAGTTGCACCCGGTCCGATAGCTCTGCACTGCTCGGCAATACCCGCTCGGTCATGAACGGATCGTCCTTCGCTTGCAAGACTAAAGTGGGGACGCGGATGTCTTTTAAAAATTGCCGGGAACTGCTGCGCCGGTAATAATCGTGGGCATCTTTAAAGCCGTGCAAGCCGGCCACGACTTTATCGTCGTATTGCCAGAACGACTTGATGCCGGAGAGGTCGCCTAGCTTTAAAATCCGCTCGGCTTGTTCGTGCTGACCGATGCGCTGCAAATGCCGCAGTTTGATACGCATATACTGTTTCAGCTCACGCAGTAAGTAGTCGCGATAGAATTTCGAGAAACCGCGATCAAGCTTGTCGGCGCATTCGTTTAACAGCAGCGGCACTGATACCGATACCGCCGCCGATAACTCAAGCTTATCACCTTGTTCGCCCAGCCATTTTAGTAACACGTTACCGCCCAGGGAAAAACCTATCGCCGCCATCGCTCGATTCGGAAAACGTCGGCGCAAGGTGTTATACAAAAAGTCGATATCCTCGGTTTCGCCGGAGTGATAACAGCGCGCCATCCGGTTCATCTCGCCGCTGCAACCGCGAAAATTCAGCGCCACGCTGGCAAGGCCGGCGGCCAGCAAGCAGTGCTGCAAACCTTGGATGTAACCGGAGCGGCTGCTGCCGGCCAAACCGTGCAACAGAATCACCAGCGGCCGGTCGTCATTGTCGATCCAATCGATGTCCAAAAAGTCGCCGTCCGCCGTGTCCAGTCTCTCGCGGCGGATGCCGGCGGGTGGCGATATGCGCCGCAGAAACGCCGGATAGATCGTCTGCAAATGCGGACTGTTCAGCCACCAGGCCGGGCGGAAGGCGTTGTGCATGGTTGTGGACCTGCTTTATAGTAGTTGTTAGGCGATAGTTGGAGAGGAATATACCTTTTGTGTCGCTAAACGCTAGCGCGAGTCTTGGCGGCGGATGTTTCGCTGTTGTCTGTCTGAGGTTTTCCGGATTATTTCCAACCATGTTTCACTGTTCTTGATGAGTCGGCCAATTCCTATCGCCAAAACACCGGTCAAAACTGTCCCGCCTAGCCGAGCAAAAGCGGGTTCGGGGCGCAAGCCAGGCAAGCCGCGCCGCAAAACCAAGTCTCTGCGCAAACCAAAGTGGTGGCTGATTGTGTTGGAGGGCTTGGCGCTGATGGTTGCTGCTGTATTGGCGACGATGTTTGTGCTCGGTTACTCGGCCAGTTGGTTGTCCGGCCCCGGTTTCTTTACCAGTTTGCTGCCGTTCGCGATTGGCGTGGTGATCTTGATGTTGGCCGCAGCAGCATTGTTACTGGCCTGGTCGCGCTTGCGCGGTTGGTTGCATGGCAGGTTGGATTATTTGCCAGCCGCATTGGCGGTAGGACTGGCCGCTTCGACGGGTTGGTTTGTAATGCATGATGGCTACACCCAAGTTTTTACGCATTTTCGGACCTTGGTCGGCGGCAAGCAGGAGGCCGAAAAAGTCACCCTAGCGCATCAAGTCTACGCCGCGTATCGCCGCCACGGCATCGGCGGCTTACAAAAAATGATGGTGCGTGCCGATGCCTTCAATCCGGCGATAGTCGAGGCCGCCAAAGCATTTGATGTCGATGTCAATTTGCTGCAAGGCATCGCCGCGACCGAGTCCTCGTTTATGCCGCGCGATAGCTTCGATGGCGGCAAAGGCTTGTTTCAGATTACCGCCGTGCCCAAAGCGATTACCCGCGAAGCCGCCGATGAACTGGATGTGGCGGAACTGCAAGTCAACGATCCCCGGCACAATGCTTTTGTCGCCGCCGCCACCTTTAAACATTATCTGCAAGAAATGAACGGCGATTTGTTTTTAGGCTTATTAGCCTACAACATCGGGCCGCGCAACGGCGGTTTGCGTTTCATCATGCAGCAATACGGCGCCACCGACTTTGTGACGATGCAGCCTTACTTACAAACCTTGCCGCGCGATTATCCGATTCGGGTATTGTCCTATGCCCTGGCTTTCAAGCTATATCAGAAGGACGGCAAACTGCTGGCCTATGAAGAAGGCGATAACGCGATGCGGATTCAGCAGATGGGGATCCCGGGTTTGTAAGTCTTCTGCCAAGTCTCAGTCTCGTGCGGGTAGCCGTTACAGTTAGGAAAATTTGACGATGATGTCTTGTTGAATATGGCGAACCATGTGATGGAGCTTTTCCGATTTAACAGGGATATGTCTCAGCGGATCATGCTGGCGCATGACGAACTCCCGAATGGCTTCATCGTTCCAGGTCTGATGGTTGTCGTGCACCATACGCAGTACAGCATTCAATTTATTGGCGGTGTAGATCACATCGTCTTCGTTATCGTCGTAATCCGAATGTATCAAACCCTTTATGGCGTACTTAACTTGCGCAAGGGCGTTATTTGCATCCAATGATGTGGCTTGTCTCACGATTATTTCTCCGGCTTTCGGTTTGGGATGGCGGCCACTATCACATCAGGCCCTTAAATTAAACTTAATAAATGGCGGTTGAGCGACATGCTGCCGATCGCGTCAAAATAATAGTTGATGGCAATGAGTGGCTGTATTGCCTAAAAGTACGGGTTTCAGTGATGATAGGATTTTATTTGTTGGGATAAGAAAATGAGCATGCTGTTTGAACTGCGTCGTGTGCCATTGGCAGATTTAGACGCCTTATATCAAGATCCTAGCGATATATTCTTTTACCTGTCTGGCGAGGAACCCTATCAGCCGCCGAAAAGTTTTTTTAAACGGGTATTCGGACCTAAAACGCCACCGAAACCAAAACGGGAATGGACACCGCCGTCTGACGACATGCTGTTGGATTTGGAGACAAACTGGCATGTTTTACACTACGTTCTGTGCCGAAACGCCTGGGAAGGGCCGTTACCGCAAGCGACACTATTGTCGGGTGGTACGGAACTTGGCAAGGTGGATGTTGGCTATGGTCCGGCAAGAGGCTTAAACCCAATGGAGGCAGACGATTTTCTGACTTACCTTAGCTCCCTCAATAAGGAACAGTATGCGCTGGGCATAGAAGGGAAAGACTTTGTAGAAAATGATATCTATGGCGGCTACACCGGCTGGAATAGCGACGACGCTGCAAATTTATGGGACTACATCGAGGCGTTAAAAGCGTTTCTAACCAAAGCCAAGCAGGAAAACCATGGGATCATTTTACACTTGTACTAAGATTTCAACTGTTGCTGAATGCTGCGAATCAACCTACTTTGGCGGCATCAGTGGCGTGCCTATCTTGATCGTCGCGCTTAGCTAAGCTCTTAAGCGCTTAATCATAGTGTCCTTAAATTCATCGCCGTTCTTACTTAAATTGGGCCTGCTGGACCGTACTTAAATGTCATTACACAACTTCACACTTTTCGCCGATTACTTCCAGTTTTATATCCAAGACGAATCTGTCGGCGGAAGCCTTGCTGATGCTTGGAATAAAGACGCCTTCGCCCGCATGCTTGCGGTAGCGCCAGGTGTGGTCGCGGTTGGCACCGTACGCAACACAAATGTTCCCGTGTCCATTGAGATTCTCGACTCGGTTCCGTCTCTGGATTTGGATGATTGGGATCATCTGGTTGAGTGCAGTATTCTGATTAAAAACAATAGTATAGCCATCGCAGGGTGTACGGACTATCTTCCCGAAGCAGCGCGAATTGATATTTCACCCGGTACTTATCGCGTACGCGTCGGCTATGCAGGATTGGCAACAGTATCCGCGGATATTTTGACGGGTGATGACCATTATGCGCTCCAGCTTTGGCAAGCAGAGGCGATTGAGCCAACGGTCCTTAAACAATTTAAGAGCTAAAGCAAAACGCAAATAAGCGGTTTTCCGAAGCGCAATTTCTCAATCCGCTGTGTGCTGCTATTTGTTTCTAGTGCCCAACAGATAATCAAACCCCGGCCAGGTAACGCACCAGTTGCCGGAGCCGGGCTGGGTATGATGTTGATAGTGCCAGGGTAAATGCTGTTTAGCCCAGTCCGGATCGAGATGGGCTTTCCGATGCCGAAGGTAGTAAAGCGTCAACGAGCCATATAAACCCACCACGAAAGCCGGCCAGTACCAAAGTATCGGCAGATGCGCCAATACAATCACGGCCAACACCGCCAACTCCTTGGTTTGCGCATTCCAGGTCGATAAGTCCAGCTGGCGATAGCCGGGATCAAGCATCTGGTGTTTGGCGCATATCGCATGGTGCTCATACCAATGGTAGGCCCAGATGCTGCCCGGCTGTTTGCCTAAACGATGCAAGATAAATTTGTGCATCAGCCATTCGCCGAGATTGGCGTAAAGCAGGGCTAAAAAAAATTGTAGGGTCACCGAGAGCATGAATATATCGGACCAATGGGGTAGGCAAGTTGGGCCTATCTTCGCTGGTTTGCCTTGTCCAACCTAGTTGTTTTGAGCAAACGCCTGTTCAGGTAGAAAGTTTTAGCTGTTTTTTAATCCGATTTTAATCAATTCCGCCCCGGCAAATTTCAAAAACTCTGCTAAAAATTAATAGCATTATTTGATTGAGGCACGGAATTTAGCCGGTTAGCTTGCTGACTATCGCTTTTTTCGATTTTTATAGGCGAATAGCTTCACAAAATCGACTTGCGTACAGTAGACCTATGTACTAGGCTATGCTACCGCTCAAGTAGGGGGAGGAGAAATGGCTTCGTACCGGGGAGTGACCGGCGCGCTTCTGGCGTTGGAATCGTTCTTGACCAGCAGATTACCTGCCGAGCTGAGCAGCGAGCCTACCAATGCCCAAGCAAAATTGTTGGGCAGCGCCGACATCGCCAATATCCTCACCGGCAATCTGCTGGGTATCTACCTGCACCGAATTACCATCGATCCGCACGGGCGGCAGCGCTCCTTCGCGCAACGCGGCAGCGACCAAAGCGCGCCGCAAGCCGAACTACCGGTCAATCTGCATTTTCTGTTAATCGCCAACGCCGCCAGCGCCACCATCGAAGCCGATCTGCTGAGTTGGGCGATGGTCGAACTCGCCAACCAATGTCAGCTCGACATCTCGCATATTCAAGACATTGACGACGAATGGGGCCAGGCCGAAGTGCTGAATATTGCCCCGGACGAGATGACTACCGAGGACTTGATGCGCATCTGGGATGTCTTCAAATCGCCTTATACCAGCACCGTACCTTATGTAGCCCGCACCGTGCGCTTGCGCTTGCAGCGGCCGCGTACGGAAGGTCCGCCGGTTTCGACGCGGATATTTCCCGGAGGCACGGTATGAAAGCCGTCAAAGTTCTGGAAACCAATATTCTTTACGCCAGCGACGTGATCTATTGGCTGGACGGCAGCAGCGCCGCACAGGAAGCGGATATGCGGCGGCTGAGCGAAGCCGTTGTTTTGCAACTCGATACCCATCCCACCGATTTGCAATTTTTACACACGCCAGGCAAAACGGCCTTGTGGCGGCGCTCGGCCGGCAAAACGGTGCAAGGCCCGCCCAGTGAGGCGGACAAGCTGCGTCCGGCAGAAGCAGCTTACGTCATTGCCGGCTCGGTGGCCGACAGTCAACGCCGCTATGTCCCGCGCCGCTTCGACATTCAAGCCGGTAACGCCGCCGGACATAGTTTGGTGCTTTACCCGACGCCATTCGGTACCAAGTTAGGACGTGGTGGTGGATTGCGCGGTACGCTGCGTTTTACCGGCAGCAATGCGCCGGCCGTTTGGGCGTTGCTGACGCTGACGGTCAATCTGGGCGTCGGCGGCAATTTGATCTGCCGCGCCCAAGCCGACGCCAACGGCGATTTCATCATCGCGATGCACCGCTTGCCGCCCTTGCCGGAAGGGGTAACCGAGTATGCCGCCACACTAAGTGTTCGCGCTCTTGTCGCTGCCGATGCCGCCGACGCGATCGATCCGGACAATCTAGTAGCGATGACGCTGGGGGCGTTGAATACCGACAACAGCTTTGCCGCCGAGCTTGCCCTGGCCGTGGTGCCCGGCGAAATTGGTTTAATCCGGTCCTTTAATCGGGATCATCTCGCCGTTCAACCCAATTGAGTCAAACATGAGTTGAGTTCGTTCTTTAAACGCTGGTCCACATAAAAATTAAGGAGGGGAGCATGCCTGAATATCTTGCACCGGGTGTGTTTGTAGAAGAAGTTAGCTTTCGCGCCAAATCGATCGAAGGGGTGGGGACCAGCGTTGCGGCTGTGGTCGGCCCCACGCGTTTCGGGCCGTTGCGGGGTAATCCCGAGGTCGTGACTAGCTTCGGCGAATTCACCCGCATCTACGGCGATATCCAAGATCTCACCCTGGCTGGCACAGCGGTTCTTAACCATACCGCTATTGCCGCGAAAGCCTTTTTCGACGGCGGCGGCAAACAGCTCTATGTGTCGCGGGTCGGCAATTTTCCGCAAAACGCGTCAGGTGTATCGACGCGATCCGTGCCCAATGTGCTGAGCTTCAACAGCCGCTTTCCGGGCACGATGGGCGATTTCACACTGGAAGTGCTGTGGCGCGATAGCGAAAATCTGCTAAAAACCGAGGCTACTTCGGCGCCCGCCGAAGGCGAAGTAGTGTTTCTGAATGCCACCGGCTTGACCAATGCGGTGCGCTCGGCTGGCATAGCCGCGCAATTTCCGGATGAACGTTTCCCTTTGAATGTTCGCGCCCTGGTACGCCGCGAAGGCGATCATTTCGTCATCGTCAACAACCGCTGTGAACTGGATACCGCCGACGATGTGGCGGCGGGCGGCACGGCCTTGCGTCCGAACGGTCAGGCCGACGGCAGTCAGGGCGTATTGATGACGGCAGGCTTGGTGAACGGTCCCGGTGTTTCTGTGAGCTATACCCGGGTGTTTGCGAAAAACCCCAGCAGCGGCTCCTTGGCTAACGGCACGTCGGCGGTATTAACCCTTAGCGCGGAAACCAATTTGTCGGTGTATACCGGCGCGGCGCATTGGGGCACTCTAACCGCGTTGCGAGGTACGCTGAATGCGGCCGGCAGCGAGTTTGTGGTGGACGGCGGCGGTTTGAATGTGGGGGTCAACGCCGACATCACCCTGCCTTTAGCGGCTTTGGCCGCTGCACCGAATACAGTGCGGGCGGTGGTGGTGCAGCGTAATTTCGATATTTCCGTGCATGCCGGCGGCCGCGACGGTCCGGTGATATACAGTTATGGCGATATTTCCAGCGCCCCCGACGCAAAAAACAGTCTCAGCGCAATGCTGCCTGTCGCTCCGGACAAACGTTACGACCAATTGACCAGCCCGGTCAGTTGTACCCTCAGTGCCGGCATTAGCGGGGCCGACGTGGTGGCGGCCTTGTACAGTCTGTTTGAAGCGGATGGTTTAAATCCCGGTCCGATGTCGGTCCAAGGCCCGCGCTATTTGATTAATCTGTCCGGCGGTAGTGATGGTAATGTACCGGTGGCTTTGCATTACGGCGGCGTTGAAGACGAAGTCAACGGCAGCAGCGGTTTCGTGGCCTTGGAAAATATCGAGGATGTTTCCATTGTCATGACCCCGGCCGCGGCGGCCGATGCCGTCAACCATCAAGCCATCGTCGCCGAAGTGCAAAAACACTGTCTGAAAATGCGCTACCGGGTCGGCATTGTCGATAGCCGTGACGGCATGGCGCTCTCGGAAATACGCGAGTTTCGTTCCAACTTCGACGATTCGCGGCTGGCGCTGTACTACCCCTGGGTGGTCATTGCCGATCCGCGCGGTGTGCTCAGCACTATCAACGTGCCGCCGTCCGGCTTCGTCGCCGGCGTCTATGCCAACACCGATGTGCAGCGCGGCGTGCATAAGCCGCCGGCCAACGAACCGGTCATCGGCGCCTTGCGTTTTGCCCAGGAAATCAACCGCTTTCAGCAGGAATTGCTGAATCCCAACGGCATCAACTGTCTACGCTCGTTTCCGGGGCGCGGGCATCGGGTTTGGGGCGGGCGGACCTTATCCAGTGATCCGGAATGGAAATACGTTAACGTCAGGCGTTACTTTTTGTATCTGGAGCATTCCATCGACAAATCCACGCAATGGGCGGTGTTCGAACCGAACGGCGAACGCTTGTGGGACAACATCCGTCAAACCGTGGAAAGCTTTTTATACAACGAATGGGTGAACGGGCGGCTGTTGGGTAGTGCCAAAACCGCGTACTTTGTGCGCTGCGACCGCAGCACAATGACCCAAAACGATCTGGACAACGGCCGCTTGGTCTGCGAAATCGGCGTGGCGGCTTTGAAGCCGGCCGAGTTTGTGATTTTCCGCATCGGCCAAAAAACCGCCGACGCCTGAACCCTGGATTGGAGATAAACCATGGCTACATATCGCGAAACGCCCTATGGGGTGTTCAATTATCTGGTCAACCTGGGCGACGGCAGCGAAGGCGAAGTGCAGGGCGGCTTTTCAGAAGTATCCGGGCTGAACGCCGAAGTGACGGTTGCGGAATACCGTAACGGCAACGAAGCGGTGAATTACGTGCGCAAGATTCCGGCCATCAACAAGGCCGGCGACGTCACGCTGAAGCGCGGCGTGATCGGCGCGGATAACATTTATAGCTGGCTGGAGCAAATTCGCGGCGGCGATGTGACCGCCAAGCGCGACGTGGTGATCAAGCTAAAAAACGAAGATCCCACCAGCGGTAGCGCCGTCGTCACCTGGAAATTGGTCAGAGCCATGCCGATCAAATGGACCGGGCCGACCTTGACGGCCAAGGGCGGCAGCGATGTGGCGATGGAAGAGCTGGTGCTCTCGGTCGAAACCATCATCCAAAGCTGAGCGTGTAGGCCAAGACCATGGAATTGCTTGCCGGAGCGCGCATCGCCTTGACGCCACGCCCGGTCGAACGCCGGATCGCGGCCTTGGAAGTGGCCATGCTCGGTCATTGTCCGGGTAGGGTCAGACTTGAGCGCCTGTTGCAATTGCCGGCGGCGCTAGCGGACATGCGCGCGGTCGGTTACGGACAGGCAGTCGATGATTTGCAGTTGGGTGTTCCCAGCGCGCTTTACCATCTGCCTATACCCTTGCAATCCAGCGCCGAGTTTCATGACATTTTCCCGGATGCGCTCACCGCCGCTACTGAATACGTCAGCCTATTGGCCGGCAATAAAGCCTGGTTAGGTTTGGCGGTTGACGATTTTTTCGCCAATGGCGGCGAAAAACTATGGGTGGTGCGGATCCCGGAAAGTACGGGGCAAGGCGGTTTTCTGCCGACTGATGCCACGCAATTGCACGATATTACGACGCTCCAGGGCTTGGCCTGCGTCCTGGTGATCCCTGCTTTGGGCGTAGTCTGTTTTCCCGATTTGGAGCGTCTGCAAATACCGCCGCGTCTGCCGGATATTCCGCGAGTGCGCCTGGAAAACTTTGATCCGCAGTTTCTGCCTTGCACGCAAAATACCGATGACGATCACCGCGAACGTCGTTACAGCAGCGAGTTAAACGATATGCCGCCGCCTTGGCAATTGCCGCAGGTGCTGCGCGGGCTGCTGCAATACGTCAGCAGTCATAGGCCGGATCTGCAATGTCTGTTTACCTTGCCGCTGGCGTATTCCGGCGAGCTGGATAGCCCGGTACTCGACCCGGCGGCTTTGAGCGCTCTTTCGGGGTATCAACAGCTTCCGGATAGAGCGCAAGCGCTAAGGCATGTGCAGTTTTTGTTTCCCTATTTACGCGGACCGCGTTTTGCTTTGCATACCCCCGTTGGCTTGATCGCCGGCCAGCAGGCGGCGGTCGCGCGCCGCGACGGTCCTTGGCGCTCGATGGCGGCCAAGCCCTTAAATACTGACGCCTTGCCGTATCCGCGCTTGTCCATCGCCCAAACGCTGGGGTTGCGCGATAAACCCGGTATCAGCGTGCTCAACTATCGAAACTCGTTTAGCGGCGGCGCACAACTCAGCCTCGACGACGAACGCTTGGTGGTGCCGGCCTTGCCGGTCGCCGATTATCCGGTCGACCGCCAGCGTTACGATGGTTTTCGCTCTGCGGAAGTGATGCGCTTCCTGGGCTTTTTGCGTCGGCAATTGCAGGCCTTGGGCGAGCAATTGATCTTCAACCTCGATTACCGAGATCCACGCCCGCGCTTGCTGCTTGAACAGTTTTTCCGGCGCTTGTACATCCAGGGCGCCTTGCGCGGCGCGTCTGCCGAGCAAGCCTTCTCTATTCGTGAATCGACCCCGCAGGAAGGGGCGATGCTCTATGAAATCATGCTGGCGCCGGCGTTTCCGATCGACAAGCTGTTTCTGACCTTCGCCAATCTGAACGGCGAATGGCGTTCGGAGGTGGTCGATGGCTGAGATCAGTGAATTCGTCGCCTTCCGCTTCAAGGTTAATCTGTACAACAGCGACCAGAGCAGCTTGTTGTGCAGCGGTTATTTCAGCGAAGTGACCGGCTTCGAAGCGACGATGGAGCCAAAAGTAATTGCCGAGGGCGGCCACAATTGGGGCGAACATCACCGCTCCGGGCCGACCAAATTCGCACCGATTATTTTGAAACGCGGCGTTACCGACATCAACGATTTATGGTCCTGGTTCGACATCACTACCAGTCAAGCCAACTACGGCTACCGCCTGAGCGGCGAGATCATTGTATTCGGTAATCCCAGCGTCAGCGGCGGCAACGTCACCGATAATGCGG
Organism: Methylomonas rosea; assembly: GCF_024505055.1. Lineage (GTDB taxonomy): Bacteria > Pseudomonadota > Gammaproteobacteria > Methylococcales > Methylomonadaceae > Methylomonas > Methylomonas rosea. Next base: position 76,155 of record NZ_JANIBL010000013.1, read on the forward strand.
TGCTGGTCTGGAAACTCAGTGGGGTGTTGCCGACCAAATTCAAGGGCCCGGATTTGTCCGCCACGGCCAGCCAGGTGGCTATCGAAGAACTGCATCTGGTACATCAAGGCCTGGAATTGCAGCGACCGGCGCCGGCCAGCACGCAAGGCAGGGGGGCGGCATGATAGCCATCGAACGCGGCAAACTGATACCGGTCAGCGGCGACAACGATAGTCCTGATTTGGATAACGCCATCGACGTGCAATTCAACCCGTCCAGCCTGAAAGTCAGCTTGTCGAACACCTTGAAAGAGAACGCCCGCAACGGCAATAGCCGCTCCGCACAGTTCGTCGACAAAAGTTCGTCCAATCTGACCATAGAGCTGGTGTTCGACACCACTTATATCGAACCGCCCGGCGGCGCCCAGGGCGGTGGGCAGAGCGCCAGTAGTACCGGCAGCAATAGTAGTTCCAGGAAAACCATCGAGCAGGGTTCGGACGTGCGGCTGGAGACCAAGAAAATCGCCGATACCTTCATCAAACCGATAGAAGACGGCAAAAAAATGAAGGCACCCAAACGCTGCCTGTTTCAATGGGGTGCCTTCGAGTTTTTAGGCTTGGTGCAAAGCTTTGACGAAACCTTGGATTTCTTTTCGCCGGAAGGCCGACCGCTACGCGCCACCGTGTCCTTAAAGCTCAGCGAGGATCGTTACCAATTCCGTAACCGTGCCGTCGAACAAGCTGCCCGCAATACGCCCAGCTTGAGTTCGACCGGCGCCGGCCCACAAGGCGGGACCGGGCAGAGTGCC
>NZ_JANIBL010000014.1 GCF_024505055.1 Methylomonas rosea
GTTATGAATCAATCAGATTGATCAGGTCTTGTTATTTTTTCAAAGGTTGTTGCGCTTTGCCGTCAACTTCCAATTGCACGCGACGGTTATTGGCGCGGCCTTCTTCAGTTTCGTTGGTGTCAACAGGTTTGTCCCAGCTATATCCATGAGACGAGATATTGGGGTTGTGAGTACCTTTGGTAAGGTATTTCTTAACTGCCAATGCTCGGCGTTCTGACAAATCCATGTTGTGTTTGTAAGAACCGGTGTTGCTGGTGTGGCCTTGCACTTCAAACGCCATATCAGGGTACTGTTTGATGCGGTCAACGACTTTATCCAGTTTTGGGAAATACTGTGGTTTGATCACGTCTTTGTCGTTATCGAACTTAACTTCAACGATCCAGCAGCCGTAAATGCTGACTTCAACGCCCGGTAATGTAGTAGGACATTTATCAACGCAGTTATTTACACCGTCTTTGTCGTCATCCATTTTCGAGCAATCGAGTTTAGCCGGCATGGGTGCTGGAGGTGGAGGAGTCGGCTCGGCTTTAGCAACCACAGCTTTAGGTTTCTCGCCGAATGGAATCACGAAACCCAGATTGACCGTCATGTCATGAAACTCTTCGGTGCCAGGTTGCAGTTTTGCGTTGAAATTGTTGTTGTAGCGGTAGCGTACGTCGCTGCGGATCAAGAAATTATCGTGAAGTTCATAGGTAAAACCCGCACCCGCTTCGCCGATGAAACCCGCGCCGCTGTCGCCATTGTGCGTAGAGTTTATGCCGCCGACGCCGATCACTGCATAAGGCGAGAAAGTGTCTCTAAACAAGAAATATTGTGCATCTACCGTGCCGCCGGTCAAATCCCAGTTGCCGTTAGCTTTGGCGCCTTCCAGGTTTTGGTATAAACCTCTGACCTCGATGTTCAAATGTTCGTTGATGATCTTGCCCAAGCCCAGGCCTCCACCCCAACCGCTATGTGCGCTGCGATCACCGCCTGGCTGCACGAAAGTGCCGAATGGTGCTGCATACCATCTGTCGTCAAGGAACTCGTCGGCTTGTGCCGTCGACAGGGAACCGAGCGTCGTTATCGTGGCTATTGCCAGTAAACTTTTCTTCAACATAAAGACTCCTTCATTACTTGTGAAAAATTGATGATTCGTTGCTTTTTGGGAACGAACTAATAAGGTCGGAAATTAAAAATAGGCTTTAAAAAACAAAGATAATTGCAAATTTTGTTAGGTATGTTGTGAAAATACCACAATTCCTTCAAACAGCAAACATTTAGGTTCATCCGGCGTTGGTGTTTGTGGTATTCCAATCCAGCTATTTCTGAAATTTGTTTATTTAGAATTGGAAAATCGGGGCTAAGAGTGCTTGATGCTAACCGGGCCCTTCAATTCCTGGCGGCGGTCATTCCGTCGAACGCGGGAGCAGCGATAGTGATGGGCGGGAACAATTACGAACCTGAGCGACGCAAGAAATCTTGGGCTCAGGTAAAATTCCGATAATTTCAGCGTCTATTGTTATATGTCTAATTCATCCTATTTCAAGCAAGACTGCAAGGCATGCCCGCGGTTAAGTGAATTTCTTTGCGAAGTGAAGGCGAAATATCCCGCTTATCACGCCTTGCCGGTGCCACCGTTCGGCGATCCGGAAGCGCGCTTGCTGGTTGTTGGCTTGGCGCCGGGTATGCACGGCGCAAACGCCACCGGCAGACCTTTTACCGGCGACTATGCCGGCTTGTTGCTGTATCAGGCTTTGTACGATTTCGGTTATAGCAATCAATTGGAATCGACAAATTTGGCTGATGGTTTACAGCTTAGCAATTGCCGGATTACCAATGCCGTGAAATGTTTGCCGCCACAAAACAAACCGACAGGCGACGAGATTAAACAATGCAATCCTTATCTGGCTGCGGAAATTAAAACCCTGCCGAAACATTCGGTGATATTGGCCTTGGGCAATATAGCCCATCAGGCGGTGTTGCGCGTTTACGGCCTGAAAAGCGGTGAGGCAAAATTTGCTCATCATGTTAGTTTTGCATTGCCGGACGGCAACACTTTGGTCAGTTCTTACCATTGCAGCCGCTATAACGTGCAGACCAAGCGCCTGAGCATGGAGATGCTGGCGGCGGTGTTTGTAACCATTCAAAACTTGCTGTCTGCCCGTGACTGAAACTCAGCCTGTCGACTTTGACGCCAAAACCTTTCTGAAGACGCTAACCCAGCGTCCCGGCATTTATAAGATGTTGGATGAGAAGGGCGAGATCATTTACATCGGCAAAGCCAAGAATCTGAAGAACCGGGTTTCCAGCTATTTCAGAAGTCAGAACGCCTCGCCCAAACAGCAGGCCATGGTAGCCAAGGTCGCCGGGATTGAAGTAACCGTTACTCACACGGAGGGTGAAGCCTTACTGCTGGAAAGTCAGCAGATCAAACGCCACAAGCCACGCTACAACATCAGTTTGCGGGACGATAAATCCTATCCCTATGTCTTCATATCCAGCTTTCACGATTTTCCGCAACTGACTTTTCATCGCGGGGCCAAGAAGCGCCGTGGCAAATATTTCGGGCCATATCCCAGCGCCAGCGCGGTAAAGGAAACCTTGAAGTTATTGCAAAAAATTTTCCCGGTGCGGCAGTGTGAAGATTCCTACTACAGCGCTCGCTCCCGGCCTTGTTTGCAGCATCAGATTGAGCGATGCACCGCGCCTTGCGTTGGGCTGATTAGCAAAGAGCAATATGCTAGTGATGTGGAAAATACCATTTTATTTTTAGAGGGACAGGGCGGTTTGTTGATCGATCGCTTGGTCGGCAAAATGGAAGCCGCCGCCGCCCAGCTGGAGTTCGAGCAGGCTGCCGCTTATCGCGATCAAATCGCCCGTTTGCGCGCAGTTTTGGAAAAACATTGTGTGGAAGGTGAAAAAGGCGATGTGGATATCGTGGCTTGTGCGGCAAAAAGCGGCGCGGCTTGTGTACAGGTGTTTTTTATCCGCAATGGCCAACATTTGGGCAACCGGCAGTTTTTTCCAAAAATCGGCGATGAAAATCAGCCCGAGGAAATATTGCAGGCTTTCATCGCCCAATATTATTTGGATAAAACACTACCTCATGAATTGATCGTCAGTCATGCCTTGCCGGAATCGGCTTTGGTGGCCGAGGTGTTGGCCGAACAGGCTAAGCATGCGGTAGCGATTGCCAATAATGTGCGCGGTGAGCGGATGAAATGGCTGCAAATGGCGATGACCAATGCCGACAGTGCGCTTAACGCTAGGCTGGCTGATCGGCAGGGTTTACAGGGGCGCTTTATCAGTTTGCAGCAAGAGCTGGGCTGCGAAACCACGCCAAGCCGATTGGAGTGTTTCGATATTAGTCATACCCAAGGCGAACAGACTGTGGCGTCTTGCGTGGTGTTCGATAGAGAAGGGCCGGTGAAATCGGATTATAGGCGCTTTAATATCGAAGGGATTACCGCCGGCGATGACTATGCGGCGATTCATCAGGCGGTTTTTAGACGCTTTAGCCGCTTGAAGAATGGCGAGCATCCAGCACCGGACATCCTTTTAATAGACGGCGGCAAAGGCCAAGTCGCTGAGGCGGAAAAGGCTTTGGCTGAATTGGAGATAAACGATGTTATGATAGTCGGCGTCGCCAAGGGCCCTGATCGCAAAGCCGGAATGGAGAAAATTATTCTGGTCGGTAATCGGCAACCCCTGGACGTGACACCGGGTGCTGCGGCCCTGTTATTGATTCAACAGATACGCGATGAAGCCCATCGTTTTGCGATAACCGGACACAGACAGCGACGCGGTAAGGTTAACAAACAATCGGTACTGGAAGATATTGCCGGACTGGGGCCGAAAAGAAGACAGGTTTTGCTGAAACAGTTTGGCGGGTTACAGGGTGTGTCCAGCGCGGGTGTGGATGCTTTAGCCAGTATAGATGGCATTAGCCGACAATTAGCGCAGCGAATTTACGATACATTTCACCATCAAGATGGCCATTAGATTCACCATTCCGACCTATTTAACCCTGTTACGGATCGCCCTCATTCCTTTGTTGGCCGTTGTGTTTTATTTGCCTTGGCAATATTCCAATCTGGCTTGCACTGCGATATTTTTGGTTGCCGGTTTCACCGATTGGCTGGACGGTTATCTGGCCAGAAAAATGAATATGCAAACTGCGTTCGGCGCCTTCCTGGATCCGGTGGCTGACAAATTGATGGTGGCGTTTGTGCTGGTATTGGTCGTGCAAGCGCAGGGCAATCCTTATCTTGCGGTGCCGGCGGCTATCATTATCGGTAGGGAAATTGCGATTGCGTCGCTGCGAGAATGGATGGCCGAAATCGGCCAGCGAGCCAAAGTCAAGGTTTCGCAGTTGGGAAAATGGAAAACCACGGCGCAAATGACGGCAGTCAGTTTGTTGCTTTATCGGGATGATTTATTAGGCCTGCCTATCAATACCATGGGTTACTGGTTGTTATACTTGTCGGCGATTTTAACCTTATGGTCTATGGTTAATTATCTGGTCGCGGCGTTCTCCACCATCAACGAATAATAAAAGCAGTATTGATACTGCCACAACAGAGAGTAAACAGCAGGTAAAGCTGTATATAAGAGCATGGAACAAGAATTAGAACTAGAAAATAAACCGAATAAAACTATCAGTCAGGATGAAGTGTTGCAGGCCGCTTTAAAGCTGTTTGCCAAGAAGGGATATTTCAATACCTCATTAACCGATATCAAAGATGCGGCCGGTATAACAACTAGTACCGGCATTAGTCAGCATTTCAAAACCAAGCAAGCCATTGCGCAAGCCTTATACGAAAATATTCTGGATAGTCTGAGCATATCGATTGACGATATTCGCCGCCGGAATCGTAAAGCTGCCGAGCAATTGCGGGAAATAGTCGATTTACTATTCAAATTAACCGACGACGCCCCGGAAATTGTCGAGTTTTTGTTATTTGTAAAGAGCGAAGAGTTTTTGGCGGAACCTAAGCCCTTGCTGGAAACACCTGCGTTTACCAAAATAAAGCGGATTTTTCAGAACGGCGTCAAAGACGGCGAGATGAAGGCGCTGGATCCGTTATTGGCCTACACTTATTTCTTCGGCATTATCAATCATACCTTGGCGATGGTGTTGAGCGGCAACTTGCCGAAAACGGCGGAAAGTTATCAGGCGCAAGCCTGGCTGACGGCATGGGGCTGTATAGTTAAAAAGTAATTCAATGTCATCAAAACTCAGAGCGGGGCGGAGGAGGATTTACTAGATGTTAGATAACATTAAAATCGGCATGATTGGGCTTGGTTACGTGGGGTTGCCGCTAGCCGTCGAGTTTGGGCGAAAATACCAAACCGTAGGTTTCGATATTAATCAGCACCGTATTCAGGAATTACGGGCAGGCCGCGACCATACCCTGGAGGTTAGTGAAGAAGAGCTAGCCGAAGCCAAATTGTTAACGTATAGCGCCGATTTACAAGATATAGCCGATTGTTCGGTTTATATAGTCACAGTCCCCACACCAATCAATGAACACAAACAACCGGATTTGACGCCGCTGCAAAAAGCCAGCGATTTACTGGGTAAGGTTATCAAAGCCGGTGACATCGTCATTTACGAATCCACTGTTTACCCTGGCGCAACCGAAGAAGTTTGCGTACCGATTCTGGAAAAAGTGTCCGGTTTGACGTTCAATCGGGATTTTTACGTCGGTTACAGCCCGGAACGTATCAATCCTGGCGACAAGCAACACCGCGTCACTAATATTCTGAAAGTTACCTCGGGTTCTACGCCTGAAATAGCCGAAAAAGTAGATGCGTTATATAAAAGTATCATTACTGCCGGTACGCATAAAGCCAGAAGTATCAAGGTCGCCGAGGCTGCCAAGGTTATTGAAAACACCCAGCGCGACGTCAACATTGCTTTGATCAACGAACTGGCCTTGATTTTCAACAAACTGGGAATAGATACAGAGGAAGTTTTGTTGGCCGCAGGCACTAAATGGAATTTCCTGCCGTTTCGCCCTGGCTTGGTCGGTGGACACTGTATCGGTGTGGATCCTTACTATTTAACCCATAAAGCCCAAGCTATCGGCTACAACCCGGAAGTTATCCTCTCCGGCCGCCGTATCAATGATGGTATGGGTGTATACGTCGTATCCCAGTTAGTCAAGTTGTTACTGAAAAAACGTGTGCATGTGCAAGAAGCTAATGTGTTGATCATGGGCTTGACCTTCAAGGAAAACTGCCCGGACATTCGTAATACCCGTGTGGTGGACATCGTCGCTGAGTTGAAGACTTATGGCGTCAATGTCGAGGTTTACGATCCCTGGGTTAACGCCGAGGAAGCGAAACACGAGTACGGTATTACGCCAGTGGTTAAGCCGGTAGCGGGAAAATACGATGCAATCATTCTCGCTGTGGCTCATGATCAATTCAAAAAAATGGCAATTTCGGACATCAGAGCCCTAGGCACGCCGCAGGCCATTGTGTATGACCTCAAATACTTGTTTCCTACGGATCAAACAGACGCAAGGCTCTAAAAAATGAAGATTATGGTGACCGGCACCGCCGGTTTTATAGGCAACCATTTGGCATTGAGATTATTAGAGCGTGGTGACGAAGTCATTGGTGTGGACAATCTCAACGACTATTACGATGTTAACCTGAAACTGAGTCGCTTAGATCGGATCAAGGATTTTGCCGGCTATACCGATGTACGGCTGGATATTGCCGATAGAGCCGGCATGGATGCGCTATTCAAAAAGCACCAACCGCAAAAAGTAGTCAATCTGGCGGCTCAGGCCGGTGTGCGTTACTCCATTGAGAATCCGCACGCCTACATCGATAGTAACATCGTCGGTTTCATCAATATCTTGGAGGGCTGCCGGCATAATCAGGTTGAACATCTGGTGTATGCCTCCAGTAGTTCCGTATATGGCGCGAACGAATCGATGCCGTTTTCCGTGCACGACAATGTCGATCATCCGTTGAGCTTGTATGCGGCGTCAAAAAAAGCCAATGAACTGATGGCGCACACCTATAGCAATCTATATCAGTTGCCCACCACGGGTTTGCGCTTCTTTACCGTCTATGGTCCTTGGGGTCGCCCCGACATGGCTTTGTTTTTGTTTACCAAGGCTATTTTGAACGGCGAGAAAATCAATGTATTCAACTACGGTAAACATCGGCGCGACTTTACTTATATAGATGACATTGTTGAGGGCGTGATTCGTACTATGGATCATAACGCCTCGCCGAATCCAGACTGGAGTGGGGCGAAGCCTGATCCCGGCACCAGCAGGGCGCCTTGGCGGGTCTATAACATTGGTAACCAGAATCCTGTGGAATTGTTATCTTATATCGAAACCTTGGAACGCTTTCTGGGTAAAACTGCGGAGAAAAATCTTTTGCCGTTACAGCCTGGCGACGTTCCCGATACATTCGCCGATGTAGAGGCCTTGGTGGCGGATGTTGGGTATAAACCAAGTACTACTATTGAGCAGGGTATTGAACGGTTTGTTGCTTGGTATCTTGAGTACTATCAGTGAATAATTTTTGATAGTCGGGTTGCACAGTTTTAAACTATGCAACAGCTTTTTATATTAATGATTAGATTTAAACAATGGGTCACTTTCAATGTGGCTATCCAATAGCTTTTTAAGCGCGGCAAATATATCGGGATGAGACTCTATGACATCCAGATATGGGTCGTTTTCCAAATCATAAAGCTGATAAACAGGCTTTGTATAAGTCGCTATATATATTAGTTTCCACTTTTCGTTTTGTATGGAGCGGCTCTTCGCTCGGATAACCGTAGGATAATGTTTTTCATTGACTACCAGGGTCCCGGATTTTTTGTCTGGAATATCGAGTAATTCAACAATATTGGGATATAAAATTTGGTCGGGATGTAAACCGGGTATCTTTCCCAGCCAAATGCCTGTTTCTTGAAAGGCAAAAAGCTCCGGCGATTTCTGCGCTTTCACATAGGGGATCAAATTAACGCCGTCCAGATTTGTTGGAATAGGTATATTCAACAAATCTAACAAAGTTGGCATTACGTCTATGGAGCGGGTAGTCGGCTTAAAGTTTACACCAATAGGTACGCCAGGACCTTTTATCACCAATGGAATTCTGCCGCTAGGGTCGTCCCCCACCAATGTGTTGCCTTGTCCCCAGCATCCAGTTTCAAAAAAATCCGCACCATGATCGCTATATATAATTACGATGGTATTATCGGATAGATTGGACTTTTCAATATAATCAATTATTTTTCCAACTTCATCATCGAACTGTTTGACGCAGCTGTCGTATAAATTAATGATTTGCGGGATGTCGAAAAAATCCGAGCTTTTTTCCTGTTTTTTGATAATTTCTTCCGCCGATGCGAGTCTGGTCATAATAAACCGCGACTCACCTTTATAGTCTGTTGGGGTAAATAGGTTGTAATAGGGATACTCCGAATTAAACGGAACGTGAGTAGCCGAAGTGAACAAATTGATAAAAAAGGGCTGCGAGTTTTTCGCCGAACTGGCAATTAGTTGGCGGCATTCGCGGCCCAAGCTTCCGGTCAAGGGTACGCCAGCCAGATAATAGAACTCGGGTAAGAAGCGTTTTCCTAATGCATTATTGGTGAATAGGGATAATACGTTTCTGATTAAAGACGGGCCTTGCCTTAGTAAAAGTTTTATATTCCATTGATCTTCAGCGACGGAGATTTCCTTAAAGTTAAAACTTAATTTTGCAAAATCCGCTCCGCACCAATCGGAGATGGATGCCGTCAAGTAACCTTGCTCGTTCAATATGTCGATTAAAGAGGGTTGCGGCAATTTACAGTCGGCCAGCGATGGATAATTATCCCGAATTTTATGGTTATGAGGCCATAGCCCGGTAAATAGAGATGCAATACTTGGCGCGGTTCTAGCGACAGGGGTAATGCATTTATAGAGTCGTAAGCCGTTCGCGCTTAATTTATCAATGTTGGGGGTAAGGTTTCTGTGATAGTTACTGCCGCCCAGTCTGTCATGGCGCAATGTATCGGAACCTATCATAATTACGTTGGGTTTTGTTTGGGTCACGGCTTTAGCGATAGCCGGTTCGTTACTAATCGTCGCGTAATATATGTAAGCATATAAAACAGCCAAGGCTAATACATAGATCACTAGTGGCGTATTATTTTCTTCGATAGCGAAAAACAGGGCAATTGCGGATGTTATAGACAGCAATAAAATTAAAGAAAATTTTATGCCGGTTATTAGTGCGGGGGATAATATCTTCCATATAACAAACAATCTGGAAAATCTATACTGGAAAGATAGTTGAATGGTGCCCGGCGTATATAGGAGTTGATGTAAAAAAAAGTAAGTTGTAATTAAGGTGGTTGATATTAGGCAGCTGATTAAGCCTGTGACGAAGTCAAAATGCACCAATCCGGTAAATTTTGATAACGAATAAGCTGCAACAGAGCCGGGTAAAGATGTTAGAAAAAATATGGCAAATAACCATAAAGCTAATCTGGAGAGAGCGAAAACCACATAGTATCCAAATTTTTTTTCAATTTCTTTTTGGATGCCGGGTCCAGTGCGGGAATAATTATGTAAGGTTAGAAAAATTAGCGTAATAGTGCAAAGTAATGCAGCAACGGAAGAGCCGTAGAGAGACACCAGTATTTTTTCCATCTCTATTTATTCGATTGGATTAATGCGATTGGTGATAAGGTTGTTGTTTTTTGAGTTCTTTTTGTACTGCTGTTCATTTATTCGTGCTTTTTCTGAAAACTCTTGCAATGCGAATTTTTTAATTAACATGGATATGAATACTAAATGATAAATCAAATCCCAGTAAGATAAACCGAGGAAAGCGGTCCCAACCATATAGCAAATTATCGAAGTTCTGATCATCAGGCTGTAGTGGCGCACCCACTCCATGCCTTCTACTTGCTTAGCCTGTCTAGATAAACTGGTTAAGCCGAAAACACTACCCAGTATTAAAGAAATCCATAACCCGAATGCGATAAAGCCATGTTCCGCAAGCATTTCCACATAGGAACTGTGCCAGTCCCGCATGGTGACATATATCCAGCCATCGAATCCTGCGCCAGTGAATGGGTGGCTAAGCGCATAGTTCCAGCCATCTGTCCATGCCTCAATTCGTGACATGGCGGATAAATCTTCCTCATACGTTTCCAGGGTGTGCATACGTCCGAACCATTCTTCAGGTAAATAGGGAATGACGAAAAACGTGCCGCCGATTACCAATGGGATCATCATGTGTTTACGCTTGCTGTTTGAGATCAGCGTAAACGTCAGGGCAATCATGGTGAGTAGCGCACCTCGAGACCATGATGATAAGGAGGCTGCATAGATAACAGGGATAGATAGTAATATTCCCTTTTTTAGCCAGTTCTTCCGTAATTCTTTTTCCCAAATCAATAGAAGGGGAATTGCAATAAGCATCGCGACGGCAAATAAATTGTTATCTTCGAATTGCGTGCTAGGTGGTCCGTAAACGCGATGACCGAAGCCGGTTAATATGGCGAATATACCGCCTTTAACCGCAACTACGCCGATGGATGCGCCTATGGTGGAAATCAAATAATAAAGTTTTTCTCTGGTATTGATCAGAACCCATGTGAAATAGAACGGTACGAATATTTTAGAGACAAACAAAAATTTGCTCCAAGAAACGTCCTGCAACGGTGCTTGAGTTGTGGTAAATATGAAATAGAACCAAAGCGTTATAAAAGTAGAAATTCGCCAATCTTTAGGGATGGGCTGTTTATCTTTAGTGTTGAATGTGCTGACAACAACTACCAAGAATAACACGTAGTAAACCGGTAGCGAACGTACTGCTCCCCAGGCATAGGCGTGCGGATTCAAATAGCTGAATATCGCTAACGATAGCACCCCCCACCACGGCTTTTTTATCGCGGCAACTATGCAGCATAACAGGAAAATAAGAACAACTATGTCGCGCACGGAGTTTAATTTAGTAGGTTAGATTGCATTCAATTAAGCTTTTAAATATTGGCTTAATTTAATTATTTATTAATGTTTTATTTTTCCAACGTGAAAAACAGCCACATATTTGCCCGAGAGAATAACTGACATTCATTGCTTGGCGTAGGCTATGTTTTGCAGTGCATGCCAATACAAGCCATTGCCAGTATTGGCGGATAATTTGCGAGATTAAGAATGGCGGTATGCCCAGATAGGTGCGGTGATAAACGGGAAAATCATTAACTGCGCCACGATAGCCGGCCAGAAAATGCACTTCTAGAAAATATTGCCGCCGGAGTCGCCATGGTTCGACGGCATGAAGTATTGCCATATCCGGTCGGTAACGTATCCGGCGTCTTTGCTGGAGCAGGGCATTAAACATCATCACGTCTTCGCCTCCTCCTATGGTTTTACCTTTGCGGTCATACCGTCGATCAAAGCGTAATGCCGGATCGTTTCGGAATATCGCCACATTATATGCAATGTTGCCGGCCCAAACCGGTGTGCTACTGTCTTCTATCCAAAAAGCTTGTTTGCCGTGATCCAGCGCACCTAGAAACCCCAATAATTCGTCGTCAAGCCATTCTGGACGCTTATGGTCTGTAAAGTCTATATCGATTCGTCCACCAACACATTCTGCGCCTTCGCTAAGGCATGCGTGTACAACTGTTTCCAAGAGTCCGCTTAGTGGTAGTTCGTCGTCGTCAATAAACACCAGAATGTCTGAATCGATTGCCTCTTGTATAGCTCTGTTACGCGCTGCGACTATGCCTTGGTTGGGCTCATGCACCCAGCGAAGCGTTGGGCCGGGCAGTTGCTGAAGTTGCTTCAATACATCGCTTGTCGTGTCGCTACTATTGTTATCGACAGCAAGAATTTCAAATGGAATTGGGCAAGATTGTACGCGCATCGCCGAGACCAGATTCTCCAGTCTTTTCGCGCGGTTGTAAGTGCAAAAAGCGAACGTGAGCTTTTTAGAGGCATTTTCCAGGCTCATTTTCGATATCTAAACGCAGAGAGTGGTGAAGAGTTGCCGGGCAAAGTCATGTTCTTAGGGTTCTAGGTGTTGGGGCTAGGCGCAAAAAATTTTGAATTCTAGTGGGCACGAATATCTGTAGCCTAATCACTGCTGATTCATAACATAGCCAAAATCCGCATTGGCATGTTCAATCAAATGCTATGAATTAGTTTATCCCAAACACGGTTCGCGTAGTAGCGAGTCATTTTTTTCCATGATACGTCGTTATCCGCAAAGTTTAATTTGCGGGCTAGTGTGCTGACGCTGTCACCGGAAAATATGGCAATACGTCTGATCATATATGGGTTTGGTTCGCTGTCGAACCAGCCGGGACGGGTTGTGCAGGCCATGCGATAACCGGTTTGTTCGGCTACGCTAACCGAATCGGCATTAAATCTGCCAAATGGATAAGCCAGGCTGCTGACTTGGGTGGATAACAAATCTTCCAGTACGGCTTTGGCTTTTGAGAGTTCTAATTGTTGTTGATCGGCGCTGAGTGCGGAAAGGTCGGGATGCGAGCAGGTGTGTGAAGCGATTTCCATTCCGGCGGTATGCATTTCAAGCAAGCGTTCCCCAGTTAACATCCGTGTTTGTGTCGATGGTTTGCCTAGCCAATGCGCATGACTACCAATGCAATCGGTCGCGATAAACCAAGTTGCCTTCATCCCGAGTCCCATTAGCGGTAAAAAAGCCCCCGAATAATTGTCTTCGTAACCATCATCAAAAGTAATGACCACACTTTTTTCAGGTAGCGTTTTGACATTTTGTAGGTCTTTGAACAAAACCGTTGTCCAGCCTTCTTGCTGTAAATACCGCAAATGTTTAGCAAATAAGTTAGCGCTTAACGAGTAATGAGACTCCGGCTGAGCGTTGGGCGTACCGTGATACATCAAAACAATGGGGCTGCGAGTTTGGGTCATGGCTATTATTTAATGAGGCTGGATGTCATTTTTACCCGAAGAAGTGTATTGCAAAAAACCAAGAATTTCAGGGAAAAGTTCTGCAAGGATATTTTGTTGCTGACGGTGTGTTCGATAAATTTGCAGAAGTGCTTGTCAGTCTGGCTGCGTAAGACGCCTGTTGCGGTGGATGAAGTGCAAAATTTAATAACCAAGCTATTTACTCGGGATTTAAATAAGACTAAAATAGTCCTAAATGAAAAGAGAGTGTAATGTTACGGCTAAGTAAGTTAACGGACTACGCAACGGTGATCTTGAGCTATATGGCCAAGGACAGGAGTCGCGTACACGGCGCTCTGGAAATCGCCGAGGCGACGGGCATTGCTCAGCCTACGGTCAGCAAAATATTGAAGATATTACTCAAGGCCGGCGTGTTGAGTTCCATGCGGGGTGCCAAAGGCGGTTATGCGTTGGCGAGAGATCCTGGCCGGATTACCGTAGCAACCGTGATTAGTGCTCTGGAAGGGCCGATTGCGCTGACCGAATGCACGGCTTCTCATAAAGGCTGCGATCAAGCCAGCGGTTGCCGGATTCAAGGCAATTGGCACTTGATCAACCAGAAGATCGCCAATGCGCTCGAATCAGTGACCTTAGCCGATCTGATTTTGCCGTTTAAGCCGCCGGAAGAAGTCTCCATTCCGGTTAACCAGTTGTTTCGCTAATTATTGAAAAGATTATGTCTACAAGCGCACAAGAAATCGAACATCTCATCAGTCAGGAATACAAACAAGGCTTTGTGACCGAACTGGAAGTCGATACGTTTCCGCCAGGCTTGGACGAAGACGTGATTCGCCGGCTATCCAAAGTCAAAAACGAGCCGGAGTTTATGCTGGAGTATCGGTTGAAAGCCTTCCGGCATTGGCAGACCATGCCGTCGCCGGACTGGGCGCAACTGAAAATTGATCCGATCGATTACCAAGCTATCAGTTACTACTCGGCGCCAAAATCAAAAAAAGCTGGCCCGAAAAGCCTGGATGAAGTCGATCCGGAATTGCTGGATACTTATAAAAAGCTGGGCATCCCGCTCGACGAACAAGAGCGCTTGGCCGGAATCGCCGTCGATGCCGTGTTCGACAGCGTGTCGGTAGCAACCACTTTTAAAGGCAAATTGAAAGATGCCGGGGTGATTTTCTGCCCGATCTCCGAAGCCTTGCATGAGCATCCGGAATTAGTGAAGCAATACTTAGGTAGCGTCGTGCCGACTGGAGATAACTTCTTCGCCGCGCTGAATGCCGCGGTGTTTACCGATGGTTCTTTTGTCTACATCCCCAAAGGCGTGCGCTGCCCGATGGAGTTGTCGACCTATTTTCGGATCAACGCTGCCAACACCGGTCAATTTGAAAGAACCCTGATCATCGCCGACGAAGGCTCGCATGTCTCCTACTTAGAAGGCTGCACCGCGCCAATGCGCGACGAAAACCAGTTGCATGCGGCGGTGGTAGAACTGGTGGCCTTAGACAATGCCCAGATCAAATATTCCACTGTGCAAAACTGGTATCCGGGCGACAAAGAAGGTAAGGGCGGTATTTATAATTTCGTCACCAAGCGTGCCGAATGCCGTGGCCACAATTCCAAAGTGTCCTGGACCCAAGTCGAAACCGGTTCGGCGATTACCTGGAAATACCCAAGTTGCGTGTTGCTGGGTGACGATTCGGTGGGCGAGTTTTATTCAGTGGCCTTGACCAACAACCTGCAACAAGCCGACACCGGCACTAAGATGATCCACATCGGCAAAAATACCCGTAGCACCATCGTGTCCAAGGGTATTTCCGCCGGCAAGGCGCAAAACACTTATCGCGGCTTGGTAAAAGTCGCCAAATCGGCCGAAAACGCCCGTAACCATACCCAGTGCGATTCGCTGTTGGTTGGGGATAAATGCGGCGCGCATACTTTTCCGTATGTGGAAGTGAAGCAGCCGACCGCGCAGATTGAGCATGAAGCGACAACTTCCAAGATCAGTGAAGATCAATTGTTCTTTTGCCAGCAGCGTGGTTTGTCTGCGGAAGATGCGGTATCGATGATTGTGAATGGGTTTTGTAAGGAAGTGTTTAAGGAATTGCCCATGGAGTTTGCGGTTGAGGCGCAGGCGTTGTTGGGGATTAGTTTGGAAGGGGCGGTTGGTTAAAAGGGTTTTTGTGGTTTTGTAGGTTGGGTTAGGCGATAGCCGTAACCCAACGCGGCGGCCATTTCATTGTTAAGTATGTTTGTTGATGAAGTGTCGCTATCGCGACGGGTTGTTTTAAAGTCGGGTCTCGGCCCGACGGCCGAGATACTTTCTTTTGCTTGGCCAAAAGAAAGTATCCAAAGAAAAGGCCACCCGGAATTCCGCCTTAATCCTGCGCTTTACGAAAACCATCCATGGTTTTCGCCCTGCGGGCCAGCCTATCGGCTGTTCAAATTTGCTCCAGGCAAATTTGTCGCTTTTGGCGAGGGTTTTCGGAAGGGCCATCCTTGGCCCTCCGAAAACGAGCGGCATCCCTGCCGCTCCCCTGCGGGCCGATCTCGCCAAAAGCTGCGATGCTCGGGGCGGAATAACGGGACCAACCCCGTCGCGAGATTGAAGATAAGTAACAGATTTAAAAACTAAATGTAGGTTGGGTTAGGCATTAGCCGTAACCCAACACGTTGGCTTCGAATTGTTGGGTTACGCTCTATCGAGCTAACCCAACCTACGTAATTAATGAGTTTTAACAGTTGGGAATGTTTTTTGAGGCTGATGGTTTTGGCCCCGTATGCCGAGCCGAGCACCGGAGCTTTTGGACGGATTAGCCCGCAGGGGTGCGGCATGGGTGCCGCACGTTGCCGAAGGGGCAGGAAGCCCCTTTCGGCAACCCCGTTCAAAAGCGAGGAGCGCAGGGAATATGCGGCATCCGGGGGTCTTTTCTTTTGGATACTTTTCTTTGGACAAGCAAAGAAAAGTATCTCGCCTGTCGGTGCGAGAACCGACGTTTAAAAAGGGCTTCGCGTTAGCGAAACTTTAATGACTAACTAATTTTATACTGAGTTTCGAATTGCTTTATTCAGCTTACGGCCCTAAACATGAAAGAATGTGAGTATGAAATTAATTGTATCTCTGACGTAGTTTCTGTAATAAAAGAGAATAAAAATTTTTGCAATATTTATGGTGATATATGGTTTCGTGGGCAGCCAGATTATAGTCATGAATTAACACCAACTATTTTTAGAAAAGACGGTGGCAAAGATTGTTTTTATGACGAAGCTCAAATGATTGATGAGTTCATTAGAAGGCATCCAGAACACTCCAAGAAGCATGTAAGCGTTTTTGAGTGGCTTACACTCATGCAGCATTACGGACTGCCGACGAGATTGCTTGATTGGTCAACTAATTTGCTTGTGGCTTTATATTTTTGTTGCAATAAAGATAACGATAAGGATGGAGCGGTTTTTTCATTTAACCCGAATTCCGTTTTTTCTACTACACACTATTTTTACTCATGCATGGAAGCTTTGGTTCTTGCTAAAAATGTAAGTTTGTTTTATCAGGATCTAGTAGAAGTGGCGTCGAAAAGTTTTGGTAATTATACAAAGATTAATGGTGCGTCTATCACGGAGTGGAAAGCTGATTATTCTCATTTTAACAATGTTGTTAATGGTCAACATGAACTTAAATCATTTATGGAAGTTTAGCCTATGCCGTGTATAAAAGGGGTAGCTCATTCGAATATGGAAGGTTTATTTTCTAAAGTATTTAGGTTTAAGCCATCATATTTAAACAACAGAATAAGGCAGCAACATGGTTGTTTTACTCTGCATGGAGGTAAGTATTTTTTTAATGTTGAAAGCAAAAGACCAGAGCTATTTGTTAAGACTAATAAAATGGAAGAGTGCGAACCTTCCTTGTTAAAGATAAAAATTAAACGTGAACATAAGGAAAAACTGATTGAAGAGCTGGCTTTGTTTGGTATATCTGAGGCTGTATTATTTCCAGAAATGGAGTATCAGTCTAAGCAAATAAAAGAACAGTTTAAACGTATATTTTAGGTAATTAATCATGCTCAGCATAAAAAATCTCCACGTAACCATCAACGACAAACCCATATTAAAAGGCCTAACCCTGGACATAAACCCAGGCGAAGTTCACGCTATCATGGGCCCCAACGGCGCCGGCAAGAGTACTTTGTCGCATGTGTTGTCCGGTAAAGCCGGTTACACGGTCACCGAAGGCAGTGTGATGTATAACGGCAAAGACTTGCTGGAACTGGCCCCGGAAATCCGCGCCCGCGAAGGTGTTTTCCTGGCGTTTCAATATCCGGTGGAAATTCCCGGTGTCAGCAATATCTATCTTTTGAAAGCCGCTCTGAATGCGATGCGCAAGCATCAAGGTCTGCCGGAAGTGGATGCGATGGATTTTCTGACGATTGTGAAAAGCAAGGTCAAATTGTTGCAGATGGACGAGAAGTTTTTGTACCGCGCGGTTAACGAAGGTTTTTCTGGTGGCGAGAAAAAGCGTAACGAGATTTTGCAGGCAGCGATCTTGGAACCGAAACTGTGTATCCTCGATGAAACGGATTCCGGTTTGGATATCGATGCTTTGCGTATCGTCTCCGAAGGTGTCAATTCCTTGCGTAACGCCGAGCGCTCGTTCTTGATGATCACCCACTACCAACGCTTACTGGACTACATCAAGCCGGACGTGGTGCACGTGCTGGCCGATGGCAAGATTGTTAAATCCGGTGGACCGGAACTGGCATTGGAGTTGGAAGAACGTGGTTATAGCTGGCTGGAAGGGCAAGCGGCATGAGCGGCGCAGCATATTTAACAGACTATTCCGGCTTGGCGGCGAGTTTGCCGGGGCTGGACTTGCCTTGGTTGCAAGGCTTTAGACAGCAGGCTTTGCAGGTGTTTGGTGTCAGCGGTTTTCCTGGCAATCGCGAGGAAGAGTGGCGGTATACCAATCTGTCGGCACTGAATAAAACCCTGTTTGCCCCCAGCGCTAGCCAGACAGTTGATGAGGATTGGTTAAACCAATACCGCTTGGACGATGCCTCGAGTGTGGTGTTGGTCAACGGCCAGTTTTCCGCGTCTCTGTCGCGCCTGCAAGACTTGTCAGGCCAGGTATCTGTTTCCAGTCTGAAACAAGCTTTGCAAGACCGTCCAGCCTGGCTGGAAAGCCGTTTGGGACAAGCTGTGACCAGTGCCGAACATAATTTGGTGGCGTTCAATAATGCCTGGTTTGCCGACGGTGTAGTGATCGAAGCGGCGGCTAACCAGCAATTGGCCAAGCCCTTGCAGATTCTGCACGTGGTTACCCAAACCGACGCGCTGTCAGCAACCCGGAATTTAGTGGTCCTGAATGAGCAAGCCGAAGCGGAAGTGATCGAAACTTTTGTCGGCAGCGTCGATAGCTATTTCACCGCCTCGGTCAATGAATGTTTGTTGGGCAATAATGCGGGATTGACGTTGTATAAAGTGCAGCTTGAAGCGGAAAAAGCTCAGCATTTTGGTGGTACTTACGTGAAGCAGGGCCGTGATAGTCGCTTTAACCATCACAATTTTGCGTTGGGCAGTGGCTTGGCGCGCAGCGATATTCACAGTGATTTGGATACGGCGGCGGAATGCTCGTTGAACGGTTTGTTTGTGGCGAGCAAGCGCCAACACATCGACAATCACACCCGTATCAACCATCTAAAACCGCATGGCATCAGTCGCGAATTTTACAAAGGTGTGCTGGATAACAAGGCGCGCGGGGTGTTTCAAGGCCGGGTGGTCGTGGCGGAGGATGCACAGCGCACCGATTCAGAAATGAATAACCGCAACCTGCTGTTATCGGCAGATGCCGAAGTGGACACCAAACCGCAGTTGGAGATTTATGCCGATGATGTGAAATGTTCGCACGGTGTCACGGTGGGGCAGTTGGAGGAAAAATCGGTGTTTTATCTGCAATCGCGCGGTCTTGATGAAGAGGCGGCCAGAAACATTCTGACGTTTGCGTTTGCCAATGAGATGGTGGATAAAGTCGAGAACGCCGAATTAAAGGCCTTGCTGCTGAAAGAGTTGTTGGAGCGGTTTCCGGCGATCAGTTTATAAGATCGAAGCGACTGAAACTTGAAGCTCTGGTAAGGCCGCTAAATTAAGGCTATCGGCTTTTGTTAGCACGGATTTATCCAGATAGTCGCCGTCTTGGGGTTGTCGATACACTTCCAGGCAATTATCGATCAGGTTGACGATCCAGTATTCTGGGATGTTGTGGCTGGCGTACAAACGCAGTTTTTGCTGGCGGTCAAAGCGCAGGGTGCTATCGGAAACCTCGACCAGTAAAATAACATCCGCGGCGTCGGGGTGACGCGAGCTATAGAAACTGGGCTCTGGACGTAACAATAGGAAATCGGGCTGTGGTTCGGAAAGATCACCAAGTTGTACCGGATTTTGTACGCTGGGAATTGCTTGACCGTGAGTAAGTAAAGTAAGAAAACTGTTGAGCCGGTTAACATGCCCAGCATGATTAAATCCTATTGGTGCCATATGCAGTATCTCTCCTTCAATCAGTTCTAAGTGGCTTTCGGGCGGAAAAATTCCGGCCTCGCCCATGCGATGCCACTCGGCTATGTCGGTGAGGTGTTTTTGCGGAAAGACGGCGACCATAGTTTTTATCCATTAGCGAATCGACTTTCTCGATTCTAGTGTTTAGTAATAACGAAATCAATTAAACCAATTAGTTAACGATGAGTATATTTCCAGTAGAACAAATCCGCGCCGATTTTCCTATCCTCGGCGAAACCATTCGTAACAAGCCTTTGGTTTATTTGGATAACGCCGCCAGCTGTCAGAAGCCGCAAGCGGTGATCGACAGTATTGTGCATACCTACAGCCACGAATACGCCAATATCCATCGTGGCGTCCACACTTTAAGCGTCCGGGCTACGGACAAATTTGAAGGCGCTCGGGAAAAGGTCAGGGCGTTTATCAATGCCACCAATACCAAAGAAATTATCTTCGTGCGCGGTGCCACCGAAGCGATTAATCTGGTGGCGCAGAGTTACGGTAAATCGCAACTGCAAGCCGGCGATGAAATTGTCATCAGTGCGATGGAGCATCACGCCAATATCGTGCCGTGGCAAATGCTCTGTCAGCAGATTGGCGCGGTATTGCGTGTGGCACCGATGAATCAACAGGGTGAATTACTGTTCGGCGCGTTTGAGCAATTGCTGAACGACAAAACCAAGCTGGTGGCCATCACCCAAATGTCCAACGCCTTGGGTACGATCAACCCTGTGGAAAAAATTATCGCCGCGGCCCACGCTAAAGGCATTCCGGTATTACTGGACGGCGCGCAGGCGATTCCGCATATGGCGGTGGACGTGCAAGCCCTGGATTGCGACTTTTACGTGTTCTCCGGTCACAAGCTTTATGGGCCATCGGGCACCGGTGTGCTGTATGGCAAGCAGGCATTGTTGGAAGCCATGCCGCCCTATCAAGGCGGCGGCGATATGATTCGGCAAGTGACGTTCGCAAAAACCGAATACGCCGGCCTGCCGCATAAGTTCGAAGCCGGCACCCCGGCTATTGCTGAAATCATTGGTTTGGGCGCGGCCATCGATTACGTCACTGCCATCGGCATGGATAATATCGCCGCTTACGAAGCCGAGTTGCTGGATTACGCCACCCAGCAAGCCGAGCAGATCAAAGGCCTCAACATCATCGGGCAAGCGGCACATAAGGGCGGCATTTTGTCCTTCACACTCGATCGTATTCATCCGCACGATATCGGCACCATGCTGGATAGTTTGGGTATCGCAATTCGGGCTGGCCACCACTGCGCGATGCCGGTGATGGACTTTTACGGCGTACCCGCCACGGCGCGGGCTTCATTTGCCATGTACAATACCCGCCAAGAAATCGATGTGTTGATGCAAGGCATCAAATCCCTAATAGAGGTGTTCGGCTAATGTTTGAAGATTTACGCGATCTATACCAAGAGGTTATATTCGATCACAACCGCAATCCCCGCAATTTTCGGGTGATGGACAATGCCAATCGACAGGTGGAAGGCTTTAATCCCTTGTGCGGCGATAGGCTGACTTTGTTTTTGAAAATTGATGATCACGTCATCAGCGATGCCAGTTTCCAAGGCTCCGGTTGCGCCATTTCGACGGCGTCGGTGTCATTAATGACTGAAATCGTCAAAGGTAAAACGGAAGCTGAGGCCGATACCTTGTTCAAGCAGTTTCATGAAATGACCACCGGCAAAACCGAAGATATTAATCTGGAAGCGATTGGTAAATTGGCGGTTTTAGCGGGCGTGCGCGAGTATCCGGCGCGAGTGAAATGTGCCACGCTGGCTTGGCATACTTTAGATGCTGCCTTAAAAAACGAAGCCCAGTCGATTTCCACCGAGTAAGTTATCGCGCGTGGCGAGTTTGTCCGAACAAGGCGCGGTGGTCTATGCTGAGGACTCGGCGTTGGCCGCCAGTCAGGCGCTTGCCCAGCGTTTGGGCTGGCCCTTGCTGGCATTCCAAGAGCTATCCGCCGAATCCCCGCAAGCGTTTTTCCTTTGTTATCGGGATGCTTGTCTGAAGTTATTGGATAAACAGACCCTGAAAAAAGGCGGTTTGGCGGTCGATGTCGATCCGCGCCCCGGCGAGCAACACTCCTATCCCGCCCCCAAAAAAGACTTGTTAGCGCAGGCGATAGGCAAGAAAACCAAAACTGTCATCGATGCCACAACGGGCTGGTCGCAGGATAGTTTGGCCTTGTTTCGCATGGGCTATGAGGTACAGTGCATCGAGCGCTCGCCGGTAATGGCCGAATTGATCAAGGATGGTTTTCAGCGTTTGGCGCAAAAAGATTGGATGCAAAATCGGCAATTGCAGCCGCCCGAGTTAATGGTCGGTAATGCCATCGAGTTACTGGGTGGTTTGTCGCAAGCGCCCGATTGCATTTATCTCGACCCCATGTTTCCTCCCAAACGTAAGCAAACCGCAGCGACGCGCAAATCAATGGCTATCCTCCGCGAAATTTTAGGCGACGACCTGGACAGGGCCGATTTGTTTCAGGCGGCATGGCAGGCGGCGGGTAAGCGCGTAGTAGTTAAAAGCCCCGATTATGCAGAACCGCTGGGCGGCAAACCCAGCGAAAACTACCAAGGCAAGTTGCTCAGATACGACGTTTATCTGAAATAACTTGCAGACAAAACTTAAACCCAAACGAGGCAAATATGAGCGATTGGATTGATGTGGTGGCCGAATCGGCACTGGCCAACGGCGAGCATGTGCTAGTCGATGTTGACGGTACCGATGTGGCGATTTTTAAAATCGACGATCAATACTACGCGATTGAAGACGTTTGCACACATGATGGTGCCGAAATAGCCAGCGGCGAGTTGGATGGCGATGAAATCGTCTGTCCGCGCCATGGTGCCCGATTTTGTGTAAAAACCGGTGCCGTCAAATGCGCACCCGCGTATGAAGATGTTGCGACCTTTCCGGTACGGATAGTTGAAGGCAGAATACAAGTATCCGATCCAAGATGAACTAGGCGACGGGCGAAAGATAAAAAGCGAAAAAAACCAGCCGGCGTTAGAATTCACCGTCTTTCGCGTTTAACCGTAATCACTTCCCGCATAATCATGGACCATTTTATTTGGAATATTGACCCCATTCTTGTCGATTTCGGCTTTCTGAAAATCCGTTGGTATGGCTTGATGTTCGCATCCGGCTTTGTAGGCAGTTTTTTGACCATGCAATGGATTTACCAGCGCGAAGGCAAGAACATCGAAGAGCTGGACACCCTGCTTTGGTATATGGTGATTGCGACGATAGTCGGTGCGCGTTTGGGGCATACCATGCTCTACGATCCGGCTTATTATTTGTCGCATCCGTTGAAGATTCTGGCCGTTTGGGAAGGCGGTTTGGCCAGTCACGGCGCCACACTGGGTATCATCCTGGCTTTGTATCTCTACCGGCGCAAATACGGCGATAGTTATTTCTGGCTGTTGGATAGAGTCAGTATTCCGACCGCGTTGGCTGGTGCACTAATCCGCGTCGGGAATTTCTTTAATTCCGAGATTCTTGGGGTTCCCTCCGAACAACCGTGGGCCGTGGTGTTTTCGCGGATAGATCCACTGCCGCGTCACCCCGTACAGCTTTATGAAGGCGCTTGTTACCTGATGATTTATCTGATTTCACTGGCGATCTATAAAAAGCAGGCCGATAAGCCAGGCTTTGTGTTCGGTTGTTTCATCAGCATGCTGTTCACTGTGCGTTTTTTCCTGGAATACTTCAAAACCGAGCAAGCCATGTACGACACCGGTGTGATGTTCACTACCGGCCAATTACTCAGCATACCGTTTGTGCTGGCCGGTATTGGCTGTATCGTTTGGGCCTTGAAAAACCATAAGCCCAAGCCGGCTGCTTAATCGTTTATAATCACTCCCTTTTAACCGCCGGGGCTGCCCGGCGTCTAGTGCCCCATTGGGGGTATTCGCTTGGGTTTTGAGAGTTCATGCAAGAAATTAATCCGATTAAATACAAGATAGCCGATCTCCGCGAACGTAGCGCCGGATTGAAAACCTATCTTGATTTCGACAGTAAAAGCGAGCGCCTGGTGGAGGTGCTGCGCGAGTTGGAAGATCCGGCTATCTGGAATAAGCCGGAGCAAGCGCAAGCCATGGGTAAGGAGCGGGCGATGCTGGAAGGCATCGTCAATACCATTCTGGAATTGGAACAAGGTTTGTCCGACGCCGAAGAATTGTTGTTGATGGCGGTGGAGGAAAACGACGAAGAAACCGTCGATACCGTCGCTGCCGATCTTGAAGAGTACGAAAAACAAGTGGCCGGCTTGGAGTTTCAGCGGATGTTCTCCGGTGAGATGGACGCTAACAACGCCTTCCTGGACGTCCAGTCCGGTTCCGGCGGTACCGAGGCACAGGACTGGGCATCAATGATAGAGCGCATGTATTTGCGTTGGGGCGAAGCGAAAGGCTTTAAAACCGAGTTAATCGAAGAATCGCCAGGTGATGTGGCCGGCATCAAGAGTGCGACCATCAAATTTGAAGGGCCGTATGCCTTTGGTTGGCTGCGTACCGAAACCGGGGTGCATAGGTTGGTGAGAAAGTCGCCATTCGATTCCGGCAACCGCCGTCACACTTCTTTTGCCTCGGTATTCGTCTCACCGGAAATCGATGATGACATCGAAGTGGATATTAACCCTGCGGATTTGCGCATCGACGTTTATCGGGCCAGCGGTGCCGGCGGCCAGCACGTCAACCGGACCGAATCGGCAGTGCGGATTACGCATGGCCCCAGTGGCATTGTGACCCAATGCCAAAGCGATAGGTCGCAGCACAAAAACAAAGATACCGCGATGAAGCAGCTGAAAGCCAAGCTGTATGAGATGGAAATGCTGAAACGCAGCGAAGGCTTGCAAGCGATTGAAGATTCCAAATCGGATATAGGTTGGGGTAGTCAGATTCGTTCCTACGTATTGGACCAATCCCGCATCAAAGATCTGCGTACCAACGTCGAAACCGGTAATACCCAGGCAGTCTTGGATGGGGCGCTGGATCAATTTATTGAGGCCAGCTTAAAGAGCGGATTGTAATTTGCGAAGTGCGAGTGAGAGCTTGTGAGGACGACATGAAGAATTTTGATCGAATCACCTTCAATCCTGCTGTCATGGGTGGCAAGCCTTGCTTACGCGGGCTTCGGGTTACAGTTGGCACCGTTGTCGGTCTGATTGCCAGTGGCTATAACTTTAAAGACATCCTTGACTTATACCCGTATTTAGAAGCGGAAGATATAACCGAAGCTTTACGTTATGCCGCTTGGAGATCCGAAGAAGTTGAGCTGCCGCTTGTGGCGGCATGAAAATCTTATTGGATATGAATCTTTCGCCAGCTTGGGTGCCACTGCTGGTGGAGGCTGGTTTCGATGCCGTGCACTGGATTGACGTGGGGGCAGTTGATGCTTTAGACACGGAATTATTTGGCTGGGCGCGTTCTCAAAATGCTATCGTTTTTACACATGATCTTGATTTTGGCACTTTACTAGCCTTGACCAATGCTGAATCCCCCAGCGTTTTTCAAATACGCACGCATGATGTTTCACCTAATGTTCTCGGGTTGCGAGCAATTGTCTTGTTGCGTCGCTTTGAAAGAGAGCTAAGCGACGGGGCGCTGATCGTTGCAGATGAACTGCGCGAGAGGGTACGCTTGTTGCCATTAGCGAGATAGTTAGTATCGTTAAGTGATTTTCGGCAAGGCCTATCATCAACTTGAATTCCATAAACCCGATCCACATTTGATTTTATCGATTACTAAAATGTCAGAACTCGAACACGACGAACAAGAACAGATCAAACAACGCCGCGAAAAACTAAACGCCTTGCGCGAAGAAGGCATCGCATTCCCGACTGATTTTCGGCGCAATGTGGTGGCCGGTGAATTATTAGCCGAGTACGGCGAGAAAACCGAAGAAGAGCTGTTGGCCGAGCCGATTCGGGTGAAGATTGCCGGACGGATGATGACGCGTCGCATCATGGGTAAGGCCAGTTTTTGCCATTTGCAGGATATGTCCGGGCAGATTCAGGTTTATGTGGCGCGTGACAATCTGCCGGAAGGCGTATACAACGATCAGTTCAAGAAATGGGATATTGGTGACATTGTCGGAGCCGAAGGTACTTTGTTTAAAACCAAGGTCGGCGAGTTGAGCGTTAGGCTGGACGATATTCGCTTGCTGACCAAAGCCCTGCGGCCCTTGCCGGAAAAGTTTCATGGCATTGCCGATCAGGAGATCAAATATCGCCAGCGTTATCTGGATTTGATCATGAGTGACGAGACGCGCAAGACTTTCCTGATGCGTTCGAAAATCGTCAATTACATCCGCGAATTTTTGATCGCCCGCGACTTCCTGGAAGTGGAAACACCGATGATGCAGGTCATCCCCGGCGGAGCCACCGCGCGGCCGTTTACTACGTTCCATAACGCGTTAGATATGGAACTGTATCTACGTATCGCGCCGGAGTTATATCTGAAACGCTTGGTGGTCGGTGGTTTCGAGAGGGTGTTCGAGATCAACCGCAACTTCCGCAACGAAGGTCTGTCGACTCGCCACAATCCCGAATTCACGATGATGGAGTTCTACCAAGCCTACGCGGAATATGGTGACTTGATGGATCTGACCGAAGCGATGCTGAAAGGCATAGCTGAAGATGTGGTGGGTAGTTCGGTGATCGAATATCAAGGCGATCAGTACGATTTCGGTAAGCCGTTCGCACGGATGACAGTGTTGGAATCGATCCTGCATTTCAATCCGGAATTGACGCTGGCTGACCTGAGCACTCGCGAAGCGGCGGTGAAAGTAGCCGAGAAGCTGAAAATTCCGGTCAAAGACAGTTACGGTTTGGGCAAAGTGCAAATCGAGATTTTCGAAAAAACCGTCGAACATCGCTTGATGAACCCGACTTTCATCACCGCCTATCCTGTGGAAGTCTCACCACTGGCCCGGCGCAACGACAACGATCCCCATGTGACCGACCGTTTCGAATTCTTCGTCGGCGGCCGCGAGATCGCCAACGGCTTTACCGAGTTGAACGATGCCGAAGACCAAGCCGAACGCTTCCAAAAACAGGTAGAAGAAAAGGAAGCCGGCGACAACGAGGCCATGCATTTCGATGCCGATTACATCACCGCGCTGGAGCACGGCATGCCACCGACCGCAGGGGAGGGTATCGGCATAGATCGTTTGGTGATGCTGTTCACCAACTCGCCAAGCATTCGCGACGTACTGCTGTTCCCGCATATGCGTCCTAAAAACTGATTGCACAATTGGACGTCTATGCTGTGTTATCGCTATTGGATCTAAGAGAAAATTATGAGCGTTGAAGCCAAACAATTTAAAAATGCCCTTAAATTATGGGCCAGCGGCGTAACGGTGGTTACGACTCAGGGCCGTGACAATCAGCCCAGAGGCATGACCGCGACTGCGTTTAGCAGCGTGTCCTTGGAGCCGCCGCAAATTCTGGTATGTTTGAATCAAGCGACCGATACCGGCGCGGCTTTGCTGGAAAGCCGCCGCTTTGCAGTCAATATTCTTAATAGCGCGCAAGAAGACGTATCCAATCAATTTGCCGGTAGTACTACCCAAGAACAGCGCTTTGCCAGTATCGCCTGGCAAGCGGGTGAAAACGGGGCGCCGATTCTGAGCGAAGCCCTGGCAGTACTGGAATGCCGGGTTGTGCAACAAGTTCAGGCCGGTAGCCATTGGGTGATTATTGGTGAAGTCGATAGTGTGGTGTGCCGGGAAGGTGATCCATTGCTGTATTACCATTCCGCTTATCGTACGGTTGCTACACAAGGCTAAAGATTTACTGTCGTTAGCTATGTCTATACGCACCGACAATTGTTGTATTTGCTACAAATGCCGCATGAATTGTAGGTGAATAGCTGCCATTTTTGGTGACACCTTTTTTGTAATGCCTTGAACTACAAAAGAAATAACGGCTTTTAAAAAAATGGCCGTTATTTTGCTTAGATAACTTTGAGTTTTATCCAACCTTCAGAGTTATCACGGAGTTATCAATGTCAATTAAGGTCATCAAAGAATTTTCTGAAAAAGCCAAAGGCGATGAGGGGCTGAAAGAAAAACTGAAAGCCTGCGTCAAAATTAAGGAAATGCTGCTATTGGCTAAGGAAAGCGGGTTTGAAATTGAGGAGGATGAACTGTATCCACCTAACGAACCACAATTTGTTGAAGAGCAGCTTTCAGAAAAACTTGCTAAAGCTCTACTAAGAGTTTAACGACTGAGTGCCATCCTGCCCTGGGCGGGATGGCCGCCAGTTATCGGCATAGCGTAAAACGGTAGCCGGTAAATTCTAAAAACGACTCGACAACGGTAAACTACGCGTTTGCTGCTATCGAGGAGTTTTCAAACATGTTCAACGCTGTCAATAGTCCCCAACTGATGGGGATACTCAACGTCACCCCCGATAGTTTTTCCGATGGCGGTAAATTTACCGGTGTGGCGGCAGCAATAGCACAAGCTGAGAAAATGATAGCCGAGGGTGCCGATATTATCGACGTCGGCGGCGAGTCGACTCGGCCCGGTTCCGATCCCGTTGCCGCGGACGAGCAAATTCGCCGGGTGGTGCCGGTGATTACTGCGATCCGTGCGAGCTATCCCCAAATTCAGATCAGCATAGATACCACTTTAAGCCAAGTTGCTTCAGCAGCGGTGGTGGCGGGTGCCAGTATTATCAACGACGTCTCGGCCGGTCAGGGCGATCCCAATATGTTGGCTTTTGCGGCATCCGCTCAAGTTCCAATCATCCTGATGCATATGCAGGGTACTCCGAAAACCATGCAGGATCAGCCGCATTACGACGATGTGCTGGCCGATGTAATCGCCGCTTTACAACAGCGTATCGCTGAAGCACTGGCGGCCGGCGTGTTGGCGAAAAATATCGCGATAGATCCCGGCATTGGTTTTGGCAAAGGTAAGCAAGACAATATCGATCTTTTGGCGCATTTGCGCAGTTTTGTTGAGTTGGGTTACCCGGTGTTGCTGGGTACCAGCCGTAAGCGCTTCATGGGTAGTATTTGCAATGTCAGCGAACCGGCCGAATTGGTCACCGCGACTGCCGTAACCACCGCGTTGGGGGTAATGGCGGGGGTGCAGATGTTCCGGGTTCATGATGTCAAAGCCAATCGTCAGGCTGCGGATGTGGCTTGGGCCATCAAACAGGCACAGTGACCGGTCTCCATCCGCGTCTAAGTGTGTTGCAGGTGCAATTGGCTGCTTCGCCGCTAACTAGGATTAACGACCCGGAATTAACCGACCGGCAGTTGGAATTGTGGATAAAGCGCGACGACTTACTGCATCCGATTATCTCCGGCAATAAATGGCGCAAGCTCAAATATATCCTCAATCATGCCTTACACATTGGCGCCGACAGCATCGTCAGCATGGGCGGCGCATATTCCAATCATCTACACGCCTTGGCTTTTAGCGGTAAAGCCTTGGGATTGAAAACCATAGGCTACATTCGTGGCGAAAGGCCCGCACAACTGAATGCCACGCTGCATGATCTGCTTGATTGGGGCATGCAGCTGCGTTTTGTTTCGCGTAGCGACTACCGGCAATTACGTAATTACCATGATTACGACAGTTTGCCGGAACTTCAGCCCGGCCAATATTGGTTGCCGGAAGGCGGGGCCACGGACCTTGCATTGCAAGGCGTTGCCGAACTGGTCGATGAAATCGAAATCGGTTTCGATACTTTGGCAGTGGCCTGCGGCACCGGTACCACTTTGGCAGGCTTGCTTGCTTCGCCGCGTACCAGTCGAGTTATCGGCGTGGCGGCGCTGAAAGGTGGCGACTTTCTAATCGACGATGTCGGGCAATTGCTGAATAAACAGGGAATGACTAGTCACGCTGACTGGCGAATTTTAGTGGGTTACCATTTCGGCGGATTTGCCAAAACGACGCCGGCTTTGTTGGCGTTTATGCAGGACTTTCAACAGCGGTACGGCATAGAATTGGAGCCAATCTACACCGGAAAATTGCTGTTTGCGCTCTACGATTTAATCCGGCGGGACTATTTCCCCGCCGGGCAGCGGATAGTGGCAATCCATACTGGCGGTTTGCAAGGCAAGCGTATGTAGCATTACCGTTCGTTTTACCGGTTAAAAATCAAATAGATATTGAGTGATTACTCAAAATGGTGATAATAGCCGCTGCCTAAAAATAATAAAAAGGTGGCATCGTGGTTGCGCAGATCATTTCATTCCCCGAACAAAAAAGTAACAATAAACTGGCGGTGTCTTTCCGCTTTTTGCTGAGTTTGTACGCGATTGTACCGCTGTGCTTAGTGGTGCTTTGGCTAGACAAGTACGGCTTTAATTTCGCGCTACGCAATTTGCTGCCCAGTAGCCCAACGCATTTTTTGTTGTTTCAAATTTTATTTGGTACCCCGCATATCATCGCCAGCAATCTATTGTTGGTCAGCCATCAAGACTATCTGCAAGCCTTTAAAAGCAAATTAATCGCCATGACCTTGTTCATCATGGTTTTTTTCGGCATTGGCAGCTTATTTATTCCTTATCGTGCGCTTTACATCATTACCGCCTGCTGGACGGTATATCACGTTTTGAAGCAGCAACACGGCATCGCCAAGGCGGTATGTCGCTTGCCGAGTTGGGCGTTTTATCTGCAATTGTGGCTCAGCGTTAGTGCCGGGATTTTTATCTACATGGGGATATTTCTAAAAAATAGCCTGGAGCCGGAGCAAGCGGCGTTAGTGTTGCAGGTTGCTGGCGTGCTGACCGTGGGTTTATTGCTGAGCACCTTATGGTGTCAACGCTATATTCCTAGTCGATTTGGATTGTATTTTCTGTGGGCCAATACTCTGCTGGTTGCCAGCAGTTGGTATGTGTACAGTCAGCAGTATTATTTTCTGGCGATCTTGATGCCGCGCTTAGTACACGACATTACTGCTTATAGTTTTTACGTGACTCACGATGTGAATCGGCACGGCGAACAGCCACAAAATGGTTTGTTCCGAGCGGCCACGGCGCTACGGCTGCCTATTTGGTTAGTGTTGCCGCTGTTATCCTTTGTTTTGACGTATCTATTGCAGGCTTATGGCGACGAATGGGTAAATCTATTGCTACAAACCCTGTTTTCGACGCAAATCTACAAAGCCGTAACTTTGGGTTTTCTGGGTTATTTGGCCTTGATGCATTACTACTCCGAGGCCTTTGTCTGGGCCGCCGGCTCGCCGCTAAGGCGTTATATTCGCTTTAGCGGCGTCTCATGACCTAATGCGGCAGCGTGTAACCCACTTTGATGGTTACCTGCCAATGCGCGACCTTGCCGTTGTCGATATGACCGCGAGTTTCCACCACTTCAAACCAACGCATGTTTTGGACAGTTTCGCCGGCTTTGGCGACAGCGTTTTCGATAGCTTGCTGGATGCCCAGGCTGGATGAGCCGGTTAGTTCGATTTTTTGATAGACATGTTCTGGCATGAGGTTTTACTCCGGTTGATGGTTGAATAAGGCTTGGTAGGCGCGCGCCGCCGCTTCCGGTTCATGGTCGAATACGCCGCCTATCACTGCCAATAAGTCTGCGCCCGCCGCCAGTAAAGTTCCACCGTTTTCCGGCAGAATGCCGCCGATGGCGACAATCGGCACGGTTATCGATTGTTTAGCGCGTGCCAGGCTGACGATGTCGGCCGGTGCGGCCAGCGGTTTCGAACCCGAAGGGAAAAAGCGGCCGAATGCCACATAATCTGCGCCGGCTGCGGCCATGGTCAAGGCTTTTTCGACATCGTTATAACAGGATACGCCGATGATGGCATTCGGGCCAAGCATCTGTCTTGCTTCGGCGATTTCGCCATCGTCGCGGCCCAGATGCACGCCGTCCGCACCAACAGCCAGTGCCAGCTCGATACTATCGTTAATTAATAGCGGGGCAGCGTAGGCGTCGCAGACTTCCAACAATAGACTAGCTAATTGCGGAGCATCCAAGGGGTTTTTGTCGCGGTATTGAATCACGCTCGCGCCGCCGCGCAAGGCCGCCTCTACGTCTTTTACCACTTGCTTGATCGTTCTGTGTTCGGGTTGGGTGATGGCGTACAGACCGCGGCGCGGAAACTTCATGCTTCTACCCAAAACAGCCGATCAGGATTGTATTGGCCTAGTCCGGGACGGTAAGCGGCGGCCAGGGATTGCCAGGTGAACTCCTGGGCCTCGCTGACGGCGGTAAACACATCCAGGCCTTGGGCCAGCAGCGCCGCGCTGGCGCTGGCCAGCGTGCAGCCCGAGCCGTGATAGCTGTGCGGCAGGCGCTCCCAGTTAAAGGTTTCATGCAGATCATCGGGCATGTATAAACGGTTATGTACCAACTCCGAGCTTTCGTGGGTGCCGGTAATAAGTACGTATTCGGCTCCCTTGTCTTGCAAGAAGCGGCCGCAGTCGCCTAGATTGTTTTGTCCGGAAAGGCGGCGAGCTTCTTCGCTGTTGGGGGTTAATAAGGTGGTCAACGGCAGTAGTTGCTCGACTATGACGTCAATTAATTGCTGGCCGGCCAGTTCGGTGCCGCCGCCGGCCGCCAGTACCGGGTCCAGCACCACCGGAATAGTCGGATGTTGTCTTAACACCTGTGCAATCGCTTCGGCCACTCCGGCATCGCCGATCAGGCCGATTTTGAACGCGGAGACTTTAATGTCCGTCAACAAGGTGTGCGCCTGGCTGAGAATATTCTTGGGCTTTTGCGGAATCAGCTTCTTGACGTTGCGGCTATCTTGTTCGGTTAAGGCGGTGATCACGCTAGCCGCGTGGCATTGATGGCCGACGATGGCTTCGATGTCGGCTTGTACACCGGCGCCGCCACTGGGGTCGTGGCCGGAAAAGCACAGTACCACCGGGCGGTTGCGGCTCATGCGTCTTCTCCCGCAAGCAAAGTCAGAAACTCTTGTTCGCTGATAACAGTCACGCCTTTTTCTCGCGCAGCATTGATTTTGTTAGCGCCGACATTGTCGCCCGCTACAAGATAGTCGGTTTTTGCCGATACCGAGCCGCCGACTCTCGCGCCTTTGCCTTTGGCTTGCTTACTCAAGTCGTCGCGGCTGCCACTATGCAAGGTGCCGGTGAAGACCAAGGTTTTGCCGGCTAGCGGATGGGCGTTTTCGGTGGCCTGGTTTTGCGTGGAGGTGAGATTAAAACCTAGTGACATCAAACTGTCGAACAAGGGTTTGATTTTGGTAAAGCCTTCCGTGATAACCGCTGCGGTTTTCTCCGCAAAGCCTTCGATGGCGACGATGTCGGCTTCGCTGAGATTGAAAATCTCCGCCAAGGTGTAATGTGCCAACAGTCGTTCGCAGTTGCCCAATCCCATCCGAAACACCCCAAATGCCGATAAAAAGCGCCAGTCTTCGACGGCTTCATTGCGGCTTCGTATCAATTGATCGACCAGGTTTTGCGATTGCTTGGGACCGAAGCCCATGCTTTCGAATTGCTCGGCGGTTAAGGCATAAATCTGGTCGACGCGGCGGATGCCGTATTCATAAAGCTTTTTGATCGTTGCAGCCCCGAAGCCGTCGTTGTTTTTCAGCACCCGGAAGAAATGTTCCATGCTGTTACTGATTTGCGCCGGGCATTCCAGATTATTCGGGCAGATCAGGTAGTCGTTATCCCAAATCAAGTCGTGGCCGCAGCTAGGGCAGGCAGTGGGTACGGCGGGCTCAGTCGGACGCAATACTTCCTCGATTTTAGGTATCACTTCACCTGAGCGGGCCAGACGAATCAAGGCGCCGGCGCCGATGCCTTTCTCCAACACCATTTTGTAATGATGGGCGGTAGCGCGGGATAGTAAGGCGCCGCTGAGCCGAACCGGTTCCAACTCGGCGACTGGGGTGATACGACCGGAGCGAGAGGTTTGTGGTGTGACGCCAATGACGACGACTTCCGCAGTCTCCAGGTTTTCTTTGTAAGCCAGTTGCCAGCGGTGATGATGGCGGGTGGCGCCCATCGCTTGTTTGAGCTGGTCGTCGACGATTTCCAGAATCACGCCGTCGACGTCGTAATCCAGTTTATGCCAGATGTCTTTGACAATGGTTTCAAAGTGATCGATCAGATCCTGCCAGAAGCCGGTCCAGCAAGGCAGGATCGCAAAAGGATAAAACACCGCCGCATGATCGGCGATAGCGCGTTCGGCGTGTTCGTCCAGCTCTTTTTCCTTGATCACACTGGCCTGGAAGTTACGGGCATTGTCAAAAAACTCGGCGAGATTGGTGTCGAAATAACTGCGGCTGACCACAATCTCGCCAGCGCCCAAGCCGCGCGGGCCTTGATTCGCGACTTGCAGTCCGCGCTCGAATACGCGGGTAATATCTGTGCCTTTACGGCCATCACCACGGGTATACAGCGTCTCGCCGTCGTCGTAGGCGGCGTAACCATCGAGCTTGGGGGTGACCTTAAAAATCAGCTCAGCAAAGTTTTTGTCCAGATCGCCAGCGGCCTTCTCGATTCGCCCGGCCCAGCGTTCTACCTCATCGCGGCTATAAGCTTTGTCGGTGGAGAGCATGATGGTCGGCAGATCCACGGTTTTGCCAGCGAAGGCCGGTTCCGGCTCGACAGTGTGCAGCAGCGGATGCTCGGGCTGACGTTTTTTCAATTCCGCCAAATACACAAAATCGTAATCGGCATCGCTGATAATCGGCTCGCCGCCACGATACAAAGCGTTGGCAATTTCCAGGAACGCGACTAATTCGCTGTTCGTTACGGTATTCAGCAAATCCGCTTGTTTGCATAATTCGCAAAAACGTTGCTCGCTGATTGCGGTTTGATCTAAATCAGTTTGCAAAAGAATGGCTTTTTGACTTTCGGTAAGCATGCCGGGGATAGATGTGTCGGGTAGGGCGGCGATTATAGAGGATAATATCGCAAAAAAAAGGCGGGAGAGAGAACTCGCCCGCCGAAGCATCTATCTTTCAAGAGGATCATGTCGACGGTAGGAAAACGCGTGACATGGGCTTAATATAAAGTTTTCTGCCGGACAAGCGTTGATCTAGGTCAATATTTGGCGGGTTATTGAACAACCTGTTCATCCAAAGTATTTATGGCAGGGTTGCAGGTTTTGCATAAGCCATGAATTTCGATGGTTTTACGCTGGGGTACGAAGCCGACATCGCCAAGTTCTTTGGATAACGCGCTCAGTACCGAAGGCGCGGCGCGTTCCTGAACCGTATGGCACGCGGTGCAGATTAACAACAGTTGATCGTGTTGGGTGCCGGAGCAATGACAGCCGACAAACGCGTTTAAACTCTCCACTCGGTGAATAAGGCCTTGCTCCAACAGAAAGTCCAAAGCCCGGTAGACTGTTGACGGTTTTGCGGCGTCGTTTACCGGCCTGATTTGATCCAGCAAGTCGTATGCTTTAACAGCCTTATGACTGTTCCAGATCAGCTCCAAAATCTTGTGGCGGATGGGGGTCAGTTGCACGCCGCGTGTTAAGCAAAGTTGTTCGGCTACACTTATCGCCTTGTGGATGCATACGTTATGGTCATGCTCGGGTGCCGGGAAGCTTGCTTTGTCTGTCATTTTACAAAGGGTGATTAGGTTCATTCATTTTGTGGACGCGGTAAGTTATAGTGCCAGCATAAACAACCCATTTCAAATCGGATTACCAAATAGAGTTTGTGTAATTTTAAGGCGCGCGGTTGAGCGCCATAGTATGGTTGTTTGGCGGTTTCTCGGCGGACTTTTGCGAAGCGGCTATAAGTATTTTTGAGGCAATAAATGAGAAGGATTACATTCCTGGTTTATGCAGTGCTATGGATTTTGTTGATTAGCCTGAACCTTTACCAGCAAGTAACGGACACCAAACACTACGCGCAAAAAATTGCCACGCGGCAGGCCGAGATGTTTTTCGATCACATCGTGCTGATCAGAAAATGGAATGCGTTGCACGGTGGCGTTTATGTGCCTATCACTGAAACTACTCAGCCCAATCCTTACCTGGATGTTCCGCAACGGGATGTCGAAACCACGGATGGCAAGCGCCTTACTTTGATCAATCCTGCCTATATGACTCGGCAACTCGCTGAAATGAGCGACGACTCGGGTATTGCCTTTCACGTTACCGGCTTTAATCCGATTCGCCCGGAAAATCGGCCGGACCAATGGGAGTCCGAAGCTTTGTTGGCCTTTCAGCAAGGTCAAAAAAGCGTGAGTAGTATCGGTACTATCAATGGGCAATCTTTCTATCGTTACATGGCGCCGCTTCATGTGGACCAGAGTTGCCTCGTTTGCCATCAGCGGCAAGGCTACAGAGAGGGCGATATTCGCGGCGGTATTAGTGTCAGTATTCCCAGCGCCAGTATTGATGGCTTTGTGAACGAGCGCCTGGAGCATCTGACCATCACTCATGCGATTGTGGCGTTCGTCGGTTTGATCGTGTTGCTGTTGTCTTATTTGGCGCAAGCCAGACTAAGCCAGCGTCTGGATAAAGCCAAAAGCCGTATGCAACTGGCTTATCTGGATTCTTTGACGTTGCTGCCCAATCGCCGTTACTACGATGCCTTTGTAAAAAGGGAATGGAAGCGGGCCCTAAGGCATAAATACCCCATTTCGATGATCATGATCGATATCGATTTCTTTAAGCTATACAACGACAATCTTGGACATATCGAAGGCGATCATTGTTTGCGGCAAGTGGCCAAAACCTTGAAGCGTTTCTTTAGGCGACCAGGCGATTTGATTGCTCGCTATGGCGGCGAAGAGTTTTGCGTAGTCGCGGCCTGTGATGCGGAACAAATCATGGTTTTGGCCGAAATTCTGCGTAAAGCTGTCGAGAATATGCGTTTACCGCATCCCGCTTCTAAAATTTCCGAATTTGTGACTATCAGTCTTGGGGTTGCCAGTATCGTGCCGGGTGACGACCTGTCTTTCGAAAGTCTGCTGCATGCGGCGGATCAGGCGCTATACGATGCCAAGGCCACCGGCAGAAACCGGGTTGGAAAACGCCGGATTTGAAATGATTGGGCCGGTGTTAACCGGCCCTTGCCATGCAGTGTATTTACGAGTGCTTTTCCAAAAGTTTGGCATGAGCTGCCGCCAAGCGAGCGACCGGGATACGCGGCGCCGAGCACGATACATAGTTCAAGCCTAAGTCGTGAACGAATTTAATCGAACGCGGATGCCCGCCATGCTCGCCGCAAATGCCGATTTTCAAATCCGGCCGTTGCTGACGACCCAGTTCCACGGCCATTTTCATCAGTTTGCCCAAACCCTCAATGTCCAGTGTTTCGAACGGGTTGTCTTCCAGCAATCCGGATTCTTCATAAAGCGGCAGGAATTTGTTTTCGGCATCCTCGCGCGAGAACGAGAAAGTGGCTTGAGTTAAATCGTTGGTGCCGAAGGAGAAGAAGGCGGCGGTTGCGGCCAGGTGATCGGCACGGGTGCAAGCACGCACCGTTTCTATCATCGTGCCGAACTTGAAGTTAAGTTTGAGCTTGTATTGCGCTTCCACTTCGGCTTGAATTTCGTCGACATAGGTTTTCACGGTTTTTAACTCCTGCGCGGTGATCACTTGCGGCACCATGATTTCCGGCTCGACCGGAATCCGCTGTTTCACGCAAAGTGCCGCCGCTTCCAGAATCGAGCGGATCTGCATTTTGTAAATTTCCGGATAGCTCATTCCCAAGCGAACGCCGCGATGACCCAGCATCGGATTGACTTCGTACAGCTCCAGCACTTTGTCCAGCATCATTTGTTTTTTGCTGATTGCTTCCAAAATCACGTCTTCGTTCAGCATATTGAACGGCGCCGGCATTTCCGCCGGATGCGCCAGAGTATCCAGCGTGACGCGTTGGCCTTTAACGATGGTCAGATAATGTCTAAGAGCATCCAACTCATCGATCAACTGGTGCTCGTTGGGCAAAAATTCGTGCATAGGCGGATCGAGCAGGCGCACGGTAACCGGATGCGGCGACATGGCTTCGAATAGCTGTTGGAAGTCGTCGCGCTGAATCGGGAACAGCTTGGCCAATGCGGCTTCGCGTTCTTCGGTGTTGTGCGCCAGAATCATGTCCACCACCAACGGTAAACGGTCGGCAGCGTTGAACATGCGTTCGGTACGGCACAGGCCTACACCCTTGGCACCATAGCTGACCGCCAGTCTCGCGGTTTCCGGCGTATCGACATTGGCATGCACACGCAGGCGGGCAATGCTGTCGGCCCAGCCCAGCAGGGTTTTTAGTTCCTCGGAGAAGGATGGCGGAATGGTCGGAATGCGGCCCAAATAAATATTGCCGTTGCTGCCGTCTATTGTGATCAGGTCACCTTCCTTAATATGGATGTCACCGACGATGGCCAAACGAGCGCGTACATCCACTTTGATGTCTTCCGCGCCGGCCACACAGGCTTTGCCCATGCCGCGTGCTACCACGGCCGCGTGTGAGGTTTTGCCGCCGCGACTGGTCAAGATACCTTGCGCGGCGAAAAAGCCGTGGATGTCTTCCGGTTTGGTTTCCTCGCGCAGCAGAATTAAGTCTTGACCGGTTTTGCCCAAGCGGACGGCTGTATCGGCGTCGAATACGCAATGGCCACAAGCGGCGCCGGGAGAGGCGGGCAGCCCTTGGGCGATGGCTTTTACTTCGTGATTGGGGGCCAATTGCGGATGCAGCAATTGTTCCAGCATATCCGGATTAATCCGCAGCAGCGCTTGTTCCTTGGTGATTAGGCCTTCCGCCACCATGTCGATGGAGGTTTTGACCATCGCGGTCGCATTCATCTTACCGTTACGGGTTTGCAGACAATACAACACGCCGCGTTCTATGGTGTATTCGTAATCCTGCACCTCGTGATAATGGGCTTCCAGTTTGTTGCGCAGCTCTACCAGTTGCCGGTATTGCTCGGGCATTTCCTTGGCCATTTCCTGGACCGGCTTAGGCGTGCGGATGCCGGCTACCACGTCTTCACCTTGAGCGTTGACCAAGTATTCGCCATACATCTCGTTGATGCCGGTGCCGGGGTTACGGGTAAAGCCGACGCCGGTGGCGCAGTCGTCGCCCATATTGCCGAACACCATCGTGACGATATTGACGGCTGTACCGTTGGCGATGTCAGGCGTGATGTGAAACTCGCGGCGGTAATCTACTGCACGTCGGCCCAACCAGGAGTTGAATACCGCGCGAATGGCGATTTCTAGTTGCTGGTAAACGTCCTCTGGAAACGGCCGGCCGGTTTCTTCATGGACTACGGTCAGGAACAGTTCGCTAATTTCCTGAAGCTGGTCGGCGGTCAAGGCGACATCGGCCTTGATGCCGGCGGCGCGCTTAACGTTGTTGAAATGCACATCGAACTTTTCGTCTTCAATGCCCAACGCAACCTTGCCGAACAATTGGATGAAACGCCGATACGCATCGTAGGCAAAACGCGGGTCATCGGTCATTTCTATCAAACCGGCCAGGGTTTGTTTGTTCAAGCCCAAGTTCAGAATGGTGTCCATCATGCCAGGCATCGAAATGGCCGAGCCGGAGCGTACCGAAACCAGCAGCGGGTCGCTGGCGCCGCCAAACGACTTGCCGCTAAGTTGCTCGATTTCGGCGATTTGCTGGCGTACCTCGTCCATTAAATCGCCGGGTAATTGTTTGTTTTCCAGGTAGGTCACGCAGGTTTGCGTGGTGATGACAAATCCCGGCGGCACGTTGAAACCCATTTGCGTCATTTCGCAAAGGTTTGCGCCTTTGCCGCCCAGTAATGCCTTATTTTTGCCGTCGCCCGTATTGAATGAATAGCTGTATTTTGGAGTCATTATGGCCTTGTCGAAGTGTTGAAGTTGGATGATGGCTGCGGGAAACGCCTTGAGTACCTCGTTGGCGTCTCGGGATGCCGGGTATTGCGGTTAGAATACCCCACTTTTTACCTATTTTTCCGAGTCATTACAAGTTATGCGCCATGGATAAGTTTGATGTCATCATCGTCGGAGCCGGCGCGTCCGGTTTAATGTGCGCAATCGAAGCCGCCAAACGGGGCCGGCGGGTGAA
Organism: Methylomonas rosea; assembly: GCF_024505055.1. GTDB lineage: Bacteria > Pseudomonadota > Gammaproteobacteria > Methylococcales > Methylomonadaceae > Methylomonas > Methylomonas rosea. The sequence continues at coordinate 39,463 of NZ_JANIBL010000014.1, forward strand.
AATAGTGGAACACGCCAACAAGCCGGGTAAGAAAATTCTGATGTCCGGTGGCGGCCGTTGTAATTTCACCAACTACAGCATAGCGCCGGAAAATTACATTTCCAATAACCCGCATTTTTGCAAGTCGGCCCTTAGCCGCTTCACGCAATGGGATTTTTTAAGCTTTGTGCAGCGCCACCAAATCCCGTTTCACGAACGCCTGCACGGGCAGTTATTTTGCGACAACAGCGCCAAGGACATTCTGGATGCACTATTGAAAGAATGCGCCCAAGCCGGCGTGAGCCTGGAGTTAAATTGCCGGGTGGACAGATTGGAGAAACATGGCGACGGCAATTTTTTATTACACACCAGCAGTGGCTTGGTCTCTGCGGCGGCCCTGGTCATTGCCAGTGGCGGTCTATCGATACCGAAGATGGGCGCCACGCCGTTTGGTTATAAAGTCGCTGAGCAGTTTGGCATCAAAGTCTGGCCGACTCGGGCCGGTTTGGTCCCGTTAACGCTGCAACCGGAGGACTCACAACGCTTCACCCCGCTGACCGGCATCGCTGTGCCGTGCCGAGTAGCCAATCAACAGCAGTCTTTCAAAGAAAATATTTTATTCACTCATCGCGGTTTAAGCGGGCCAGCCATTCTGCAAATTTCCTCATATTGGCATCCCGGCGAGGCACTGTATGTGGATTTATTGCCGGACATGGATTTGTCGGAAGCGTTGAAAGAAAAGCGGCGGCAGGGCAGCAAGTTAAAAATCCAAAATCTGTTGGCTGAATATCTACCGAAACGTTTGTTGCAATCGCTATTGGACGAGCGGCAGTTGGATATTACAGTCGCTAATTGCGCCGATAAAGATCTGAACGCCATTGTGGAAAGTCTGCACAATTGGACGATCAAGCCGAATGCCACAGAAGGCTATCGCACCGCAGAAGTGACCGTCGGCGGCATCGATTGCGATGCGATTTCTTCGAAAACCATGGGGAGTTTGCAAGTGCCGGGGCTGTATTTTATCGGGGAAGTGTTGGATGTCACCGGGTGGCTGGGGGGCTATAACTTTCAGTGGGCTTGGGCTTCGGGGTGGTGTGCGGGGCAGTATGTATGATGATTGGTTGAGATGTGTCGCTGGTGCCAAGGGTATCCTGATGACTGTCAAGATCCTGCCGCTAAGAAAGCTCTCCCAGTTTTTTTGCCCTTCGGCTGATCGAATTCGTTCCTAGTGCATTTCTGCTCCGCCAAATTCAATTCAACTTCTCCAACAACGCCGGTTTTATCTGCTCCAGCCAATCCAGAATTCGGGTTTTGGTCAATTCGGGCTGGTTGTGATGATCCAACACCAGGCCGACAAATTTGCCATCGACTACCGACCTGGAATGGGTAAAGTGATAGCCGTCGGTGCTCCAGGCTCCGACCACTTCGGCGCCGTAACCGGCAACATGGTGGTATAAATGAATCAAGGAACTAGCGAAGCGCGCATAATATTTTTGCTGATTGCCCAAACCAAATAGCGCGACGCGTTTTCCGGATAAATCGGCCTGGTCCAGGCGGAACAAAAACTCTTCCCAGTTGCCTTCTTCGCTGCCGGTGGTTCTGCCGGGTATTTCGCCGACGCCGTAACTGGGCATGCCCAAAATCAAGGCTTTGTAACCAAGCAATTGTGCTATTGAGGCTCGGTTGACATTCACCGGCTCGCTGGCAATTTCGTCCCCTAAAACCCGATACATGACCTGTGCCATCATCTCTGTCATACCTTTTTCGGTGCCGTAGAAAATTCCAATCTTATTCATCGTTTTAGCCTCATCGAATTGTCTACAATCAGCAAAGCAAAATTTAAACCATCAACAATCTTTGGTATGGGATGTCGTTTACTGGTGGTGATGTATCTTCAAATACCTCGCTAAGGCGGTAACTTCAAAGCTTTACGGTAAACTGCCTTGGGGAAAGGAAGTAAAAGGCGACCAGGGTGTTTGGTTGACTTCGTGACAATCAAACCGACACGCTGCTATTTGCTTACAAAAATCTGACAGAAATGTTGCGGCGCTTGGTTGATGCATTGCGCCTTTTCTGAACCAGATGGTATTTTTATCAAGTAGCCAAAGAATGGCTTGAGCCTTGCCGGGTAGTAGGTGGTAATTACTACCGGCTTAACCTTGAGACGCAACTGAGAGGGATCATGGCATAAGCGTTTGGCCTAATCACATTGGCTGTGTGATAATCAAATTCAACTGCTAAGCTTCTGCTAACAGAAAACTGAGGAAACCATGTCAAACGATACTTTACTGGTCAGGCACAATGCCACCGGAAAAGAAGTTGAATATCCGTTGTTGAAGGGGTCTTTGGGTGCAGATACTGTCGATATTCGCTCTTTAAACAAAGATCTTGGGTGTTTTACTTACGATCCGGGCTTTATTGCCACGGCTGCTTGCAAAAGCAAAATTACATACATCGACGGGGATAACGGTATTTTGTTGTATCGCGGCTATCCCATCGAGCAATTGGCGGAGAACTGCGAATTTACTGAGGTTGCCTATTTGCTGATGAACGGCGAACTCCCGGATGCGGTGCAGTTGCGCGACTTTAACGAGGAAATCAGCGATAGGGCCATCATTCATGAAGCCTTGCGTAAATTCTTCGATGGTTTCCATTACGATGCCCATCCGATGGCGATGCTGGTGGGGGTGGTGGGGTCCTTGTCGGCGTTTTATCACAGCGATCTGAACATTAAAGACCCCGCTAGCCGCATGATCTGTGCGACCCGGCTGATAGGCAAGATGCCGACTATCGCCGCAGCATCTTATCGGCATTCCATAGGTAGACCTTTTGTTTACCCCCGCATGGATCTGAGTTATTGCGAGAATTTCCTGAACATGATGTTCTCGCGTTCCTCCCAAAATTATATCGATCAGGAACATTACATCGATCCCAATCTGGTCCAAGCATTGAATCTGTTGTTTATTCTGCATGCCGACCACGAGCAAAACGCCAGTACCTCTACAGTACGCATGGCAGGTAGTACCGGTGCCAACCCTTATGCCTGCGTTGCAGCCGGCATAGCGGCCTTGTGGGGACCGGCGCACGGCGGTGCCAACGAAGCTGTTCTGAACATGCTGGCGCAAATCGGTAGCGTCGAAAACGTACCCAAGTATATTGCCAAAGCCAAGGACCATGATGACCCGTTCCGCTTAATGGGCTTTGGGCATCGGGTTTATAAAAATTTCGATCCGCGCGCTACCATCATACGCAAAACGTGCTACGAAGTGTTGAGTAGAACCAACACCAGCGATCCCTTGTTTGAACTGGCCTTGGCCTTGGAAGAATATGCGTTGAAAGACGAGTATTTCATCGAGAAAAAACTCTACCCCAATGTCGATTTCTATTCAGGCATTATCTATAAAGCCTTGCACATCCCCGTCGAAATGTTCACCGTGATGTTTGCGATAGCCCGAACTGCCGGCTGGATTTCACATTGGCTGGAGATGATGGAGGAGCCGGCGACGCCGATCAGCAGGCCGAGACAGCTCTATGTCGGGCCGCCGCGTCGTGATTATGTGGCTGTCAATAATCGCTAAATTATGCAGAAAACCGACATGAAGTCAGCTCAAACTACTAAGCAAGAACCGCCTGAAAGCGCTCAGACAGAATCCGAGAAGACGCCGTCCACGGAGCAAAATCCTGCCCTTCCGACAGAAATTAATGGCCCAAAAGGGCCTGAGCCCACTCGCTTTGGTGACTGGGAACGGAAAGGTCGTTGCGTCGATTTTTGATTACACATTATTTTTCAACTTAACCTAGGGTAAATCATGTCAGCAAACAGACCACTTTCGCCCCATCTCCAAGTCTATCGATTGCCCTTAACCGGCCTGGTTTCAATCACGCATCGGATGACCGGCGTATTTCTTTCCATGGGCTTGGTGCTATTTGTTTATGTGCTGTTCGCCATCGCCGTCGGCGAAGGTGCTTACGGTGCCATGCAGGCATTTATGTCGTACTGGTTGTTTAAGCTGGTGTATTGGGGCTTTATTTATGCGCTATTTTTCCATCTGGTGCACGGTATTCGGCATTTGATTTGGGATTTTTGCAAAACGTTCGAGCGCATGACTTTGGATAAATACGCAGTGTACGAACTGATTGCTTCCGCATCGTTGACACTGATTACCTTTATGGTTTCTTAAAGGAGGGTTGGTTATGGATTACAAAGCAACATTGGAAAAAGCCGCCGATTTTTTCTCGGTACATAGCGGCTCAGGTCATTTTTGGTACCAACGCGTCACCGCAGTGGCCTTGGTGCCGTTGTCGATTTGGTTGATTGTTCTTCTAAACAAGGCCTTAAACGCACCCTATGCGGATACTGTCGATTGGTTATCTTCCCCGCTAAACACCTTGGCGATTATCACCTGGACTGTGGCGGTTGTTTACCACGCCGCTTTGGGGGTGCAGGTGGTGATCGAAGATTATGTCTCGACTATTCCGGTAAGGAACTTGGCGATACGCGCCACTAACCTGATTTTTTTAGTTTTGGGTGTTGCGGCATTGCTCGCGATTATCATCATTCTTTTGGCAAGGTAACTCATGGCCTCAGCATATAACATCATCGAACACCAACATGACGTCGTGGTGGTTGGCGCCGGCGGGGCCGGCTTGCGGGCCACTTTCGGCATGGTGGAAAAAGGTCTAAAAACCGCTTGTATCAGTAAAGTGTTTCCTACCCGCAGTCATACTGTGGCGGCGCAAGGTGGCATCAGCGCCGCACTGGGCAATATGGGCGAAGACGATTGGCGTTTTCACATGTACGACACTGTGAAAGGTTCCGACTGGCTGGGCGATCAGGATGCCATCGAATATATGTGTCGGGAGGCGATCCCGGCCATCATCGAACTGGAACACTACGGTGTGCCTTTCTCACGGACTGCAGAAGGTAAGATTTACCAGCGGGCTTTTGGCGGTATGTCCACCCATTACGGCAAAGGCCAGGCGCAAAGAACCTGCGCGGCGGCCGACGTGACCGGGCACGCGATTCTGCACACCTTGTATCAACAGGCCTTGAAGCACAACGCAGAGTTTTTCGTCGAGTACATCGCGCTGGATTTGATCATGGAAGAGGGCGAGTGTCGCGGCGTCTTGGCCTGGTGCCTGGATGACGGTTCCATTCATCTGTTTCGCGGACATCAAACGGTAATGGCAACGGGCGGTTACGGTCGTACCTTTTTATCCTGCACCTCGGCGCACACTGTTACCGGCGACGGCAACGGTATGATCTTGAGAGCCGGTTTGCCGTTGCAAGATATGGAGTTCGTGCAATTCCATCCAACCGGTATCTATGGTTCCGGTTGCTTGATGACTGAAGGTGCGCGCGGGGAAGGCGGTTATTTGACCAACTCCGAAGGCGAGCACTTCATGGCGCGTTACGCGCCGCATGCCAAAGACTTGGCCTCACGCGACGTGGTCAGTCGGGCGATTACGGTCGAGATTAACGAAGGACGCGGCATCGGTCCCAAGAAAGATCATGTGCATTTGCATTTGGAGCATCTCGATCCGGCCATTATCCACGAGCGTTTGCCCGGCATCACCGAAACAGCCAGGATTTTCGCCGGTGTGGATGCGACCAAACAACCGATTCCGGTTTTGCCGACCGTGCATTACAACATGGGAGGCATCCCAACCAATTACAAAGCCGAAGTCGTTACCTTGAAAGACGGTAATCCCGATTATGTGGTACCGGGCTTGATGGCAATTGGCGAAACCGCCTGCGTTTCAGTGCATGGCGCCAATCGTTTGGGTTCTAACTCTTTACTGGATTTGGTGGTATTCGGCCGGGCGGCGGCGATTCGCTGTACCGAGTTAATCAAGTCGGGCATGCCGCATAAGCAGTTGGCAAAAGATGCCACGGACCAGGCGCTTTCTCGCTTCGATAAAATCCGCAATGCCAACGGTAGCCGTAAAACAGCAGAAATTCGCATGGATATGCAAACCACAATGCAGTCCAAAGCGGCGGTATTCAGAACCGAAGCCACTCTGAACGAAGGTATCAAGGCCATAGGCGAAATCGCTGCATCGTTTGATGATGTCAAAGTAGGTGATAAATCGCTGATTTGGAATACCGATCTGGTGGAAACGCTGGAACTGGATAACCTGCTCGGCCAAGCGCAAGTCACTATTACTGCCGCCGGTAATCGCCAGGAAAGTCGCGGCGGTCATGCGCGCGAGGACTTCCCAAAACGCGACGACAAAAACTGGATGAAGCACACTCTGACCTGGCGGGAAGACAACAAAGTCAAAATCGACTACCGCCCCGTCCACCTGTATACGCTCACCGACGAAGTCGAAGTCGTTGCGCCTAAAGAGAGGGTTTACTAATGGTTGAATTTACACTGCCCAAAAACTCGGTCATAAAAAAGGGTAAAACCTATAAAGCCGAAGGCGCCACCAACATCCGTCATTTCGAAGTTTATCGCTGGGACCCTGATTCCGGTGAGAATCCGCGCATCGATACTTATGAAATCGATATGGATCAATGCGGGCCCATGGTGCTGGATGCAATTCTCAAAATAAAAAATGAAATTGACAGCAGCCTGACCTTTCGTCGTTCCTGTCGCGAAGGGGTCTGCGGATCATGTGCGATGAACATCAACGGCAAAAACACCTTGGCGTGCACTAAAGCAATTAGCGACTACAAAGGCACCGTGAAAATATTCCCGCTGCCGCATATGTCGGTGGTCAAAGATTTGGTTGCGGATATGACACATTTCTTTGAGCAATATACGTCGATAAAGCCCTGGTTAACCACCGAATCGGAAGCCCCCGCCGAAACCGAACGTCTGCAAACCAGAGATGAGCGCGCCAAACTCGACGGTCTTTATGAATGCGTGCTCTGCGCATGTTGTTCAACCAGTTGTCCCAGCTATTGGTGGAACAGTGACAAATATCTCGGGCCGGCGATTCTATTGCAAGCTTATCGCTGGCTGGCCGACAGCCGAGATGAAAACGATAAAGAACGCCTGGACGAACTTGACGAATCGTTTAAATTGTATCGTTGCCATACCATCATGAACTGCACGGATACTTGTCCCAAGGGGCTTAATCCGGCCAAGGCGATTGCCGAAATCAAGAAACTATTGGTAGAACGCGACCATCTGTGAACGAAAACATCAATAAACTGCGCTGGCGTTGCCGGCGCGGTACCCTTGAGCTTGATTTGATGCTGCTGAGGTATTTGGAAAATCGTTATCTGGCAGCAGAACTTTCGGAACAGCAGACGTTTTTGCGAATGCTGGAACTTGAAGACACTGAATTGATGCGATACTTGATGGGCGAACAATTGCCGAACGACGAGAGTTTGAAAAATCTGGTCTTGGCAATAAGAGCTTTGCCGGTTTAAATCTTGATTAACGCCTATTCCCGTAGCGAATATTGCGTTCAATACCAATATCTTAAGTATTTAAAAACCGTAAAAAATCTCCTTTATCTATCTTGCGGATTATAGAGTCCCAAGACTGTTTAAAAGTCATTTAATAATATCTGTAATGAAAAAGAGCGACTTCAATTACCAGTTGCCTGAGCAACTTATTGCTCAATATCCGCTACCGGAACGGAGCGCCAGTCGGTTGCTGCGTTTGGATAGACAAAGTGCGGCAATCGCAGACTGCCAGTTTGCTGATTTCGTAGACATGATAAGCAGCAACGATTTATTGGTTTTTAACAATACCAAAGTGATGCCTGCTCGCTTGTTCGCGCATAAGTCTAGCGGCGGTAAGGTCGAAATGCTGATAGAGCGTATCGAGGATACTCATACCGCACTTGCTCATGTTAAAGCAAGTAAGTCGCCAAAGACCGATGCCATGTTGACCTTGGAGAATGGTGCGATTTGCAGAGTAATTGGCAGATATAACGATTTGTTTCGACTGCGGTTTGAAACAGAAGCTGGCTTGTTGAAGCTATTGGACGAAGTAGGGCATATTCCGCTGCCGCCCTATATTAGCCGGACTGACGAAGCGAGCGATTTGGATCGTTATCAAACCGTGTTTGCCGAACAAATCGGGGCGGTCGCGGCACCCACGGCGGGGTTACATTTCGATCAAGCAATCTTGGATCGCTTAGATCAAAAAGGTGTGGCGCGCAGCTTCGTGACTTTGCATGTCGGCAGCGGCACCTTTCGTCCGGTACGCGTCGAAGACTTATCCGAGCATGTGATGCATAAAGAATCTTATAGCGTCTCTCAAGTGTGTGTGGACGCGGTAAGCCAGGCAAAGGCGAGAGGTGGCCGGGTCGTGGCTATAGGCACCACCGCGGTAAGAGCGTTGGAGTCAGCATCGCGCAGCGGCGTGTTGCAAGCTGGATTCGGTGATACCGATTTATTTATTACGCCGGGCTACTCTTTCAAATCGGTCGATGCCATGCTGACCAACTTCCATCTGCCTGAGTCGACGTTGTTGATGTTGGTTGCCGCATTTGCCGGCTATGATGGGGTTATGAATGCTTATCGGCATGCTATTGAGCAAAAGTATCGCTTTTTTAGTTATGGCGATGCGATGTTAATGATCTAGTTATCGAAACGCGGTATTGACAATTAGTCCCAAGTGGTTTCATTCGTATCCAAAAAATCTCCATCATTATTTCTATCCCAGCGCCTTACTCCAGTATTCGTCAATTCGAGTATGCCGTTTCCAGTTTGAGCTCCGGTCGGTGTGGCACTTAGGGTGTAGGTACTGGAGCTGGCCGCACTGATTGTTACAGTGTAAAGGCCAGCAGTTCCCGTTGGAACTGTGTAGATTGACGGTGTGCCGGTATCGCCGGTAGCTGTTCCACAGCCAGTTACCGCAGTACCAGTGCTTGATGCGTCACAATAGCTGTTTGTCTCAGTAAAGCGGCGTTCCATAGCATTTGATAAGCCAAGCAACACTGCTTTTACATCGGCTCTGCGCGATTTCCGCATGCTGTCTTGATAGCTTGGTAAAGCTACTGCGGCCAGAATACCCACGATCGCTACCGCGATCATTAGCTCAACAAGTGTAACTCCAGTTTGTCTTTGTTTCATAGTTGGTATCCTGCAAAGCCTTAATTACATTATTTGGGTATTTTTATATACGCGATAGATATTTAATTGGTAATGCTTATTCATCGAAAAAGCTCGCGCCAACTTGAGCGATTCAAAGTACTGCTTGCGCCGGAGCCGCTAGTACCAAAGTTAATGAGTGTGCTGGCTAAAGTTCCTGATGTTTTGGCTGACACGCCCACACCGATATTGCTGGTGGATAATTGATTTTGAATCAAGGTTGTACCACCTACAACAGCGCCAACTTGAAAACCACCTACTTCGATATCGCTGCTATCGATTGTGCCGCTAGCGTTAGTGTCGAATATTCTGTGTGTAGTTACTTTTCCTCCGGTTAAATAATCCAATGACATTAGCCATCCTGTTCCACCAGAGTCGCAGACCGCTGTCGAAGGTATTAAGGTGTTGAAAAAAATAACGTTATTAATTAATTTTGGGATTCCGGTCCCCCTCTCTCCAGTACTTGGTAAGTCTATGTACCAGCCCATGTGCGTTGGAGTACAGGCCCCTGAACAATTTGCCGCGCTGCCACCGGTGCTGGGGCGCCAGTTGATTGAGTTAGTGCTTGGAACCCGAAAGGTTCCCGCCGTAGTTGTCGAATTGCTGGTTATTGTTTGCTGTAATAAATCGGCTGCCCTGGTACCTATCGTTGTCGTGCCGTTACTTCTATCCCATATGCCATAGAAGGTCTGTGTCGAGTTGCTAGTGTTATCAGATGTTTCCAAATACTTGCCGGTGCCAAACATGACAAGTTGTCCGCCACGATGTGCGGTTACCTCAGGAGGCCAAAAGATCGGTTGAGATTGGCTGCTGCTGTCCATGGCCCTGAATAGTGGGGTACAGGTGCTTGGCGTTGTGGTGGCGCAGGATGCACTGGAAAAAGCTATTTTCCAAGTCGAAGAGTTGCTCGTAACCGTGTTGTCACTGCTGTTGGGGCCTATAAGGAATTTCCACATGTTGCCTTTTATATCACCAGCGTACACCGTATCGGCGTAACCATCGAAGTCTGTATCGACTGGCACCGGTGTTGAAAGCCCATTATCTGCGGCGGTGGGGCTATCGACGATGATTTTGACGAAATCAGTTGCGCCCCAACTACCGTCAATGCCGTCTGTTATAAACAACACGTATAAAACGGCCTTGCCTGCGCTACTGTTATAACCATTTCCTAAAATAGCCGCCCATTTACCGTTTGCCAGTTTAACGATTTGCTTTGCTTGGTTAGTGCTCAGGCTGGTCGGTGGAGTATTAAAAGTGTAACCCATGTCGCTATCATCGAATTCCCAAAGCAACGTGTTTGCCGGTGCGGTTCCGGTTTCGCTGAAACTGCTTGGATCGGATATATCGAGCGCGTAATAACCCTTGCCCCCAGCACCCAAACCACCGATTAAAACTGTCCGCCAATCGGGCGTAGAAGTTGTGCCAACGTCCGCATCTGCGGTCATTGGTGATCCATCGACGAAATATCGGTGATCTGATCGGTAATTCCTTGTGGTCAGTCTACTCAAATTAGGATATACAGCTGACGGAATGTAAGCCAGTAACTCTTTGCCCGATGTGGCGGTTGGAACACCTACCGTCACAGTACTAAAATCTAAGGATGCGTCAAACGCATGTAACATGCCGTCATTGGCACCTACATAAACCATGGGTTTACGGTTTAACTTGTTAGTTCTAAACGTACTATAACCGGGGTGGAGGATATCAGAATAGCCTGCAGCCGGCGACCCAACGTACCAGGGGTTAGAGTTAATAAAGTCTCCCAATTTACTGGTTTGGCGCGGGCGAAATTTGCTGATTGAAGAGGTAGATGCGCAGGTCAAAGTACCAGATTCTCCCTCGTTGCTGGCATCGCCACGCAAATAATCCACCCGCTCAAGGCCGCAATTGTCAACGGTAATGCCAGTGTAGTTTGTGTCGAGGTAGTTTTGTTCTGTTCCTACAGTTGTCGAGGGTCCGGTAAGATTGGCATAAGCAAACGCAACACCATCACTTGCGCCTTTGGTGATAATAGTTCTTCCAGTAAAAGGGTCCTGAGAGTTGATAATTGTTCCTGCATCCCACTCAGCCGTAGTACTAAGTACGCCACTAGTATTGATTCGGTAAGACAATAATTGCCCGCTCCAATCTGCACTGGAGAACTTGGCTTGGAATACTCTACTTTCGATCTGTAGGCTGGTGGAGTTGGTAGCAACAGATGCTGCTGATGCGTCCGGTTGAGAGGCTCTGTCAAAAACAGCTGCCAAAGAGTTATAAAGCGTAGCCGGATTACGCACATCGAAGAAATTATCTGGTTCACCATCTGGAGTTAACGCCTGAGTGACATTATTCTGCAAGTCCCAAGAGCTTAAAGGTGCGCCATATTTTGCCGAATACCAGAGAGGGTTTTTTAGCAAACCTGCTGCTGGCGTAGTTGTATGAGTATAAATTGTAGCTTTTGGGCAACCACAATTGCTACCGCTAGGACAGCCAGTGGCATTAACAATTCCCGCGGGAAGTGTCGTTGTGTTAAACGGTGCTGGGCAAGCCGGCCAGGTTAAATATGCACTAGCAGGGCGAGAAGAGAAAGGTGTAGTAAGTAGGCTAAAAAAATTGGCGTTTGCACCAGTTCCTGTAGAGGGATCGCAGGTTGCGGTTCCTGGTATTTTAATGGGGAAAGTAGTTCCATCTGTACTTGACCCTGAAATGGTATAACCCAGTTCCATGCCGGAACCAGTCGCAGACTGAGCCAAGGATACAGTGACTTTAATTTGGTTAGATGGGACTGTTGGTGAGCAAGCGCTACCGACACAGTATTGAATGCGTCCGATAGTATCCATGTCATAGTCGCTACCAGCAGAACCATCCTCCCAGGATACAAGGAAACTGGCAGCGGTAGGGGAATAATTCTCTACCCGTAAATCAGTCATACTGCAGGTAGTCGAACCGTTGGATCGGCAAGCAGGGACTAAGTTGATTTTGCCAGAATCAACGGTAATTTCGAAGCTTGGCAAGTTTTCGGCTAAACCGACTGTATAGGTGCCTATTGGTTGCCGAGCTACCCAGTCAGAATTAATTCCCGTCCATCGGTCAGCTCGATTGGTGGCATATCCCGGACGGAGATCAAGGGAACGGTTGGATCTGGCAAGGCCGGTTATTAGGTATCCGCCCCTCATATGTGGCAATTCTGGACAAATCCCACTGGCTGAAGACAAGTTAGGTAGAGTTTTAGCTGTACATAAGTAGTCTAGGGATGTTGGCGATGAAGCGCTTCCTTTGTAACCTATGAGAAATTGCGCTGTGCCATTGACCCCTTCGTCTGTGCCGACTGCATCGGTCAGGTTAGAGGGATCCAGTCCTGAAATGTCCGTGGTAATAGTGGCGTTATCCAGAGAGGTCAATCCGGTGGAGAGTACAATAACATTAGATAATGCACACCATTCCGCTGAAGGTAATGGGTCAGAACTCGCATCCCATGTGGCTTGACCAAGCCCCGCAATCACTGCGGTAGACGAACTGTCATCGGTAGCATACGCTGTTGAGGCTGATGTTTTACCAGCAAAATATCGTAGAGCTTCGTGATACATCTCAGACAAAGGGTTGCCCCAGTCAACGCAAGTACCGTTAGTGCCTGAGAGTAAGTTACTCGCGTTGCAGGCAAACGGTGCGCTGTTGTTGTATCCACTCGAGCATACCTGTGTAGTTGTTATTGAGCCTGCAGCAGGCGTTTTGTAGCCCGCAATATGGATCCGGTTGAGCGTATCGATAATTCCGCTATCTGCAGCATCTTGATTTATGAATTGACCCGTGCAAACGTCAATCTCATCATCAGAATTGTTATCGCCGCATACCGTGCTGCTAGTCAAGGAAGTATTGGCGTTATTAGTCAATACCCTAATATTTTTCCTCAATACCCCGCCCGAAGTATTTTTTTTGTAACTCCCGGTTATTAGGCCGAAACGGGTTCTGCGTTCCACATCGACATCTCCATATTTTTGCAGTAGACCGGTGGGTTTAACCGTCTCTACCGGTGTGCTGGCCCTTGTAAAATATGATTTACATTGGTCTTCCAACATACCGGGTACGCAAACCGCAACACGAGCAGTTAGGTCGCTGGAGCCGGTTAATCTATGTGTTGCAGTGCTGGGGCGAGGCGAAGGTTCGACTGTTTGCTCTTTCCATTGACACTGCAAAATCTCTGTCATTGCCCACTGCGTCCATGCGCCAGCGGTAACCTTGATCAAAGGTGCAGGAGAGGTACCTACACCGTTTATGGTATTTATGGAACCAGTTTGAACACCAGCCGCCATGTCAGTTACATTACATAGCGTGATCCCTGAGTCCGAAGAATATGGGGTGTATAGATTTACTGCGGATCCATTGCCGGTTGTGCCATTTGGGGCGTAGATCTTAGCAAATGCGTGTACATCTGGTGGCAGGAATGCTCTTTCAAGTACTGTGCTACCTAATGATGTTCCAGTATTATCGGTCGATCGAAAACCGCCGTATAATACTTTACGGACCACGTCTAATCGTGTCATGGTTGCCCAGTTTAGAAAATTGCCACTCCAGGTACTTCCGTTGCACCGATGGGTGCCAGTACTTACGCTTGCTGTAGGTTCAAACCGGCTATTTCCGGTCACATATGTGTAACATTTATTGGCATCGAAATAGCCGTAGTATGAGACTGAGTCGTTATAACTAGTGTCGAGCGATCCATCGTTATTTAGATCTGTATAGTCGGTATATGCCTTTTTGGATAATTCGTGGTCTCTGGATAGCAGCAGCATAACCCTAGGCTCTGTGGACGCAATGAACAGAGGACTTTGGGCGAGCGTCAATGCCCTGCCTGCTGTAGGTAAATTGCTTAATAACAGAATAAGCAGAATGCGTATTACGTTCATGGTTGCCTCTCGGGATTAAACGTGTTCATGATTGCCTATATATTGCCTGTAACCATACGACCGTTGTTGCGAGTACTCCTTGAGCCCGAACGGTGATACGGTAGTAAGCATCCGTGCCACTAGGTAAACCCTCGATAATATAGCGAGGTTGAGCTGAAAGATTTGATATGGCTGTGGCATGGGTAACTTGACCGTACGCTACACTGGGCGCTGCTGTCATACTAACGGTTGTCCAGATGTCGGTAGAGTAAGCAGTGCCACCGTTATAACAAAGCCCATCGTCTCCAGTGCTTGGAGTAGATCCGCCACAGCCAACTGAAAATCCGGTATATCCAATCAAGTTACGAGAATGTGTTATATCCCTTTCAGCATCGCGAAGGGCCGACTCAGCTGCCTGAAAAGCAATGCTCCGATCTCGAGTATTACCGGCCATTTTTTCTTCCATGGAAGTGGTTTGCATGCCTGTAACTCCAATTAGGGTTAACAGAAGTAGCATGATTAAACTGACTACCAATACGGCACCGTATTGACGCGACATTTTTTTTTGCTTTCCAGACAGCTTGCTATATGTGTTTTTTGCCAATGAGGTTGATAGTGTCTTCATCGCATGCGCCATTAGGGTAATCTATTTCGTACGGCAATCGTTGAACTGAAAACTCGCCTGATTTTGAGATCAGAAGGGGTTGTAGTGGTGCCATTGTAAGTGTAGGGTATTGATTGCGAGGTTAGGTTGTCTTCAATTGTTGCAGCCAATAAACTTATCCGTATGCTCACGACTTGAGCCATGTTAAGGCCTGTAGTTCCCGCTGCGACGTAGTAGTCTGGGGAGTTGTCGCTGTTGGTATCAGCGCCATATAAGATTTGCATATTCTCAATCCCTTCAACCAAAAGATTGTTTAAGCCGTTTGTGTCCTGCTGTAGAACACTATTATTGATTTTGTAGGTAATGGTAGATGTGGCGTGGGTGTAAAAGCCGTCAGTGCTCAAGACTGCATCCCCGCAGGTGCCAGTTGGTGTTTGCACGAATGCGCCTTTCAGCGTTAAGGTGTCAGTGCCATTGTCAATGTTGTCGCCATTTGTCGCGTTATTATTGGTTCCAGCAATATCTGTATCAGGACTGGTTGGATTGCGGCAGCCCCAAAAACCGGCCATACGGATATCATGAGCAAGAAACTCCAGGGCAAATCGACCGTTTTCTTGGAGCCTGGACATGCTTTCTTGCATTCGATAGCTTTGCCTACTGCCTATAAAGATTTGTATGATGCCCGTAAGTAAAAATGCGCCAATTAGCAAAGCGATCATGATCTCTATTAAGGTCACACCTCGCTGAGGTTTGATGGTTTTCATAAGCGGAAAGTCGTCTGAAAGTTTGGGTCGCTGCTGTTTACGCTACCGTCGCGGTTATCGTCCCAGTTAATAGTAATTGTGTAGACGCCGCTGCTGACGCTGATGGTACCCGTTCCCCCTGGAAGGGTTGTGGTCAGGTTACTATTCCATTCATACAAATCGTTTTGAGCCATGTCGGCAGCAGTACAGGTAGTGCTAACAGTTAAGCAATCTGACTGGGCAGTCGCGCTTGTTGGCAGTACGGTAGTGTAAGTGTTTAAGCCCGCTATATTGGCACGCACTCTGTCAGCTAAGTCATAGGCTAGTTCCGTAGCCTGACTGCGATTGTAGGCGCTGACATTGTTTCTCAACGCAGTGGCTTGTAAGCCAGCCATGCCAAGTAAGCCAAGTGCTAATACCAATATTGCTATCAATACTTCGATAAGCGTGAATCCGTGGCTTTTGATCATAAGTTAAAACCCCGATGTGCAAGAACTAATTTCAGTACCATCTTCTTTTTCTGGAATGCCGTCGTGGTCTTGATCTGGAGCGATTCTTGCCCTACCTGTACCCTTGACTATAATCAGTTTAGCTTTGGAAATATTGTTGCTTTCACATATTGCAAAGCTACCGCCTCCTGAGTTGCTGATAAAGCCGTTGGGTGTAAATCGAATGAAATTGGCAAAATTATTATTACCCCTTAGAGACAAATTAGTATGTAATCCGGGAAAAGATCTAATCAATAGATCGCCAGTCTCGTAATTGCCATCGTTGTCGGCATCTGTAAACACATCCCAACCATTTTCCCAGTTAGCTCCCCCCCAATTGGCTGTGTCGCCCAAGTGAGTAAAAGAATTATCATCAACTTTGCGCACAGTCACAGATTGGCTACGCTTTACAGATTCACTACGCGCCAAGTTAAGAGCCGTTACGAGCTCATTTGTCGATGTGCTGAGTCGATTGCTGCTGATAATCGAAGTGAAGCTTGGAATTGCGACGCCCACTAAAACTCCCGCAACTGTGATGGTAACCATCAATTCTATTAAGGTAAAACCATTTAGATAATCGGAAGGTACAGTCTTCATAAGCTCATATCGAATTGGGTTGCTGGTTTGAATTTACATCCAAACCAGATAACAGACGCTGGCTGCATCTACCTCAAAATAATGCAAATATGAAATCATGGGTTTTGGGGAGGAGCCATTGAAGCATCGGAATCGGACTTGAAGATAGCACAGGATTTAACAAAGTTATGCGAGTTAAACCACAATCATCGTGCGAGTATTTACGGATTTTCGCCAAGTTGGTGATGTCGGCAATGAAACGTCAGAGATTTTTAAAATGAGTGTTTTTCGGCAAGATCAACTTTCTCTAACTACAATCTTAGTAGAGCTTAGCTACAATCACAGCAATGTAAATCTGATCAAGGTGAACTGACAACGGCAGTCTGAAAGGATTTAACAGTTTTAAATTATGTTCGATAAATTTGGAGGAGAAAATTGTGGCAACAATTCTTGCTGTAGACGATTCCGCATCAATGAGGCAGATGGTGGCGTTTACCTTAAAAGGCGCGGGTTATAACGTGGTAGAAGCTGTTGATGGAGCGGATGCCTTGAATAAAGCTAAAGCGCAAGCCTTCGATTGCGTTGTTACCGATGTAAATATGCCGAATAAGGACGGAATTGAGTTGATTAGAGACTTACGTGCTTTGCCCAACTATAAGTTTACGCCGATGTTGATGCTGACTACCGAGGCCGGAACCGACAAAAAGCAGCAGGGCAAAGATGCTGGTGCGACCGGCTGGATAGTAAAGCCATTCAACCCCGACCAGCTCTTGAAAACGATCAAAAAAGTGATGGGTTAAATATTCGCCTATTCAGAGATCTCAGCACTGGGTAATTCTATGTCAATCGATATGGCGCAATTTCATCAGGTTTTTTTCGAAGAAAGTTTCGAAGGGCTTGATGCAATGGAATCGGGCTTACTCAATCTTGATTTGGGGGATGTTAACGTCGAAGACATCAACACCATTTTCCGCGCCGCGCATTCGATAAAAGGCGGTAGCGGAACGTTCGGTTTTACCGCTGTTTCCGACTTTACGCACGTCATGGAGACCTTGCTCGATGAAATGCGCGACGGCCGCAGAAAAATCACGCAACCGGCGGTGGATGTGTTGTTGGGGTCAGTCGATTGTCTGAGAGATATGCTGCAATCGATACAAAACGGCAGCGAAGTTGACCAGTCCGATGTCGCTGAGCATAAACTAGCCCTGGATAACGAGCTGAATAATGCCGTGTCAAGTTCCTCGGCTGGAAAACCCTCTCCAGAAGCCTTAGCGTCAAACAGCGCTACGGCTTTACCTGCTGATGAAGCAAAGCAAATAGCGGGCTGGGTTATCGCATTCAGTCCGCATTTACATTTGCTGAAGACCGGTAACGAACCGGTACGGATGTTTAGGGAGTTGGCATCCTTGGGGCATTTGACGACAACTGTCGATTTACAAGGGGTACCCGATCTTTACGATTTGGATCCTGAAGAGTGTCATCTATCCTGGAAATTGAGTGTTTTGGGCGATATTCCGGAGACAGAAGTTGACGAGATTTTCGATTGGGTCGAAGACGATTGCGATTTGGCCAAGCAACCCATTTATCAAACTCCAACAGAAGCGCCGCCATTACACAGCGCTCCAGACGTAGCGATAAACCCCGTAGCAAATCGCGTTACCGAGGACGTAAGCCCAGAGCTGACGCGTGCTGAAGAATCCGAGTCGAATTCGCTAGAGCGTAAAAGCGGCAAGAAAGAAGACGCAAAAGCCGCACCGAAAGGTTCAAGTTCCATTCGTGTGGATACCAGTAAAATCGATACCCTGATCAATATGGTGGGGGAGTTGGTCATTACGCAATCCATGCTCAGCTTATTAGGCGAGCATTTCGAACTGAATAAACTTGATCAATTGAAAAACGGTCTTTCTCAGCTAGAACGGCACACCCGCGAGTTGCAGGAAAGCGTGATGAATATACGCATGCTGCCTATCAGTTTCGTGTTTAGCCGTTTTCCGCGATTGGCGCATGATATCAGCAGCAAACTCGGCAAAAAAATCGAACTCAAATTGGTGGGTGAAAATACCGAAGTGGATAAGACAGTCGTCGAACTGCTCAGTGATCCCTTGGTTCATTTAGTGAGAAACAGTCTGGATCACGGCATTGAAATGCCCGATGTCAGGCTGGCGGCAGGAAAACCCGAAACCGGCACGGTTACACTCGAAGCCTATCATCGTGGCGGCAATATCGTTATTGAAGTGGCTGACGATGGCAAAGGCCTCGACAAGGATAAATTGCGGGCCAAAGCAATTGAAAAGGGTCTGATCGATGCCGATGCAATCTTGAGCGATAAGCAAACATATGAGCTTATTTTTATGCCCGGGTTTTCTACTGCCGAAAAGCTCACCGATATTTCCGGTCGCGGGGTGGGGATGGATGTGGTTCGGCGCAATATCCAGGCCTTGGGCGGCAATATAGAAATCCTTTCCGAGTTGGGCAAAGGCTCGACTATTTCCATTCATTTGCCGCTTACGTTGGCTATCCTGGATGGGCAATCGATCGCGGTTGGTGATGAAACCTACATTTTACCCTTGGGTTCTATTATCGAGTCGCTCCACGTTAAGGAAGACAGGCTCAATCGGGTGGCTGGCAAGGGGGAAACCTTCCTGTTACGCGGTCAATATCTGCCGATTATCAGAATGCATCAAATTTTTAACGTACTTACCGCGAAAACCACCAAGCTTACCGAAGGTTTAATAGTTGTCGTGGAAGGACAAGGTTTGCGTTGCGGATTGTTCGTGGATGATCTACTTGGGCAGCAGCAAGTGGTTATCAAATCACTGGAAGCGAATTATCGACGTATCGAAGGCGTATCCGGAGCAACTATTCTGGGCGATGGTTCGGTGGCTCTGATTCTTGATATCCCCGGTCTGGTGCGTTTAGCCAATCAATAAACCTAATCTTAAGCGTGTCATGTCCGAAATAATCGAACTTAGCAGTACAGACCAGCAAGATGCAAAAAGGTTGGACACTAGTTTGCAGTTTTTAAGCTTTACCTTGGGCCAGGAAGAATATGGTGTGGATATTCTGCGAGTTCAGGAAATTCGCAGTTGGGAACCGGTGTCGCGAATTCCTAATGTGCCAAGCTACGAAAAAGGCGTGGTCAATCTACGCGGTGCGATTGTGCCTATCATCGATTTACGCGAGCGCTTTCAACTGGGACACAGCGATTATTCGCCTTTGACGGTAGTTGTGGTCTTGCAAGCGCGAATGGCCGATAAAACCAGAATCATCGGGGTTGTGGTGGATTCTGTTTCCGATGTTGTCGATGTCAATAAAAAAAGTATCCAGAGCGCACCGAATTTTGGCGCAAAAGTCAGCACTGAATTTATTAATGGCTTGGTTTCGGTAAGCGGCCGAATGGTGATGCTGTTGGATGTAGATAAATTATTAAAACTTGATGGCCTGGATGGTGAAGATGAAAGTTGAAAAAAGAGCTGTTTATGGCTGGGTTGTAACGGAGGATATGCAATGAAACTCAATCACCCTGTGACCGATCGCGAAGTCTTAATGAAGCCAGGCACCATTTTGGTCACGCGCACCAATTTGAAAGGCATTATTACCTATGCAAACGACGCTTTTATCGAAATCAGCGGCTTTAGCAAAGATGAGCTGGTCGGTGCCAATCACAATATGGTTCGGCATCCTGACATGCCGCCGGCGGCATTCCAAGATTTATGGGATTGTTTGAAGACTGGGCGCCCATGGACCGCACCTGTCAAAAATAGGACCAAATCCGGAGATTACTATTGGGTAGAAGCCAACGTTACGCCGGTTTTTAAGAATGGCAAAGTACAGGAATATCTGTCGGTTCGTTATGCGCCATCCCGAGAACAAATTCAACAAGCCGAGTCCTTATACGAAAAACTGAATGCCAACAAAGCCACAATACGGCCGACCGGGATTAGTGCGGTAATCAAAAAATTGCTGGAATTGGGCTTGTGGAAAAAAGTCGGGATTATCTACCTGATTTTCTTGTTGCCGACGATCAATTCAATCTACGATCATTATCTTGAACAAAAATACCCGGAGATGTTCTTGTTTTTGGGCTTGGCCGGATTTGCCTCAATATTGGGATATTCGGTGATTCGTAGTGTTGTAAAGGCTTTGGAGAATTCGATACGTATTTGTTACCGAATGGCGGATGAACAATTCAGGAATACGATAGATCTGGATCGTGGCGATGAAATCGGCGACTTCTATCGGGCCTTATATGGCATGCAGGTTAAATTGAATTCTGATTTGGCTTATTCCAAACAGGTAGCGTCAGAAGCGATGCGGATTAAACAAGCGCTCGACAATGTGCAGTCCTGCGTCATGGTGGCTAACAACGATTTAGACATCATTTATATGAATAAGACCGTGGCGGAAATGTTTCAAAATGCCGAAGCGGACATTCGCAAGCAACTGCCTGAATTCGATGCCAGCAAGCTGATGGGCGCTAATATCGATCAATTCCATAAAAAACCGGCACATCAACGCGGTTTGTTGGCAAACCTATCCAGCACGTTTAGTTCGGCGTTGGTGGTCGGCGGCCGACATATGAATATCGTTGCCAATCCGGTTAAGAGCGACGAAAACGAACGCATTGGTATCGTGGTTGAGTGGCTGGATAGAACGCATGAAGTCAAGATTGAGCAAGAAATCGCCAGCATAGTCGAAGCAGTCAAGGCTGGTGAATTGTCCAGCCGGATTGAGTTGGCGGATAAACAAGGCTTTTTCGAGACGCTTAGCGAAGGTATCAACGAGCTGACCGATGTGATCGAAAACGTCTTCAGAGACGTTGGCAGTACCATGCAAAGTATGGCGTCCGGGGATTTAACCAATCGAATTACCAGTGATTACCAAGGCGTTTATTTAAACTGCAAAAACGATATCAATACCACCATCGATAAGCTGAACGAGATTTTCGGTCAGGTTAGCGAGTCTGCTCATTTTATTAACAACTCATCCCAAGAAATTGCCAGCGGAAATAACAACTTATCGCAACGCGCCGAACAACAAGCTGCGAATTTGCAGCAAACTGCCGCGAGCATGGAAGAGCTGACCAGTACTGTAAAAAATAATGCCGATAACGCTCAGCAAGCCAACACAGTGGCCAATAACGCCAGAGAGTTGGCTGAAAAAGGTGGGAATGTCGTCAAGGCGGCGGTTTCTGCTATGCAGGAGATCAATGAGAGCAGCAATAAAATTGCCGACATTATCAGTGTGATTGACGAAATTGCCTTTCAAACCAATTTGTTGGCCTTGAATGCCTCAGTCGAAGCTGCCAGAGCAGGTGAGCAAGGTCGAGGCTTTTCAGTGGTTGCCACAGAGGTCAGAAATCTGGCGCAACGCAGTGCCACTGCGGCCAGAGAGAGTAAAGAGCTTATTCAAACTAGTGTGCAAAAAGTTAGAGCAGGCACCGAATTTGTGAATGAAACCGGTAAAGCATTAAACGAAATCGTCGCAGGCGTACAGAAGGTGGGGGATATCGTTGCACAGATTGCCGACGCAAGTATCGAGCAGTCTGCGGGAATAGGACAGGTGAATCAGGCAGTTGCGCAAATGGACGAGATCACCCAACAAAACGCGGCGTTAGCCGAAGAAGCATCTGCTGCCAGCGTTTCAATGAGTGACTTGTCGACCAATATGGTCGAGATGTTGGCATTTTTCAAAACAGAAAAGAAAGCTGCTGAGCATCAAGTTTCCCATCATGCAGATCGTTCTAGTGTCGTGCGGGCGGAAGCCAATAGAGCGACATCGTCGCAGCCGGTTCGTCAGCCGAGTAGTTTTAAGCAGACCTCCAATGCCGACGACGAATGGCAGGATTTTTAGCGGAGTTGCCTGATTGACTAATACATTAGAAAGGGAATAAATGCCATGACAGCCGATTTAGAATCCAATCAGCACGTTGAGCAATTTCTGACTTTCGAGTTAGAGGGCGAAGCATATGGCATCGAAATTTTGAAAGTCCAAGAAATCAGGGGCTGGGAGCCGATCAGAAAAATTCCCAATACGCCTGATTTTGTTAAAGGTGCATTGAATTTACGTGGCTCCATTGTGCCGATTGTCGATCTGCGCGAACGTTTTCAGATGGAGAAAGTTGAATATACGCCCGTGACGGTAGTGATTGTGATGAGTGTCAACACTCCTTCTGGCGCTTCGGTGATGGGTATCGTCGCTGATGCGGTATCCGATGTGTTGGATATTAAGCTGTCCGATATCAAAGAAGCGCCGAATTTGGGGTCGAGAATCAATACTCAATATATGCGCGGAATGTTCGTCGGCAAGAAAAATATGGTGATGTTATTAGATGTCGACAAGCTTTTGAATCCGGAAGAGTTTGTCGATATTACCGGGCTTGCTGCGATTGCCGAGGGTAAATGAGCGCTAGGATTGTAGCGGTCCTTAATCAGAAAGGCGGGGTAGGAAAAACCACGACTTCGGTAAATTTGACCTATGCCCTAGCGAAACTGGGTAAGAAAATTACGGTGATAGACTTCGATCCGCAAAGTCATCTGGCCGTTTCGCTAGGTGTGGTAGATCCGCAAAAAAGTGGGATTGATAAGGTTTTGCTGGAAGGAGTAAGTCTCACCCAACAACTAATTCCGGTTAGAAAAAATCTGAATTTGGTGGTTGCAGGCCCCAGATTACAAGAGATTGAGCAATTGATGGATGGTGGCGCCAGGCGCGGCGATCTTCTTCGCAAAGCTTTGCTCGATGGCAATCGCGATGAAGATTTTATCTTTATCGATTGTCCCCCTTCTTCCGGGGTATTGGTTGCCAATGCCTTGTTTGCGGCCGATGAAATATTGGTGCCGATGACCAGTGATTATTTGGCATTACAAGGCCTGTCGCATTTGATGGGAACCATCAAGAAATTCGAAAGCGCTTTGAAAAGGCCCTATAAATTTTCTCTGGTCATGTCCAGATATATACCGACCAGACGTATTTCAAAGGAGGTGTTGAGTGTCATACAAAAATACTTCCCAGGGCAAATTTTGGCGACCACAATTCGGGAAACTGCCTTACTTGCCGAGTGCCCGAGTTTTGGTAAAACCATTTTTGAATATCGCCCCGGCTGCCGTTCCGCACGAGATTTTACGGCACTTGCTAAAGACTTTTTGGAAGGGAGAATGATGTAATGGCGGAAAAAGACGAAGACAGTTTGATCGGTTACGATCCTCTGGCCTGGATGCATCGATCTGATTCCAATCAGGATTCGCAACGGGATGACGTCGACGAATTGGAATCACATGCCGCCAGTGCATTCGCGAGTGCGAATGCCGAAGTCCCTGGCCCGGAAATGAATCATGATGAAGTGCCAATCATCGCATCGGAGTCGTTAACTTCCGAGCAGGGAGAAAGAGCGATTGTAGTATTGGAGCCGGTCCTGAATATTCAAAATGTAGCGGTTCTCCACCAACGCCTTACGCAGATGCTCAGCAATTTTGAGGCTATCGATATCGATGCTTCTGGTGTGACGATGATAGATACTGCGACTTTGCAACTATTATTGATATTAAAGCAAACCGCAATTGGCTTGCAGAAATCCATTTCTATCGATTTTCCTTCCGATAAGTTTATTGAAGCATCGGAGTTGTTGGGGATTGCCGAAATGTTGGAAGTTGATCAGGCTGCATCCGGCTTCTTTTGATGGGGTACTACCCGAATATACAAAATGAAAGAAAAAGCGCGCGAGTTTGAATATACCCAAGCAGATTTTGACGTTCTAAGGAAAATATCCAACCAATATTCCGGAATCTTGGTGCCGGACGATAAATTCGATATGTTTTATTCTAGGTTGTCGAAACGGGTCCGCATGTTGGGCTTCACCAGCTTCAAACAGTATTGTCACTATTTGAAACACAACCCGGATACTGAGTTTACTGAATTTATTAATGCTGTCACCACTAACCTCACTTCTTTTTTTCGCGAAAATCACCATTTTGAATATTTAAGCAAGACGGTTGTGCCGGGTTTGCTTAAAAAACATGCCGCG
This sequence comes from Methylomonas rosea, assembly GCF_024505055.1. GTDB lineage: Bacteria > Pseudomonadota > Gammaproteobacteria > Methylococcales > Methylomonadaceae > Methylomonas > Methylomonas rosea. The sequence continues at coordinate 63,793 of NZ_JANIBL010000014.1, forward strand.
ACTAAACAGATTAAAGTTTGGTCCGCAGGTTGCTCAACGGGTGAGGAGCCTTATTCTTTGGCAATGACCTTGAAGGAAAGTGTCCCGGCTGACTGGACCATAAATATTTTGGCTACCGATCTTGATACGAATGTTTTGGCTACCGCCGCAGCCGGCATTTACATGGCTGATCGCGTGACAGGAATAGCCGAGCAACGCCTCAAGCGCTGGTTTCAAAAAGGTGTGGGTGGACAAGCGAACAAGGTGAGAGTTAAACCGGAATTGAAAGAATTGATAGAGTTTAAACAATTGAATTTGATGCAGGAATGGCCTTTGAAGGGGTATTTTGATTTTATTTTTTGCCGAAACGTTTTGATCTATTTTGATCGGGAAACCAAGGCGATGTTAGCGAATCGTTACTGCGGTTTATTGGAAGAAGGGTCACATTTATTCATTGGACATTCAGAATCCTTGCATCAGCTCGATACCGGATTCAGTTTGATAGGTAACACCATCTATAGGAAGTCTAGTAAGTGAGTCATATGCCGCATGTGGAAAGACCGCTTATCGCCGGCTTTGAAAACGTCAACCGTTATTGGGATCAAGAAAATCAAATTGTGGCGGCAAAATTGATGCCTGGTGACTACTACGTAACCAAACAGGATGAAATGATTACCACCGTGTTGGGTTCTTGCGTGGCTGCCTGTATACGTGACGTGGTGACCGGCGTGGGGGGGATGAATCATTTCATGTTGCCGGAGACGAGTAAAAGCCGTTTGAACGACAGAGACGAAGCCGTGGTTGGCAATGCCTCACGCTATGGCAATTACGCGATGGAACATTTGATTAACTCTATTTTGCAAAATGGCGGGAAGCGTAAAAACTTGGAAGTTAAGTTGTTCGGCGGCGGCAAAATCATCGCTACCCTGGGTGATGTCGGGGCCAGAAACATTCAATTCGTTTTGGATTATGTGGATACCGAAGCGTTGAATCTGGTTTCACAGGATTTGGGCGATATTTATCCGCGTAAGGTGAATTTCTTTCCGCATACCGGACGAGTCAGAATGAAAAAAATTAAAGATCTACACAATCAAACTATCTTCATGCGCGAGAAGCAATATAGTTCGAGTATCAAGGACGTACCGGTTGAAGGTAGCGTAGAGCTATTTTAGGAAACCAGGATGACAAAAATTAAGCTATTGATTGTTGACGACTCGGCGCTGATTCGCCAAATGCTGACGCAAATTTTTAACGAGGCAGGCGATATTGAAGTAGTCGGCACGGCAAGTGATCCGATTATCGCTAGGGAAAAAATTAAGGCCTTGAATCCCGATGTGTTGACATTGGACGTAGAAATGCCGCGAATGGATGGGCTCACATTCTTACGTAATTTGATGCGCTTACGGCCGATGCCGGTGGTCATGATTTCAACGTTGACTGAAAAAGGCGCCGAAGTGACCCTTGACGCGCTGGCGCTGGGTGCGGTTGATTTTGTGGCGAAACCAAAAGTCGATGTCTCTCATGGCTTGCGAGCCTATGCCGATGAGATTATCGGTAAGATCAGGATGGCTGCTCAGGCAAAAGTCAAAGCTTTGGAAACCAATCGGGCTAATGTCTCCCCCATTAGTTCAGTGAATGAGAATGCAGTTGGTGCGATGAAAAAGCATTTCAAAACTACTCATAAAATAGTGGCGTTGGGTTCTTCAACGGGCGGCACCGAAGCCGTCAAGCAATTAGTAAAAAACCTGCCCAGAACGGCACCGGCGATTGTTATTACACAACATTTGCCGCTCGCCTTCAGTGCTTCGTTTGCCAAACATGTGGACGAGGCGTCCGAAATGACTGCTTGCGTGGCGAGCGACGGGCAACTGATATTGCCCGGACATGTCTATATCGCGCCAGGCGATCAACACCTAATGGTTGTCAGAGATGGCGCGCGTTACGCGTGTCGCCTTGATGACGGTCCTCCAGTCAATAGGCATAAACCTTCCGTGGATGTCCTGTTCAGATCAGTTGCCGAAAATGTTGGCAGCAATGCGGTTGGCGTTATGTTGACGGGTATGGGGGCGGATGGTGCCAAAGCCATGCTGGAGATGCGCGAGGCCGGCGCCGTCAACATAGTGCAGGATGAAGCATCCAGTGTAGTCTGGGGCATGCCCGGCGAAGCCTATAAACTGGGGGCCGCGCATCATGTGTTATCCTTGGAGAAAATAGCGGAAAAAATCCTGGCCCTGGTGAATTGAATTTATGTTGCAGTTCCTTAAAGACAACGTGCTCCTTGTTTTATTGACGTTGGTGTTTTTGTTATTGCCGTTGTTTTCTGCCAATGCTTTGGTCTATTGGCTAGCGGCCCCAATTTCAACGATATTGTGGATGCTTAAAACATTTCGTGCGCAACGTGCCCAGCTGTCAGCCTCAACAACTAGCAAGGAGTTAAGCGAAGCCGAATTGGTGCGGGCGATTGATGACTATTTAGTACACCTCAAAGATTGTATTGACCAAGAAGCATCCTATTTCCGCGCGGAATTGGAACAGCTCAAATCCATGCTCGCCGACGCGGTGAGCACTATGTCCAGTAGTTTCAATAGTTTGGCTAGTTTGACATCCGGGCAGTCGTCGATAGTATGTTCGTTGGTAACTGATTTGGAAGGCACTACCGAAAAGGGGCGTAGTACGCTTAATTTCTCTAGTTTTGCCCAGGAAACCGATAATGTCTTGCAGTTTTTTATCGACCATATTCTGCAAATCAGTAAGCAGAGCATGGAAATGGTGGCGGTAATCAATGATGTTGGGGGCCATATGGCTCATGTTGAAAAACTGTTGGGCGACGTGCAAAAAATTGCCGATCAAACCAATTTGTTGGCGCTGAATGCTGCCATCGAAGCTGCCAGGGCGGGAGAAGCCGGTCGAGGTTTCGCGGTGGTTGCGGGAGAAGTGCGGAATCTATCGAAAAACTCGGATAAGTTCAGTGAAGAAATTAAGCGCGTGGTAAAGGCCTCCAAGGATAATATCCACGAAGCGCAAACCATGATAGAAATAATGGCCTCCAAGGACATGAACGTGGCGATTAGTTCCAAGGCCAGTATCGACAAGATGATGGACGATATCGCCGTCATTAATGCCAATATCTCCAACAATGTCGGCGAAATTTCCCAATTGACCAACAAAATTGAGTTCAGTGTCGGTAATGCCGTCAGAGGGCTGCAATTTGAGGATATGGCCCGACAGTTGATCGAATACCTACAATTTAATCTACAGCATTTCGGTTCGCTATCCGACGAGGTAAGTATAGGTTTGGGTGTGTTTAAAACCGGCAGCGACGCAAATTGGCGCGATCAATTACAGCAAGGTTCTGAACGCTTGAAAATTATGAAGCAGCAGTGGCAAGTCCGAAAATCGCATATTGTTTCGCAATCTTCCATGGAGGAAGGCGATGTGGATCTGTTTTAGTACAAATGTAGGGAATGACATGATAACTCGTGAGGTTAAAGAGTATGGGTATTGAGGCACGCGTTGATGGGGGAGTGCTGTCGATTAAAATAAGCGGCCGGTTCGATTTCGGTGTGCATAATGAATTTCGCGAAGCAACCAAGCTTGTTGAAAGTGGCGTAAAGCTGATAGAGGTGGATTTGAACGGTACTGAATATTTAGATAGCTCTGCCCTTGGGATGTTGTTAGTTCTGCGGGATAAGATGGCTGGCGATAAGTCGGCAATACGGATTAAAAATTCGCGTACCGAAGTGAAAAAAATTTTGGAAATCGCTAATTTTGATAAATTATTTACACTGTCCTGAGCAATCCCGCTTTTTTATATAATCTAATGGCGCGATCAAACCGGCAACGGGTTGCGTAGCCGCCAACATTCCATGAACCAACAGACTGACTTTTCCAGTTCCGATTTCATTAGAAATTTTTTCCAGCGATTTCTGCCCAATTCCCAAGTTGTTTCCCTAGCCATAGTCTTGCTGGGCGGCTTTTTATTGATATACGGCTTGTTGGATTTGCTGATGCCGGTTTTTGTGGCCATTGTATTAGCGTATCTACTGGAAGGGCTTGTGGTTAAAGCCGAACAACGCCAACTCGGTCGTTTGATTTCGGTGCATCTCGTGTTCTTTGCGTTTATGGCTGTGCTGGGTTTTGTGTTGTTCGTACTAGTGCCGATAGTGTCCGAGCAAACGGTGCAACTGGTGCAACACATACCGGAGATTGTCTCCAGCACCCAAGCCGAAATCATGCGTTTCCCCGAGCGCCATCCGGAACTCATTTCGGAAGTCCGAATTCGCGAAATCATGTTTTCCATTCAGCAAGACTTGCTCAAGTATGGTCAGGATTTAATCTCCGGTTCCGCCCAATCGTTTGTGGGATTGGTGGCGGTGATCATTTATCTGTTTTTGGTGCCGTTGATGGTGTTCTTCTTTCTGAAGGACAAACAGGTTTTACTGGGCTGGTTTGTGCAGTTTCTGCCGAAAGATACCAGTCTCAGCTTGCGAGTCTGGCATGAGGTGGATAGGCAAATAGCCAATTACGTTAGAGGCAAGTTTCTCGAAGTGTTTATCCTGTGGGCGATCAGTTACATAGTCTTCTGGTTGTTGGGCTTGAATTACGCGATGTTGCTCGCCGTACTGATGGGCTTATCCGTGGTGATTCCGTATGTCGGCGCGACATTGGTGACTTTTCCGGTATTAGCGGTGGCCTATGTGCAGTGGGGTGTGGGCGGTAGTGATCACTTTATGTACGTGTTTATCGCTTATTCGGTGATTCAGGCATTGGACGGGGTGATATTGGTGCCGCTGCTGTTTTCCGAGGCGGTGAATTTGCATCCTATCGCGATTATTGTCGCCATCCTGTTTTTTGGCGGCTTGTGGGGATTTTGGGGGGTGTTTTTTGCGATACCCTTGGCCACGCTGGTTAAAGCGGTGTTAATGGCGTGGCCAAAGGCTGAGATCAGTCGATCATTGGCTTGATGGCTTTACAAATTATCGGATGCAAAATCCGCTAAGCGCGAACGCTCGCCACGGCGCAGCGTAATATGGGCGCTGTTCGGCCAAGACTTGAAGCGATCAACCACGTAAGTCAAACCGGAGCTCGTGGCAGTTAGATACGGCGTATCGATCTGCGCCAGGTTGCCGATGCAGATGATTTTTGTCCCCGGCCCCGCTCTGGTAATCAACGTCTTCATCTGTTTAGGTGTCAGATTCTGCGCTTCGTCGATAATTAAATAACGGTTCAGAAAAGTCCGGCCGCGCATAAAGTTCAGCGAACGAATTTTTACCCGATTCATCATCACGTTTTGCGATGCGCCTTGTTCCCATTCGGTCGTGCCGGAGCGGCTACCCAGCAATTCCAGGTTGTCCATCAACGCCCCCATCCACGGCGCCATTTTTTCTTCTTCCGTGCCGGGTAAAAAACCAATGTCTTCACCAACCGGCATGGTTTCCCGCGTCATTATGATTTCCAGATAGAGTTTGCTTTCCAGCGTCAAAGACAGGCCGGCCGCGAGTGCCAGCAAAGTTTTACCGGTGCCGGCCGAGCCTATCAGCGTCACGAAATCCACGTTCGGATCCAGCAGGGCATTCAAAGCAAAGTTTTGCTCGCGGTTTTTGGCGGAAATGCCCCAAATGCTATTGTGCTTCGTGCGGTAATCCCGGGCCAATTGCAACACCGCCGTGTCGCCTTCGCGGCTTTTCACAATGGCTTCGAAATTATCTTCGCCTTCCATATACAAATATTGATTGGGATACCATTCGGCAACCAGCGGACCATTCACCCGGTAGTATGTATGGTCGTTTTCTTGCCACGATTCCATCTTGCCGCCGTGTTCCTCCCAGAAGTCGCTGTCCAACGCCATCGTGCCCGTGTAGAGCAGGTCTATGTCTTCGATGGTTTGATCGTTATGGTAATCCTCGGCACTGATTTGCAGTGCCGCGGCTTTGATCCGCATATTGATGTCTTTGGAGACCAGGATTACATTCACATCCGGGTATTCCTTGCCCAAGGCCAATACGATACTCAGGATGGAATTATCGGCAATTTGCCCGGGTAGGTCGGCGGGGAGTAGATGCGACAATTGCCGGGTTTGAAAATACAGACGGCCGTCGAATTCTCGCTCGCCATTCAGAGAATAATCGATGCGCGACAGCGGCAAGCCGGCGTTGATAGTTTGTTGATCGGCATCGCGGATTAATTCGTCCAAAAACCGGCTAACTTGGCGGACGTTGCGCGATACATCGGATAAGCCTTTTTTGGCGTGATCCAATTCTTCCAGCACCACCATCGGAATGAAAACATTGTGTTCTTGAAAGCGAAAGATGGACGTTGGGTCGTGCATCAGTACGTTGGTGTCCAACACGAACAATTTTTTGCCGGCGGATTGAATATTCATATTATCCTTATAAAAAGCGTGGAAAGGCGGCTTCAACAGAAACCCGGTGCTGCGCTGAATGTATTTCTACTCTATCTGTGGAGTTATCGTCAACTGAGCCATCGCTTGGCGTGTGTCCAATAAGCGCTGGTGCCATGGACATAAAGAGTAGTGCGATCTCTTCGTCAATTCCGTTTTTTTTAAAATACTTGCTCCAATAATCGACTACTCTCCAGGTTCTCTATACTTAAGCCGTCGTCATTGGTTTTGTATAGTCGGTTACAATAGAGCGCATATGTCGCGACAACTTAATTTGTATCGGTATTTTTAGGATAGTTATTTATGACATTTTCACCATCAAGCCAGCCAGACTTGGATTGGAGCCAGATTAGGGAAACCATCAAACTGTTGACCGTCTCGGTTGCTCAGGTTGAAGGCAGTATGAAAGCCGGCGACGAATCGGTGTCAGCCTTGGCCGACTCGTTTACCGGTATGGTTGAAGATATGAAAAACATCCATCAGTTACTGAGTGGTTTTCAGCAGAGCGAGAGCCGCGATCAGGCTTTGACGCATTGCGAGGCGACCCAGCATAAAATCTATTCGGCGATTGTGGCGTTTCAGTTTTATGATCGCCTGCAGCAATGCTTGCAGCACGTGTCCAACAATCTAAAAGGCTTGTCGATCATCATCGATACGCCGCACAGGTTATATAATCCTGCCGAATGGTATAAGTTTCAGGAAAGCATTCGTAACCAGTACACTATGGAATCTGAAAAAGTGATGTTTGATGCTATCCATCAGGGCAAAAGCGTCGATGAAGCGCTAGCCTTGTTTCAACAAGCAAATCGGCAAAGCGATGATGATGAAATCGAACTGTTTTAACTTTACTTGGCTACTTAAATCGTAAATGAAAAAGAAATCTCTGTTAATTTTGTGCCCTCTGTTACTGATATTAACGGCGTGTAGTAATCCGGGCTCCGAACCGCCGGTGGCCGGCAGCGTACCAGCCAAAAAAGCCCCGTCTAAAAAATCGGCAGCCAATAAAGCACCCGCAGCTACCGCTAAAAAACCGGTATCTACTCCCGATACCGCGACCTACCCCATCGAAAGCGTTAGCAATAACTTTAAAGATGAACCGAATCTGCCGACTTTTCGCGCCGAGCCCCTGATGCCGCCGGCCGATATTCCGCCGCCTGCGCCAGCCAGTCCCGCTGTGATTGCGCCTGCGGCCGTGGCAACAGCAACTGCGCCGGCACCGAGATTTGTCATAGAAGACGCACGTATCCCCAGTGGCACGCCGCCGGCCGTGGTAGCTTTAATTAGTGAGTCCGACCGCAGTCGTAATAGTGGCGACCTTGATGCGGCGGTGGTAGTGATGGAGCGCGCCTTACGTATCGATTCGCGTAATCCGACGCTGACCTATAAATTGGCTCAGCTCAGAATCAAACAAAATAAACCGCAACTCGCTGAAGAGTTGGCCGGCAAGGCGGCTCTGCTGGCTGGCGGCGATCTCGATCTGAAACGCAAAAGCTGGTTGCTGATCGCCGAAGCCCGGCAAATGCAGCAAAATTCCCAAGGTGCCAGAGAAGCTAAAGCCAAAGCGGACAGCTTTTTCGGTCGCTAGTGGCTGAGAGTTCCAAGCCGGCGCTGTCCAGCGCCGCCGCAAAATTGGCGGATATTTTCGGCGAGGGCGGCGCCTTAGCCGAGATTATCAACGGTTACTCGCCGCGCGCCGCGCAGATCGAGATGGCAGAGCAGATTGCCTATGCCATCGAGTCGCAGCAAAACCTGATTGCCGAAGCCGGCACCGGCACCGGCAAAACCTTTGCTTATCTGATTCCCGCGATTCTGTCCGGCAAGAAAGTCATCGTCTCCACCGGTACCAAAAATCTACAAGACCAATTGTTCAACAAGGATTTGCCGGTGATACGCAAAGCCTTGAGCAAACGGCCGTTCAAGGCCAGCTTGTTGAAAGGCCGCGCCAATTATTTGTGCACGTATCGGCTGGAACAAGCCTTGAATTCCGCGTTCGGTTACAGCCAGGAAGACGCAGCGGCACTGGCGCAAATCAAGGCCTGGTCTAAACGCACCAAGGCGGGCGATGTCTCGGAAGTGGCCGATGTGCATGATGGCGACCCGGTTTGGTTCCACGCTACCTCCACGACTGATAATTGTCTCGGGCAGAACTGCCCGGACTATGCCGATTGCTTTCTCACCAAAGCCCGAAAACAGGCTCAGGAAGCCGAGATCGTTGTCGTCAATCACCATTTGCTGTGCGCCGACTGGTCGATCCGCGAAACCGGTTTCGGCGAATTGTTGCCCGATGCCGAAGTAGTCGTCATCGACGAAGCGCATCAACTGGCAGATACCGCCTCCAATTTTTTGGGGGTGACGATCAGTGGCAAGCAGTTGGTCGATCTGGCCGACGACAGCTTGGCCGAATATTTTACAGATGCCAAGGATATGCCGGACTTGCGCACCGCCTGCGAAGACTTGCAGCATGAGGTCAAGGATTTACGTTTGGCGTTTGGCCTGGAACTGCGGCGCGGCGACTGGCAGGACATCGAAACCAATCCGAAAATAGCCGGCGCGTTGGAATCCTTGCAAAAACAATTGGCCCGGCTAACCGACCAATTGGAACGCGCCTCGGTACGCAGCAAAGGCCTGGAATCGTGCTTCGATCGAGCCGAAGCACTGGATGCGCAACTGGAAACCCTGATCAGCGACAAGGACGGTCAGTGGATCAAGTGGTACGAGACCTACAGCAAGTCGTTCACGCTCAGCCGCACGCCGCTGGATATTGCCAAGGAGTTTCGCGGTTTCATGGCGCGGCATAAAGCAACCTGGATTTTTACCTCGGCTACTCTGAGCGTCGCTAATAACTTTGTGCATTTTTCCAAGAACCTGGGTTTGAGCGGCGCGCTGAGCCAGAGTTGGGATAGTCCGTTCGATTATCCGAATCAGGCCTTGTTTTATCACCCTAAAGGCTTGCCGCAGCCCAGCGATCCGGATTTTACCGATAAGATCGTTGAATTCGCGTTGCCGGTACTGGAAGCCAGCCGGGGTCGAGCGTTTTTCCTGTTTACCAGTCACCGCGCCTTGCAACGCGCCGCGCAATTGCTGGAAGGCAAGCTCGATCATCCGATATTGGTGCAAGGCACTAAGTCCAAAGGCGTGTTGCTGGATCAATTCAAGGAGTTGGGCAATGCGGTGTTGCTGGCAACCGCCAGTTTTTGGGAAGGCGTGGACGTACGCGGGGATGCCTTGTCCTGCGTCATCATCGACAAACTGCCGTTCGCTTCGCCCGGCGATCCAGTGTTGAAGGCCCGAATGAATGCGATGGAAAAACAGGGGCGCAATCCGTTTTTCGAACATCAATTGCCCAGCGCCATCATCATGTTGCGGCAAGGTGTGGGCCGCTTGATTCGCGACGTCAACGACCGTGGCGTATTGATGGTATGCGATCCCCGTTTGTTAAAACGTTCCTACGGCCAGATGTTCCTCGACAGCGTGCCGGCCATGAAACGTAGCCGCGAAATCGAGGATGTGCGGCGGTTTTTTGCAACAGAGGAAAGCAGTTGAAATTATTGGCAGTAGAAACTTCCACCGACGCCTGTTCGGCTGCCTTGTTTATCGATGGCGAGATTATCGAAAAATTTGCCGTGGCGCCGCGCGAACATACCAAGCTGATTCTGCCGATGATCAATCAATTGATGACCGACGCCCAGCTCAAGCCGCAACAGCTGGACGCCATCGGTTTGAGTCGCGGGCCCGGTTCATTTACCGGCGTCAGGATAGCCGGTGGGGTAGTGCAGGGCATTGCCTATGGCGCCGATTTACCGGTGGTGCCGGTGTCTACTTTGGCGGCAATCGCGCAAGACTTTTTTAACCGGCGGTCCGATGCCGCACTGAGTTTCACAGCGATGGACGCACGCATGAACGAAATCTTCTGGGGAGTGTATCAACGCAATCCCTTAGGCTTGGCGGAGCTGATTGGTGCGGAAGCGGTTACTCCAGCGGATGAGGTGATCTTTCCGGATCGTGCCGGCTTCGGTGTCGGTTCCGGTTGGGGTGTTTATGCGGAGCAGTTGAGCCAACGTTTAGCAGAGCGCGTACTGGGGATCGAGGTAGACGTTTGGCCTCGGGCCGGCTGCGTCGCGCAACTGGGGGCGTATGGATTTGCCAACGGTTTGGCCGTGGCCGTCGAACAAGCCATGCCGGTTTACCTGCGCGATAAAGTCGCCAAAAAACAATCGGAGCGATAAGCGGATTTGCCCCATTAAGCCGCCGCTAAAACTGCCGCGCGACGTTTTTAAATGCCTTCTAAGGTACAATGCCTTTTTACCTAAGCCGATATTTTTAGCCAATGGCGCAATATTTCGAAATTCATCCGAAGAACCCGCAGCCGCGCTTGATTCAGCAAGCGGTCAATATTTTACGCAGCGGTGGGGTGATTGTGTATCCGACCGATGCGTCCTACGCATTGGGTTGCCAGATCGGCGATAAAGCGGCGATGGATCAAGTCCGGAGCATTCGTCGGCTCGACGATAATCACAACTTTACCTTGCTGTGTACCGACCTATCGCAGGTTTCCAACTTTACCAAAATGGGCAACGAAGCTCATCGCTTGATTAAAAAACTGACTCCCGGTCCATTTACGTTTTTACTGGATGCGACGCGTGAAGTGCCGCGCCGTTTGCAGCATCCGAAAAAGAAAACCATAGGCGTCAGGATCACCGATCATCCGGTAGCCCAGGCCTTGGTCGAACAACTTGGCGAGCCTTTGTTGACGTCCACCCTGATGATGCCCGGCGATAGCGAGCCTTTGGCCGATCCTTACGAGATCAGAAAACGGCTGGAAAAAGAGTTGGCCCTGGTGATAGACGTCGGGGTGATCGAGTATCAGCCCACTACCGTAATCGCTTGCGGCGACAAGTCGATTGACATTATTCGACAAGGTATCGGTATTGCGCCGATGTTGGAGTGAAACAGCCATGATGGACGAATTAACCTTAATACAAAGGATCGTAGTCTGGATTTTACCGGTGATTTTCGCGATTACCGGTCACGAGGTTGCGCACGGTTGGGTGGCCAAGAAGTTAGGCGATAACACCGCCGCCGACCAAGGCCGCCTGACGCTGAATCCGTTGAAACATATCGATATTTTGGGCACGCTGGTCATTCCCGGTTTATTGTTGCTGACCTTTACCGGCTTTGTGTTCGGTTGGGCCAAGCCGGTACCTGTAGATCCAAGAGCATTTAAAAAGCCGCGTCAAGCCATGGCGATTGTGGCGGTAGCCGGTCCTTTATCCAATTTATTGATGGCGGCGGCTTGGGCTTTGCTAGCTAGAATCGGCGTGATGCTGGAAATCGAGTATATCTCTTTTCCGTTGATCTACAGCGGTGTAGCCGGTATCAGCATTAATTTGGTGCTGGCTTTGATCAATCTTTTACCGATTCCGCCGTTGGACGGCAGCCGGATTTTGTCCGGGGTACTGCCGGATTACTGGGCCTGGCAATACAATCGTTTGGAACGGTTTGGTTTTATTTTTTTGTTGATATTACTCGCTACCGACGTGTTGCAATATTTGCTGGCTTATCCGATGTACTACGCCCAACAGTTATTTTTTAGTTTGGCGGGCATGTAGTTTTGAGCGAAATTGCATTACCGGTGGAAACCGCGCTGCCGCCGCTGGCGCTGGTTCAAGGCCAGCCCTATCAGGATTTACCGGACGATCTCTACATTCCGCCGGATGCGCTGGAAGTCTTTCTGGACGCGTTCGAAGGACCGCTGGATTTGCTTCTGTATTTGATTCGCCGGCAGAATCTGGATATTCTCGACATCCCCATCGCCCAGATTACCCGGCAATATATTGCCTACATCGATATGATGGAAAATATGCGTCTGGAGTTGGCCGCCGAATATCTGGTGATGGCCGCGCTGCTGGCGGAGATCAAGTCGCGGATGCTGCTGCCCAGGCAGCCGGAAAGCGAGGAAGAAGAGGAAGACCCCAGAGCGTTTTTGATTCGCAAATTGCAAGAATACGAAGCGATCAAAAAAGTGGCGGAAGAAATCGACCTGCTGCCCAGAAACGAGCGCGATACCTTTGAATTTGCTGTCGACACCTCGACTGTGGATGTGCAGCAAATTCTGCCGGATGTGCAACTGAAAGAACTCCTGCTGGCCTTCCAGGACATATTAAAGCGTGCCGAGAGGCTTAGTCACCATCAAATAACCAAAGAACCCCTATCAGTCCGTGAACGAATGGCAGCCATTTTGGAAAAACTTAACGGAGCAAATCAGCTCCCTTTCGCAGCGTGTTTTACCCGAAGTGAAGGAAAAAACGGAGTGGTTGTCGCGTTTCTTGCCATCCTTGAACTCTCCAAGGAACGCATCATCGACATCTTCCAGTCCGAACCCTACGCCGGCATCCAAGTCAGAGTCCGCATCGATAGCGGCACCGGGGACTGACCCGCAGTTAGCCGAAACCGTCGTCGATGATGTTATTCCCGCAGCTAAATCCAGAACGCCCCGCAAGCCTCGCATCAAGCCCGAGCCGGTTACGATATTTGTGCCGGTCAAGCGGCGGGCTGTGCGTTTTCCTGCTATCTGGGCTGGCGAGCCGCGCGTTGCGGTTTTACCTACCATCGAGCCAAGCGAACCAGTCGCTTTACCCACGTTTCGTCGGCGAGCGGTACGCCTGCTGCCGGCTTGGCATACTAGCTGGAGCCGG
>NZ_JANIBL010000015.1 GCF_024505055.1 Methylomonas rosea
CGCAAGACCTGACACTGGCGGCGCGCTGGTTCGAAGCCGCCGCCCGCCAAGGCCACGCCCACGCCCAGTACATGCTGTATCGGATTAATGCCACCAGCGCCAATCTGGAACAACAGGAAAAAGCCGATTACTGGCTGAATCAGGCCCGCCACAGCGGCTACAAACTGGCCTTGCCGGCGCAATGAACACCCGCTTGAATTGAATAGGGAGACAAGTAAATGACGAACAACCTTCACGACACGCAAGCCGAACCCGTCAAAAACAAGCTGATGGAATTGCTGGATGAAGTATTGCAGCACGACGGCTTCGGCGAAATCCGCGTTGAGGTAAAAATCCTCAAGCGTCGGCAAAAGGAAGTGATATTGCACTGCGGCAAACAATACCGCTTTGTGGTGGACAGCGGCTTATCGAGCCAAGCTTGATACTTTCGGTTGGCGCGGTCCGTGTGGAAGTGCGGGAGAGTGGGAATAAGGCCACTTTAGCCTAATTAATTCCCCTCTTTGCCAAAGAGGGGCCAGGGGAGATTTTCTAAATAATCCCCCGATCTTTTTCTGCCCAGTGGGCAAGAGGACGACAGAGAATTCAGGACTAATCCGCGCACGGATGCGCATAACTAAACGAGTGTGATGGGGTCACATCAAAAAACCAAAAAAATAAGATGACCAACAGGCTGCGTGAGGCAGTTGCGGCATTTACATTTGAGAAAAACAGTATGAAAGCTAAACAACTGAAAAGACTGCAACACAGACAAGCGGGTTTCACCTTGCTGGAACTGCTGGTCGTTATCACGCTGATCGCTACGTTGGCGACTGCGGCATTGGTGGCGTATGAAGGACTTGGCGATAGCGCTCAAGCCACTGCGGCATCCAGCAGCACGGCTACTGCCGATGGCGCGATTCGAAATTACCGTGCAGTGACTCAACGTTACCCGGACCAATGGGATAACTTGGTCGTTGGTGCAGGCGCCAGCGCCGGTACAGCGCCTGCTTTCTTGGCCTCAGTAACCGCAAGAAGGTTTGCCAATTGGACATTGCCTGCCTCCACTAGTACTTTCCGCATAGCCGTAGTTGAAGCTTTGGAATCGGTTGGTATTTCTGAACTGCAACAACGTATTGTAGCCACAACCACAGCAGGCGTAGAGCCAAACTTGCAACATAACGAAGGTGCAGTTGGTCCTACACAGGTAAGTGAAGACGATTGGGCCGGAATAACAAACGTTGCGATCCTGCCAACATTTGGCCGAGACGCCGGTGGTTCTCCAGCAGCATGTACTTTGCCAGGAGGTATGCCGACTACCAAGTTGAGTGCTGATCCGATCAATATTGATGATGCTCTGCGTCAAAACGTCATCAACGACAACCTAGAAGACGATCAATGTAATCTAGTGATCGCCCTCGGCTTCGGTCACGACGCTGCGCATAGTACCAGCAACTCGTCCGTGGCGATTTCTACCGCACCGACCTTCGTTAGCCAAAACATCAATCCTGCCAACAGCTATGCACGCTACATCGCACTGTTCCATGTTGCCCAAGATGAGAATGAAGACGAAACTTTCACTGACGATGAAGTATTCAATAAAGCTCGCTTGCTGGCTGTCGTAGACACCGAAGGCAAAATGATCGACGAGAATTTAGCAGCTCAAAGCGCTGAAAACCAAAACGGCAATTAATTTAGTTAAGCCCTGGTTCCCACGGTCCGCCGTGGGAACCCCTACTAGCTCTGGGATTTGCTACAGAGTCCAGCGCTAGCAGGCACGGGGCATCTCGGAACTCCGAACAGTCATAGTTTGGATAGCGGGCATCCAGTGTGCTTATAAGCCTGTATGCGTTTCCATGCGGGAGCATAACTGCCATTAAGTTAAGCCGTCATTCCGGCAGGGATTGCCGGAATCCAGTTTACAGGGATGTAAAGCGCCATCGCCATCCCTGGCCTCTGGACCCCGACACCCGTTAGAGCACGAAGTTAATCCCAGCCGGGGTGACGCTCTGACTCTTAACTTAATGGCAGTGACGTGGGAGCGTACCCAAAAGGGCATAAATGGGAACGAGGCTCTTGCTGGTTTAGGTAATACATAAGCGCCACGCGCATAACAATTAAAGATTTACACATACGATGAAATCACTCCACTACTGCAAATTTCCACCGCTTAGCCTGTTGCTATTGGGCTTGTTGCCGATTTTGCCTTGGCTGGCGCCCTGGCATTTGCAACCGGTCATCACCTTTCATATGGAATGGTTGGCGGTCGCCGGCGGATTGCTGGCTTGTGCGGCGGTATTGCCCGGCTTATGGCGTAGCGCGCAATTGCAGCTACCGCGCACGCTGTGGTTACCGCTAACCCTGGCAGCTTACCTAGGCTTGCAGACCAAGCTGCTGCCGCAGGTCGTCGCCCCCCATGCCTATATGGGGATGGTCTATTTGGTCTGGGCCGCGTTGATGATGGTATTGATTGCCTGTTTGCGGCAACAGTTTGGCGCCGAGCGGGTCGGCGGCTGGCTGGCCGGCGGATTGGTAACAGCAGCCGTGCTGGTGGCCTGGCGAGAGTTGTTCGGGCGCTTATCCGGGTCAATCGGCGACTGGGGCGGCGTGGGCCAAGCCAACAATTACGGTGATTTGTTGGCCTTGGGCAGTGTGTCTTTATTGTACTGGCATGCGCTTAGCCGACTGCCACGCATAGTGTTTGCGCTATTGGGTTTTAGCCTGATGCTAGGCTTGAGCCTGACGCCTTCTCGCAGCGTTTTATTGTATTGGCTAGCGATATTTGTCATCGCTTGGCGCTACCGTTCAGCCTGGTTGAAACCAATCGGCTTCGGCTTACTAGGTTATCTGGCGTTGCAAGGTTTGTGGTCGCTAGGCGTTTTGCCCGACGCGCAATTGAGCTCGGCGGAACGAATGCTGCAACAAACCAGCGGGGTATCGCCGCGCTGGCATATCTGGCAAGTGGCATGGGGATTGTTTTTGCAACAGCCCTTGCTGGGCCACGGTTTTGGGCAATTCGACACCGCGTACTTTCAAGCTGGTCAGTATATTCCGGCACTCCCCACCTATATCGAACACGCGCACAACCTGATTTTGCACTTGTTGGCCGAACTGGGTCTATTACCGGTCATGTTGTTGCTGTTGGCGCTCAGCCGCTGGATTCGTCCGGTTCTCAGTGTTGGTGATGATCCAAAGAAGCAAGCGTTTAAAACTTGGTTGCTGCTGCTGGCGGCAATTTTGGGCATTCACAGTACGTTGGAATATCCGCTGTGGTATGCGCCATTTTTAGGCGTTGCCGCGATGGTATTGGGGTTGGGTGATGAGTTGAGCCGGCCGATAGCCTGGAACAAAACCGGCACTGTCATTTCCGGCAGCTGCATTGCTGCTGCCTTGTCCGTGGCGGTTGTACATGAAATCCACTACCTGCGAATGGAGCTGGCCTTGTTAGCGGCGGTGGCGCAACCCTCTCAGCAACGCTCCGATCATCTGGTGGCTGTCTGTCAAAAGGCGGCGACGCAAGCGCCTTTGCTAGAACCTTATGTGCCGATGATTTTTACCTTTACCGGTCAAGCCGATGATCTGGCAATGCGGCCGCAATTGACAGTGTTGGCGGATGTTGCCGTGCGTTTTGTGCCCGCCAACAACTTGGTGTATCGGTTGGCGCTGATGCAAGCCTTGAGCGGCGATCAGCACGCAGCCAAAACCACGCTAAGCAGGGCGTTGGCGGCATATCCGAATGATGCATCGAAGTTTATTGTCGACATTTTCCATCTCAAAGGCTCGGACAGTGGCAAGGTCAACTTCATGTTGCCGATGTTGGCTTCTAAGCTGGGCGCGAAAGTGGTCACCACCAGCAGCGGCGCGCCCGCCAAACAATTTTGAGTGAGGCGTTTAATCGGGTTGCCACGGTCCTCCGTGGGAACGATGGATGGCTAGGTTTTTAATTTTCACAAGCAAGTAAATGAGGTGTTTATTGTTTGTTCTTTCCAGGATGTTGCGGTCCGTAGCCCTCAGCGGTGTTGCCACCACGCGTTCCAAATCCATAAAAATCTGGCCGCAAGGCGGTTTTACGCTGCTGGAGTTATTGGCGGTGATTGCACTAATGGCGGTGGTAGCCGGCACGGCGGTGCTGGCGTATGAAGGCTTACAGGATCAAGGCCGTCAGGATGCCACACGCTTTGAAATGGCGGAAATCCGCAGCGCTTTGTTACGGTTTCGGCGCGATAGCGGCAGCAACGATTTTCCGGGGCAGGGTGTTTACGTCTGCGAGGACCCGGCAAACGCCGGCAAAATCAACCCGGATTTGGTCAATCTTCCCGCTGAAGCGGGCAGCACCGACGCTGCAAAACTGGCTTGGTGCGAATCCCCGGCCAATTTCTGGATGCTGTTTGCCGATTCCTTGGGCAGCGGCTGGAATCCCGACACCCGTCGCGGTTGGAACGGCCCGTATTTGCAACGCAAAAGCGGTTTGATGAGTTATGCCGGTGTCGATAATTTGTGGGCGATCACCGATGCTTATCAAGCCACCTATCTGCTGCTGGATTTGGATGATCCCTTCAAAGCCCGTCTGGTCAGTATCGGTCCGGACAAAACGGACAATAACCCGACTCCCGCTTCCTGCCAGATAACCGGCACAGGCGACGATACCTTGCTGTGTTTGTTGCGATGAACTTATTGATCCAAATCGCCCTACATTCTGCGGGTTCGACACGTCGAAGATCCGAACGCGGCTTTACCCTGCTGGAAATGCTGCTGGTAATTTTTTTGATGGCGCTGGTGGCCTCCACCGGATTGATGTTGACCGAAGGTGTGGAAGACCAAGCCAAATACGATGAAACCAAGCGCCGCATGGAGTTAATCCGCAAAGCCATCATCGGCGACCCGTCCCGCACGGTGAATGGTGCCCCGGAGATTAGCGGCTTTGTGGCGGATATGGGGCGCTTGCCATTATGTTTGGCGGAGTTGTTAAGAGTGGGTGATGAGGTGCTTCCTGCCACTGATCCGCGAACATTTGAATCGTCGTGCGACGATACCGTTATCGTTAGCGAGTGGAATCTGGATCAGGATACCGGTGTCGGCGTAGGCTGGCGTGGGCCGTATTTACAAGTTATTCCGGAATCAGGAGGCGGGCTGCGTTTCAGAGATGGCTACGGTAACGAAGGCGCGAATGCCACTACTGATGAGCTGAATTCAGGATGGGATTACAGCGTAACGGGAACGACCACCAGTTTAAGCAGTGAGGGCATGGATTTGACGGTTGCAAGCGATGACGTGTCAGCGCCGCAGTTGATTGTCAGCGCCGATTGGCAGGTGCAATTGCCGGCGGCAGTGAGTGTGACGTTTGAAAATCAGAGTGCCAATCCTATACCTGTCGCTTCGGCAACTAGCAACCTAAATCTTCAACTCCGGGTTTACTTGTCTGATCTGACAAGTGCAATCAAAGGTGATGACGGCACCACTGAACTACTTGCTTTAACACCTACAGAGCCAGTTTTAGCTAACAGTAGGAAATCAGTCAATTTCATTCTCGATACTACCCCAACAATTGCCATCGGCAACCGCGCATATGCGATTGTTTGTTACGAAGCTCCGCCTGCGGACCCAGACGATTTTGTGATTTTCGACGGCGATTGTGAAACCAGCGGAGCCAATCCCAACCCGAAGCCAGATATCACCAACATTCGCAGTTTCAGCGTATTACCACGCCAAACATTGAATTTGGCGCTTAAGTGGATCATTCCATGAGTCCACTTTTTCCGAATCGTTCTCACGATGCGTTCTCACTGCGGGCCTTCACTGCCATTAAGCCAAGGAAAAAGCTTCTTCTCCCTCCGGGAGAAGGTTGGGATGAGGGTGTCAAAATACAGCTTTTTTCCTTATTTATTCCCCTCACCCTAACCCTCTCCCAGGGGGAGAGGGAATCACCCGCTCTTAACGTAATGGCAGTGACGGATGACCGTGGGAACGAGAAGCGGCGGAGCCGAAAAATCACAGTACGGAAACAGCTACTTAATTCCCTAATGCCAAGCATCCATGAAATTTAATCGCTTTCTCCCTTTCGCTACCCCGTCGCAGCTATTGGTCTGCGAGACCGATGGTTTTTCGTTGCGCGCGGCGGTGCTGCGCCGTTCCGATCAGGACATGGAACTGCTGTATCAGGCAAAAACCGAACAGGTGGATATGGCCGAAGGCCTGGGCGATGTGCTGACGGCGCTGAAAAACCAGGGTTGGCAGGGCGGCGGTTCCGCGATTCTGTTGTCGCCGGCGGTGTTTTCCACGCTGGTGGAGTTGCCCGTCAATCCCCGCAAACCCCGGCCTTTGTTGCAGATGTTGGAACTGGCGCGGTGGGAAGCCGAGCCGCTGTTGCTTCAGCACGTCACCCGTTGGTCGGTGGGGCATTTATTGGTGGGCCAAGGCTATATGACCGAGGAACAGGCCAAGGCGGTGATGGATTTGCAGCAAGGCAAATCCAGGGCCGGCGGCGGCTTGGCGTTGGCCGAGCAGTTTTCGTTACGGCGTTTTGGCGATCTGGCGGTGGAGTTGGGTTACATCAAGCGCAGCCAGCTCAATGCTTGTTTGACTGGTCAGGAATGGCTGAAGGCTGCGGATGAGGCCATCGAAGTCGGCTGGGCGGCGCAGAGCGCGGTGGAAGACATACCCGGTACTTTCAATTGGCTGATTAGTTGCGTACATCAAAGCTTGTTACAGCGCTGGTCGGACGCTTTTGCACGGCAGGGTCTGAAGTTGCGGGCAATGTATCCTTTAACCGGTTGCAGTACGGCGCTGCTCCCCAGCACGGAAACCCACGCGGTGCTGCTGGAAACCCAGCCCGGTCTGGGTTTTAGCACGCGTATCGCCGGTAGCGGTTTTACCGCGTTGCGGCATTATTTGAATCTGCACAAAGCACCGCTGGATATTTGTCTGGAAAGCTATCACGCGCTGCATGCACCGCCGCGTGAGTCGGTCTGGCTGGCTAGTTGGCCGCCGGCACCGGAGCTGGCCGCCAATTTGGAACACATGCTGGAACTGGAGTTGCACCCGCTTACCCACGCTATCGTTGGGGACAAAGTCTCGCCGGGGATGGCCGGAGCGGCTTACCACGCATTGGGTTTGGCGGAGGACGAGCGTTGCGTGGGCGTGCGATTGGGCGGCCCGTTGCCGGCGCTGCGTGATCGCTTGGAGGTGCGAGCAACGGCGCTGGTGCTGGTGCTATTGGTGTTGGTCGGCGTGGCCGAGTTGTCGTTGTGGGTGCGTAGAAGCAGCGTCGACAGTTACAAGCAACAGGTAGACGCCAGCTGGCAGAGTATCGACGAGGCGATTAAACGCATCAACGCCCGAACCGCGGAAATCGGGGAGATTAAGGACAAGATCAAGAGCCTGCGAACCGAACAGTCGCGTCTGGAAAATCTGGCCCGCTTTTACGACGAAGATATTCCGGAGCGCATGGACTTGGTGAAAGGTGTGCTGGGTATGCTGCAAACGCTGGTTGACAATGAGGTGGTCATCGAGCGCCTGGACGAGCCGGATAAGTCGGCATTAAAGCCGGCGGCGAGTCCGGCAGCCAATCCGACCCTGCCGCCCAACCCAATCAATGACAAACGCATCGAAGCGGAAAACCTGGTGCTGGAGGCCTGGGCGCTCAGCGACAGTGCCGCGCAGACATTTATTAAGCGGGTGGGTGATGCCGCTGCCCGCTGGGATCTGCAGGTTCGTGAGCCCAAAGTGACTTTCGGCAAGGGCCCGCTGAGCAGTAACGGCTTCAGTATTTCCTTGCGGCTGGTCAAATTGGCCGAGCCGGACGGCAAAATCATTCGTTTATCCAATCCAAACCCACATGAAACTACCCCCTTTGAGTAATCGCGAACAATGGTTGTCGGCCTTGGCTATCGGCGTGATCGTCATCGGCGGATACGCCTGGTTGCGCTGGGTGCCGGCCAACCGGGAAATCGGCCAGTTGCAGCAAACCGCGGAAGCCACCGATAAGCGCGTACATAACGCCGAGATTCCGGAGGAGCCGGATGAGGATATCGAGCGCTTGAAGGGCCAGTTAGCGGAACAAGAGCGTTTGCTGGCGGCCATCAAGGATCAGTCGGACAGTGTGGAAAAACATCTGGCTCCGGACGATTCGCAGTTCCTGGTCGTGAATATTTCCAAAGTGGCGCGTGACGCGCAGATTCATGTGCGCGCCAATGAGGTTTTCAAAGCTGCGGTAAACAGCAATGCCGCGCCGGTTCCTGCGGCACCGGCAACCGGCAAGAAAAACCGGAAAAACAAACCGGCGACCGTGACGCCGGCGGCTCCAACCGCGCCCGCGACTGCCATGATTCCGCCGCTGAGTGCCGGTTGGGTTGCGCGCATGTCGCCGGGTTCCTTGTTGGAAAGGCCGCTGCGGCGCCTGGAGGTGGAGGGCTCCTACCTGGCTTTGAACCGGTTTATTCACGATTTGGACCGGCTGCCGTTTCAAGTGGCGGTGCTGCGCATCAGCGTTGAGCGCATGCCGGTGTTGGGGATGCCCGGTTATCCCCAACCGCTGCTCGCCGAAGTGATTTTGGCGCTGTAAGCGTATGGCTATCAACGATGAACATCTCTTGGAAGCCGGGGTGCGCTGCGGCTTGGTTGAGGCCGCGCAATTGGAACGCCTGCGCCTGGAAGCCCGTCGGCAACGCTTGAGTCTGCTGACCATGGTTCAGGCGCATTATCGCTTTCCCTTATCGGCGTTGCACCGGGCGGTGGCCGAGCAATACGGCATGCCGTATGTCGATCTGGATACGTTGCAGGTGGAAAACAGCTTGTTAAAAAAAATTCCCCCCAGTCTGGTGCAGCGCAAGTTGCTGTTGCCGGTCAGTGATGGCGAACAGGTGTTACTGATCTGCGGCGATCCGGGCGACCGGGCCGGGATCGATTCGGTGCAACGCTTGTTGGGTCAGGTATTGCCGTTGGCAATGGCCGATCTGGCTTTGTTGCAATTGAAGGTTAAGCACGTATTGGCCGGAAAGTCGGCGCCGGAACAAAGCGGCGCGGTGACGACGGAGACCGATACTGATTTGGTAGCCATGCTGGACGGCATTATCCGCGAAGCCTATTTTTACCGGGCTTCGGATATTCACTTGCTGCCGGATGCGCAGGGTCTGCGGGTCCGCTTGCGGGTGGACGGCAAATTGCGCGATTTTCCCTTGGTTGCCAACGCCGGCGCGGCTGCCGCTTTGGTATCGCGGGTCAAGGTGCTGGCCGGCTTGGATATCGCCGAACAGCGTATGCCGCAGGACGGTGGTTTTTCTTATCATTTGCCCCGGCCCATCGACAAGGGTTTTAACATTCGGGTAGCGACCGCGCCTACCCGGCTTGGCGAACGGATTACCCTGCGGCTGCTCGGTCAAGAGGCGTTTGGCTTGACGCTGGCCGATCTGGGCATGATGGATGAAGACTTACAGCAGTTTCGTAAGGTGATTCACCGTCCCTATGGCATGGTACTGCTCACCGGTCCGACCGGGAGCGGTAAATCGACCACCTTGTTCGCCGCGCTCCAGGAGATCAACCGGCCCGACATCAACATCATGACCGTGGAAAACCCCATCGAGTATGTGATGCACGGGGTTTCCCAATTGCAGACCGGGCCGAAAGTCAGTTTTGCCGACGCCCTGCGCTCGTTTTTGCGGCACGATCCGGACGTATTGATGGTAGGCGAGATCCGCGACCCGGAGACCGCCGATGTGGCCGTGAAAGCCGCGATGACCGGGCATTTGGTGTTCTCGACGCTGCATACCAATAACGCGGTAAGCGCCGTCACGCGCTTGATCGACATCGGTTGCGAACCGTTCCTGATCGGTTCCACGGTAGCAGCGGTGATCGCTCAGCGCTTGGTGCGCCGTTTATGCGGGCATTGCCGCAAACCGCGCTTGGCAACGCCTGCCGAGCAGGCGGAACTGGATAGAGAGGACGATGCCGTGCGGATTTACGAACCGGGCGGTTGTGTGATCTGTCAGGGCAGCGGTTTCCGCGGCCGGCTGGGTTTGTTTGAGACCTTGTGGCTGGATGAAACGCTCGCGCGCCTGGTGGCACGCGGTAGCGACGAGGAAACCCTGGAAGCCAGTGCCGGCGAGCGTTTGAGTTTTATGTGGGAGGACGGTTGCCGTAAAGTGCTTCTGGGCATGACCACGCTGGACGAGTTGCGCGATGTGGCGGTCCGCAAAACGCGCGGCATGCGCGGAGTAAACTGAGATGGCCGAATTTGTTTACACCGCCTTGGACGAGCGCGGTAACGAGGTCGGCGGCCGTTTACAGGCCGACGATATGGGCAATGCCGCCGCTCAAATCCGCCAGCGCGGTTTGCGAGTCTTGGCATTGCGGCAGGGGCGCGGCAGCAGCGGCTTTTTCGGCCAGGCCAATTTCTCGGATTGGTTGGCCTCGCAACGTTCGGTGTCGACCACGGCGCTGATTTTCTTCTTCAGGCAGATGAGCTTTATGTTGCGGGCGGGCCTGCCGGTCGCGCAGGCTTTGGAGTTGGCCCAGGCGCAATTGACCAACCCGCGCTTGAATTTGACTTTACGCCTGATGTTGAAAGACATTCGAGTCGGCCAATCGCTGTCGTCGGCAATGAGTAAGCACAAGGCAGTATTTCCGGAAATGGCGATCAATTTGGTGGTTGCCGGGGAAACCACAGGCGATTTGGACCAGATTATGGAAAGGTTGGCGATCCATCTGGATAAGAAAGCCGCACTGCGGGCGCAGACCATCAACGCGATGATTTACCCGGCGATTGTGGTGTTGGCGGCGGTTGGCGTCGGCATTTTCATGGTAGTAAAAATCATCCCCAAATTCAGCAAATTTTTGATGGGCAAAGGGAAGGCTTTACCACCATCCACCCAGTTGCTGGTGAATATATCCGATTTCGTGCGCCAGCATGGCCTGTGGCTGGCCGGCGGAGCGGCTGCTTTGCTGCTGCTGGTGATATTGATTTATCAAACCCGTAACGGCCGCTTATGGATAGACCGGATGTTGCTGCGGCTACCGGTGATCGGCTCGCTGCTGGTAACCGGTTCGATGGCGCAGATGAACTGGGCTTTGTCTATTTTGCTGCGTAGCGGTGTCACGGTATTTGAGGCGCTGAAAATCACTGCAAATCTGTTGGGTAACCGGGTTTATGTCGATCAGTTGCTGGCCGCGTCCAACCAGATATTAGAAGGCCGGGACATTGCGCGCAGCATTGATCATCCGCGCATTCCACCGCTGGTGGTGCAGATGATCGCCGTCGGTGAAGGTACCGGCGCGCTGGATGAGGTGTTACAGGAATTGGGGATTTATTACGAAAAATTGCTGGAAATTGCGATCAAGCGTCTGTCGGCCTTGATCGAGCCGGTGATGATTCTGGTAATCGGCTCGATGGTGGGCTTTGTCTATTACGCTTTTTTTCAAGCCTTATTCTCTTTGGTATCGGGGCAGTAAATGAGTTTGTCGAATTTAATCAAGCCGGTTGTTGGCCTTGCTTTTTCAATGACGGCACTGGTGGCACACGCCCTGGAAGCGCCGGCCACGCAGCTGCCGTTGACCGCGCCGAAGCAGTTGCGCGATCCGTTCACGCCCAGTGAATTGATGTACGAAACGGCGGGCGCGCAGGGCGGCACAACGGCTGGCGCTTACGGGTTTTTGCCCAATCAAGAAACCATGAAGGTGCCGAACCTGAAATTACGCGGTTTGTTGAATCCGTCCGGTAAGGCTTTTATTGCCTTGCTGGAAGTCAGCGGCGTGGGGACTTTTATGGTTCGCGAAGGTGACGAATTCAATTTCGATCCATCGCAACCCAAGAACGCGATCCGCGTCAGTAAAATTACCAGGCTCAGTGTGACCGTTGAAACCGGTACACTGGGTTCGATCAGAGTGTTGCGCTGATCGGCCTGAGTGACGGTTTATTTATTGAGTATGTTTAGATTGACGGCGATATGCGCCAATTCGGTGGTGGTCTGCACGTGCAGTTTTTTCTTGATTTGCGTTGCGTAGTTGGCGATGGTTTTATTGCCCAAACACAGGTGGGCGGAAATCTTCGAGACGGTCAGGCCTTGGGCCAATAGCCTGAATATATCGAATTCGCGCGGTGAGAACGCGTTGATTTGCGCTTGATACTGCGCATCGGCGGATGGTTCCTCTGCATGTGTAAGCAGACCGGGTTCCGCATAACTTTTGCCTTGCATAATGCTTTCTATAGCAGGCAACAATAGATTAGGCGCCATGTTTTTAGTGATGTAACCTTGCGCGCCGGCCTCGAAAGCACGACGCACGTAAACCTGTTCGTGATAGATGCTGTATACCAAAATTCGTGCATCGGCGTCCCGCGCGACGATCCTGCGAATCGCTTCCAGACCGCCGATTCCCGGCATGGATAAGTCCATGACCACCAAATCCGGTTTGTACTCATGGTAACGCTGAATGGCTTGTTCCCCGCGTTCAGCTTCAGCGACGACTTCGACATCGCCGCTAAACGACAATAGCATGCGAAAACCCGCGCGCACCACTGCATGGTCGTCGACTAATAATGTTTTTATGGTGTTGCTCATGGCAGCGTTGCGATGGGTTGGCGTCATAAATTTCGAAACGGGGGCTGTAGGTATACTGTGATGTTTCGGCCTTAAAGTTGACGGCTATTATCCGTGAGTAAATTCCTGGATTGCACTGGGAAAAATTCTTTTTATGAGCCGGGAAAATAGCGGTGGGGAATTGCAACTGACTATGCCAAAACTATCGCTTCATTTATGGATGATTCGGCGCTAAACGCGATTAGTTTAATGCTGCCAATAGCTGGCCGATCATGCTGTTGGCCTGGTTTAAGTAGCCGCTGCCGAACAGGTTTAGATGGTTAAGGATGTGGTAAAGGTTGTAGAGGGTTTTACGGGTTTTGTAACCACTGTCCAACGGATAAGTGGCTTGATATGCCGCATAAAAATCGCGGCTGAAACCGCCGAATAATTCCGTCATGGCCAGATCCGCTTCGCGGTCGCCGTAATAGCAGGCCGGGTCGAAGATTATCGGTTGCCCTTGCTTATCTGCGGCAGCGTTGCCGCCCCACAGATCGCCGTGCAGCAAGGAAGGATGCGGGCGGTAATCGCTAAAGAAACCGCCCATTTTTTCCAGCAGTTTTTCCCCTTGAGTTTGCAGTGAGCCGCGATAACCGTTGGCGGCGGCAAACTGCAATTGTTTGCCAAGACGTTGTTGCCGCCAAAAACTGATCCAGTCGTCGTGTCTGCCGTTATGTTGCGGGGTGGAGCCGATGGTGTTATCGATGGACCAGCCGAAATAGGCTTGCGGGTTTTGGTGCAGCAAGGCGAGTTGTTGGCCGAACAGGCTGGCGCTGCGGCCTTGTAATGCGCCCAATTCGATAAATTCCAACACCAGATAAGTGTGTTGTTGACATTCGCCAAAGCAA
The DNA here is from genome assembly GCF_024505055.1 of Methylomonas rosea. Taxonomy (GTDB): domain Bacteria; phylum Pseudomonadota; class Gammaproteobacteria; order Methylococcales; family Methylomonadaceae; genus Methylomonas; species Methylomonas rosea. Next base: position 13,391 of record NZ_JANIBL010000015.1, read on the forward strand.
ATCACTTTTGGTACGCGTACGGCGCCAATGTCGGCCAACTCTCGTAAACTGGCCGCTTCGGCAAGGAACATCTCCGCCAAGTCCGCGCGGTTTAATTTGATAAACCAGTCGATGTTGGCGGCTTGCAGCCGGTAAGCGCTATTGATGTCGCCACCGCCGACGCTGCTCAGGCGGTGGTTATGCAGAGATTGGCCGGTTTGAATTTCGAGATGGCTGACTAAATGTTGCAGCGCGGCCATAGTCGATTAACCGGTTATTTTGCCCAGCTGTCGCGCAAGGTGACGGTGCGGTTAAACACCAGTTTTTCAGGTGAGCTGTCTGCATAGTCCAGGCAGAAATAACCGGTGCGCTCGAACTGGTAGCGGGTGTCCGGCGTGGCGTTGACCAAGCTGGCTTCTACTCGGCAATCGCTCAATACTTCCAGCGACTTGGGGTTGATGCCGTCCAGGAAATTGTCGAGCGTGTCCGGGTTGGGATGGCTGAACAGACGGTCGTATAAACGTAGCTCGGCAGCCAGAGCATGTTGTTCGGATACCCAATGGATTACGCCTTTGACTTTGCGGCCTTCCGGATTTTTGCCCAAGGTAGCCGGATCGTAAGTGCAATGCAGTTCTATGATGTTGCCGGCAGCGTCTTTAATGACTTCTTCGCATTTGATGACATACGAGCCGCGCAGTCTCACTTCGCCGCCTGCTACCAAGCGTTTGAAGTCCTTCGGCGGGTTTTCCATGAAGTCGTCTTGTTCGATCAAAATGGTTTTGGAAAAGCTGACCTCACGGCTGCCCATTTCCGGTTTTTGCGGATGGTTGGCGATTTGGTAGGTTTCGGTTTTGCCGTCTTCCCAATTGCTGATCACTACTTTTAAGGGTCTTAAGACAGCCATTGCTCTGGGTGCGCGCTCATTCAAGTCTTCGCGAATACAGTTTTCCAAAACGCCCATTTCGATCCAGGAGTCATTTTTGGTCACGCCGATGCGCTCGCAGAAATCTCTAATCGCTTCCGGCGTAAAACCGGCTCGGCGCAGGCCGGAAATGGTCGGCATGCGTGGATCGTCCCAACCGTTGACGTGTTTTTCGGTAACTAATTGCAGCAATTTACGCTTGCTGACGATGGTGTATTCCAATTGCAGGCGAGCGAATTCGATCTGCTGCGGATGGCAAGGGGTTTGCAATTTGTCCAGCACCCAGTCGTACAGCGGGCGGTGATCTTCAAACTCCAAGGTGCAGATCGAGTGGGTGATGCCTTCCAACGCATCGGAAATGCAATGGGTATAGTCGTACATCGGATACAAACACCAGGCATCGCCGGTGCGTTGATGATGGACGCGGCGGATGCGGTAGATGGTTGGGTCGCGCATATTAATGTTGGGCGACGCCATATCGATCTTGGCGCGCAGCACATATTGGCCGTCGGCGAATTCGCCGGCGCGCATACGGGTAAACAAATCCAGATTGTCTTCGATGGAACGGCTGCGGTCCGGACTTTCCTTGCCGGGTTCTGTCAAGGTGCCGCGGTCGGCGCGCATTTGCTCCGGCGTGGAACTGTCGACATAAGCATCGCCTTGTTTAATCAACTGCACCGCGTAAGCGTAAAGTTGCTCGAAATAGTCGGAAGCGTGATATTTCCCGGCCCACTTAAACCCTAACCACTGCACGTCGCGTTCGATGGCTTCCATATATTCGACGCTTTCTTTTTCCGGGTTGGTGTCGTCGAAGCGCAGGTTGCAGGTGCCTTTGTTTTCGGCGGCTAGCGTGAAATTCAGGCAAATCGATTTGGCGTGACCGATGTGCAGATAACCATTGGGTTCGGGAGGAAAACGGGTGGCGACTTTGCCATTGTTTTTGTTGGCGGCCAGATCGGCGGCGATAATGTGTCGAATAAAGTTGGATGAAACTGGGCTATCGGAAGCTGACATGTTCGGGTAAATGGCTATGGTTATTTATGAGGTGGGCGGCGAATATCGAGTCAGTCGCCATTTTAACGAGTTTGGCCGGAATTCGTAAAGGCGGCATCATTAGCTGATTTCGCATCAAAATTGACGAAAAATTCATTGTAAGCGTTTGTATTAAAAGAATTTAACTAAATTATTAGCACTCTTGTTGATCGAGTGCTAGAATTTGGTCATCGTTAATTTATTCCACCGGAAACGAGGGTGATATGAACAACAGCTTGGCTTTACCGATCAATTTATCGGTTGGGACATTTGACTCTTATTTAAGTTTAGTCGCCCAAATGCCCAAACTCAGCGTCGAGCAAGAGCAGGACTTGGCGTTGCGTTACCGAGATGAAGGTGATCTGAACGCCGCGCGCGAGCTGGTTATGTCCAATTTGCGTTTTGTGGCGCATGTGGCCAGGGGCTACGCCGGTTACGGCTTGCCATTGGCGGACATCGTGCAGGAAGGCAATATCGGTTTGATGAAAGCGGTAAAACGTTTTGACCCGGACATGGGCGTGCGCTTGGTGTCTTTTGCCGTACATTGGATCAAAGCGGAAATTCACGAATATGTGATTAAAAACTGGCGCATCGTTAAAGTCGCTACAACTAAAGCGCAGCGCAAACTGTTTTTTAATCTGCGTAAATTCAAAAAGGACTTGAGCTATCTCTCCCAAGACGACGCGGAAGCGATTGCGGAAAATCTGGATGTCGATGTTAAAACCGTTTACGAAATGGAACGGCGTTTAGATGGCCGCGATGTAGGACTTGAGCCGACTGGCGACGACAGCGAAGATCATGTGCAGGCGCCTATCGCATATCTGGAACAGCATGGAGCCGATCCGGCTTTATTGCTGGAAAACAGCGACTGGGAAGACCGTAAGGAAGAATTGCTGATGGATGCCATGGCGGGCCTGGACGACAGAAGCCGGGATATTTTGGCTAGCCGCTGGCTGGTGGAAGAAAAAGCCACGCTGCACGAATTGGCGGATCGTTATCAAGTGTCGGCCGAGCGCATCAGACAGTTGGAACAAAACGCCATGAAAAAGCTGAAAGCAGCGGTGACCTTGGCGGCGTAAAAAATGTTTGGCATTTCTGAAAAACTCAGTATAATGCCGCTTTCTTTGCCGGGGTGGTGAAACTGGTAGACGCGCCGGATTCAAAATCCGGTTCCGAAAGGAGTGTCGGTTCGATTCCGACCCTCGGTACCATTGATTAGTGCAATCAAATGCAAAGAGAAGTACAAACCCGCAAGCCGCCTGGCTTAGCGGGTTTTTTATTGTTCAAAGAAGTTCAGCGAAATACGTGGGCGTGCAACTAAAAGCGTGTCCTTCTGTGTCCTTTTCTATAATGCTTCTTGCCGAGGACACACTATGGCTCTCCATCTCAATTAAAGATACGGTCTACAGAGCGGCAAAAGTGCACGATCAAGAATACTTTATCAACGATGGCGGCGGACTTTATCTCGTCGTCGGGAAAAACGGCACCAAGATATGGAAATTCATTTTCTCGTTTGAAAGGAAGCGGAAAAAACTCTCATTCGGTGTGTATCCGGATACCTCCTTGGAAAACGTCAGGCGCAAAGCCGAAGATGCCAGAAACAGCCTTGCCAACGGCATCGATCCCAGTCAAATCAGAAAGCAAGCCCGGGCTGAAATTACCAAAGCCGCAGAAAATCAGAATCGAGTAAACGCCGGCCTCCCCATCGTCAACAGCTTCGAAGACATCGCCCGGCAATGGATGGACTCAGCATCACATACAGTCCGCGATGTGACCAACCAAAAGAAAATCCGCCGTTTCGAACTCTACGTGTTTCCGGAAATCGGCCAAACACCAATAAGAGATTACGCTTCCAACGATCCTTGTCGGTCTGTGACTCGACCAGGGTTGGCGAGCGTGGCTTGAGTTTCTGATCGAGTAATTAGCCAAAGCCGGCAGCCGCCGGCTTTTTGCGTTCGCGTCTGTGAACAATTACCTCAAGACTGGCCATAAGCGCATTGAATCGCATGCACAGCACCAATAGATTGAGCTTACCAACTGATTTGGAGGGATTCTGATTAAGCCATATTGATTTGGCGCTGAGTTGGGTCAAAGTTGCTGTCAGGCGTAAACCTAAAATTCAAGGACGACACCACAGCATGCGAATCAGCCAATGGTAAGGTTGTTTTTGGAGAATTCGAGATGAATATGATTGCAGATAAAAGTTTTAGCGTACTGACGGCCGAGGAAATTTAGGCTGTTTCCGGTGGATGGTGTGGAACCGTTGTCCCAGGTACTTGGCCTAGACCGACTCCAACGCGAGCTCCCTGGTTACCCAGCATGATGTCCAAAATGAGTATCAACACTCAACCGTTATCGCCTAGCGCGGCTCGTGCAACATTTTTTTAAAATCGGCAACGCTGAACCTCTGTTGGTGGTTTGATCTTGCCCAATCACGAGATGAAAGCCGCTAGCCTTGGTTATCGGTTTTTCTTTTGAGGTATACCTGCCTGATTTGATGCATAATTAGCATTCGGTAGAGATAGAAAACAACCGGGAACATACCAGTAATGGTTTTTTAAAAGTTAAGAGTAATTTATGGCAGCATTAGTACAAGGTAAAGTTAAGTGGTTCAACGATGACAAAGGTTTCGGCTTCATTGAACAAGATGGTGGCAAAGATGTGTTCGTACACTTTAGCGTCATTCAAGGCAGCGGTCGCAAAACCCTGAGAGAAGGCCAGAGTGTGACGATGGAAGTGACCGCCGGAGCGAAAGGCCCTCAAGCGGAAAATGTGACTCCTCTATAGTGGCCATTTGGTTGCTATCATAGCGAAGCATCGAAGCCGGGTAACACCGGCTTTTTTTTGCAAAAACAAAAATCCAGATTCCGGTAGCCCCTATATTATTTTTACCTCTCTGCAAGCATCGAGTTTTAGCGCATCGACCCCCCCGAAAATTATGTCTCAAAAATCTGGCTCCAATTCAAAACGGACAGATTCTGCCCGCAAGATCTCAACACTAAAGGCGTTATGGCCGTTTATCCGTCCGTATCGGGGCAGAATGTTTCTGGCTTTTTGTTTGTTGTGCCTCGGCTCGGCAACAATTTTGTTAGTGCCTTTGGCATTCCGCGACCTGATCGATTTTGGCTTTGGGCAGCGACAGGCTGAGCAAGGCGGTTTGTTGGGTTCGCTGAGTATGGATGGGCACTTTCTGGCTTTATTCGGCTTGGCCTGTCTGTGGGCGGTGACGATAGCCGCGCGTTATTACACCGTCAGTTGGGTCGGCGAGCGAGTGACGGCGGATTTGCGCAGCGCGGTGTACGAGCGGGTGTTGGCCCAGTCGCCGCAGTTTTTCGAGACCTTACAAACCGGGGAAGTACTATCACGACTGACCGGCGATACCACGCTGATCCAGACCGTGGTGGGCAGTTCGATATCCATGGGTTTGCGTAGTTTATTCCAGTTTGTCGGCGGCATGATCATGCTGGCGGTGACCAGCCTGCATCTGTTCTCGCTGATATTGGGATTGATGATCTTGCTGACCTTGCCGATTTTGGCAATGGGCAGGAAAGTAAAAAAGTTGTCGAGGGAATCGCAGGATAAGATTGCCGATGCCTCGGCGTTGGCCGGCGAGATTCTCAATGCCGTGCCTATCGTCCAAGCCTATACTCAGGAGCGCCGCGAAGCGAACCGCTTCAGCGAGCGCGCCGAAATCAGTTTTCTCACCGCTGTCCGCCGCAGCCGCTTTCGCTCCGCATTGACGGTGATTGTCATCACCGCCGTGATGGGTTCGATCATTTTCGTGCTATGGATAGGTGCCAATCAGGTAAACGCCGGCATCATGACCGGTGGGCAACTGGCTTCTTTCGTACTCTATGCCACACTGGTGTCCAGTGGGGTCAGTACCATAGCCGAAGTCTGGGGCGATGTGATGCGGGCGACCGGCGCAACCGGGCGCCTGCTGGAGCTGCTGCATGCCGTACCGGCGATCATAGATACTGCCACGCCCCAGCCTTTGGCGGACGGCGACAAAGCGGCGATACAATTTCAGCAAGTCGGCTTCAGTTATCCGTCACGCTTACAAACCGCCGCGTTGGATAGTATTGATTTGAGCATAGCCGCAGGGGAGAGCGTCGCCTTTATCGGCCCGTCCGGTGCGGGCAAGACCACACTGTTCCAATTATTATTGCGTTTTTACGATGCCACCCATGGCACCATCCGCCTAAACGGTCAGGATATTCGTCACCTATCCTTGCAGGAACTGCGCGGCAAAATTGCCATCGTGCCGCAAGACGCGGTGATTTTCTCGACTACCGCGCTGGAGAATATTCGTTACGGTAGACCCGATGCCAGCGATGAAGACGTGATGGAGGCCGGTCAATTGGCCCAAGTGGCGGAATTTATCGACCGCTTGCCGGATGGCTATCAAACCTTTCTCGGCGAGCGCGGTACGCGCCTGTCCGGCGGGCAGCGTCAACGTATTGCCATTGCCCGGGCCATTCTGAAAAACGCCCCGCTTTTGCTGCTGGACGAGGCTACCAGCGCGCTGGATGCGGAGTCAGAAGTATTGGTGCAACAGGGGTTGAACGCTGCCATGCGAGGGCGCACGACCTTGATTATTGCGCACCGTTTGGCCACCGTGAATAAAGTCAGCCGCATCGTGGTGTTGGATCAGGGACGTATCGTCGAAACCGGCTCTCCAGATGATTTACGAAAACAAAGCGGACTGTATGCCAGACTGGCAAATCTACAATTCGATGTTCAATAGGATTTTTGCTTAGCGACACGTAATCGATATGGGTTTTTCGGATGTTAGTTTATTAAGTAATTTCGCTAGTTATCATTTGGAAGACTTCAAATCAGTGTCGGGTAGAGAGTAACTGTTTTTTGTCTATACTTTTCCCCCGTAGTTGTTGACAAGATCTTGCATGTCGCTGACTAGCTGTATCGAACTTTAAATAATCAACTCAATGGAGAAGCTAACATGCCAGATTTAGAAGATTTTCTTATTAAGCTCGAGCAAGATCCGGTCGTTGCGCTCAATGAGTACAACTTTAAGGTTGATGAAGAGAGCCTCGATTTCGTCCCTGGACAAATAGGGGTTCAAGATGAATATAAACAGGTAGATGTAACTCTGGTAGACGAAGCGCAAACCATCAAACTGCGCGCGATGACCTCGGGCGATTCTCCCCGAAATTCTCTAAGGATTTGGTATTTACCCTGGAAGCGTTGGGACGAGGTGAACCAGATGTCAGGTGTCTCGGAAGCTACGCTGGACAATAAAGGGCCGGGGATATTTCTGACATCTCAGCTCACTGGCTGCCGTTTCACCATCCAATATCACTCCGGTGATATGACCAAGGCCACGGTATTACATTTGGCAGGGAACTACGGCGAGAACCTAAAAGGTGCTCAGGCGAGGGAGAGTGTGGAGAGTGAGGCACTGACGAACGTGCCGACCGGAGGAATGCTACGCCGGCGCTATTCCATTGGTAGGTATTCGAAAAATCCGAAGTTTTTCAAGCTGCCGGTTGAAGGCGTACGGACATACTATGATGGAGAAAAGGCCACTGTGCTTGGTGTGCGCGGCAAAGATGGGAAATGGAAGTTCTTTGCCCAGCAGTATGACAGGAACGATGCTTTCATGAAGGATCAAGTTAAAGTATTGTGATAGCGAGTGAAGGTTCTCGCTGCGACGCCGTCAGGGTCTTGCTGAGCATTTCACTCTATCGGCGAGCGGCGAGATTAGTCATCCAGACCAGCGTTGCTGCTTTTGTCAGTTATGTTGTTAGGGAGTTGCTTCTGTTTATTAACGTGTTCAGATCTCCGCCGACAGTCGATAATCGCTAGCTTAGCCGTTACCGCCACCCGCCAAATCCAGCTATGTACAACAGATTGATAACATTTGTCCGAGACGATATTTGGCTGTTGCACGAGCAAGATTTGCCGTATGTTCAAGAAAAACTAATCAAGTATTTAAAAATCGTTATTTTGTCCTTGCAAAGTTTCGGTCTCGATCTTTGTCAGCTACGCGCCTCCGCTTTAACCTTGTACAGCATTTTGTCGATAGTGCCGGTCATCGCCATGTTGTTCGGGATTGCCAAGGGCTTTGGCTTTGAAACCATGCTGGAGCAAGAATTGTTGCAGCGTATGCCGGAGCGAGATGCTTTGGTGGTGCAGCTAATCGGCTTTGCCAAAAATCTGCTGGAAAGCGCTAAGGGCGAAGTGGTGGCAGGGATAGGCATTGTCGTGCTGTTTTGGACCATCATCAGCTTGATAGGCAATATAGAAGAATCGTTTAACTACATCTGGAAAATCGGCAAGGGCCGGACATTGGGCCGCAAATTTAGCGACTATTTGTCACTGATGCTGTTGGCGCCGGTATTGCTGATCGCTTCCAGCAGCATCACCGTCTTTGTTAGTACGCAGATCACCTGGTTTATTACCGTCATTCAATTGCCGGCGTTCGCCGGCTGGTTGGTGGTTAAGGCACTGAGTTTGTCGCCGGTCTTGCTGATGACCGCCTTGTTTTCCTTTACGTTTATTTTTATGCCTAACCATAAAATAAACTTTCACGCCGGTATTCTCGCCGGCGTGGTGACCGGCGTTAGCTATCATCTGTTGCAATGGGCGTATTTGAGTTTGCAGATAGGCGTGTCGAGTTATAACGCCATTTACGGCAGTTTTGCGGCGTTGCCCTTATTTGTGGTTTGGCTGCAAAGCTGTTGGATGATCGTGTTATTCGGTTGCGAGATGGCGTTTTTTACCCAAAACTATCAAACCTATCGGAATAACAACCGCTTTGCCCACTTAAGTTTTGCGTTGAAAAAGCTGGTGGCCGTGCAAGTCATGCATCTGATAGTCAAAAACTTTGGCCAGTTGCAGGCGCCTTTAAGCGCCGCCGAAATTGCCGGCAAGCTGGCTATACCCATTGCGATTGTTCAGGAGGTGCTGGCGAAATTATTGCTCAGCCGCCTTATTGCCGAACTGAAAGAACCGGACAACAGCGACGAGGTCTATTTGCCGGCGGTCGATATTCATATCTTGACCATCAGCTTTGTGATCAACGCGCTGGAGCAATGCGGGCAAAATCAGTTGCCGGAAAGCAATCAGGAGCCACTGTTAATCGATGCGGTCGAAAGCTTCAAAAGCATGATCGAAGAGTCGGAGCGCAATCTGCTTCTAAAAGACATTTAGCAGCAGGGTACGCGACGCTTACTTAATCAGGCCCTAAAATTTCCCCTGGTCGTCATTCCCGCGAAAGCGGGAATCCATTGTAGCCAGTGGGCTCCCGTCTGTGCGGGAGTAATGTATTAAGGTAGACGGCAAAACCTTTAGATTTGCGTGCTATTCAATGAGGGTTTGGGAGATTCAGGTATTCTGAAAACGTCAAACCCGCACCGGCGTTGGCAGGTTTTTAAGGTGGGGATAGCGGCGGCTGCGGTTCGCCGATTTCGTCGATCAGCACTGTCTGGCCGACCGACAAGCTGCCGGGTTTGTCGTGCAAAGCGTTTTGCCCAAAGTAGACTTTGTTTTGCCATTTGCGCAGACGATTTAGCGTCGTCAAGGGTTCTTTGCCGGTTTCGGCGGTTAGTGGGTCTATGGTGGGTACCGAACAGCGCGAGCAGGGTTTGGGTAATCTAAAACCAATATCGTTGATGGTAAGCCGCCGCCAAGTATCTTCGGCATAGCTGTCGCAATCGGCGACGACTAAATTCGGCCGAAAGCGAATCATGTCAATTGCCAACGGCATGGCTTGGTTGAGGGCGTTTAAGGAATTCTCCGACACGATCAAAAACGGAAAGCCGTCGGAAAAAGACGTTTGGTCGCTGTCCAAAGCATAGTTAGGATCGACCTTGCGAATATCGTCATCGGTTTGGTAAACCAGTCGGCAATCGGTTTGTAAAAAATCGCTTAACCAGGCATCGGCATTATCGCCGCAGGTTTTAGCTATACAACGGTCGTGCCAGACCACCACTTCAATGTCATCGCCGTCTAGCGCTTGTAAGGGGAGGGCTAAATCCGCTTGGTTTGGTGCCGACAAAATCAGTTGCTGGTCTGCAATGCAGGTTTTGATCAACGCCATTTTCGGTAAGCGGCGTTGGCTGAGGAACTGTCTATCGCTGTCTATCAGCATCCATTTTCTATCGTACAGCAAGCCCTTGTGATCAACCGGCCAGTGAGCCACCCGAATGCCGGCCAGCGATTTGACCGGGTATACATAAATTTCACTGAGTATCGGCATGTTATTTTATTGTTAGCTGAATAGCAGATCGGTTTGGGTATGCAGTAAATGCTCGGCCAGATGTTTTTCAATGTTGTCGAACTTGATGCCGTAACGGCCGTTTTCGCGGTCGCAATGTACCACGAGAGCTGCTATATCGAAACGCGTACCGTCGCTGAATAATAAATACAGGAATATCCGCTTATTCTTGCCGAGTTTTTTCTCGCTGAATATCGCCGCGCCGCGGCTACTCACATCCCGCAATACGACTGGAAACAAGCGCGGAAACCAGATACTTTTGACTTTAACGGCGGCACGAATGTCGTTGCGTAGATAGCGAACCGCACTGCGCTTGTTAGACCATGAGCTATCAATCGTAACCTCTTGATCGAGAAAATCTAAAGAGAAATCTGGCTCAGACATGGCGAACGCGGCGAATGTAAAGGTGGCTAAGTATTGATGTTAAACCATTAAAATTCAATAGAGCTTGTCGATTATTGACCGAGCCCGGCCGAACCGAATCCGTTAAAATAGCGCTTTTGTGTCGTTCCGTATCGGATTATGAAAAAAATTGCGATTATTTCATTTTGTTTTTGTTGGATTGTAGCGTTGTTGCTAAGCGACGCAATTGCCGCCCCTGCCAAGAAAGCCGCACCGGCCAAGCCTCAGATTACCAAACCCGCGGAACCCGCCAAACAGCTGATCAAAATCGGCTATTTCAGTCAGGAGCGGGCAGCGCCGGCCGCCTTATCCAACCTTGATCCGTTTATTCAGAACAAAGGCCAAATCGGTGCCGAGCTGGCGATTGCCGATAACAATACCACCGGGCAATTTACCGGCCAGCACTACGAATTAACAAAAGTCGTGGTGCCGGTTGGCGGCGATTTACAGCAGGCCTTTAATCAACTGGGAGATGATATAGGCCTGGTGGTGTTGAACGTGCAAGCCGACCAACTAAATAAGCTGGCCGACTTGCCGGCCGCGAAAAACAAATTGTTGTTCGATGCCGCTACCAGCGACGACGACTTACGTAACACGGATTGCCGCCATCAGGTTTTGCACATACTGCCCAGCCGGGCGATGCGCGCCGATGCGTTGGCGCAATACATGTTGAAAAAGCGCTGGCAAAACTGGTTTTTGGTGACTGGTCCAACGCCGGAAGACAAGTTATACGCAGCAGCTATTAAACGCGCGGCTAAGAAGTTCGGCATCAAACTGGTCACGGAAAAAACCTGGACCAACGATTACGACGCGCGCCGTACTGCCCAATCCGACGTGCCGGTTTTCACGCAAGTGGATGATTACGACGTGTTGGTTGTGGCTGACGAGCGGGGCTTGTTTGGCGAATATCTGGACTATCGAACCTGGAAACCGCGCCCGGTGATCGGTACCCAGGGTTTGGTTGCGACCGCCTGGCATAGGACACACGAGCAATGGGGCGCGGTGCAATTGCAAAATCGCTTCAAGGACACTGCCGGTCGCTGGATGGAAGAGGAAGATTATGCGGCCTATTTGGCAGTGCGGGCCATAGGCGAGGCCAGCGTCCGCAGCAAATCGAACCAGACTCAGGCGATCAAGGATTATGTGTTCTCCGAAGCGTTTGCATTGCAGGGTTACAAAGGCATGCCTTTGTCGTTCCGGCCGTGGGACGGTCAACTGCGGCAGCCGGTATTGCTGGCCGCGCCGCGATCATTAGTGGGCGTGGCGCCGGTGGAGGGCTTTTTGCATCCGAAGACCGAGTTGGATACTTTGGGCCATGACCAGCCGGAAACGGCTTGTAAATAGGTAGTTTTTTATACGCGAATAAATTTGCACCTATGACGTGGGAACGGACCAAAATTTTACCCGCATGTAACCCAACTCTGAGAAAGGCAGTGCAATGAGCGATAAACGACGCATGGAAATCAGTCAGTCGGCGATCACTGGCATTCTGGGTGTGGAAGAAGCGCGGCCGCATAAAAAAGGGCCGGCGCATAAACCGTTCAAGATTCAAAGCCGTTATCAACCGGCCGGCGACCAGCCCACCGCCATCGCTCAACTGGTGGAAGGCATTAACGACGGTGAATTGCATCAAACCTTGCTGGGGGTGACCGGCTCCGGCAAGACTTTTACCGTCGCCAACGTGATCCAGCAAACCCAGCGCCCAGCGATGATTATGGCGCCAAATAAGACGCTGGCCGCGCAGCTATACGGAGAAATGAAGGAGTTTTTTCCGGAAAACAGCGTCGAATATTTTGTTTCCTATTACGACTATTACCAGCCCGAGGCCTATATTCCGGCCTCCGATACCTTCATCGACAAGGACGCCTCGCTAAACGAGCATATCGAGCAAATGCGCCTGTCGGCGACCAAGGCCTTGCTGGAACGGCGCGATACTATCGTGGTGGCCACCGTCTCGGCGATTTACGGCTTGGGCGAGCCGGAATCCTACTTCCAGATGGTGTTACATCTGGTGCGGGGCGATATGATCAAGCAGCGCGACATACTGCGGCGCTTGGCCGAAATGCAATACACCCGCAACGACACCGAACTGCGCCGGGCTACCTACCGGGTTCGCGGCGAGGTGATCGATGTGTTTCCGGCCGAATCGGAAGAACAAGCCTTGCGCATCGAATTGTTCGACGACGAAATCGAGCGCTTGTCGATGTTCGACCCGCTCACCGGCGAAGTCACCCAGCGCTTGGCCCGCTTCACGCTTTATCCGAAAAGCCATTACGTCACGCCGCGCGATCAATTACTTAGTGCGGTAGAAAAAATCAAAATCGAATTGGCCGAGCGCCTGGAGCAATTACGCGACAACCATAAATTAGTGGAGGCCCAGCGCCTGGAGCAACGCACCCTGTTCGACATCGAAATGATCATGGAAGTGGGCTATTGCTCTGGCATAGAGAATTACTCCCGGCATTTGTCCAATCGCGCGGACGGCGAATCGCCGCCGACCATGTTCGATTACTTGCCCAACGACGCGCTGGTGATCATCGACGAAAGCCATGTCACCGTGCCGCAGATCGGCGCGATGTACAAGGGCGACCGCTCGCGCAAGGAAACCTTGGTGGAATACGGCTTTCGGTTACCGTCGGCCTTGGACAACCGGCCGCTCAGGTTCGAGGAATTTGAGCAAATCTGCGGCCAACGTATCTATGTTTCCGCCACGCCAAGTACTTACGAGAAAGAACATTCCGGCGCGGTGGTGGAACAGGTGGTGCGCCCGACCGGCTTGGTCGATCCTATTGTTGAAGTTCGCCCGGCGACCAGCCAGGTCGATGATCTGTTGTCGGAAATCACCAAACGCACCGCTGTACAAGAACGGGTACTGGTCACCACCTTAACCAAACGCATGTCTGAAGATTTGACCGATTATTTGATGGAGCATGGCGTTAAAGTGCGTTATCTGCATTCGGACATCGAAACGGTAGAAAGGGTGGAGATTATCCGCGACTTACGGCTGGGTGTGTTCGATGTGCTGGTCGGTATCAACCTGTTACGAGAGGGCCTGGATATACCGGAAGTGTCGCTGGTAGCGATTCTGGACGCGGATAAGGAAGGTTTCCTGCGCTCGTTGGTGTCGCTGGTACAAACCATAGGCCGGGCGGCCCGCAACGCCAATGGCAAAGCCATACTGTACGGCGACAAAATTACGCGCTCGATGCAGTTGGCTATCGACGAAACGGAGCGCCGCCGCAATAAGCAGATAGCGTTCAATAAAGAACATAACATTCAACCGAAAACCATTTTCAAATCGGTGACCGATATATTGGAACTCTCGATTCCCGGTTCCGGCGGTTCGATTTCCAATGCCAGAGCAAAAGTCGCAGAACCTGCCGGTAATTACAAGGCGATGACACCGAAACAGGCCGCGAAAGCCTTGAAACAGCTGGAAGAAAAAATGTATCAGCATGCCAAGAACCTGGAATTTGAAGATGCGGCACGTGTTAGAGACCAGATTAAATTGCTTCAGGCCGAGATGGTAATTTGATGGGCTTGGGTTTGTAATTAACGCTTTGGCTAACTATATTTAGTAAATTTTGTGGGGCCATAGCTTGCAAAGCTTGGTCCGTACAAACTAAACGACGATAGCGAATTATTAAACAGATGCTGGGAAAAAGATGATACCCGCCAAAAACATACTGAACGAAAATGTTCGCGTGCTGAAAAGCGAGGTATCTAAGACCACTTATCAAGGCGTGGCTATCGCGCTTGCCAGCATTATCAGCGCGTTGCTGGCGTTGAGTTATTACTACGTCGGCGAAATCTCCTTAAACGGCATCATCAAAGCCCAAACCGAGAACTATGGCCTGTGGATGCTTGAAGCGCTACCGTTCATTTTCGGGTTTTGGGGTCAATATTCCAGCTCGGTAATCGCTTATCAAGCGGGGGCGATGATTCTCGATCAGACCCAGGAGTTGCGTTCCCGAGCCGAATCATTGGAAAAACAAGTCAGTTATTCCACCACCCATGATTCGGTAACGGACTTGCCGAATCGGGTTTTGTTCTATGACAGGGTGGAACAGGCTATTTTGGCTGCCGGCAACCAAAACAAAATGCTGTCTATCTTGCTGGTGGAAGTGGCCAATTTTAAAGAAGTGTACGACACGCTGGGCCGCAACAGCAGCGACTTAATCTTGAAGCAGATCGCCACGCGCTTGCAAAGCGTGGTCTTGGGTACCGATAGCGTTGCCCGGATAGACGGCAATATTTTCAGCGTGTTGCTGTCGGCGGTCGACAACGAAACCGCCGGCCTGACATTAGCAAAAAACATCCAGGCGGCGCTGGACCCGGCGTTTAAGGTCGAACGTCTGAGTCTGGTGATTCACAGCAATATTGGTATCGTTAACTTTCCCGAGCATGGCGACGATGTCGATACCTTGGTGCAAAAAGCCGGCGTGGCACTATTCGTTGCCGGCCAATCGCACGAAGGTTACACCACTTACGCGCCGTCTTACGACGATCACAGTCCGCGCCGCCTGACCTTGATGAGCGAACTGCGCCAGGCCATCGAAAAAGAGCAATTACATATTTACTACCAGCCCAAAGTGTCAGTGGCAACAGGACACGTTTACGGTGCGGAAGCGTTGGTGCGTTGGCAGCATCCCAAACACGGCTTTATTTCGCCTGATGAATTTATTCCGATGGCGGAGAGAACCCGAGTGATCAAGCATCTGACTTCCTGGGTGTTGAAACAATCATTCAAACATTGTGCGGAATGGCGTAAACGTGGCTGGGAATTGACTATTTCAGTTAATCTATCCGCCAAGGATTTGCACGATCCGGAACTGCCGGATGTGATGGCCGGCGTTGCCGCAGCAGCGAATATCAAACCTGGCTGGATGATGTTGGAGATTACCGAAAGCTCTATCATGACCGATCCGGAGCGGGCGATGGAAGTGATTCAGCGCCTGAATGAAATGGGTTATAAGTTGTCAATTGACGACTTTGGCACGGGTTATTCCTCGCTGGCCTACCTAAAACGCATGCCGTTGACGGAATTAAAAATTGATAAATCGTTTGTCGTCGATTTGTTGCATAGCGAAAACGATGCGGTGATCGTCAAAGCCACCATCAACCTGGCGCACAACCTGGGCTTGCAAGTCACCGCCGAAGGGGTGGAAACTCAGGAAATCATGGATAAGCTCAGCAGTTACAAGTGCGATTTGGCTCAGGGTTACTTGTTTAGCAAGCCGATGCCGTTCGAGGATTTTGGTGTGTGGCTGGAAGCCAATCGTTAGGTACAAAGCTATGAATATTCAGGAGCAGCAATAATGTCCACGGCCTGGGCGGGTGGTACCGACGCGATTTTGGAAAGAATGGACAAGATGACCGAGCTATTTGTCGCCGAGACGCGAAAAGCCATCTATACCGGTGAATCCGCCAGCCATTGCGAGGAATGCGGCGAGCCGATTCCGGAAGCACGGCGTCAGGCGATTGCCTGTAAGTATTGTTTGCCTTGTCAAACCGAGCTGGAAAAAGGCTGATGTAGCGCTATTTTATTGAGCGCGTTTAAACGGCAGATAATTCGCCGCGTCTTGTTTGTAATGCTGAATCGCTTTTTTCTCCCGATCTACGAATTGCGCGACGGCCTTGGCAAAGCCGGCATCCTTTAGCCAATGTGCAGAATAGGTGGTGACCGGCTCGAAGCCACGGGAGATTTTATGCTCGCCTTGCGCGCCGGAATCGAAACGGGCCAAGCCGTGTTCTATGCAATAGTCCAAGCCCTGGTAATAACAGGCTTCGAAATGCAGGGCATTGTATTCCGCCTGGCATCCCCAATAGCGGCCGTATAGTGTGTTCGTACCGATGAAGCTCAAGGCCGCGCCGACGTAAGTGTCGTCTTTAATTGCCAGAACCAGCAACAACTGCTCGGGCATGGTTCGCGCGATTTGTTTAAAAAATACCAGATTCAGATAAGGTTCGGAACTGCGTTTAAGATAGGTCAATGCGTAAAACCGGAAAAATACTTGCCATTGGGCATCGGTGACATCGGGCCCGGCGATGCGTTGTATCTGAATGCCTTGCTCGGCCACCCGACGCCGCTCACGCTTGATCATCTTGCGCTTATCGGCACTTAGGGTCTGTAAAAAGTCCGAAAACGTAGCGTAGTTGCGATTAAACCATTGAAACTGCACCCCTTCACGGACGCTTAAACCTAAGGATTGCAGCAGCTCAAGTTGGGAATGCTCGGGAAACAAACAATGCCAGGAGGAAATGTCGAGCTGTTGGATAAAGCTGAACAATAAGGCGCAGACTACGGTTTCATCCACGTCCTGCGAAAATATCAATCTCTGTCCCTGGCAAGGGGTAAACGGAATCGCACTGACTAATTTCGGGTAATAGGCCAGACCATGCTGCTGGTAAGCTTGGGCCCATTGCTGATCGAACACGTATTCGCCCCAGGAATGCGTTTTCAAATACAGCGGCAATGCTGCCAGCAATCTCTGCTTGTCCATAACCAGTAAATGCGCGGTTTCCCAACCGGTCTGCGGGCAAACTGCGGCGCTTTGTTCCAGGGCGTATAAAAACTCGTGGCGTAAAAAGGGGTAGTCGAGTCCGCACAGCTGATTCCAAGTGACGGCGTCGATTTGCGCCATGCTGTCGATTTGTTTTACTTCCATTTTTAATCACAGTAGAGTTAAAGCATCAAAATATCATCAAACCACTGCTCATGACGATACAGAAGCCATTTTCCCAGGCTTGCGAGAACAACAAGGCACCGATTTTAGACACTATCAAAGAGGTCTTTAGCCGACCGACCACGGTTTGGGAAATCGGCAGCGGCACCGGGCAGCACGCCTGCCATTTTGCCGAGAATCTGCCGCATTTGGCATGGCAGCCTAGCGATAGACCGGAGAATTTGGCAGGGATCCACTTATGGCGGGACGAGGCGCAACTGCCTAATCTACTGCCGCCGCTAAGCTTGGATGTAGCGGATTTGCTATGGCCGTGCGAACGAATCGATGCGGTGTTTGCCGCGAATACCCTGCATATCATGAGCAGCGAAGAAGTAAATCTGTTATTCGAACGGCTGGCGGTCTATCTGGCAGCCGACGCGACGGTCTGTATTTATGGTCCGTTCAATTACGCCGGCGCCTATACCAGCGAAAGCAATGCGCGTTTCGACCTGTGGCTGAAAGAACGGGATGTAATGAGCGGGATAAAGGATTTTGAAGAGATCATGTGCTTGGCAGAAAATGGCGGTTTGGAATTAGAGGCCGACAATGCCATGCCCGCCAATAACCGGCTATTGGTTTTGCGAAAAAAGGCCTGAGGAATTGGGGCTAAGGACATGGTCACTAATAACTTGCCTGTTTTGCGACTCCCGTTCGTCCTGAGCCCTTCGGCTTCGCTCAGGAGAGCCCCAGTCGAAGGAAGAATGGGAATCTCCGGGCATCCCAGCATCAAACCGCTCATGCTTCAAATCGATTTCAAAGCGGGCTAAGAGCTGGCTTGGCAAAAAATCCAGCACGGCGATGGCGTAGCGTTTTTTGAGTGGGATTTACCCATCATGGTGACAATCAGGTCCCTGATGGAACACCAGCTCGGTGACCGGTTCACCGCCTAGCAGATGCTGCTCAATAATCCGGTCAAGATTGGCATCGGTGACGTTGTAATACCAAACGCCATCCGGCTGCACACAGAGAATCGGGCCGGACTTGCAGGTGGCAAAGCAGGACACGCGACTGCGTTTGACCCGCAACGCGCCCTGATCAAAACCCACCGCCTTGAATTTGGTGCCCAAGCCATCGAACAAGGCTTGCGACTGGCCATCCTGGGTGCAGCGGGGGCCGGTGCAGACCAGCAAGTGACGTTTGTAGTCACCCATTTTGGGTTTTTCCGGCAGGGTAGTATCACTCATCGCTGTTCACCTCTTCAGTTTCGACGGTTTCGATAGCGGTATAGAGTTGGCCGAATTGCTCGGAAGCATTGCGGAAAGCATTCAGCGCAGCGTCGTCAAATGTCTCAGCTGTCTTCACCAACAACATTGAAAACACCAGCGCGCCATGGCCATCGACAAAATAAACGCCTTGTTGTCTTTCACCCTGGCTTAAAAACCAGCCGCTGGCGATCTGCTGTTTATCGACATGCAGATGGCAATGTTCGTTGGTCAGGTTGAGCCAGCCGCTGCGTTGACTGAAATCTTTGGCATCAATCAATAATTCCGTTACCGCACCGGCCTCGCTACGCACGACGGTGCGCAACCGTCCCCAAGCCTTGGCCGCGTTCAATACCGCATCGACTTGATCAGCAGCAAACCAGCGCGCTGTTAGATCACCCGCTTCGTCATCGATTTGACCCGCAGCGATAGCCGCCAAAATTTCACCCAGCGGCGCAGCAAAATGTTTGCCCGCATCGCGCGGCGAGCTGGCGGGGGTTTCGCGCAAGTATTTACGCACACAGGCATGCCAGCCGGTCAGCCCCATGCTCAGCGAACGACCGGCCTGTTCGCCGCTTTTTGCATCGCCGGTTAGGCTATCGTATTTATTGGCATAACCGCGCGGGGTGATCATCAGGCCTTCGCGCACAAAAGTGCTGCTGTTGCCGATCAACACCGTGCATAACATGCCAATGTCGCAATCGGCCATCTGCGCCAACGTGGTCATCTGAATCGCCTGCCGGCGGCGATAGCCGGATTTGACGATGGCAACCGGCGTTTCCGGGCTGCGGTGCAACAACAGTATCCGCTGCGCTTCAACGATCTGTCCGGTACGGCGACCGCTTTTCGGGTTGTACAACGCCACCACAAAATCACCGTGCGCTGCCGCTTCCAAACGCTTGGCGATGGTCGGCCAGGGCGTGAGCAAATCCGACAGCGAAATCGAACAAAAATCATGCGTCAGCGGCGCGCCCACCAACGCGGCGCAAGCATTCAATGCGGTTGCACCGGGGATAACTTCCACCGTGATGTCGCTGTCTGGCGTCCAGCCCGCTTGCAGCAGCACCTCGTAAGTCGGCCCGGCCATGCCGTAAACACCGATGTCGCCGGACGAAATCAGCGCCACGGTTTTGCCCAGCAAGGCCTGATCGTAAGCTTCGATACAACGGTCAATTTCTTCAGTCATACCTTTGCGAATGACTTCCTTGCCGGCCAATAATTCTTCTACCAGCTTAATGTAGGTGGTATAGCCGATCACCGCATCCGCCTCGGCAATCGCCTCGCGCGCTCGGTACGTCATGTGCTCTTGCGAACCGGGGCCGAAGCCCACCAATAAAATCTTACCTGTCTTCATGCCTTGTTCTCTTTTTACTTATGCTTGCGATTGAAACCGTGGCGTTCTTGCCGTCTTCGCCACGGTATTTGTGCTTTTCCAGTAATAGTTCGGAACCTACGCCCGCCGCCAGCAATGCCGCAGCCTCGGCCACCGCCGGTGTGCCCATGTATTTACGCACCACTTCCGACGGATTCGGCACCGGCACCTGCGCCAGTTGCTCGGCCGGGTAAAAAGTCAGCGACCAGGCGTGGTCGGCAGCCAGTTGCAGTATGGCCGTCTCGTCGTTTTTCTTGTCGATGCTGGCGACACCCCCCACGGCGGATTTATCCAAACCCGCCATTGCCAGCGACTGTTCAACTGCGGTATTTAAGGTCGTTAACGAGGTATTGCGATCGCAACCCAAGCCCAGGATGACTTTCATCAATCCTGTCCAACTGGCGGTCGATACACCACCAACCGCTCGGCAAGTTGCTCCCATTGTTCCGGGGCAATGTCCCTCCGGGTCACCCACAACACCGCTTTGAAGCGCGCTAAATCCACGTCCTCGAAGCGTTCGAAGACATGGATAGTGGCCGGCAACGGCGTCGGCCTTGTCCACCAGTTTTTTGCCCCCGCTTCCTGCACAAAAGCAATCGGTTCCTCGTTGACCACATGCGCCGAGACGCGGGTAATGTTGATTTTTGGTGCTTCCACCTGCCAGCTCAGCTCGCGGCCGAGTATATCCACCGGGATGGTCTTGCCAACATCCGAAGCCGTGGTCAACACCGCTTCCGCACCCAACAAACCGGCGATCAGTTCGGCATAGGCATTGGCGCCGCCGACATGGCCGGACAACACCGGGATTACGAAACGGGCGGCATCGTCCACCACCAACACGCCGGGATCTTCGTCCTTGGATTTCAGATGCGGCGCAATCAAACGCACCACCGCGCCCAGCGAAATAAACAACACTAGTTGATCGTAACGGGCAAACAAACCGCCCATATTGGCGCTCAAGGCACCGATTAACACTTCGACCGGGTTGGCGATAGTCGGCAAACCGGCAGCGAATTTTTCCGAAACCGCAAGCTGGGCATCCGGCAGGTGCTCGGCCAGACGCAAAGCTTGCGAGACGCTATGTTTGGTGATTGCTACCAGGGCGATGCGGGGTTGGATGAATGGGCTCATAGGGTCTCTTTTTTCGAAAAGGGTATTTTCTTCCGGCAACCCCGGATCATTTCGCCACGCTGACGGTCAGGGTTGCGCACCAATAGCAACGACAGATAGTTGACCTTTTGCCCGTGCAGTTGCCATACATCGCGTTCGACGCGCTCTTCGGGGCTACCGGCTTTTTCCACGAAGGCGGCATTGGCCAGCAAATTGCGCCGTTCCAATAAATCCAGAATGTCGTCCAGCAACGGCTTCACCTTCAGCAACACCAGCGTGTCGAAGTCGTTGAGCAGGCGTTCGATCATGGCGATGCCGTAACTGGCCGGGATGATGGCAACGGTCTCGTCGGTATCGGCCAGCGGCATGGCTACCCGCGCCGCCGCAGCGTTGTAGGATGGCACGCCGGGGATGGTTTCAATGGCGATGCTGGCATCCAATGCCTGCACCGTGCGGGCCAGATGGCCGAAGGTGGAATAGGTCGAGGCGTCGCCTTCCACTAAAAACAACACGTCTTGACCAGCGCGTAAGCGGATCATTACCGTTTCGGCCGCGCGCTGCCAGTAGCCTGCGAGAATTTCCGTGTCATGGGTCATCGGAAAAATCAGCGGGCTGTGTTCGGAAGGCAAGCTCAATCCGGCATTCAGGGCAATTTGTAAGGCGTAGCTGTCGGCACCTTTACGCCGGATGGGGTAGGTCCAGTGCACATCCGGGCGTTGCAATAAATCCCAGACTCGGCGGGTAATCAGGCCTGGGTCGCCGGGCCCTAAAGATGCGCCGATCAGTCGGCCGGTTGGTGATTTAGTCATTATGCTCATTGTGTTTATTCTCGGCCGGTTGGGCGCAGACCACCCAAATCGGGTTTTCCGCCTGCATGCGGTGCATGTCCAGAATCGGCTTGCTGCGCGCGGCTTGTAGTTGCAATACATCCCATTGCGCACTGGCGGCTTTCAGGGCTTCGATCGCAGTGCTCAGGTTTTCGATGGTGGCAAAGTTCATCACCAGATGTCCGCCGGGCCGCAGACGTTGCAGGCAGAGCGTAATCAGCTCCCGCAATTCGCCGCCGGAACCGCCGATGAACACGGCGTCAGGGTCGGGCCAGGTTTCCAGGCCAGCAGGGGCCAGGCCATGCAGCAGGGTGTAGTTGCTGATCCGCAAACTGGCTCGATTACTGAGCGCAATCGCCGCGTCGTCTGCATTTTTCTCGATGGCATACACATGGCCTTGGGCACACAGTCGCGCCGCTTCCAGACCGACGGCACCGGAGCCAGCGCCGATGTCCCACACCACGCTATCGGGTAATAACGCCATGCGCGCCAAGGACACCGCCCGCACTTCACGTTTGGTAATCAGGCCTTTGTCGGGTTTGCGCTGGTTAAAGCGCTCGTCGGGCAAACCAAACAGCGCTTCCCGCGACACCGGTTGACGGCGACGTAGCAGGACGATATTGGGATCGGCAAAATTGCGGCCTGCGGCTTCGTCGATAGTCAGCCAGGCAGACACCTGTTCGTGCGGGCACAGCAAACATTCCGCCACCGCCATTTCGTAGTCATTGGCTAAAGACTCAATCTGGAGCATGCGAGCAATGCGGGCTGGATCGTTTTCCGGGCTGGTAAAGAGGGCAGTTAAATCGGCTTGCCGCAGTAACCGCAGCAAGCCATACAAACCATGTTCGGGGGTAGCGCCGATCTGCCATGCACCGGCATCGCAACTGTGTACCGAACCGATGCGCGCGTCCTGCCAAGCCAGCCCCAGCCTTGCACAGGCCAGTTGCAGCATGGACAGATTGGGCAGGATGTCTACGCTGTCGCGACCGAGTTTTTTGATCAAAAAATTGGCGATGCCGTGGCATAGCGGGTCGCCGGTGGCCAGTACCACGACCTGTTTGCCCGTCTCGCGGGCGGCGCTTATCCAGGCAGGCACTTGGGATAATTGGCCGGTTAAGTCGTATTGTTTGGCATTGGCGCTGATGTCAGCGGCGAACAGCGCCAAGGTGCGACTTGCGCCAATGACGACATCGGCCGTGCGCAATAACGCCAATGCTGTCGGCGTTAAACCCGCGGCGCCATTGTCCAGTACGCCGATAATTCGGCAAGGGTTGCTCATTTCAGACATCGCCTTCCACTTCTGCTAGTTTGTTGCCATCAAAATCGCACATCAGCACCCGCAGGCGGAATTTGCCGGTGTAGCGCTGGCTTAAGGTGGCGATGACTCGCCGGCCTAAAGCCTCATAAAATTCGCTGATCAAGCCCAGTTCTTCCATGCGCTCGCTGGCATAACGGGCCATTTCCGATTGACTGATCTCGGCGCAGACTTCGGCGGGCGCACCGATTTCGGCGGCGATTTCCGCCAGTAAATCCGTATCCACCGCACTGCGATTGGCATGGGTGATGGTTTCGCCCTGAGCGATTTTGGTCAATTTACCGACCATGCCGCCAATGACCACTTGCGGCAGGCCGCACTTGACCACGGTGTCCAGTGCGTATTTCAGAAAGTCGCCCATCTGCACGAAGCAGGCTGGAGCCAACTCGGGCAATTCGCGCATGGTAAATTTTTCGGTGCGGCCGCCGGTGGTCAACACCACGCAATGTTGGCCCTGATTGGCGGCCACTTCGATGCCCTGAATCACACTGGCGCGAAATGCTGCCGTGGAATAAGGATGCACGATGCCTGTGGTACCTAGTATCGAAATGCCGCCGATGATGCCGAGCCGGTAATTAAGGGTTTTTTTCGCCAACTCTTCGCCAGCGGGTACGGAGATAGTCACTTCCAGTCCGGCATATTCGAGCAGACGGGCGGCAACTTGCCGCACATTGGCTTCGATATTGCGCCGGGGTACGGGATTGATGGCCGGACCGCCGACTTCCAGCCCCAAGCCCTGCATGGTAATCGTGCCGACACCGGCGCCGCCTTTCAGCAACACCGTGCCGGGCGCATCTGCTAGCAGCCGCACATCGGCGGTCAACGCCGCCTTGTCGGTGACATCGGGATCATCCCCGGCATCCTTGATGACAACTGCATGCGCCGAAGTGCTATCGCAATAGCCTTCGCTGACACTAAAGGTAACGCGCTGGCCGTTGGGCAAATCGCACTCTACCGATTCGGACACGGCCCCTTCCAGCAAACCCAGCACAGCTGCCCGCGCCGCCGCCGCAGAACACGCGCCGGTGGTGTAGCCTTTACGGGTGCCTTTGGGCTTTTTTTCCATCAACGTCAATCAATCCGCCTGGCTTTGTTCGGCTTCCGCCAGTGCCAGCAACGCATGAATCGCCGCCACCACCAAGGTCGAGCCGCCTTTGCGCCCATCGATGACGATCCAGGGAATCTCGTTAAGCTCACTCAGCACGGCTTTCGATTCCGCCGCCGAGACAAAGCCGACCGGCATGCCGATCACCAGAGCGGGGATGATTTGCCCGTCGTTAATCATACGCACCACTTCCAGCAACGCCGTTGGGGCATTGCCAACCGCGATTATGCCGCCATCGAGCAATTGTAATTGCTGCGCTTTGCGCATGGCTTGCACGGCGCGGGTGCTGTTTTCGGCCTTGGCTAATGCAATCACATCCGCATCGGCAATGAAATGATGAGTGGCAACGCCGAAGTAATCCAGCCGTGGCTTGGACAAGCCCACGCAAATCATTTCCACATCGGCCACAATCGGTGCGCCACGGCGAATGGCTTGCAAACCGGCGGCCACAGCATCGGCATGAAAGCGCACCAGGCCATTGAATTCAAAATCTGCCGAGGCGTGAATGATGCGCCGCACCACCTGCCACTGTTGTTCGGTATACCTATGCGGCCCGGCTTCGCTGTCGACGATGGCGAAGGAGTCGTGTTCAATCTGGCGGCCGGCGTCCGTAAGCTGTTCAGTGACGATGTTGCTGTTCATGTGGTGGCCTGCGGTGCGTGGTCGTGATGATGGTAGCCGTCGCCATGATCGGCTGCGAATTCACGGTATTTGCAGCCGTCGCATTCCATCATGACGGGCGCTGTACGGTTGGTGGCTTCGTCTATGCGATGTTCCAACAGCGTATAAATTTCGTCTTCAAAGCCCAGATAATCGGCCAGTCCAAAATAAATGTGCGGGTACTGACTTTGCAAACGCGTAACCTGGCGGCGGATACGTTCAATCAGCGTACCGGTGAATAGATAGTACGGCAGCACCACAATCTGTCGCATCTCCAGCTTGTGTTGGCGTTGCACGATTGATTCCAGACGCGGATGGGTGATGCCGGTAAAGGCGATGTCTATCATGGGATGCTCGCCTTCTTCATACAGCCAACGGGCCATTTTGGCGACTTCGCCATTGGCGACCCGATCCGACGCGCCGCGGCCCAGCAGAATTACACCGATGTTGCGCGGGTCCGGTATGTCTAGACTATGTAAGGCTTTGCGCAGATTGCGCTTAAGAATCGCCAGAATATCCTCGCTGGCACCCAGATGACGGCAATAGACAAACTCGACCTGCGGATGCCGCAAGCGGGCATGTTCGATGTATTCCGGGATTTCCATTTTGACGTGGCCGGCGGCATTGAGGATCAAAGGCACCACGACCACTTGCCCGCCATGGGCAGCCGCTCTATCCAGGCCTGCTTCGATCAGCACCTCGGCAAACTCGATAAAGCAGACCTCAATACGCCATTGCGGCTGGCGGGTGCGCCATTGTTCGGCAAAGGCTTCGATTTCCAGGTTGCCGGATTGCTCGCGCGAGCCGTGGCCAATCAATAAGATGGTTTGATTTTGCATAGAGTGTTTCAGGGTTTGATGGCTTTACGGAAACGATGCGAAAATCTGGCATCGTAGAGTTTTGAATGTTGGATCTCCGGCCAATAACGGGCACCCAAGGCCGGACTGGCGATAATCATCGCCTGGCTGTTGATTTTTTCCGCCCGGCACAGCTCGCGGATGTCGGCCAGTGTGCCACGCACGATTTTTTCCTCATCCGGCCAGCTGGCTTTTTGCACCACGAGAGTCGGCGCATCCTCCGCCCAACCTGCAGCAAGCAGGGCGCGTTGCACCTCTGGCAGCAGGGTGATGGATAGAAAAATGCACAAGGTTGTGTGATGTTCGGCCAGAGCTTCCAGCTCTTCGCCCGTCGGCATCGGCGTGCGTCCGGCAACGCGAGTAAGAATCACGGTTTGCGTGACTTCGGGCAAGGTCAGGGTTTCGCCGGCGGCGGCGGCGGATGCCATCGCCGAAGATACGCCCGGCACCACCGCCCAGCCGATGCCCGCCGTATCCAGCGGCTGCACCATTTCCACCAATGCGCCATACAGGCCTGGATCACCGGTTTGCAGGCGCACCACGGTTTGATGTTGCCGGGCTTGAGCGATCAGCCAATCGGTAATCTCGGCCAGCGTCATGTCTTTGGAGTCGCGGATTTCACAATTATCCGGGGCGTATAAAGTCGCGGCCTGATTGACCAGCGAACCGGCATAAAGCACAGCACCGGCTTGCTGCAGCAGACGTTGGGCCTTGACGGTAATCAGTTCCGGATCGCCGGGGCCGGCACCGACGAACCAGACTTTGCCGGTGATGTGATCAGTTTTATCTGCAGGGCTCATGGCTTGTTTTGCATCCGGTTAAAGGTCAATGAAGACGACACGCCTAATGCCATCCAAAACACGGCGTTAGTCAGCGCGCTGACCCAGCGGAATTGGGTTTGCAGAATTTCAGGGGCCAAACTTCCTGCAATTTCCGGCTGTGGCGCACCCAGCAGATGCGGTATCAACAACACTAATATACCTGTCGCTCGCAACGGCCAACGGGATTGTAGAAAGAGCAAACCTAGGCCTAACGCCGTTGCCAATGCCGTACCCAGCCACCACACTTGCCTAGCCATAACTTCTGCGGCGGCAGTGCCGGGTAAATCCGGCGGTAAACCCAAAGACGGGGCGGCGAAAAACACCGCATAACCCGCCAAGCCCCAAGCCAGACCTTGCCGTATGCAAGGCGGTTTGCGCAGCGCGTAGGCGCCGGCCAGCATCAGCGCGAAAGCACTCGCCATCAGGATGTTGCTGCTGATGGTGGAAAGCGTTCTCTGCCAGCCATCCTCAGGCTGCCAGGCTGTTTCATCGTGGGCATGGTCGTCTGCAGTATGCCCATGCGCAACCGCTTCAGCGGCGACTTCATAGGTTTCCGCCTGCAGTATTAACGGTGTAACCCAAAAAATCTGCAACACGGATAAAAGCAGCGCCGCAGCGATGCCTGCCAGCACCGATGAAAACACAATCTGTTTGAACATATCCGGCTTTAATGGCAAGGGAAGCCGTTTGCGTGACGGGTGTCGTGGGTGGTGTTATGTATCTCGGCAAGCGGTGCGAAGCCGACAACCAACAGCAGGGCGAACCCCAACAAAATAGCGGACAAGGCGGCAACCGGGCGAGCAGGGGCCAGGGTTTCCGAATGGGAATGGGTTTGGACGAGCATGTCGAATCTCCTAAAATATCAGGGATAAAGGGAAACCGACTGAACAAGAAAACACGCACGCACGCATACAGCTCACGCTGCATCACCGGCATACGGCTCCCCTCCGGAGTCGGCATCCTACATTCGATCAGGCCGGTCTTCTGGCTTGCCGTCATCTGAATCCACCGCCTTCCCACACTAATCGTGCAGTGGCATACAGGAGATTCATCAGGCTTACAGCAGCGGGGGCTGCGCCGGATTTGACCGAGATTAATCTCAAATCGCACCGGACTTCCCGTTTCACCTTGATACGCAGACCGCATACCAAGGCACCTAATCGTGGCAGAGAGTATAAACGAAACTAAGCTAAATGGTAATTGAAGTGGCTGAGCCTTGTGTTTACTTAGGCAAGATTCAATGTTGGTTTTTGCTTGAATATCCCTTTAAGTTGTGGAGGTAGTGACGTGTTATGCTCTCGCCATTATTCTAAATTCCTCTAGTCACGGAGCGGAAGATGCAAAAAATAGTAACGGTTTTTCTTTTAATCGCGACCTTGATGCTACCCGGTTGCGGTTACAACACTTTTCAAACGCAAGACGAACAAATCAATGCCGGTTGGGCGGAAGTACTGAATCAATATCAACGCCGCGCGGATTTGGTGCCGAATCTGGTGAATACGGTGAAAGGCTACGCCGGCCATGAGAAGGAAGTATTGGAAGCGGTGACGGCTTCGCGCGCCAAGGTGGGTAGTATTCAAGCGACGCCGGAGCTGGTAAATGACGAACAGGCGTTTGCCAAGTTTCAAGCGGCGCAGGGCGAATTAAGTTCGGCATTGTCGCGTTTGATGGTGGTGTCGGAAAATTACCCGCAACTAAAGGCCGATGCCAATTTCCGCGATCTGCAAGCGCAACTGGAAGGCACCGAGAACCGTATCACCGTGGCGCGTAATCGTTATATCGCCGCGATCAAGGATTACAACATCACCGTGCGCTCGTTTCCCAGTAATCTGACCGCGATGCTGTTTGGCTATAAAACCAAGCCATCGTTTACGGTTGAAAACGAAAAGGCCATCTCAACCGCACCGGTGGTCGATTTTGGTAAATAACATGCGGATGCCTGCCCCGCTTCCGGGATTTGTGGTCGCCCTTATGTTGGTCGCTTGCCTGTTTTCGAAGGCTGTAAGTGCCGAGCAAGCGGTGCCAAGTCTTGAGCAGCGTGTGACTGATTTGACAGGTACCTTATCCGCTCAGCAAAGAACCGCCCTAGAACAACGTTTGCAGACCTTCGAACAACAAAAAGGCACTCAGATCGCGGTATTAATCGTCGCCAGCACTCAACCGGAAGACATCGCCCAATATTCCATTCGCGTGGTTGAGCAATGGCGCGTGGGTCGCAAGGGTGTCGATGACGGCGTACTGATGTTGTTGGCCAAGGATGACCGCGCCTCGCGCATTGAGGTGGGTTACGGTTTGGAAGGAGTAGTGCCGGATGTGTTGGCCAAGCGGATTATCGACGACATCATGATCCCGTATTTTCGGCAGGGCGACTATGCCGCAGGGATAAATGCCGGCGTGGATAGCTTAATCGGCTTGATTCAAGGCGAACCTTTGCCGGCTCCTGCTGCATCGCGGGCTATGGATGGCTCGTTGAATCAATACTTTCCCTTTTTATTTTTGCTGGCGATTGCCGGCGGCGGCATTTTACGCATGGTGCTGGGCAGGTTTCTCGGCGGTTTGATTAATGGCGGCGTAGTGGGTGTCTTGGTGTGGTTTTTGGGTGGCGGCTTATTGTTCGCATTGCTGCTGGCCTTCGTGGCCTTTCTAATGACGCAAAGTAATGGTCGCGGTTTTCGTGGCGGTAGAGGCGGCGGCTTTGGCGGAGGTAGTTTTGGAGGTGGCGGGTTCTCCGGTGGCGGCGGCGGTTTTGGCGGCGGCGGTGCGTCAGGGAGATGGTAGAAAATGCAAGTTATCAGGTTTATCAAACATATTTTCAGCGGTCCCTGGCGTGCGCGCTTGGCGTTTCCCAAGCACAGTTTGCAAGTTATTGAAACCGAGATTGCCGCCAGCGAAACATCGCACTTAGGCGAAATCCGGTTTGTCGTGGAGAGCGCGTTGGAGATAGGTGAGTTGCTGCAAGGTGTTACGCCGAGACAACGCGCGCTTGAAGTGTTTTCGCAATGCCGAATCTGGGATACCGAGCATAATACCGGCGTGCTGATTTATTTGCTGCTGGCTGATCGCGATGTGGAGATAATTGCTGATCGCGGTATACATGCCAGGGTCGGCGAAGCGGTCTGGACCCGGATTTGTATGGGCATGGAAGCGCAGTTTAAGGCTGGTCGATTCGAACAAGGTGTAGTCGAAGGGATTGCCCAAATTACCGCTCAGCTGCAACAGCATTTTCCGGTGTCGGGCTTAGACAATCCAAACGAAATACCGAACGCGCCGATTACCCTCTGACTGCATTTTTGCCGCCGATTGCAGGTGATTTTTGAAGTGGCCTCCTCTTGAATTTTTTACGGCCTAACACCATATTGCTATCAAAGCATTCAGGTTTTTACATGCAACAAAGAGGAGAATCGACATGAGTAACTTAAGTCCATTTGTTAGTCGCGGTCTGTTTGACGAACTGTTTCGCGATGTTAATCCAGGTTATTACATCAAACCGCTGCATGGGGATGGTTTACCGGCGCAGATCAAAGTTGATGTAAAAGAAAACCCCGGCGAATTTATCGTCCAAGCCGAAATCCCGGGTGCCGGTAAAGAGAATATCCATGTGGATATCGACGGCAATGTGGTTGCCATCCGTGCGCAGATCAGCCAGTTGGATACTGAAAACAAAGACGATAAATTGTTGCGTAGCGAACGCTATTTCGGGGAAGTGTCGCGCAGTTTTCAGCTATCGGCCGAGATTGATGAGGAAGCCAGTAAGGCCCGTTACGAGAACGGTATATTGACGCTAAATTTGGCGAAAAAGCTGAAAAAAAGTGGGCAACGGATGACTATCGATTAAGAACCGCTTAGTTTACCGGGCCCAACCGCAGGCTCTGCGGCTGCGGTGATGAGGTGTTAGGCTTTTTCACGGGTACACTAATATGTGTGTACCCGTGAGTATTTCAGATCAATAAACGTCTCTGACGTAGCGTTTGTCTTTTTTCAGTTGGTTGACGTACTCAACCGCCTCGACCAAGGTTTTTTTGCCGTGCTCGCGGATCACATCATGCAGGGCTTGATCGACGTCTTTGGCCATCCGGTAGGCGTCGCCGCAAACGAAGAAGTAGCCGCCTTGCTCCAGCCAGGCATAGAGTTCGGCACCATGCTCTTTCATACGATCCTGAACATAGATTTTCTCCGCTTGGTCGCGGGAGAAAGCCAGATCCAGTTTGGTTAGCAGGCCGTTGGCTTGCATGGCTTCGATCTCTTCGCGATAAATGAAATCGGTGGAGGCATTGCGGTCGCCAAAAAACAGCCAGTTTTTGCCGGGGGCTTTACGGAATTCGCGCTCTTGCAGGAAAGCCCTGAACGGCGCGATACCGGTGCCGGGACCGACCATGATCATCGGCAGATTGTCGTCTGCCGGCACGCGGAAGTTGTTATTAGGGGTGAAAAATATCCGCACATCGGTTTCTTCGTTAACCAAATCGGCCAGATAGGTGGAGCAGACGCCTTTGTGTTGGCGGCCATGCGCATCGTAACGTACGCTAGCCACTGTCAAATGCACACTGTCCAGATGCTTTTTGCCGCTGGACGAGATGGAGTAGGCGCGATGTTGCAGCGGTTTTAATAAGCGCAAAAATTCGGCGGCGGAAAACTCCACGCCGGGGAATTGCAGCAACAGATCGAGTATGTCGCGGCCCCACAGATAGTCGGACAGTTTTTCCTTGTCGCCGGATAGCAGTAAAGCATTCAACTCCTGATCACCGGAGCGGCTGGCGATTTCTTCAATCAGCTCCTTGCCAGGCAATTTAATCTCGAAATGCGTGCGCAACGCATCCGATAGTTTCATCAACTCGCCATTGACCGGTTCGTCCTCTGCACCGGTGCAGCCGATGGCTTTAATGATTTGCGCGACTAAGTCCGGGCAGTTGGTCGGGATTACGCACAAGGCATCGCCGGCTTCGTAACTTAGGCCGGAGCCATCGATGGAAATTTCGTAATGCCGGGTTTCTTTCGATGAGTCCAATGCCGTGACAATGCGGTTGACGCGCATTTTGGCCGGAAAGGGATTTTTGCGGTTGTACGCCGATTTGGTGCTTGGCGCTTCG
This sequence comes from Methylomonas rosea, assembly GCF_024505055.1. Classification (GTDB taxonomy): domain Bacteria; phylum Pseudomonadota; class Gammaproteobacteria; order Methylococcales; family Methylomonadaceae; genus Methylomonas; species Methylomonas rosea. Next base: position 45,049 of record NZ_JANIBL010000015.1, read on the forward strand.
GTATCGACTACCGCAACCGTAATGGCACCTTCTGCCATCAAAGGAATGACTTCGCTAAGCCATTTTTCCGCCGGGGCTTCGAAATCGACGTCGCAATCGACGCGGTCGAACAAGCGTTTGGCGCCCAAAGCCGCCAGCTTATTATCCCAGTCTATACCGGCCTGGCAGAACAAGTCGTAGCTGGTGTCGCCTAAGGCCAATACTGAATAATTGACGTTGTCCAGGCGCGGGGCCGCGTCGCTATTGGCCGCTTCCCACAGCATCTCGGCATTGTCCGGCATCGCGCCTTCACCGTATGTGCTGGTAATGATCAGCAAGTACTGCATTTGCGGCAATTGCCCAATCTCAACTTCATCCATGCTTTTAACGACAGGTTGCAAACCATGTTTTTTAGCCGCGTTGGCGGCGTCGTTGGCCAGCGACTCGGAGTTACCGGTCTGGGTACCGTAGAGGATGTGCAAGGTGCGGGCGTCGGCTTGATTGACGCTGCCGGCGCTATGCAGCATGTGGCTGTGCATGCCGGCGAAAAAGCCGCCTAGCCAGGCGCGTTGGGTGTCATTGTAAGGAGCGTTTTGAGGGATAAAAGGTGCTTTCATTTCATTACCATCTGTGGACAGGTGTCAGGCTGTCCAGTCACTGTATTTGGTTCTTGCCAATCGCGGTGTGGAGGGGGTGTGGCACGCACCCTCCATTGGCTCAGGCAGACGCGCTTTCCAGCATGTCTTTTACGATAGACAGGCTTTCCAAGCTCGCCAGATTTTTATCGATGGACGGCAGGCCGGCCAAAGCCACACGATTGAATCTATCCTGTTCGATGATCCAGGCCGTGGAGCCTATCGAGTAAATGCTTTGCACGTCGCGCAGCATTAGCGTGGTTTTGTAATCGTTCAGGCGTTTTTCCGCCATCAACGCTGCCAGTTGGCCGTCATCATATTGGCTGTAAGCCTCGCGGATATTTTTAATCAGCGCGTCTTGCAGTTTGCGCGGCCGTTCCATGACTAATTTGTAGGCATGTTTATCGACTAAGGCTTCGGTAGCCGGTTGGCCGGCTTTATTTAGTTGGTCTCTAGCTATTTGCTGGGCTTTATCGATCACCGCATAGCTGTTGATCAGTTTCAATGTCAGATCGGTGTCGGTTTCGCCGTAACCAGGGATAGCACCGTCGAACAGTGGTGTGTTGTTTTTGTAAGCCTGCTTGATCTGCTCGATTTGTTTTTGCGCAAATGCGACAGATAACTCTTCTATCATGGCTTTACGATCCAGTGCTTTACTCAAATATTCCGCGGTTTGCGTGCGGTTCAGCCAAAGCGGCAAGGCAAATTTGAAGTGCTGCCGCTCGTTGGCCCAGTTCGCCAGGATGGCCTTGGCTTTTTCTGAATCAGTGTGTTCAACATGTTGCTCAAGCATGTACAAAATAAACTGCTCGTGGCTGTCGGCTACATCGCTACCGTCGGCCAAGCTGTGTATCGTCACCGAGGTCTCGTCATACAAGTCCTGCAAGCGGTTGTTTGGATCGTATTGATAGGCATTGCCGCCGGACATGCCGGTGCAGAAGCCTTTACCAAAACCGCCCAGATTCAATACCGCGCCGTTAATCATGTACTCGCAAGCGAAGTCACCGACGCCTTCCACAACAGCCATTGCCCCTGAATTACGTACAGCAAAACGGTCGCCGGCTTCACCATTGATAAAGGTTTTGCCGCCGGATGCACCGAATAGCGCAAAGTTACCGATCAACACGTTTTCGCCGGGCAACTTGGATCCGCCGCCCGGTGATTTGATGACGATGGTGCCGCCGCAAGCGGTTTTACCAACGCCGTCGTTGCAGGTGCCGGTATGTTCCATACGCATGCCGTCGTTGTTGAATGCGGCATAACTTTGACCAGCCGAACCATGGGTGCGGACGATAATGGTATCGTCGGCCAGATAGCGGCGGCCATGCTGGTTGGTATAGATGATATTCGATTTAGCAACCTGTTCCGGGCTGAGTTCATACGCTAACAAGCGTTCCAGATCGACTGCGGTTTGACCGCCGACGGTTTTGTTACGGTTGTTGAGTTTGAACTCGTCGCCTTCGACGATCACCTGTTTTTGACTGTTTTCGAACAAGGCCGATTTGACGCGGGCGAAGATCAAATCGTCGATCACAAAATCTTTTTCCAGATAAATCGGCTTCTCGATTTTAATCACCGGTACTTCCGCCAGCAGTTTTTGCAGGTGAATTTGGCCGACCATGCTGGGATGGTCGATCAGATGCAGCAACTCGGTTTTGCCGCGAATGTCCTGCAAGCTGGTGTAACCCAAATCAGCCAGGATCTCCCGCACTTCGTGGGCCAAGTTCATAAAGAACTGTGCCAGCACGCGTGGGTCGCCTTTGAATTCTTCGTGGGCGGTGGTCAGGCCGGCCGGGCAGCGGATATTACAGTTTTTCGCCATCACGCAACGTAGCATCATCAACGCGGTGGTGCCGAATTCAAAGGAGTCGCCACCCAAAATAGCCGATTTCACCACGTCGGCACCATTCTGATGGGCCGCACTGCAACGTAGAATGACTTTGTCGCGCAAACCGTTAGCCGCCAACGCTTGATGTACTTCGGCGATGCCGATTTCCGGCGAACGGCCGGTGTTTTTCAAGCTAGTGACCGCCGCCGCGCCGGTACCGCCGGTGTTGCCGGCCACGTTGATGACATCGGCGCCGGCTTTGGCAACGCCGACCGCGATGGTGCCGATACCTTCCGACGATACCAATTTAACGACTACGCGTACTCGCGCCGCTTTGGCGTCGTGGATTAGTTGCCCCAAGTCTTCGATGGAATAGGTGTCGTGATGCGGCGGCGGACTGACTAGTTCTACTTTGGGTGTGCCGCCACGCAACGCGGCGATTTCAACAGACACTTTAGGTGCCGGTAATTGACCACCTTCGCCAGGCTTGGCGCCTTGGCCGATTTTAATTTCGATTTCCTCCAAATTCGGATCAGCTAAATAGCCGGCCCAAACGCCGAAGCGGCCGGAGGCAAACTGTTTGATTTTGCTGGAACGAATTGTGCCGAAACGGCTGGAGTGTTCGCCGCCTTCTCCGGAGTTGCTCATGCCGCCGGCAATGTTGGTACCTTGCGCCACGGCTTCGTGGGCTTCTGCTAGCAGTGCGCCATGACTCATCGCGCCGGACGCGAAAGTCGGGGTGATTTCATGGGCGGGTTGAACTTGATCCAGCGCTATCCGCGAGCGGGCAGGGCGGACGTTGCTCAGATAGTTGTAAATCAGGCTGTCGCTGTCGTTCGCCCGTAGATTCAAACTGTCGGCCTCAACCGTCAAGCCGAAATCGTTGCCGGCAAAGCGACCTTTCAGATGTTCGGCTAGTTGTTCCAGACGCGCTTTGCTTGAATTCTCGGTAAACCGAATATTGAAAACCACACCATTGGTTTTCTCGACATGCAGGCCGCGGATAAGGTAGTTATTGTTACCGTACAAATCCTGGCTGCCTAATAAACGATCAAAATCGGCTTTGCTGTTAGCGTTGCTTACATCGGCCGGAAACTCCATTACGTCGCGCAGTGCGGCGGGACGGTTGGCGCGTTCTTGAGCCAGATTGTGGGTAAAGCTGCGATAAGCCGGAGTGATGCCGAAAGCGTCAATTTGTGCTGGCGTGCGTTTTTCGTAGCCGAAATCCAGATAGGCGGTATCACTAGCCTCGGCAGCTTGCTGCTGAGGTATATAGAGAATCGCTTCATCGGTCATGTTGATGTATTCACGCACGGCCGTATTGCCGAAGGTGTGACCGGCGCCTTCATTCCGCTCTTTAAATAATCCAAGAAATGGAATGTCACTTTCGTTGGTTACGGATAGCGCCTTGTGGTGCCATTCCGTTGCGCTGGCGGCGATGTCGGAATAACGTACGCCGCCCACCGAGGCATTGATGTTGGGGAAATAAGGTTTTAACTTCGGTTCGTCGGTATCCAGGTAGTTGGATTCGAAAAACTCGCCGCCGATATAGCTTTCCGCCGTACACAGGCCGAATTTGCCCATGGTTTTCATCAGCGATTTTTCGACGCCTTTTTGAAAACTGTACAGCGCTTTTTGCTGCGAGGCAGGATCGGTGTATTCGGTGATCACGCGGTTATGTACGCTGAGTGGACAGATCGCGGAGGCACCGAAGCCCAGAATGGTAGCAACGTCGTGCGGGCTGGCAGCCTGACCGGTTTCCATGATCAATGAGCTGTTAAAGCGCAAGCCATGTTTAACCAGATGTTGGTTGGCTGCGGCAATAGTCAGCAGCGCCGGGATAGCGGCTTGGGCTTTACTGATATTGGCGTCGCTCAAAATAATGATGCCGGTATTGCTGCGCGCGGCTTGTTCGACTTGTTCACAGACCGATTGCAAGGCCAGTTCCAAGGCTAGTTCGTTTTGCGCGGCGCTTTCAAAATTCGGCGTGTATAGCGCCGCTATCGTCGCGGTTTTTACCTGGCCTTGTCTGCGAATCTGCTCCAGCTGAGTGCGTTGCAGAATCGGCGATTCGATCATTAATTGTTTGCTGTTCTGCGGTGCAAAAGTCGGCTTGGCACCCAAGGCTACGCGCAAGGTCATGCCGTCGCTTTCCCGCAGGGAGTCCAGTGGCGGATTGGTAACTTGAGCAAAGCGTTGGCTGAAATAACGCGACATACCGCCTTCAGAGGCACTCAAAGCGTTCGGGGTCAGACCGTAACCCATCGCCGAGACCTTTTCCAAGCCGGTTTGCAGGATAGGGTCCAGCAAAAATTTAAAGCTTTCCTGGTTCAGCGAATAGGCTGTATGGCGTTGATCGATATTAAGTTCATGCTCGTTGCTGAGTTCCGCAAGCTCTACTTTGGGTAATTCGCTGATGTGAATGCAACTTTGTTTCAGCAGCGCTTTATAGTCTCTTTCCTTGGCTAAGCGCTCCATAACTTGATGGCTGTCGTATGACTTGCCGGTGTTATGATCGAAATACAGCATGCCACCGGCTTCGATACGGCCGCGTCTCAGCACTTTTTCAGGTGGGAAATCGATCTGACCAGCTTCGGACATGACTGCCAGATACTCAGCGGTTTCGACAGAACGCAATGGCCTTAAGCCCAGGCGGTCCAGGCGGGCGCCGACGCGAATACCGTCATTGAAGATCAGCGCTGCCGGGCCGTCGTTTTTCTCTTCGTATAGGCTGAAATATTCCAGCATGGCGCGCACGTCTGCCGACAGGGTGGTATCGTTTTCCCAGGCAGGCGGCATCATCGCCAAAATGGCGGTGACGATATCCAGCTGATCTTCGTTGATACGGCGGGTCAGGGTTTGATCCAGGCGACCGGAATCCGATTGGCCGCAAGGAAATACCACGTGTTTGTTGTTTTGCCGAGCGATGGCGTTTTCGCTTAGGCGGTTTTTCTTGTCGGTGTTCAACTCGCCGTTGTGCGCCATGTAACGGAACGGCTGGGCCATCATTGTCGCCGGCGCGGTATTTGTCGAAAAGCGAGTGTGGAAAAATAGCGTGCTGATTTCGTGGTCGGCGTCGTATAAGTCGACAAAGTAAGGGATTACTTCGAACGAGTTCAGGCGGCCTTTATAAACCTGGGTGCGGGAACTCATCGACAACGGATAAAAGCCTTTCAGTTCCGGGCGAGTAAAGCCGTTGGCTTCTATCGTTAACAGCGCGGACTGAATATGTCTTTCAAAAGCCTCGTGACTGGCGTCTTTCAGGGATTTTGGACGACCGAAGATGACTTGTTTGATCGGTAATTGAGCCTTCAAGGCCGCCGCATTGAGTGCGGAGCTATCAACCGGGACTTCCCGCCATTTGATAATGGGCAGATCGAATTCCAGAAGCTGCTCTTCGACCAGCTTCTGTGCTTCTGAATCGTAATGCGCGTGGTCTTCCGGGAAGAAAAAATTGGCTACGCCGAATTGCCCCAGCTCCAGGCCTTTGTCCCCTGTGACCTTGCGGAAAAACGCCAAAGACAAATCGATATTAACGCCGGCGCCGTCGCCTATTCCTTCAGCGCTCATGCCGCCGCGATGCGGAATGGTACACAAGGCTTCATGCGACTTGACTAGGAGCTCGTGAGTCTGTTTGCTGTCCTTGCGGGTGATAAATCCGACACCGCAGCTGTCCTGGGAAAGATCAGCGTCGTAAAGCATGTGTATTGCGTTAATTTTCTGGGCGTTTTTAATCATTGCTATCCAGATCCTCTCTTACTGATTAAATGCGCTAGCCGGTATTTTCCTTACCGATAGTGCCGTTTATGGTTTTTCTGCCTGCTGCGTGTTAGAGTCGTCCCATGCGGCGAGAACCCCTAATTAACTTCGGAATTTCAGTTGGCGAAACTTTGTAATCATACCATGTGGCGCTGCCTCTGTCATTCCGTAAAGCCGATGGCGTCGTTGTTCTCTCGTCTGGCCTTTAGTTTTAAAACTTTGTGAAGAAATATGAAAGAACAATTTGATGTGGTGATAGTTGGCGGGGGGATGGTGGGTGCCGCCGTGGCTTGTTGCCTAGGCGGTAGCGAGTTAAAAGTGGCTGTGATAGAAGCGCAGGTTCCAGAAGCTTTTTCTAGCGAACAGCCGCATGATTTAAGGGTTTCAGCCTTAAGTATCGCCTCGAAAAACATTCTGGAAGCCGTCGGTGCGTGGGAAGGTGTAACGTCACGGCGCTATTGCCCGTTCAAGCGCATGCGGGTTTGGGAAACGGCCGGCGATACCACCTTCAACAGCGATGATATTCGCTATCCCGAGCTAGGCTATATCGTCGAAAATCGTATCACCCAGCGGGCCTTGCTGGATAGATTGCCAAGTTTCGCCAATATTGAATTGCTGATGCCGCAAACCATTACCAAGATGAATTACGACGGTCACGAATCGGAGTTGGTATTAGCGGACGGTCGCGTGCTTCAGGCAAAGTTGCTGGTTGCGGCAGATGGCGGTCAGTCGCGAGTCCGGCAGGCAGTGGGCTTGGGTGTGACCAGCTGGGATTACAACCAGCACGCGTTGGTGATTTACATAGAAACCGCCTATCCGCAGCAAGACATTACCTGGCAACGTTTTGTGTCCAGCGGTCCGCAAGCATTTTTACCGTTGACAGGCAATTACGGTTCCATCGTTTGGTATCAATCCCCTGATGAAGTCCGGCGTCTACAAGCCTTGTCTTACGAGCAATTGCAGGCCGAGCTGGTAGCGGCTTTCCCCGATTGCCTGGGTGAGGTGAAGCGAGTGTTGGGTGTGGCGAGTTTCCCGCTGAAGCGACAGCATGCGCAAAGCTATGTTAAGCAAGGGGTTGCTTTGGTGGGGGATGCTGCACACATGATCAATCCCTTGGCCGGGCAGGGCGTCAATATCGGTTTGCTGGATGCCGCGGCGCTGGCGGAAATACTGGTCGATGCCCGTAAACGCGGCAAAGACATTGCGGATCTGGCGGTGTTACAGCGTTACGAAGCGATGCGCCGCAATGAGAATCTGAAAATGATGACCTTGATGGATGTGTTTTATCGGTCATTTAGTAACGACATTTTGCCGATTAAACTGTTAAGAAATCTTGGTCTGGGTTTGGCCCAACGCATTACTCCCGCGCGCAATAAAGCGATGAAGGCCGCGATGGGGTTGGAAGGCCGCCTGCCGAAATTGGCGCGCGGCGAACGTTTGCTGGTCAGATAAGGTTTTAGCTTTTCAGGCTCAAATATCGCAACATCGTGGTGCGTATTTGAGCTTTCTTATCCTCGTCGGTGATCGGCATTGACTGCTGGTCGCTGATGTAGAACATGTCTTCCGCGCGACTGCCTATCGTGGTGATTTTTGCATCGTGGAGTTGGATGTCCAGCTCCGTAAACGCTTTGCCTATGGTAGATAGCAGGCCGGCGCGATCCGTGGTAACTAATTCGATAACGGTGTGTTTATGCGACGGATCTTCCAGAAAGGTGATGCTGGTTTCAATCGGAAAGTGCCGGGCCTGACGGGATTGCTTGTGGATATTCTTTGAGGCTTTAACTTTTTTGGCGATCAAGCCTTGACGTAGCGAGGTGCAGATATGCACTTCCCGATACAAGTCGTTAATGGCTTCGCCGGATTGTTCCAGCACTTGGAAGCTGTTCAGTACGTACTGATCGGCGGTGGTGATGATTCTGGCATCCAGAATCGTCAGGCCCAGATGGTCCAGGGTTGCGGTCGAAATTGAAAAAATCTGCGCTTCGTTGCGGGTGTAAACGAAAATCTCCGCGCTGCCGCGCTGGGTTTGCGGGCGCAGCAATACCAATGGCAGTTCGCTTTCCTGGCAGGCCGCGATGGCAATGGTGTGCCAAGCAATTTCGTCTGCCGAATAGCGCAGAAAATAGTCGTCGCTAAGATGCTGCCAGGACTGCGTGATATTGGTTTTGGATATACCCAGTTTCAAAAGCTCGTCACGAGCTTCTTTTTTGTTTTCTTGTACCCGTTCCGAGCGGGCCACCGGATTTTGCAGGCCGCGATGCAAGGCTTGGTGGGTGGAAATATACAAATCTTTCAGTAATACATCTTTCCAGGCGTTCCACAAGCTGGGATTCGTTGCGCGAATGTCCGCCACTGTCAGCAAATATAAATAATTCAACCGTTCTATACTGCCGACTTCCAGTGCGAAGGTGTGGATGACGTCCGGATCGCTGATGTCCTTGCGTTGTGCGGTCATCGACATCAGCAAATGCTGACGAACCAGCCAGGTGATCAGCTTGGTGTCATGGCTGGATAGGTCGTGTTGCTGGCAAAAGTTGTTGGCGATGGTTTCGCCGAGCGTGGAATGATCGCCGCCTCTGCCTTTAGCGATGTCGTGAAACATGGCGGCAATGTACAAAATGTCAGGCTTTGAAATTAGTAAAAAAATATTATTGCAAAACGGCAATTCCTTGTTGTGTTTGGCCAGCGAGAAGCGCCGCAAATTACGGATGACAAACAAAGTGTGTTCGTCCACGGTATAGATGTGGAACAGGTCGTATTGCATGCGCGCCACGATATTGGCAAAGTCCGGCAAATAAGCTGCGAGTACACCGTAGCGGTTCATTCGCTTTAGTTGGCTGGTAATACCGCGCGGCTGCCTGAGAATGTCCATGAACAGGCGATTGGCCTGCTTGTTGGTGCGGAACTCGGCGTTGATTAGGTGCAGATTCTTGCGGATAAGACGGATGGTGCTGGCCCGAATGCCCTTCAGAGAAGGCGATTGTTGCAGGATCAAAAAAATTTCCAGCAAAGCCAGTGGTTGTTTTTGAAAAACATCTTTGTTGCTGACTTCCAGATAGCCGTCTATCGATGAAAAATTGGCGGTGATAGGTATGGGTGCCAGGCTTTCTTTGTTGCTGATCAGTCTCTCGTTCAGTAGTTGCAACAGCATTTCGTTCAGACGCTCAATGTCCACGACAGTTTTGAAGTAAAACTGCATGAATTGCTCGACGTCGGGTTGTTCGTTCTTGTCGATGTAACCGAACTGGCTGGCTAGCTCGCGTTGGTAATCGAACACTAATCTGTCTTCGCAGCGGCTGGTCAGATTGTGCAGTGCAAAGCGCAGGCGCCAGAGGATGTCGCGAGCGGTAATCAGATTATCGTATTCCGATTTGGGTAAAAAACCGTATTTGATCAGCTCTCTGAGAGAGGATGCGTTGTAGTGGCGTTTGAATACCCAGCTGATTACTTGCAGGTCGCGGAGCCCGCCCGGACCTTCCTTGATATTCGGTTCCAGGTTGTAAGCCGTATCGTGGAACTTGCTGTAGCGCTTTTGTTGTTCAGCCATTTTGGCTGGAAAAAATTGTTCCGATGGCCAGAGTGTTTCGGAATTTACCTGGTGTTTTAAATCGCTAAATAGTTCGGCGTTGCCGGTAATCAAGCGCATTTCCAGCAGGTTGGTAAATACGGTCTGGTCGTCCTCGGCAACAGCTAGGCACTCTGGTACGCTACGCGTGCTCAGTCCCGGTTTTAAACCGATATCCCATAGGAAATTGCAGAAACCGGATACTTGCTGTTGATAGTCTATCGGGTTGGCGGCGCCGAGCAGCACCAGAATATCGATATCCGAATAAGGAAACAATTCGCCTCTGCCGTACCCGCCGGTCGCGATCAGGCTGTGACGGCTGGCGGCTGCGTCGAGGAAATGCAGCCAGCAGGCGGTCAATAGATTGTCGATAAAGCGAGCTTTCTCGGTCAGCAGGCCGACGGTCGCCTGGTCAGGGTTAAAGCGCATTTTTAACTGCGCATTTTCCTCGTTAATCGCATTTTTGAATTTGGCGACCGGATTGTCGTCCGCGAAACAGTCGAGAAAATCGTTTTCGGTGAACAGCGCCTGGCTCACAGCTCTTCCTGTCTCAGCGTCAAAATCTCGTAGCCGGTATCGGTTACCAAAATCGTATGTTCCCATTGCGCGGACAAGCTGCGGTCTTTGGTTACCGCGGTCCAGCCGTCGGCGAGGATTTTCATGTGGCGTTTGCCTTGATTGAGCATGGGCTCTATCGTAAAAATCATGCCGGGCTCGAGTATCTCGCCTTCACCGCGTTTGCCGAAATGCATCACATGCGGATCTTCGTGAAATTTTTTGCCTATGCCGTGGCCGCAGAATTCTCTGACGATGGAATAACGATTGTTTTCCGCGTGCTTTTGTATGGCGTGGCCTATATCGCCTAGGCGGGCGCCGGGTTTGACTTCCGCTATACCTAAAAACAGGCATTCGTGGGTAATGTCGACCAAGCGTTTGGCGTGAGGGCTGACGTCGCCGATGCAAAACATTTTGCTGGTGTCGCCGTGGTAACCGTCTTTAATCACCGTAATATCGATATTGACGATGTCGCCATTCTTCAGTTTTTTCTCGCTGGGAATGCCGTGGCAAATCTGCTGATTGATGGATGTGCAAATCGATTTAGGGAAGCCGCGATAATTCAGGGGTGCGGGAATAGCTTGCTGCACATCGACTATGTAATCGTGACAGATTTGGTCAAGCTCTTCGGTGGATATGCCGGCAACGACGTGGGGGGCGATCATTTCAAGTACTTCGGCGGCCAGTTTTCCGGCAACGCGCATCTTGTCGATTTCTTCGGCGGTTTTTATGGTAATAGTCATCGGCAGGTGGCTAATTATTGGGATAAAAGCGAGTGCGGGCCCGTTTTTGCTAAGTAATCAAGTGCTCTCTCAGGCAAACGCCGATAGGAGTCTATCAGACTTGAAGTTGTTGTGAAATTCTAATCATGGTATAAAGGCAAGTTCACTATGTAACCAATACTCACACTTGTCGACACGGTCGGTGGGGTGCTGAAAGTCTATTTCAGATTTTCGGTCACTGATCGGGGCGGGTGGAGGCGTAACCCAACGCCGAATTATTCGGCAATTTTAGGAGAAGTAAATGGCAGCAGTGTCAATGCGTCAAATGCTGGAAGCGGGTGTTCACTTTGGACATCAAACCCGTTACTGGAACCCGAAAATGGCTTCATACTTGTTCGGAGCTCGTAACAAAATTCATATCATCGACTTGGAACAAACGCTTCCATTGTTTAACGATGCCATGAACTATCTAGGCCAAATGACCGCCAACAAAGGCACCATTCTGTTTGTCGGTACCAAAAAAGCGGCGCGTAAAGTCGTGGCCGAAGAAGCAAAGCGTTGTGGTATGCCCTACGTCAACCATCGTTGGTTGGGCGGTATGTTGACCAACTTCAAAACCATTAAAAAATCCATCAACCGTTTGAAAGAACTGGAAGCGATGAAAGCCGACGGCACCTTGTACCAACGTTTCAGCAAAAAAGAAGCTTTGGGAATGGAACGCGAGTTGGAAAAGCTTGAGCGCAGCTTGGGCGGTATCAAAGATATGCGCGGTACTCCCGACGCTATTTTCGTTCTGGACGTAGGTTATGAGAAAAATGCCATTATGGAAGCCAAAAAACTAGGTATTCCAGTGGTCGGCGTGGTTGACTCCAATAACTCGCCCGAAAAAATTGATTATGTCATCCCAGGTAATGACGATTCTATCCGCGCAGTGACTTTGTACTGCCAAAGTGCTTCAGCCTCTGTGCTGGAAGCGAAAGCGTTGCGTATGGATGCTTCAGCCAAAGCCGACGATTTTGTAGAAGAAGTCGTAACGGAAGCGTAAGTTTTAAACGCGCTCGGCCGAAGCGGTTGAGCGCCGCTGAATCTGGTATTCAGAACAGACTGTCTTTTAAACGCCTCCTTTGTGAGGCGTTTTTTTAGTTAATAAAATTTGAGGAAAAAATGATGAGTATTAGTGCGGCGATGGTCAAGGAATTGCGTGAGCGTACCGGCTCAGGCATGATGGAGTGCAAAAAAGCCCTGGTTGAAGCCAATGGCGACATGGAACTGGCCATTGAAAACATGCGTAAAGCCGGTCTGGCAAAAGCCGATAAAAAATCCGGCCGTATCGCGGCGGAAGGAATCATCGGCGTTAAGGTTTCCGATGATGCTAAAACCGTTGTTATGGTAGACGTTAACTGCGAAACCGATTTCGTCGCCAAAGGCGATGATTTTATTGGTTTTGCTAATGATGTCGTCAACAGCCTGTTGAGCGCGAATGTCAACAGCGACGAAGAGTTACAAGCAATGGTATTGAGCACTGGTGTCAGCGTAGACGACACCCGTCGTGCTCTGATTGCTAAAATCGGCGAAAACATTACCGTGCGCCGTTTCGTTAAATTCACCACCACCGATGGCGGGCAAGCAGCTTATCTGCATGGTAGTAAAATTGGCGTTATCGTCGAATTGACTAAAAACGATCCCGCATTGGGTAAAGACGTGGCGATGCATGTTGCCGCGGCTAAACCTGAATATGTATCGGACGACCAAGTATCGGCCGATGTGATTGCCAAGGAAAAAGAAATTTTTGCTGCACAAGCATTGGAAAGTGGTAAGCCTGCCGAGATCGTTGAAAAAATGATTGGCGGTCGTATCAATAAATTCCTGGCGGAAGTCACGTTGTTGGGTCAGCCTTTCATCAAGGACGACAGCGTTACCGTCGGCAAATTGCTGACATCCAAAGGCAACGCTGTAGTGCGTTTTGCTCGTTTCGAAGTGGGCGAAGGGATCGAGAAAAAAGAAGAAGATTTTGCCGCCGAAGTAATGGCACAAGTTAGAGGCTAAACGCCTCCTAATAAGCCCGGTTCGCCGGGTTTATTTATATCAGTTCGTTGCTTTTAACCCATGTTTACGGTGGATATTTGATTATGAGTCAATTGATTTGTCAGAGAATTTTACTTAAATTGAGCGGCGAAGCACTGGCGAGCGAACGCGGCGGCAGTATCGATCCGGATATAGTGCAACGCTTGGCTCAAGAAGTGAAAGACTTGTGCGATGCAGGTATCCAAGTCGGCTTGGTCATCGGTGGCGGCAATATTTTGCGCGGTGGTGAGAAAGCATCGGAAGGTCTGAATCGGGTCACCGGCGATCAAATGGGTATGTTGGCAACGGTAATTAATGCCTTGGCCATGCAGGATGCACTGGAGTATCTCGGGCAGCCTGTTCGGGTAATGACTGCCCTGAAAATCAATCAGGTGTGCGAAGACTATATCCGTCGCCGGGCCGTCAGGCATTTGGAAAAAGGTAGAGTGGCTATTTTCGCTGCCGGCACGGGTAATCCGTTTTTTACTACTGATACCGCCGCCAGTTTACGCGCCATCGAGATAGACGCCGAGTTGATGATTAAGGCGACCAAAGTCAAAGGCGTTTATTCGGCGGACCCGAATAAAGTCGCGGACGCAGTATTCTATCCTCGTCTGACCTATGACGAAGCCATCGACCAACGCTTGAATGTCATGGACACCACGGCCTTGGTCTTGTGCCGGGACAATAATCTGCCTATGCGGGTAATGAATGTATTTGAGCCGGGAGCGATTATGCGCTTGATGCGCGGTGAAGATATAGGCTCCCTAATCGAGAGGAACTAACAAAATGATCAGCGATATTCAACAAGATGCCGCATCACGTATGGTGAAAAGCATCGAGTCCTTGCAAAAAGCATTTACCAAAATCAGAACTGGGCGCGCGCATCCCAGTTTGCTGGATCAAATCAGCGTGACTTATTACGGCAACGAATCGCCGTTGTCGCAGGTTGCCAACGTGTCCGTTGAAGACGCACGCACCTTGAAAGTCGTGCCTTGGGAAAAGAGCATGATCCAGGCTATTGAGAAAGCCATTATGTCTTCCGGTTTAGGTTTAAATCCTGCCACGCAAGGCACGGTGATTCGCTTACCCTTGCCGGCACTGACCGAAGAGCGCCGCCGCGATTTGGTTAAAATCGTCAAAAACGAAGCGGAACAAGGCCGGGTAGCGATTCGTAATATTCGCCGCGACGCCAATGCAGCCATCAAAGATGCGTTGAAAGAGAAATTAATTTCCGAGGACGACGCGCGGCAGGGCGAAGAAAAGATCCAAAAGCTCACCGATCAATACATCAAGGAAGTAGAGAAGCATCTTGAAGAAAAAGAAGCCGATTTGCTTTCCATGTAATCGAGAGGCGAGATGACTGTTGCTGACAACGATAAACCGGCGATAAATAACGGCAATCCACGGCATATTGCCATCATCATGGATGGCAACGGCCGCTGGGCGCAAAAGCGCTTGATGCCCAGGATCATGGGGCACTATGCCGGCGTCAAGGCGGTCAGGAAGATCGTGGAATATTGTGCCAAGCAAAACATCGAAGTGCTGTCGCTGTTCGCTTTTAGCAGCGAAAACTGGCGTAGGCCGCAGGATGAAGTGAGTTTGTTGATGGAACTGTTCATGAACACGCTGCAATCCGAGGTCGATAAGCTCGATAAAAACAACATCAGGCTGAAAATCATCGGCGATAAAAGCGCGTTTCCGGAAAAACTGCGGGAAAAAATCGCCACTGCCGAAGGGCAAACTGCACAAAACGACGGATTGACATTGCTGATCGCTGCCAACTATGGTGGACGTTGGGATATCACCCAAGCGTTGCGGCAAATCGTCGCCGGGGTGAAATCGGGCGAGATCGACGAACAAGCTATTTCCGAACAACTCGTCAATCAATATCTTGTCACCGCTGAGTTACCTGAGCCTGATTTGTTTATCCGCTCGGGCGGCGAGGAACGAATCAGTAATTTTCTGTTGTGGCAACTGGCTTATACGGAATTTTATTTTACCGATGCGCTTTGGCCGGATTTCGATCAGCAAGCATTGGAAAAGGCTATCGGCAGCTTCAAAGGCCGGCAAAGGCGTTTTGGGCACACCGGCGAACAAGTCATCGATAACAGAGTTCTCTAGGGATTTTTCTATAACCATAATAATTAAAAAACCACACACATGTTATTAAAACGCATCTTAACCGCGCTAGTACTGGCTACCGTGGTCGTCACAGCAGTCCTGCTACTGCCAACCCTTTATTTTTCCTTATTTATCGCCGTAATTACGCTGATAGCCGCCTTCGAATGGATGGCTTTGACCGATGTAAACACGCTTACTCGGAAAATTCTTTTCGTAAGCTTTCTGATCGTGCCGATGCTGGGTGTCACATATTGGACGGTATTGTTGGAATTGCTGAGCGAGGCGCTGGAATGGCCGGAAATCAAAGACTATTCGGACGCTTTGGAATGGTTTGTGATCGCTCCGGTGCTGTTCTGGGTATTAACCATGGTTTTGATCAGAAAAGCCGGTCCGCAATTGTTAAACATCGAATTTAAGTCGCGGCTCAAGACTTTTAGCGGTTGGTTGGTATTGCTTTCTGCCTGGATGTTTCTCAGCAAATTAAGAGCCTATTACGGTCCAGGGATGGTGTTGTATTTCTTGATACTGATTTGGGCGGCTGATATTTCGGCATTTTTTGCCGGTAAAAAATGGGGTAAGGACAAATTAGCAGCCGAAATCAGCCCCGGCAAAACCGTGCAGGGCATGTATGGTGCGTTGGCATCCGCGCTAATCTGCTCGATCGGTTTGAGGGTGTATTACGGTTTTGACGCTTTTCAAGGAGAACAACCCGAATTAGCCGTCTTGATGACTATCGATTTGGCAATCCTGTCGATACTTACCGTGTTGATTTCCATATACGGCGATTTGTTTTTTAGCCTGATCAAGCGCAAAAAAGGCGTCAAAGATAGCGGCACATTGCTGCCGGGACACGGCGGTATTCTGGATAGAGTCGATAGCATTATTGCTGCAGCGCCGTTCTTTTATGCCGGCATCATTTTGATCGGACGGAGCGTATTTGCATGAAAGGTATTTGCATCCTTGGCGCCACCGGTTCAATTGGTGTCAGCACACTCGATGTCGTAGCTCGCCATCCCGATCAATACAAAGTGGTGGCATTAACCGCCAACGGGAATATCGACGCCTTGTTCGAACAATGTCTGGCACATCGCCCCGAATATGCGGTAGTCGCCAACCCGGACAACGCCCAGGCATTCAAAGACAAAATCTCAGGTTCGCCGGTCGCCGGGATGAAAGTATTGTCCGGTGCGGAGGCTTTGACCCAGGTTGCAACCCTGGACAATGTCGACGCGGTAATGGCCGCTATCGTCGGCGCAGCCGGCTTATTGCCGACTTTGGCGGCTGCGAAAGCCGGCAAAACGGTGCTATTGGCGAATAAGGAAGCCTTGGTCATGTCCGGGCAAATTTTTATGCAAGCGGTTGCCGAAAACGGCGCCACGCTGCTACCGATAGACAGCGAACACAACGCGATTTTTCAATGCATGCCGGCCGGTTATACCACCGGGCATACTGCCAAACAGGCAAGACGCATATTGTTGACCGCATCCGGCGGTCCTTTTCGGCAAACGCCGATAGCCGATTTGGATACCGTTACGCCCGAGCAAGCGGTAGCGCATCCGAAATGGGATATGGGCCGGAAAATTTCGGTCGATTCCGCGACGATGATGAACAAAGGTCTGGAGTTGATCGAAGCCTGTCTGCTGTTCAATATGGACCCGGATGCGATTCAAGTGGTGATTCATCCGCAAAGTATCATTCATTCCATGGTCGATTACGTCGATGGCTCCGTGCTGGCGCAAATGGGCAATCCCGACATGCGTACGCCAATCGCTTACGCGATGGCTTGGCCGGAACGGTTCGATTCCGGTGTCGCACCGCTGAATATTTTCGAAGTCAAACACATGGATTTCGAACAGCCCGATTTGCAGCGTTTTCCGTGTTTGAGATTGGCTTACGAGGCTATCAAAGCGGGCGGTATCATGCCGACTGTTTTGAATGCAGCCAATGAAATTGCCGTGGAAGCCTTTTTGAACGAGCAGGTGCGCTTTACCGATATTGCGCGCATCATAGAACGGAGCATGGCCCAATTTAAAGCCGATTGTGCCGATACGCTCGAACATGTCCTGGCAGCCGACCGGCAGGCCAGGGACGTTGCTAATGCAGTGATCGCCGAACTCAAACACTAGTTAATGGATACTTTGCATACCTTGTTTTATTTCATCGTCGCCATTGCAGTACTGGTGGCGTTTCATGAATACGGCCATTTTTGGGCGGCACGCAAGGTAGGCATCAAAGTCATTCGTTTTTCCATCGGTTTCGGCAAGCCGCTGATTACCTGGCAAAAAAGCCCCGACGATACCCAATTCGTTGTCGCTGCCATTCCGTTGGGCGGCTATGTAAAAATGGTCGATGAACGCGAAGAAGCGGTTAAAGCCGAGGATTTGCCTTATGCCTTCAATCGGCAGCCGCTGCTGGCCAGAACCGCCGTAGTCGCTGCCGGACCGATCGCCAATTTAGTACTGGCCGTGTTTTTATTTTGGTTGGTGTTGGTAATCGGTGAAGCCGGGGTAAGACCTGTCATCGGTGGGGTGGAAGTCGGATCTTTGGCCGAGCAAGCCGGTTTTGCGACAGGCGACGAAATAGTCAGTATCGACGACACCCCCACGCCGACCTGGATAGAAGCCCTGGATACCTTGTTGACCTTGGCGATTGACGGTAAAACCGAGATCAGCGTGCTGACTAAAGCAATAGACGATAGTCAACAAGTACGCTTGATTCACTTAGCAGAACAGGATGTACAAACCCCGGAAACGCTACACAAGCGTTTAGGTCTGAAGCCTTGGGTACCGACTATCAAGCCCGTTATCGGCAAGCTGCTTGACGATGGTGTTGCCAAGCAAGCCGGTTTACAAAGCGGGGATTTAATTCTCAGCGCGGACGGCACCGCCATTACCGACTGGCAACAATGGGTGGATTATGTGCAGGCCCGGCCGGATGTCGAAATTAAATTATTGTTGGAGCGCAGCGGCGCACAATTAACATTAAGCATTACCCCGCGCAGCGAGCCGCAGGGCGAGGGTAAGGCGGTCGGTAAAATCGGCGCCGGCGTCGATGCACCGAAAGACTTGTTGGACTCCATGATGGTGACGCATGCCTTATCGCCGTGGGATGCGCTGCCGGTCGCCGGAAAGCGAGTTTGGTTTTATGCGGTGACGACTCTAAAAATGATGGGAAAAATGGTGGTAGGTTCCGCTTCAGTCGAGAATTTGAGTGGCCCCATCAGCATTGCGCAATACGCCGGTCAATCGGCTGAAATGGGATTTACTGCGTTTCTGAAGTTTCTGGGCTTGGTTAGCGTCAGCCTCGGTGTGTTGAATTTACTGCCGGTGCCGGTGCTGGACGGCGGTCATTTGCTGTTTTTCGCGGTTGAGGCCATCAAAGGCAGCCCGCTTCCGGAAAGAATGCAACTGTATTTTCAACAAGCCGGCATGCTGCTATTGATGCTGCTGATGGGCTTGGCTATGTTTCTCGATATAGGCAGATTATTTCAATGACGCTGAACAAAACAGCCGCGTCGAGGTCAACCGCATTCTTTTCTAATCTTCCCTGGTAATTACATGAAAAAAATCACACATACTCTGGCTTTGACGCTACTGGCTTTGACTAGCCCGGCGCTATTTGCCGACGAAGCCGCCATAAAAAAAGCCTTGAGTGAGTTTATGCCTGGGGGACAGATCGACTCTGTGAAACCATCGGAAGTCAAAGGTCTATACGAAGTGTCCATGGGCGGCAATATCTTTTACGCATCCGAAGACGGTAAATATTTACTGCAAGGGCAATTATTCGACGCCGAAGCCAAGAAAAATATCACCGAAACCAAGCTGGCTGACGTGCGTAAAGCCTCGCTGGATAAAGTCGGCGAACAAAAAATGATTATCTTCAAACCGGAAAACAGCAAACATGTCGTGTCTATCTTTACCGACATCGATTGCGGTTATTGCCGTAAGCTGCATTCGGAAATCGATCAATATATGGCGCAGGGCATTACGATACGCTACATGTTTTTCCCTAGAGCCGGCAAAGGGTCGGATTCCTACAAAAAAGCCGTCTCAGTCTGGTGTGCCGCCGACAAAAATAAAGCTTTAACCGCCGCGAAGAAGGGTGAACATCTGGATGCAAAAACCTGCGAAAACCCAGTGGACGAACACATGGCGCTGGGCGAAGCGTTCGGTATGAACGGCACACCGATGATAGTCACGCAAAAAGGCAATATCCTGCCCGGTTATGTACCTGCCGCGCAATTGGCAAAAGTGCTGACCAGCGAATAAGAGAATACGAAAAAACCGCCAGCTACCGTGCCGGCGGTTTTATGTGTTAGAAAATCATCGGATCGTCACTTCTACCCGACGGTTTCGCGGTTCGGGCGTTTCATCGCCGGTCTTGATCAACAAATTCTTTTCGCCGTGCGATGTGACGGCGACTTCTTTGACATCCATCTTGCCGGCATCGAATAACTTGCTGACCTGAATGGCACGCTCATTCGCCAATTTTTCGTTTTTGCCCGCGTCGCCCACCGTGTCGGTGTGACCGATCACTGAAATATCGGCGGCAGGGTGCTTACTCGCGGTTTCGATGATCTTCGGAATCAAGGCTGCCGATTCTTCGGTTAGCTTGGTGCCGCCAGTCTCAAAATACAATAAAAATATCTCCGGCAATACCGGTTCGGAAGCCAAGGCTCTGCCAAAGTCGTTATTGATCTTTTCTGGTTCGACTTTGAATACGGTTTTGGAGTTGTCCAGCGCCGCACCATAACCGGCTTGTTCGACCACGGTTTCGCTGCCGGCGCCGCTGAAAATCACTTTTCCGGTTGAGCCGTCGTGATCTTCCAACAATACCAAATAAGATTTGGCGCAACCGGTTAACGCAAGTGCAATAGCGAATGTTAGGGTTTTGGGTAGGGAAATTGTCGTCATGGCAAATACTCGGCTTATTCTTCAATCTTGACTAAAAAACGCGTGCCTCTTACCGCAATCACCCCGGTTGGGGTTTTTACCGTCACCGCTTCCGGCTTGAGCTTAGCGATGACGCCGGAAATATAGTGCAGGGTGCCTTTTAGTAAACTGGCGTTTAATTGCAATTGGTCCTGTTGCGGTTCGAATTGATACGCTTCTATTTTTAATTCGGTATTCGGGCCGATCGACAAAATGGTATTGTCTTTCAGTGTTACTCCGGCGGCGCCGTTCTCGTCGGTTTTGATGACGTTACCGACATGTATCGGCGAACCAAGACTGGCTTTGATCGGGCCGCTGCTCTCGTCGATAGTCGTTTGATCGTTGATGGTTTTGATGTAACCGATGACTGCTTCATCGGCCGATACCGCGCTCGATATGCAAAGGGCTAGACCCAAGCTCCAACAGGCGAAAAGATGTTTCATAATGGCCTCGACAAACGGTGTTTTGGGACATCAATAGCCGCACGGGCGGTATTGAAATTTAGCGTGTAAGTATAGACGGCATTTAATTGTTGTCAGAGTCAAGAGCTTATTTGTGTTAGGGTTTGATAGCGACTAATTAGCTTAAGTAAACGCCAAGTTCCCTTTACATTCGGCGTAGCGGGCTTGCCGAATCTTAGAAATCACCGGTTATCACACTGACACCCGTCTCAGATATTAGTCCAAGCCGCTTAACGGATCAGCAACTCCACCCAAAACGTGCTGCCTACCCCAGGTGTGCTGCTAACCCCGACGCTGCCATTCATCAATTCCGCCAGTTGTTTGGTAATGGCCAGTCCAATACCGGTGCCCTCTATGTCGGTATTATCCGCGCCCAGGCGCTGAAACGATTGGAATAACAATTGCTGCTGTTGCTCCGCCAGACCATTGCCGGTATCGGTAATAGAAATTCTTACCCGAGTATCGTCCACCCGGCTGCTGCTCAGGTTGATGGAACCGTTGGGGCGGTTATATTTCACAGCGTTGGATAGAAAATTCAATAAAATTTGTTTGGCGCGTTTCGGGTCTGCTTTCAGCTCAATGTCTTCTGGCAAGGGATTATCGACAATTAGTTCCAGGCCTTTATTTTGTACCAAGGGTGTGATCAGGGTTTGGCAATCCTTGATCAGCTCCGTCAAGTGGATGCTGCCGATATTCACGCTGATTTTGCCGGATTCGATTTTAGCCAGGTCCAAAAGCTCGTTAATCAGCCCCAGTAAGTGCAGACCGGCCTTCAATATTTCATTGACCGAGTCCAGGTGAGTTTCGGCCAAAGGATGCTCAGGGTCGTCCATTTGCATCAGCTGCGCAAAACCGATAATGGCATTCAGTGGTGTGCGCAATTCATGGCTCATTTGCGACAGAAATTGGCTTTTGGCCAAGCTGACTTGTTCAGTCCGGTTAATCAATTCTCGCATTACGGTTTGTTCTTCGGCTTTTTTCAGCAGCATTTTTGCCATGAGCATCCGCTCGCCAATATCGTTGATCGTCAACACTGTGCCCATCAGTGCGCCCCGACTGCCTATCAAAGGGGCGATAGTCAGATTGGCGTTCATCGCGTAGTGGTCGGAAATGGATAGGCGAGTATTGCTGATTTTCAACGGTCCCTGATTGATTACGCTTTGTTGGATCAATTCAGCGATTCGATGGGGTTTGCCGTCTATTTCCAGGCTAAAAATGTCGTCGATATTTTGGCTGGCGGTCTTGGGACGTTTGCTGCCGATGATATCCAGGGCGGCGGCATTCATGTATTCGATTGAGCCTTTGCTGTCCGTGGCTATTACGCCATCAACGATAGCATTTAAGGTGATATAGGCGCGTTTTCGTTCCGCGAATAAGGACTGGATCAGTTTCTCAAAATGCCGCCAGCTGCGTAGCGGATAGCTGAGTATCAACACCAGTAATGCCACGGACGGTGCAAACCAATAATGGCAGGTATGCAGTAAGGCCAAGCAAAACAATAAAATTGCCATGGATAGCATAGAGACAGCCAGTGCCAGCCAGCGCAGTGAAAAACAAGTGCTGATCTTGATGGCGATACCGGCTATCGCCAGGCTTAACAGGAATTGCCAATGGCCAGGTAACGGCTGCCAAAGGGTTTGCTTTATCAGGCCATCCAAGCCGGCTGCGACGAAATCCACGCCGCTAATGGGCCGATCACCGACGGCCAACGGGGCCGGTAGATCGCGTTCTATGCCGCTGGCGGTCAGACCGACCAGTACGTATTTATCGGTGAATAATTGTCCGGACACAGCGCCCGACAGCACGTCCAAATAAGAAACCCTGATGAAATCGCTGCCGGGAGCAAAGAACGGCAACCACACCCGATAGTCGCCATGTACGCCTTCTTCAGACGGTTCGGTCCGTAAGCCCGGTAAATCGGTAAGTATTTCCGGATGGCTCAGAGCATAAATAGCCAGCGGCATCGCCGACCACTGCGAGTCGCCCAAGGATAACTGCAATAAAATGCTCCTACTGATCCCGTCCTTATCCAAATCGACGTTGGCATGCCCCAGCACAGAATGTTTGGCATAGTCCGGCAAGGGCAGTGTTTCCACTATCTTATTGCCGTTGTGTTCGATAATAACCGGCAGTACGACCTGCCCATTACTGGCTAGCGCACGGCTTAAGCGTGCGTCCAGTTCCGGATGCTGCCGATCCGCTTCGGAAAAAATAAAATCCAGGCCAATGGCCTTCGGTTTTGTCGGTGCCAGCGTCTCCAGCAGGCGGGCGTGAATATCTCTAGGCCAGGGCCAGCGCCCCAGCTTTTGCAGACTTTTCTGATCGACCTCGATAATGACAATATCTTTTGAAGCCGGTGTGGCCAGCAGCTTAAGTTGGGCATCGTAAATCCAGCGATCAAAGCGCCACAGAGCATCCGTGTAGCTTAAGCCGACCGAGAGCACGATCAGCAGCGTGACGATCAATGATTTTTCGAAGTGGCGTGTCGCCATGGAATTTACTGTGCAAAGTGGAAATACTTGGGAAAGTATACTAGTTGCAATCGCAATTAGTTAATGTAAAACAAGGTTTTCGGCCGTTAACTGCCCGGCTGCACGAGGTAAATCGTCTGAACGATGCTGCGTGCCGCTATCAACGCTTGTTGGTTTTTAGCAGCGCTTTCAAGCGATATATGGCGTCTAACGCTTGCCGCGGACTTAAATGATCGGGATCGAGTTCTTCCAGCAGCACGACAGCCGGGTGGCATTCCTGGCTGGTGAATAAGTCGAATTGGTTGATTTCGCTATGATTTTGCAGCTCGATGTAAGCGGTGTTTTCCAATTGCGCCAGCTTGTTTTTGGCGTTGGCAATCACGCTTTGCGGCACGCCGGCCAGCGCCGCAACTTGTAAACCGTAGCTCTGACTGGCGGGGCCGTCCTTGACGACGTGTAAAAACACGATCTTGTCGCCGTGTTCCATCGCATCCAAATGGATGTTGTGAATATTGCCTTGTTCTTCGGCCAGCGTGGTTAATTCGAAATAATGGGTAGCGAACAAGGTGAACGCCTGGGTATGGCGGGCCAGATAATCCGCGCAGGCCCAAGCCAACGACAATCCGTCGAAGGTGCTGGTGCCGCGGCCGATTTCGTCCATCAAAATCAAGCTGTTGCTGGTGGCGTTATGCAGTATGTTGGCGGTTTCCGACATTTCCACCATAAAGGTCGAACGGCCGCTGGCCAGATCGTCGGAGGCGCCGATACGCGTGAAAATCTTGTCTATCGGTCCGCAGCGTAGCGATTGCGCAGGCACGTAGCAACCGATGTGTGCCATCAGCACAATCAGCGCGGCCTGGCGCATATAAGTCGATTTACCGCCCATGTTCGGGCCGGTGATTACCAGCATCCGCCGCTCTGTCGAAAAATCAAGGTCGTTGGCGACGAACGGAATGCTGGAGAGTGCTTCTACTACCAGATGCCGGCCGGCGACAATATCGATGCCCGGCTGTTGATCCAACACCGGTTGCGACAAGTTTAAGGTTTCGGCGCGTTCGGCGAAATTCACCAACACATCCAGTTCCGCTAAGGCGTTGGCGCAATGCTGTAGATCCAGTAAGGCCTCGCCCAGCGTATCCAGCAACTGATCGTATAAGGCTTTCTCGAAGGACAGTGATTTTTCGCGGGCGCTCAACACCTTATCCTCAAACGACTTCAGTTCCGGGGTGATGTAACGCTCCGCACCTTTCAGCGTTTGCTTGCGGGTGTAATGCACCGGCACCTTGTCGGCTTGGGCGTTGGAAATCTCGATGTAATAACCGTGTACCCGGTTGTAATTCACCTTCAGCGTGGCGATGCCGGTAGCGGCCCGCTCCCGCTGTTCCATATCGATCAGAAACTGGTCGGCGTTCTGACTGAGATTGCGCAGTTCGTCCAACTCCGGGTGATAACCGGGGGCGATCACCCCGCCGTCGCGAATCAGCACTGGCGGATTGTCGATGATGGCGCGTTGCAGCAACGCCAGTATTTCCGGCTGTTCGCGCAATTGTGCGCGCAGATGTTCCAGATGCGGATTGTCGCTATCCGCCAGCTGTGTTTGCAGCTGCGGCAAAACCGCCAAGGTGTGCCGTAAAACCAGCAGATCGCGCGGCCGCGCCGACTTCAAAGCGATGCGCGAGCTGATCCTTTCTATATCGCCAACCTGACGCAGGCTGCCTTGCAGATCCTTATATAACTGATTGACCAACAAACTTGCGACGCAGGCATACCGGCCATTTACAACAGCATGATCCCTTAACGGCCGGTGTATCCAACGCCGCAAGCAGCGGCTGCCCATCGCGGTGGCGGTCTTGTCCAAGACGCCCAGCAAGGTATATTGCAGTTGGCCGCTAGGATGGCTATCCAACTCCAGATTACGGCGGCTGGCGGCATCCAGGCTGATGCTGTCGTCGCAGTTTTCGACCCGAATGCCTTGAATATGGGGCAGGGCGCTTTGCTGGGTATCGCGCACGTATTGCAGCAAACAACCCGCCGCGCAAATCGCCGCCGGCAAATGCTCGCAACCGTAACCTTTCAAGTCGTGGCTATTGAACTGCTTTAAAATCAACAGCCGACAACTATCCAAATCAAAATGCCAGGGCGGACGCTTACATAAGCCACGGCGTTCCTTGATGGCGGACGGAAGTTTGATATCTTCGCTATACAGCAGTTCCGCCGGATTCAAGCGCTCGATTTCGCTCAGCAGCTGAGTTTCGCTGTCCAATTGTTGCAGCGTGAATTTGCCGCTACCTAAGTCCAGACAGGCCAGTCCGAAGAACTTGTCGAATACGGCCAAGGCCACCAGCAGATTGTCCTTGCGATCTTCCAGTAAGGCTTCATCGGTGACGGTGCCGGGGGTGACGATGCGTACGACCTTGCGATCCACCGGCCCTTTGGATTTGGCAGGATCACCGATCTGTTCGCAAATGGCTATCGATTCGCCTTGTTTCAATAAACGGGCAATATAGTTTTCCGCGGCGTGATAGGGAATGCCGGCCATCGGAATGGGTTGACCGCCGGACTGGCCGCGTGCGGTCAGCGTAATATCCAATAACTGCGCAGCCTTTTTTGCATCATCGAAAAACAGCTCGTAAAAATCGCCCATCCGATAAAAAAGCAGCGTGTCCGGCTGACCGGATTTGATGCGAAAATACTGCTGCATCATCGGGGTGTGTTGCAATTCAGTGTCTTGCTTGCTGCCTTGTTTTGTTTGGAGATTCATTCGTAAACTAATGAAATAATAGATAATTGTTCTATGCTGTGAGTCATGTTTGCGCCAACTGCACTTTTCAAAACTTCCCTGCACTTTGCTGTTTAGTATAGGTTTTAGTATAGGTTTTTTCGAGTTATACTCGTGTCATCGATCAACAAAAAACCTATACTAAAATGCAATTCGATGCCCGCACCGCTAAAGCTTTGCAGCCAGGACAGCATATGGCTTTTGACGATTACCCCGGACTGCGTTTGTCTGCCATGGCAAAGGTGAGAACTTGGTTTTATCGATATAGAAGTACTGTTGATGGACGCCTTAGGCAGGTGTCCATCGGTCATTGGCCGTCAATGTCATTTCCAGCGGCTATTGTCGCTTGGGAAGCTTTGAAAAACCAGCGTGATTCTGGTAGTGATCCTGTATTAGAGGCGAAGCAAGCAAAATTAGAGGCAAAAGCTTTAATATTAAAACGAGAGGCGGCAAATTCTGAAAACGCTTATACAGTACGTGTGCTGTGTGATGAATATTTAACTGGACATGTTTGGAGCTATAACTAAATCTGGTGTTTGGAGTTGAAGAGAAGCGGCGTATCTGGTTGATTATTTGTGACCAAACAAAACGATCAACCGAGGAATACGCCACGATGAAGAAGAGTAATGTAATCGACCTGTCGAGTCGAGAAGAGAACGCCGATCCTTTGACCGACCTGATTCGGCAAGGGGCGCGCAAGCTGATTGAGCAAGCGATCGAAGCCGAATTGGCGATCTATCTGGAAGCCTTCAGCGAGCGGAAGCTGAACAATGGCCGGGCAGCGGTGGTCCGCAACGGTTATCAGCCGGAACGTGAGATTCAGACCGGCATCGGCCCCGTATCCGTTAAAGTGCCGAAGGTTCGGGCGAAAGACGGCCAAAGCGCTACCTTTCGTTCGGCTCTGGTACCGCCGTATGTCCGTAAGACACGTTCTCTGTCTGCCGCGTTGCCCTGGCTATACCTGAAAGGCATTTCCACGGGTGAAATGGAAGCGGCGCTGGAAGTGTTGGTGGGCTCGGAAGCCAAGGGGCTATCGGCCAGTACCGTGGCGCGTTTAAAACGCGATTGGGCAGCCGAATATACCGATTGGCGAGCGACTCGCCTGGATCGTGACCAATGGGTTTATGTGTGGGCCGACGGCATCTATAGCGGTTTACGAGCGGAAGACGCCAAACTGTGTGCCTTAGTCATCATCGGCGTCAATGAGCGCGGCGAGAAGCGCTTTCTGGCGATTGAAGACGGCGTGCGCGAATCGACGCAGAGTTGGCGGGAAGTGCTGCAAGGTCTGAAGGCGCGCGGCATGAATGCCCCTAAGCTGGCCATAGGCGACGGCGCGATGGGCTTCTGGTCGGCGCTGGACGAAGTCTACAGCGACACCCGGCAGCAACGCTGCTGGGTACACAAGATGAACAATGTGCTGAACCGTGTGCCGCAATCGGTACAGCCGAAGATGAAGCAATCGCTCTACGACATCTGGCAGGCTGACACCCAACAGCATGCTGAGCAGGCATTCGATCAGTTTGCCACGCTGTTTGAGGCCAAATATCCCAAGGCGGTTGAGTGTTTGTACAAGGATCGAAATGAACTATTGGCGTTCTATGACTTTCCGGCACAGCACTGGCAACGCATCCGAACGACCAACCCCATTGAATCGACCTTCGCCACCATCCGGCACCGGACTACCCGAGCCAAGGGCTGTCTCTCGCGGGATGGCATGCTGCACATGCTGTTTAAACTGGGTCAATCAGCCGAGAAAACCTGGCGTCGCCAGCGAGGATTTGATTATCTTGCCAAAGTGATTACCGGCATCCCATTCAAGGATGGCATTGAAGTCGATACCACTGACCGGATCGCCGCTTGATTTAGCCCTGAACACCAGATTTGACAATAGCTCCATGTTTGTCGTCACAGAGCCAAAAAAGGTTCTACTGAAATTACTAGAATGTTTAACACAATGCTGGGTGATATGGCGGATTTACCATCCACTGCAATTACCCGCGCAATGGCTTTTGATTTGATTCAAAAATACGCCGCAATATCGCCCGTGCAGGCTGGAAAATTACGATGTGAGTTAGGAGCTGCATGGGATTATGCAATGGATGCCGGTAGACTACCTGAAGCTGCAGTAAATTGGTGGCGCTTAATTTTACGTGGAAAAATTAGATCAAAAGGAAAGACCATAGAAGGTAAGAACATCGGCGTGGTCAAACGCGTACTTACTGAAGACGAAATCGGTGAATTGATTGCTTGGCTTCCAAATTTCGCACCGATAATTACTGACGTTTTAATGTTATATCTTTGGACCGGAACTCGCGGCTCAGAAATTGTTGGCATGTCAGGAACTGAAATTAGTGAAGAGGGTGGCCAAGTTTGGTGGACGATACCGAAAATTAGAACGAAAAACGCCCGACATGAAACTGCTACAGATCAAAGTGTGCCCTTATTCGGTAGAGGTTTGACCGTAGTTTTACGGCGGAAGAAGTTATATGGCGACGGTTTTCTATTTCCATCCCGTCATAAAGTGGGGCACATCGAACAAAAATACGTCACTGAACAGGTATTTTATAGGCAACCCTATAGTCAGATTCGCCCTGAGCAGGTGAGGCCTCGATTAACGGTGACTCATTGGGCACCGCATGATTTGCGACGGACGTCACGCACCTTGCTTGCAAAATTAGGATGTCCAGATTCCGTAGGTGAAACGATTCTCGGTCATATGTTACCCGGTGTGGTGGGAACTTATAATCGGCATCAATATGACGATGAAAAACGCCTATGGCTCTTTAATCTGTCAGAGCATCTTGAGTCATTGGCAAAGCGTTTCGAGATTTAGGTTTGCCGTTGCGTCCGCCTATTGCCGTATTAGGGGGGGCAATAAATCGGAAACAGGACGCGATTCAGCCCATTCTTCAATTTCACGTAGTAACCAGCAGGAACGGCGTGCAGATGCTTTACGAGGCTTAGGGAACTCATCGGCACGAATCAATGATTGGATGGTAGATTCAGAAAGCCCTGTGACTTCCGAAACCGCCTCAAGATCAATCATGATAGGTCTCAATACCGACTGACGTTTATGGGGGTTACTCATGTATTTGTTGTCTATCAATAAATAGGTCACTGGTTCGATCCGGCCTTGTTTTAAATAAAGCAATGACCGGATTGGTAGCCATTTTTTCTTACTCAGGATTCAAATATTTTTGGTTAACATTTGTAGTGGTCAACTTTTTTCGGACACACAATTAGGTTGCTGTTCTGCCATTTTCATTTCATAGTCATTGGGCGACAGGTAACCCAATGACGAATGCAAGCGCCGACTGTTGTAGAAATTGACCATGTAGTCAGTCACGTCGCGAATGGCCTCGCTGTGGTTGGCATACTGGCGGCGCCAGACTCGCTCCATTTTCAGATTGAGAAAGAATCGCTCCATGACCGCATTGTCCCAACAGTTGCCCTTGCGACTCATGCTGCCTTGGAAGCCATGGCGCGTCAGTAACTCCCGGTACTCGTGACTGGCGTACTGGCTGCCACGATCAGAATGCACGATCAGACCCGGTGGCGGTTGCCGCTGGGCAATGGCAATCTGCAAAGCGGTACAGACCAAT
>NZ_JANIBL010000016.1 GCF_024505055.1 Methylomonas rosea
AGCAGGCCGGCGGCGCCGATGCCGCGATGCGCGGCTGGCGCCAGCCGTTGTCCGTTGCGATTGGCTACACCGTCGCTGACGATTTTACCGTCGGCGATGTGCACAATGCGCTGGGCATGCGCGGCGACTTTGTCGTCGTGGGTAATCAGTAAAATGGTGCGGCCTTCCTGGTGTAGGGCTTTTAACAGGGCCATCACTTCGGTGCCGCTCTGGCTATCCAGCGCGCCGGTGGGTTCGTCGGCCAGGATTACCGGCGGGTCGTTCATTAAAGCGCGGGCGATAGCAACGCGCTGTTGCTGGCCGCCGGAGAGTTGCATGGGTTTGTGTTCGCTGCGGTCTGCCAAGCCCAATTTGCCGAGCAGTTGCAAAGCCCGCTGTCGGCGCTCAGGCTTGTTTAGGCCGGCGTACAGGGCGGGGATTTCGATATTTTCGGCGGCGCTGGCGGTGTTCAACAAGTTGTAACGCTGGAACACAAAACCAAAACTTTCCCGGCGCAGCGCTGCCAGTTGATCGGCATCTAGCTCGGCAACGCTCTGGCCCAGCACCCGGTAGCTGCCGACGTCGGCCTTATCCAGGCAGCCGATCAGATTCATCAACGTCGATTTTCCGGAACCGGACTGGCCGATGATGGCCACAAATTCGCCGGGCCAGATGGTCAAAGACACATCGTCCAAGGCGCGGACAATGCTGTCGCCGTTGGGATAAAAACGCTGAATATGTTTAAGTTCCAGCAGGGGCAGGGCGCTCATAGTCTGGGGACTCCGGCACCGGGATAGCCTTGGTCTTTTTTGCGGTTTTTGGCTTTATCCTCTTTACCGGCCGGGATTTGCACCCGGTCGCCTGCCGCTAGACCTGCCAGTACTTGCACGAAGCGCCGGGTTCTCAAGCCAATTTGTACGATTTTGTCTTGCGGGCCTTGCTCGGTAAGCACTTTCACTTGGTAAGCGTGGCCGTCGTTTTGATCCTGGTTACGCTGGCGCGGCCCCAGGACATTGACGGGAATCAGCGGCACTTGTTCGGCCTTGCCCAATACAAAGAACATTTGCGTGCTCATGCCGGTCATTAGCTGCCGGTCGCGGTTATCCACATCAACCAATACGTTGTACAGCACCACATTATTGATCACTTCCGGCGTCGGCAAAATCTGTCGCACCGTGCCTTGCCAGCGCCGTTCGCCGGAGCCCAGCGTGGTGAAATACACCGGCATGTCCGAGCGCAAACGCATCACATCGGCCTCCGCTACCTGGGCGCGCACCGTCATGGTGTCCAGCTTGGCCAGTTGCAGGATGGTCGGGGTGGTTTGGTTGGCGTTCAAGGTTTGGCCTTCGCGGGCTTTCTGATCGACCATGGTGCCGTCCATGGAGGCAAAGATTTTGGTAAAACCCAGGTTGGTCTTGTCGCCGTTTAAGGTCGATTGCACTTGTTCGATTTGCGCTTGCAGTGATTCGGCGGTGGCTTTGGCGTTTTTTAAGGTGAACTCGCTATTCTGAAAATCCTGGACGCTGATGCCTTTGCTTTGCAGCAACTCGCGGTTACGATCGTATTGTTGTTGAGCAAACACTACTTGAGCCTGTTGGCCGGCTAGTTGCGCCTGCAAGTTCTTGATATTGGCTTCGTCGGCGGCCACGCGAGCGGCGTAGATGCGCGGATCGATTTGTGCCAACAACTGGCCGGCCTGGACGTTATCGCCGATTTTGACGTAGATTTTTTGCAACTGGCCGGTGACCTGTGCGCCGACATCCACGTATTCCTTGGGTTCCAGTTTGCCTTGAGCGGTGACGTTTTCTTCAAGATCGCCCAGGGTCACTTCCACGCTATCGACGTGGTCCTGGTCGGCATTTTTGGGTTGTTTGAGAAAATGCCAGCCGCCGAGGGCACCCGCGATAACCAGAGAAAACACGATGAGCCAGCGCAGACGTTGGCGGTTTAACGATGAATCGGGAGATTGCGGCATGGCACTAATCAATGGCTACTTTGGGGTTACGGATATTTTCCCGACCAGCAGTAGTGGCGATGGCTTCGACAGCGGATAGCAGGAGGTGGCTTGCGGAGTGCGGGAGCGCTAGCTCAAATCGTCTGCCAAGCCTGAGGGGAGTTTATGCTTTGGTATCTTTGTTGGCAATACTGGAAAGGTAAAGCTTGGTAAAGATGGGGTTGCATTTGACGTCATAAACTCGATCATGGAAAATCGCGATCCCATCAGTTTAAATGATAGATATTTTACGTGTTCGAGCAAAGTAAAAGGTAATCAATACATGGAATACAATAGTAGAAAGCATCTTGTTTTATCGGTCTTTAGTGGAGGATTGCTGGCCCTGACGCCCGCAACCCAGGCCATGGCTTCTTATACATACAGCTATTTTGACGCACCCGACGCCGTTGCCGGAGTGTACGCTCTCGGAACAGGCGGAACCTTTGTGTTCGGCATCAATGCCAGCGGACAGGTCGTCGGATATTTCACCAACCCTGCTGGATACAATCACTACCATGGCTTCGTATCCACCAGCGCCGGCTACACTACGCTCGATGTTCCCAATACATACTACACGGATGCGAACAGCGTTAACGCTGGAGGGCAAGTGTCCGGAACAACTCACTACGACGGAGCGAGGCATGGCTTCGTTTACGACGGCAGCAGTTACCAGACTCGAGACGTACCGGGCGCAGACTCAATATTCAGATATGTCATCAATGACGCCGGTCAGGCCGCAGGTTTTATTTGGAACGACACCGGCTATCATGGTTTCACTTTCGACGGCAGTAATTACAAAATCCTTGACGCTCCCAATTCACAGAGCGGCACCACTTATGTTTACGGCATCAACAATATCGGCCAAACTACCGGCTATTTTCTGGATCAGAACGGGTATCACGGTTTTATTTATAACGGTAGCAGTTACAAGACCTTTGATGCGCCTAACACAACTTACACATTTGCCTACGGCATCAATGATCTTAGCCACGTGGTGGGGAATTTCTACGATTTTGCGGCCAATAGAGATAAGGGCTTCGTCTATAACGGCAGTACCTTCGAGGCTCTGGATGTGCCCGATGCCACAAACGGCACTTATGCCTACGGTATTAATAATAACGGCCAGGTGGCAGGCTATTTTCTCGATGCTAGTGGTGCGCACGGCTTTATCGCCACGCCCGCTGCGGTTTCGGTTCCCGCCGCCGTCTGGTTGTTCGGTACTGCCTTGGCGGGGTTTGTTGGCTTTGGGCGGTCCAAGCGCGGAAATTAATTGGATCAGATGCGTTAAAACGTAGGCTGCCGTATACAGCATGCACCGCATCCTTCAGAAGGGTGCGGTTTGTAAACTCACCGTACCTACGTCGGCCCACGGCGGGCGAATTGCAGTCTGGTTTTTATGGAACAACAACTGCACCAATCTTTCTAAACATCGAATCGCTCCGAATACTCCAAGCTCAACCAAAAAATGCCAACCGTGCCGCCTCCCGCTCGCCGCCGTCGAAAAAGCGCAAAGCCCATTGATCGGTGGCGTCCAAAAAACCGGCTTTGGGATCGGTTTTCTGTTGTTTAGCTATCCAGCTGACATGGTCGCGGAAATAGTAATGATCGAACATGCGCATAAACTCGCCCAAATAAACGTCGGCAACCGCTGTATCGCCGATGATGAATAACTGGTTTTCGTCGTTGAACTTGCAGGAGTTGGTGCTGAAGTTGGCCGAGCCGGTGACGACCAATGGCTTGTCGGAGAGCGGGTCTACCAGCAGAATTTTGGTATGCACGTGTACGCCGGAATGATGCTTGGACTCGGCTAATAATCGGCCTTGCCATACTTCCAGGACTGATTTTTCGTTAATGGCGGCGCTGGCCGCCAGTTGGGTGTTGGGGGCGTCGTGCAAGGCTTTATCCACTACGCTGCGGGTATTCAACAAACCCAGCACGTGTGCAGGTGCTGTGACTAGGGCGGCTTCCAGTTCGTCGTGCATCGCAAACGGTGCGGTAAAGCAGATCAGGCGTTTGCTTGCTTTTACCCATTCCGCGCATTCGCTGATGGCTTCGGTTGATCTACGCGGGCTGAGTACCAAATGCGATCCCGCCGCTGTCGTTGCCGGCGGTTGGGTTAAGCTCATCACCAGTTTCCGCGAATCGGCTCCCGGTAAACTGGGATTCTTCCAGACGGCTTGATGCCAAGCTAAATATTGTTTGGCGACTGTGGCATCGCTGATGACGTGACCGACGTTGGACTGCCCGTAAATCGCGCCATCGGTGAAATTAGTGGAGCCGGTCCACACCGAAATCGGTTGGCCTTTGCCGTTGCTGAGTACCATGAATTTGTTATGCGAGATATTCAAGCCGGCACCGGTACGGGCCTTGCAGACGCTTTTTAAACCGTATTTTTTGATTTGCGGCAGCGCGTCTAGCGCGGGGCCGTCGCCTTTGCTGTCCAGCAAGCCGTCGTACAGAATTTCCAGTTTAACCTTGCGCAGCTTGGCGCGTTTCAAAGCCTCGAAAAACGTGTCTTTGGCCAATTCGTATAAAAATAAATGTAAACCCTGTTTAGCTTTGGCGGCATCGATATAGGCGATCAGGGCTTCCTCCAAGCCGCGCGATAGCCAGCGGCGCGCGTTCTGATCGACGATTTCGCCGGGCGGCAAGTGCGGAAAACGCGACGCGAAAGCCTGGCTGGCGGCGGCGCTGCGATTAAAATGCACGGCATGTCCTTTGCTGCCGACGGCGATCGGTTGTTCGCAACGGACTTGCACTGCAACGGATTCGAAAGTCTTTAATGCGCCCGGTTTTCCGGTCAGGGCGTGTAGGGTGTAAGTATACGTGCGGCCAGGTTTGGTGGTGTAGTCGCCCCAATGAAATTTCTGGATCGGGTGATAACGTGAGCTGACACTGTAGCCTTCATCGCCGGGTAGATCGAAGCGCTTCAAGCCGCGCAACCAAGTCACTTCGCCGTTCTCATGATCTTCGCGGCGGATGCCAAAGCCGAGTAAACCGCTGCAATAGGCTTTGGGGCAGGTAAATGCCAACAACACTACGTAAGTGCCGGCGATTGCTCTGATTTGCAAACCCTTGGGGCTAATGTTGATTTCGCTACGCATGGCCGTCTCCGTTTAGATAGAGTGGATAGCCAGTTTACGTCTTTTAACCTTACGGTTGCGAGGCTGGCAATCGTCAAAAAATCGCGCTAAAGCCAGCGCAGCTATTTAATATTGCGCACCAAAAAATCCTTTTGCCCGCAAGACTTCGCTGCGCTTTTCACCACGTCGGCGCCGCAACCGGTTGCTGCGCCGCGTTTATCCAGACACACGAATATCTCCTTGAAGAAGCGTCCCCCGCCGCTACAGAACGGGGCGATGGCTGGTTTTTTCAACCACGGGTTGGCTTCGGTAAAGGCATTTTTCAGTCCATCCGCGGTGGTTCTGAAAGGTTTTTGCGGATTTTGGTAGTCTTCCGGGATGGTTACTTTGCCTTTCAGCGCTTGCGATAATTGAAAATAACCGGTTTGGGTCAGTCCGGAGCAGGTGCCGTGTTTTTCCCATTCGTGTTCGAATAAAAATTCGGAAGGATATAGTTCGGGAAATGCTTGCGCTTGGCTAGGCGCATAGGCTTCCTTGGTGCAAAAACTTGGATAGCCCACATTGTATTGGGGCCATAAGCCATGCAGCACCAAGCCTAATTTTTTGCCGCACTGTTCGCGGTCTTTGGGTTGTTCTTCGCAATAAGTCGGCGACCACGACAAAGCCAGCACGTAAGCGTCGAATTTTCCGGGCCTGCCGTTGGCGGCCAGCTGGGTCGAGAATGCTGCCAAACATAGCAGTAACCAATATTTCATAAATTGCTCCAGGTTTTACAATGTGGGGCGAATCAACTCGCCGAGGGAACCGCTGATAGGGCGAATGAATTCGCCCCCTACATTTTCATTCGGTCAGCATCAGAGCATAAACTGTAGCCAAATCCGTTCCACTTCGGCGCGCAGTTCTTGAAACTCATCACCGTGCGCCGTGGCGCTGAGGCCTTGCAGAACCTGATGATGGCCGTAATCGCGATAGGCGCAATAGGCTCGTTTTAACAGCGAGGCATCGACCGGGGAAATAAAACCATGCTTTTGCAAGCCTTCCAGCAGGCGGACGTTGTCAGTGTAAGTCGCCAGACTCGGCTGCTGTGCGGTTTCGGCCAGTACGCCGAATTGGACGATGAACTCGATGTCGGCGATGCCGCCCTGGCTTTGCTTTAGATCGAATACCGCCGGGTCTTTCGGGGCCAGGTTGTCGCGCATTTTTTCGCGCATCTCCCGCACCTGGGTTTTCAACTCTTCGCGGTCTCTGGGCAAGGCTAAAATCCGGCCGCGGATTGCTTCGTAGCTGTGTTTTAAGCTTTCGTCGCCGGCCACGAAACGGCCGCGAACCAAGGCTTGATGTTCCCAGGTCCAGGCCTCGTTTTTTAAATACGCTTCGTAATGGTCGATATGCGTGACCAGCAAGCCGGAATCGCCGTTGGGCCGCAAGCGCAAGTCGGCCTCATAGAGAATGCCGGACAGCATTTTGGTATCCAGAATATGGCGGATTTTTTGGCCCAGACGTAAATAAAATTGACCGGCATTGATCGGTTTTTCGCCGTTGGTTTGCGCGTCACCGTCGGCGCACGCGTATAAAAACACCAAATCCAGATCGGAGCCATAGCCCAGTTCGATGCCGCCGAATTTGCCGAAGGCAATGATCGCAAAATTCTGCGGATCAGGACCGGTGCCGGGCGGGTGGCCATGCTTGCTGACCAGCATGTGCCAGGCGCACCGCAAGACCTGTTCCAGAATGGCTTCGGCGGTCCAGGTTAGATAGTCACTGACGATCATCACCGGAATTACGCCCATGATGTCGGCGGCAGCCACCCGCAACACGTTCAAGTGTTTGAACTGGCGTAATGCAATCATCAGCTGCTCGCTGTCCTGGGTATCGACGCGGGCGAGTTCGCGTTGCAAGTCCTCGCGCAAGGCCTGTTTTTGCAGCGGGTCGTAGAGCGAGCGGGTATCCAGCAATTCGTCGAATAGAATCGGATACAGCGATAAATATTCGCAAATCCACGGACTAGCTGCCGCTAGTTTGATTAATTGATTCAGCGCGTCCGGGTTTTCGGCCAGCAAGGCCAGATAGACGTTGCGGCCGGCTACGGCTTCGAATAAATCCAGAATGCGCAGCAAGGTCGCGTCGGCATTTTCGCTGCTTGATACTTGCTCTATCAGTTGCGGCATTAACCGGTCCAACACCCCGGCGCCCTTGCTGGTCATGCGTTTAATGGCGTGCGATTCCTTAAAATCGACGAGAGCTTTTTGTAGGCTCAGCGGGTCGGCAAAGCCATAGTCTGTCAGCGCTTCCAGCGCCAGTTCGTTGTCGGCGCGGCTGGACCATATCAAGCGGGCGCTTTGTTGTTTGTTGTCCTGGTCGCTGAGCGAAAACACCTGCTCGAAAATATCCTGCACCGATGCGCGCACCTTATCCAACTCGGCTTTGAAAGCGCTCCAATCCTCGAAGTCCAGCGAATACGCCAGAATCCGTTGCGCCAGCGGATTGGCGGGAAGGTCGTGCGTTTGTTTGTCCTGGTATTGTTGTATGTGGTTTTCGACGCGGCGCAAAAAACGGTAGGCAAATTTTAAGGTTGCCACATCCTCAACGATCATCAACTCCAGTTCTTCCAGTACCGTGAGGATGGTCTGGATTTCCCGTTGTTGCAGCGCGACATCCTGGCCGCCGCGGATCAACTGAAAGGCCTGGCCAATGAATTCCACTTCGCGGATGCCGCCGGGGCCGAGCTTGACATTGTCGGCGCGGTCGCGGCGTTTCAGTTCCTGGGCAATCTGGAATTTTAAGGAGCGCAGTTCCTCGAATGCGCCGTAATCCAGATAGCGGCGATAGACAAAAGGTTTGATCAGCGCCGCTAGTTGCTTGCCGGTGTTAAAGTCCCCAGCCACTTGCCGGGCCTTGATCATCGCATAGCGTTCCCATTCTCTGGCTTGAGTCAGATAGTATTGCTCCATGCCGTCGAAATTCATGATCAATGGGCCGCTATCGCCGAACGGCCGTAGGCGCACGTCGGTGCGGAACACAAAACCGTCCACGGTTATCTCGTCCAGCATTTTTACCAGCGACCGGCAGATGCGGGTGAAAAATTCGCCGTAACTAATTTCCTTTTTCTCGGTGAGGACGCCGTCCTCGGCGTAAGCAAAGATCAGGTCTATGTCCGAGGAATAATTCAGTTCCCAGGCGCCGAGTTTGCCCATCCCCAGCACCACGATATTAAACGGTGTGCCGTCGGCCAGCGTCGGCGTGCCCCAACGCGCGCAAGCCTGGCGGTATAAAAAGTCCAGCGCGGTTTGAATGCAGGCCTCAGCCAGTGCGGTTAAATCGGTCAGCGTTTCGTCCAGATCGGACCAGCCGGCCAGATCGCGCCAGGCGATTCTGATCATCTCCCGGCGGCGGAATAAGCGTAATTGCTTGGCTAATGCGGGTTCGCCTTCAGCCTTGCCGCTCTGTTGCAGTGCGGCGGCATAATCGGCGCGGCGCAAGGGGGCGAATAAATCGGTCGATGTTACCAGGTCCGGAATCAGATCGGGATTGCGCAGCCAGCTGTCACTGATGAATTGGCTGCAAACACAGACTTTTAGCACCGAAGCGGAAAATACTTCGTTGCCGAAAATTTGGCGTTGCTCCTGACTCAGTTTTTCGTCGAGTTGAGAACAAAAGTCGGCGGCCAAGGTCCGCAGTTCATCCGGTAATAGCACTGTGTGCTGGGACAGCGAATCGAGAAGTGACATAGGCGGTATCCTGTCGGCAAAACGGAAGCAGCATGATACCTAAACTGCGAACGCTACCCTAGATGGCGACCGAAAAAATATCCCTACCGGAATCGGGTAAACTTAAACCAGACCATGATGCGGCTAATCGCCGCATCTTTCAGATTGATCGAACCGGAGCGCAACCCATGAAAACCCTTTATCTATCGGCGATAGTCTTGATATTGAGCGCTTGTTCCAATCAAAGTAATCAGCATGCGCATCTGGAGGGCGGGCGGATTCAAACCGGCCAGCCGGCTTTGCATGCGGTACGCGATAATCAATTGCGCGAGTTGATGGATCGGATGGACAACTTGATGCAGGAGCGGTTTATGACCGAGCAGCAATTAGACGTCGAGCGCCGCAAGTATTCCCGGCAAATCGGTGAGGCAGCGCGGAATTTGGCGG
This sequence comes from Methylomonas rosea, assembly GCF_024505055.1. GTDB lineage: Bacteria > Pseudomonadota > Gammaproteobacteria > Methylococcales > Methylomonadaceae > Methylomonas > Methylomonas rosea. The sequence goes on from NZ_JANIBL010000016.1 coordinate 9,210, forward strand.
CAAATGTCGAAATCATGATTGCCGCTATGCCTGGCTTACAGCTAAATGCCGGCGAACAAACCGCATTTATAGCACTGGCCAACAAGCTGCGGGAGGAGATGCGCCAATTGCAGTTGATTACCGAGCAAAACCATATAGACGCCATTCCGGATAGTTTGCATGAAATCAACACGACCTGTACCTCTTGTCACGCCTTGTTTAGAAAGCTGGAGGCTAGATGATGATCAAATTACCCCTACTGATTAAGATATTCTGCATATTGCTGTGCTGCTGGATGATAAGTCCCGCGTGGGCCGCCGATGAAGATATCAAGACTTTGCTGAAAGCCTTGAGTCAGCAGGTGACTCAGTTACAGACTCAGGTTGAGCGTTCCAACACCCGGATAGAGCAGTTGGAACAGGAGTTGCAGAATTACCGAGCCGAGCAAGTTGCCGCCAGTAAGTCATCGCTCAGCAATACGGCCCATGCCATGGAGGCATCGGCAGCGCCGGTCTTTGCCGGCTCCGGAGCCGTTAACGATAAAGCCAAAGAGAAACCGGCGGTGACCGTCGGCGATGTAAAAGGCACGTTTAAAATTCCCGGTAGCGATACCTCAGTGGGTTTGGGCGGATTTGTAAAAATGGATACGCTGTTTAACAGCGTCAGTGCCGGACGTGATCGTTTAGGCGACCAGCAATTGGCGATGGCGCAAATTCCGGTCGGTGCGGCCGGTGAGCGCGGCCAAATTGCCTTCCATAGCAAGGAAAGCCGTTTGTGGTTTAAATCGTTTACCCCAAATACGTGGGGCGATATAAATACCTATATCGAACTGGATTTCTTTGGCGACCCTGCTACCTATACGTATACGCCGCGCTTGCGCCACGCCTACGGTTCTGTTGGGCATTTTCTGGCCGGACAGACCTGGACGACCTATCTCAATGTCTCGGCTTTACCCGATACCTTGGATGTCGGCGGTTCGGCTGGTGCTGTCAGCAGTCTGCGCCAGTCTCTGGTGCGCTGGAGCCAGCCGTTTAATTGGCTGGATACGCCGATGGAGTGGCAATTGGCGCTGGAGGCCCCGCGCAGCCGTTTGTGGGTAGATAGTGCGCTGGAAGCCTCATTAAGCAGAAGCGCCAATCCCAATCTGGATGCGGGTTATTACACCACTCCTAATGCGGATCGCTATCCGGATTTGATGGCAAGGCTCAATCTGAATCCGGATTGGGGTAATGTGTCCTTGGCCGTGGTCGGCAGACAAGTCCGCTATACCAATGGCACGACAGGTTACAGACAAGCCGAGTGGGGCGGCGGCGTCAATATGGCCGGTCGGATAAGTACCTTCGGTTTGGATAATATTCGTTTCATGGCGCATTACGGCAAAGGCGATGCGCGCTATGCGTCCACTAACAACACGTTCGCTGACGCAGCGCTTGATCAACATGGCGCCATCGAGCTGGTCGAAGCTTATGGTGGAATGTTGTCTTATCAACATTGGTGGGATAAGCAATGGCGCTCTAACCTTACCTACGGCTTTGCGCAGGGGGACTACCCGACGTATGCCAATACGGTGCTGACCCACCAGGTGCAGTCCGTGCATGCCAATCTGCTCTGGAGTCCGGTCAGTCAGGCTATGTTGGGAGTGGAATATACCTATGCGACGCGCGAGTTGATCGATGGTCGGGACGGCGCGTTACAGCGGGTGCAGTTTTCAGCCAAATACAGTTTTTGAGCTTGGCTGTGAACGAATTCCAAGCACCTTAAAACGAGTCGGGCGGAAGCCGATAGGTGTTCCGCCAGCAGCTATTAACGTTTGATCTTGAACACTCGGCCGTCGTAGCGGACGATAATCCCGTCCTCTACTATTTCCTTCAGTTCCAACTGGTTTTTGATGGTCTGGCCGGGTACGTATTTGATCATGTCTATCATCACGAAACGCTCCGTCGGCGTTGATGAATAGCTAAATACATTGATCGGCAGACTGGGCAGCGATAGGCGCACCTCCGGCGGCAAGTCTTGTAAAGTGGGCAAATCATTCTGTGTTGGCGCGGTTTTGATGGGTTCCGGCTTTTTTGCAGCTGGCTCGCCGGGTTCTGAGAGCTGTTGCGGAATCATGCTTGAACGCGGTTCCGGCTCGGTAATCGGTTTGCTGGCCGGCGTCGGTTGGGCGATGGCCGTTGGGACAGGCTTTACCGGCTGCTGCGGCGCCACGGCCGGTTTAACCTGTGGGACCGGCTCGACCGGTTGTTTCGTGTTAGTTACAAATTTCTCAGCTGCCGGCGTCGGGTTGCGAGGCTGCTCCATTTTGGGCGCGGGAGATATCCTAGCCGGTTTTGCAGGGCTATCGGCTGGAAGCGGCGGGTTTGTTTTCGCCAGTAACGGCGCGGTTTTTTCGATAGTGGCGACGGGCGGCGTTTTGTCTGCGGGTGGCTGCGGCGCGATGCCGAGAAAATAGGTCAGAATCGCCAAATTTAACAGGATCAGCACGACAATGATCTTGGTCAGGCTGTGCCGTTCGGGTGTTTGCTGAACAGCAATACGACTGGTCACGGTGTCGGGCTGTATGGCTTGGCGTTCTCGTTCGGATTTGCGCAATGCATTCAAAATGTAAGACATATCAACAAGCCTAGCGAGTGGTTATTGCCAAATGGGGCGAAGCAGAGGCTACGCTTTGGTTATCCAAATGTATCAGGGTGCGGGCACCAGCTATGCCGTCGGGCGTCAGATGTTGTCGGCGTTGGAAAGCAATCAATTCGGCTTTAAGAGTTTCATCGAAAATGGGGGATTCCATATCGCCGGCAGGTTTCCCATTGACCTTCTCCAGCCGTTCTCGCAGCCAGAGCACAGCTTCGGATTGCTGCGGCGGCGCGATTTCTGTAATCCCTGGACGCGGCGGCCGCCACAGCAGCAGATAATTGCCATCCCAGTTCGCCAACAGTTCGGCGAGCGGAAATTGCCGGGTATCATTCTTGACGCGGAGCTCAGCATGATCGTGATCGACGCTGGTCAACAAGGCGTAGTGCTTTTGCCCGGCTGCGCCCGAAAACGCCAAAATGGCCGGGCGGTCTATGCCCAGCAATTCTTGCCAACTCGCCTTTCCTGATAAGCAACTCAATCCCAGAGCGGCGACTGCATGGCAGTCCACTGCAGTGTCGGCTGGCGCCGTTTCCCGCCAAACTTGCAGCGCTTCAGCGAGTGCGCCCGTCAATGTCAGTCCCGTATTCTCAAGATGTTGATTGAGGCTGGGTTCTGCTATCTTTGCGGTCACGGGGGGCGGCAAGGCAGTTTGCTGGGTCGCGACCGGCTTAGCAGGCTTGATCAAAGATAAAGCCGGACGCCACAGCTCAAATCCCATTGTAGCGGCAACGCACAAAACCAAAGCGGTCGCGCCATACCATCGCCATTTAGACCGGGCCGAGCCCATCACTTCAGCCGCAGCCCGGCGAATAATTGCCGGCGTAATCACTCCCGCATTGGTTGCGTAGGCACCCAGCAAAGCTCGGTCGCACAAAATATTGATTAATCGCGGCACGCCGCTCGAATACTGGTAAACCTTGCGGATTGCCGCCGGGTTGAACAGACGGTAGTTGCCTTTGCAGACTCTTAGCCGATGTTGAATATAAGCCCGGGTCTCTTCCAGCGAGAGCGGCAGTAAATGGTAGCGTGCGGTGATGCGCTGATTGAGCTGACGCAGATCCTGGCGTGCCAGCATTTTGTTCAGCTCGGGTTGGCCAACCAGAATGATTTGCAGCAACTTGGCCTTGCTGGTTTCCAGATTGGTCAATAGCCGGATTTGCTCCAGCACTGTCATGCTCAGGTTCTGGGCCTCATCGATCAACAAAACCGTCCGCCGGCCATTGGCATACGCGGTCAGCAGATAGTGATTGATGGCATCGATCAGATTTTTTGCCGTTATCGGCATGCTGTTGTGGCGGATGCCCAATTCGTCGCAGATGGTTGCCAGCAGTTCCAAAGCCGTCAACTTGGGATTCAATATCAGGGCTATATCGACGTTATCCGGCAACTGCTGAAGTAAGCAGTGGCAGAGCGTGGTTTTCCCGGTGCCTACTTCCCCGGTCAAGGCGACGAAACCGCCGCCCCTGTTGATGCCATACAGCAAATGCGCCAGCCCTTCCTGATGCCGCTCGCTCATGTACATGAAATGCGGATCGGGCGAGATTGAAAAAGGCAATTCGCTGAAATTGAAGTATTGCTGATACAAAGTTCTGGTGCTTCAAGAAAATGGTCGCACGATGCTAATTCAAACCGGGGCAAATTGCACTTAAAAGTCTGTGCAACTCCAAGGGTAGCCCCGATTAGCGCAGCGTAATCGGGGGAGTGACATGTAAAGCTTGGTCATAGGTGTCGCTAACGCGACGGTTGGTTTTAATGTCGGTTCGCGGACCGACAACCGCGATACTTTCTTTTGCGCCGCCTCGGCAACCGCTCCATGCAGTCGAAAAGAAAGTGCCCAAAGAAAAGGCGGCCCGGATGCCGCTTAAATCACTCGGCACATCCCTGTGCCTCGCCCTTCGGGTGCGAAGCATGCAAATCGGCTATCCTGCCGATTTGTCCTGCGCTCCGGAGCTTTTATCGAGGGTCGGCAGAAGGGGCTTCCCAGCCCCTACGCCGACGTGCGGCATCCCTGCCGCACCCCTTCGGGCTTAACTCGATAAAAGCTCCGGTGCTCGGCGCGGCATACGGGGAAACCCCGTCGCGAGCTCAAAGCTTTGACGATTCTTGTGGATTTAGTGGGATAGTGGTGTAGCTCCGAATAGCGGAGCGTATTCGGAGGAACGAGGGATATGCGAAATATCGTTTGGCCCATTTTCGAGGTAAGACACGCCAACATTCGTCCGATTACGCTTCGCTAGTCGGACCAACAGATGCCTACCGAAAATCGGGATGGTTTTCTCCCCGTATGCCGCGCCGAGCACCGGAGCTTTTGAACGGAACAGCCCGTTAGGGGCGATGCAGGGATGCATCGCGTTGGCGAAGGGGCAGGAAGCCCCTTTCGGCAACCCCGTTCAAAAGCGAGGAGCGCAGGATCAAAGCGGCATCCGGGTGTCTTTTCTTTTGGATACTTTTCTTTGGACAAGCAAAGAAAAGTATCTCGGTTGTCGGGCCGACAAATCGGCAGGATAGCCGATTTGCATGCGGAGCATCCGCAGGGCGAAAAACAAGGACGTTTTTCGTGAAACCGACATTAAAATCAGTTGTCGCGTTAGCGACACAAAACACGAAAGCCTATTGACCGCGTGGGTACAAAAACCGTGCCCACCCTACACGGCTGGGGGCTGTAACGTAGAGCTAAGCCGACCGCTGGAGCGTAGCGGAAGCGGGTCGGCTTGAGCGCCATGTTAGCCCGAATGCACATTGGATTTGCCAAGATTGCAGGCCGAGCAAAGTGTTTGCAGATTTTCGAAAACGGTTTCGCCACCTTTGCTCCACGGAACAACATGATCAACGTGAAGTTCAACCCCAGAAATGAGCGCCGGACTTGCGCCACAGGCGCAACAAGTAAAACGGTCTCGTTGAAGTACATGCCAGCGAAGCCTTAACGATGGGTCACGTCCGGTTCTGCGTCTCAATACCGGTGAGTCGAGATTGGTGGGTGGTGCCTCATCACTGTCATTTGCGTACTCGACGAATGCTTCAAGCGCTGCAGACCAAGAGCCAAAACGGCGGTTGTACGGACTTTGCGAAATGGTCGATGGTGGCTGCGCAAGCTCACTACGTCGCGGTTGGCGACCGTAGTGTTGCCAGAGCGTCAATATGTTCTCAAACAAACGATCATCGGCGATGTTTACTTGATTTGATATCGTAAGGCCCGCCTTTGAGAGGGCACTATTCCAAGTGCCAAAGCGCTTTGCGAGGTTAGAATCGTCGAACTTTCCGAGCTCCCGATACTTCGGCATCGACACGGTCGATGCGCCAAGCATCTCGGCAACCCGCCGAAGGTCAGCGAGCAACTCCTCGTCACTCACGGGCTGCCCCGAAACACGCGCTAATTTGAATTTCTCTGACGTCATCTACTTTTCTGAGGGCTAACAAGGAATTAGATAGTTAACCGTATATCTACCAATTATCATGCGTCGCCTCAATAAGCCTCTGTTCTATAGGGTATATTGCCTTCTTTCTATCTTCCATTTCATCGTAAATGGCTAGCCTGATTCCGACTTCTGAAGAAAACCAACCACTCACCCCCCCAACAACGGCGACTGCAACACTATAGCTGCCGCAATCAACACCGCCGCGCTGAGGATAGCGCGCAACGTGCGGGTATTATTGCGCTTCAGTTGCTTACGTAGCTCCAGCATATCTTTCTGTTGCTGTTGTAACTGCTGCTCCATGTGTGCGGCGCTTTGCAGGGCTTGGAATATCAGGCCTGGCACTTCGGGAATTTGTTCGCCGATTTCCGGGAATTTGGCGAAAAGTTCTTTGATTTTTTTCGCCGGTCCGACCCGCTCCTTGAACCAGTTTTCCAGGAAGGGTTTGGCGGTTTGCCACAGATCCAGATCGGGGTAGAGCTGGCGGCCCAGGCCCTCGATATTGAGTAGGGTTTTTTGCAGTAAGACCAGTTGCGGCTGCACCACCATGTCGAAGCGGCGGGCGGTCTGGAATAGTCTCAGCAGCAGCAAGCCGAAGGAAATGTCTTTAAGGGGTTTTTCGAAAATCGGCTCACAGACGCTACGGATCGCGGCTTCGAATTCTTCCACCCTTGTCGAAGCCGGCACCCAACCGGACTCGATGTGCATTTGCGCGACTTTTCGGTAGTCGTGATTGAAGAACGCCAGGAAATTTTCGGCCAGATAACGTTGGTCGGTGCTCGACAGGCTGCCGACAATGCCAAAATCCACGGCCAGATATTTGTCCGGCAATTGCACGAAAATATTGCCGGGATGCATGTCGGCGTGGAAGAAATTGTCGCGAAACACCTGGGTAAAAAAGATTTCCACGCCGCGTTCGGCCAGCTTTTTGAAATCGGCATTACCGGCGCGCAAGGCCTCGATGTCGCCGACCGGGATACCGTAGATGCGCTCCATCACCAACACTTTGCGGCGGGTCAGCGGCCAGTGGATTTCCGGGATATAGAGCATCTCGGAGTTCTTGAAATTGGCGCGGATGGCGCTGGCGTTGGAGGCTTCCCGCACCAGATCCAACTCGTCGAGAATGGTCTTTTCGAACTCGGCGACGATTTCCATCGCCCGTAGCCGGCGCGCGTCGGCCCAGAAGCGTTCGGCCAGGCGCGCCAATTCGTATAGCAAGCCGACGTCGGAATGGATTTTGTCTTCGATGTCCGGGCGTAAGACTTTAACAATCACTTTTTCGCCGCTGTTCAGCGTTGCGGTATGCACTTGCGCGACCGAGGCCGAGGCCAAGGGTTGCGGATCGAACTCGGCGAAGGCCTCTTCTATCGATTGCCCCAGTTGTTGTTCGATGATTTTACGGGCAGTTTCGGCGGAAAATGGCGGGACTTTATCTTGCAGTTTGACCAGTTCTTCGGCGATGTCTTCGGGTAGCAAGTCCTTGCGGGTCGATAGGGTTTGGCCGAATTTTACGTAGATCGGCCCCAAGTCTTCCAGGGTTTTGCGAATACGCGCACCGCGCGGCTCGCGGGCTTTGCTGGTCCAATAGTTCGGCGACAAAAACGCGATATAACGGATGGGGCGGAATAAATGGGTTTTTAAAACAATTTCATCCAGGCCATGGAACATCATCACCCAGTTGATGTGGATGAGGCGCATCAGAATTTTCGGGCGAATCACGTTGCTGGTCCTTGTTATTGAGGCGCGGATGTGGGGTGGATCGAGGCTTCCAGACGGTCGAGGCGGGCGCTGAGGCGGTCGCAATCACTACGGCAAGTGTCGATTTCTCGGAAAAATAACTCGGCTTCCGATTTGGCCGGCAACTCACGGGTTTCTTCTTGCAGAAACTCTTCCAGGTTTAAGCGAAAGGTCGTCAGGGTTTGCTGAGTCCAGTCGCGGCTGCCGCGAAATAACTTAGCCAGGCGCTGGGCAAAGGCATCGCCGGTGTAGCGGGCGATCTTGCTTTCCAGGTTGATGTCCAGTTTTTCGAACAGGCGCTGCAGACGGCGTGCCAGTTGGGTATCGCCTTCGATGCGAACTTCGCCTTTGAACAGCGAGCGCATCGGGGTGGCGCTGAGGCCCATCAAGCCTAAAGCGGACAGCGAACCGCTCAGCGTCGCATCGACCGCGCTCGGATAGCTTTCCAGAATTTGTATGCCTTGCGCGGTGGGGCAGAAATACAGGCTGCTGCTAAAAGTGTCGATTCGCAGCTCTATGACTTTGCCGGCCATCGGCGTCAGATATTGCTCGATATGCTCGTCTAGTGTCAGATACCGATTCAGAGCGGTTTCGAGGCTGGCGAGGAATAATGACTTAACGCTGCTCGACATTACTGCGCCTGTGCTTGCTGTTGTTGCAGGAACTCTTGCATGTCTTCGTTATTAACGCGTTGGTATAAATCGCTGACTGCCACGCTTAGATCTATTGATTCCAGGGTGAGGCTGTCGCCGAGGAAGTAGTGTTCCGACAGCCAGTGGGTCGAGCGACGTAAGATTTCGATATCGACAAAATCCTGTTCGATCTGCACATATTCTTGCAGGCTGGGCAAGGCCTTGTAGGCCGCGAGTTTGGTGGATTTGTCCATGCGCCGGGTGGCCTTGGACAACACTTCGACGATAATGGTCGGCTTTTCGGTGTAGTACTCGTCACCGTTTTCGTCGGCGCAGACCACCATGACATCGGGATAAAAAAAATTAGCCGCAGCCTTGATTTTCAAATCGGAGGAAAAGGTGGCGCAGGGGCCGTCTTGCAAATGATTGCCGAATATTCGCGCAGTATTGCTAACCAATAAATTATGGTTACGGCTGGCAACGGCCATCGCGTAAGCTTCGCCGTCAATCAGCTCGTGCTTTACATCACTGATCATCTCGCCCTGCAAATATTCGGCTTCGCTGATGTAATGCTGAGATTGTTTCAGAGCCATGGGCTATACCTGTTTTCAGATCGGCGAGCAGGACGCTTAAAATTTATAACCCCTGTGCACGGCAACGATGCCTTGCGTCATGTTGAAGTACTCGCAACGTTCCAGGCCGGCGTTTTCCATCATTTGTTTTAGCTCGTCCTGTTTCGGGTGCATGCGGATGGATTCGGCCAGATAGCGGTAGCTGTCTTCGTCTTTGGCTACAATCGCGCCGATTTTCGGCAGCAAGTTGAAGGAGTAGAAATCGTACACTTTCTCGGTGATCGGGTCGATGGGATGCGAAAACTCCAACACAATGACGCGGCCGCCGGGTTTCAACACCCGGTACATGGACCGCAAGGCTGCGTCCTTGTCGGTGACGTTGCGCAAGCCAAAGCCGATGGTCACGCAGTCGAAAGTGTTATCGGCAAACGGCAGGCACTCGGCATTGACTTGGGCGTAACGAATGTTGCCGCTCAAACCGTGATCGATCAAACGGTCGCGGCCGGTACGCAGCATTGCGGCGTTGATGTCCGCCAGTACTACTTGGCCGGATTTGCCCACGCGTTTTTCGTACAGTTTGGTCAAGTCACCAGTGCCGCCGGCCAAATCAAGCACGCTGTCGCCTTCCCGAACATTGGCCAGTTGCACCGCCACCCGTTTCCAGATGCGATGGATGCCCATGGACATTAAGTCGTTCATCACGTCGTACTGGCTGGCAACCGAGTCGAATACGCCGCGCACCAGCGCCACTTTTTCCTGTTTGGGAACCTGTTTGAAACCAAAATGGGTAGTATTGTCGTTTGTCATGGTGACCTTTAATTGTGTAGGGGCGAGCGGCGGCTTAGGCCGGCGGCTTTCAGTTCTTCCAGATAATTCGACCACAGCAGCGGGAAATCCGCACCCAGCTTGTACAGCAAGTCCCAGCTATAAATGCCGGTGTCGTGACCGTCGCTAAACACCAGTTTGATGGCGTAATTGCCCACCGGCTGGATGTCGGTAATCGTCACGTCTTCCTTGCCGATTTGCAGGGTTTCCTGGCCGGGGCCATGTCCGACCGCTTCAGCCGACTGAGTAAACACCCGCAGATATTCGCTGGGCAGCTCATAAATGCTCTCGTCGTCGAAATGAATTTCCAGGATCGCCGATACCTTGTGCAGCTTGATCTCGGTAGGGACTCGATGAGTGGGGGTGATTTTTACACGCATTTTATAGGATGTAACGGCTAAGGTCTTCGTCGTCGGCCAGTTCCATCAGATGCGCATCCACGTAGGCGGCGTCTATATTAATGGACTTTTCGACCAGGTCCGGCGCGTCGAAGGAAATGTCTTCCAGCAACTTTTCCAGAATGGTGTGTAATCTGCGGGCGCCGATGTTTTCGGTTTTTTCGTTGACTTGCCAACCCAGCTCGGCGATGCGTTTGATGCCGTCGGCGCTGAACTGCACGTCCACGCCTTCGGTTTGCAGTAGTGCTTGATATTGCTCGGTCAGCGACGCGTCCGGTTCGGTCAGAATGCGCACGAAATCGTCCGCGCTTAGCGCGCTCAGTTCTACCCGAATCGGGAAGCGGCCTTGCAATTCCGGGATCAAGTCCGAAGGTTTGGTCAAATGAAACGCGCCGGAGGCAATGAACAAAATATGATCGGTCTTGATCATGCCGTATTTGGTGGTGACGGTGCTGCCTTCCACCAGCGGCAACAAATCACGCTGCACGCCTTCGCGGGAGACTTCGCCGCCGCCCATTTCCGAGCGTTTGCAAATTTTGTCAATCTCGTCGAGAAACACGATGCCGTGCTGCTCGACGGCTTCCAGCGCGGTTTGTTTGATTTCTTCTTCGTTAACCAGTTTGCCGGCTTCTTCTTCCTGCAACTGTTTCAAGGCATCCTTGATTTTTAATTTGCGGGTTTTAGTGCGACCACTGCCCAGATTTTGAAACATGCCTTGCAACTGGCTGGTCATTTCTTCCATACCCGGTGGCGCCATGATTTCCACGCCCACCGCCGGCGCGCTGACGTCGATTTGAATTTCTTTATCGTCTAAGTCGCCTTCGCGCAATTTTTTGCGCATTTTCTGCCGAGTCGATTCCTCTGTTTCCGAGAGCATGCCGCCTTCGGCGCGCGGTAACAAAATGTCCAATACTTTTTCTTCAGCGGCATCGGCGGCGCGGTTTTGTACGCGTTCCATCGCCGAGATGCGGGTAGTTTTCACGGCGCTGTCGATCAGATCGCGAATAATCGATTCCACATCGCGGCCGACATAACCCACTTCGGTAAATTTGGTGGCTTCGATTTTGATAAACGGCGCATTGGCCAAGCGCGCCAGGCGGCGGGCGATTTCGGTTTTACCGACGCCGGTGGGGCCTATCATTAATATATTTTTCGGGGTGATTTCCTCGCGCAGTTCGGCGGCAACCTGGCTGCGGCGCCAACGGTTACGCAGTGCAATAGCGACGGAACGTTTGGCGGCGGCTTGGCCGATGATGTGTTTGTCCAGTTCGCTGACGATTTCTCTGGGGGTCATTTGACTCATGGTTTTACTCTTGTGCCGGTTGTGGTTCGGCGTCTAATTCTTCGATGCGCAGATTATGGTTGGTATAGATGCAGATGTCTGCGGCAATGCCTAGCGACTTTTCGACGATCTCGCGGGCGCTGAGTTCGGTATTTTCCAGCAAGGCGCGGGCTGCGCTTTGCGCAAAAGCCCCGCCGGAACCGATGGCGATGAAGTCGTATTCCGGTTCGATCACGTCGCCGGTGCCGGAAATCACCAGCGAGGTTTTGCTGTCGGCGATGATCAATAAGGCTTCCAGCTTGCGCAGGGCGCGGTCGGTACGCCAGTCTTTGGCCATTTCCACGGCGGCGCGGGTCAGGTTGCCCCGGTGCTTTTCCAGTTTGCCTTCAAAATGCTCAAATAAAGTAAAGGCGTCGGCGGTGGCGCCGGCAAAGCCAGCGATAACTTTGTCATGATACAAGCGTCTGACTTTACGGGCATTGCCCTTCATCACGGTGTTGCCCAGGGTGACTTGGCCATCGCCGCCGATCACGACTTTGTCGCCGCGTCTGACGGAAAGAATGGTGGTGCCTCTGAAATTCGTCATGTCTGTGAATGAAAAAGGGAAAGGCGGCGATTTTACATGTTCTCGGCGGCGATGGGGTAGAAGTTTAAAACCCTAAGTCCGCTGGGTAAAAGGCGCAAATATTGAACAAAGCAAGAAAACTGATTAAAGTTCAAAGTGCTGGTATTTTAAGGATGCGCCGCATTGACCGGCGTTTCCAACATTACAATAACAACAAGAGGGTAGTCATGAAATCGTCAAATCGCTGGAGAAGCGCGCTGTTACTAAGTTCCATGGTTTTTTCAAGTGCGGCGCTGGCTTTGTCGCCGGATGAAGAAGAAAGGTTGAAAGAGTGTAAAAGGCCGAAATTCCGGGATTTTGCACCCGAGCAAAAATCCGAGATTGATGCAGGGGGGGATGTCGCTTTTCATGTTTCCCATAATGCCGATCCTTTGACCGTGACTGCAGAAGCGCGTGGCGAAAAAATGAAAGTCAATGTGGTGGATAAAAAGACCTACTATTTAGTGTCCGCCAAATTACCGCAATTGACTCCCGGTTTTGCCCGTGTCCATGTCACCGCTAAATCAGCGGAAAGTAAATTGGAGAGCGGTTGTCTGGGACAGGATGGCTGGTTGCTTAAAATCAAAGGCGAGGAAGCCGCTAAACCAGCGGAACAGCCGGCTGCTGCTCAATAGCAAGTCTTATCAGTTTTGATCCGCCACAATTGGAAGGGGCGATTGGCCGAGTCGAGCGGGAGTTGCTGCATGACGATCCGGCGTTGCTGAGCGGGTTTGTCGATTTCGGTATAAATAAAACCGTCGTCGAACCCGGCTTTAGCGGCGTCGAAACGGTCGCAGGCGTAATAAACGGCTTGTAGTCTTGCCCAATAGATGGCACCTAAGCACATCGGGCAAGGCTCGCAACTTGTGTAGAGTGTGCAATCGTTTAATTGAAAATCGCCTAGTTTTTGACAAGCCAGCCGAATCGCGACGATTTCAGCGTGAGCGGTCGGGTCCAGATCCGGCGTGACCCGATTCCCGCTAGCGGCAATTATTTCGCCGTCTCTGACCACAATCGCGCCGAACGGCCCGCCGCCATTGGCTATGTTGTCGCAGGCCAGCGTGATTGCTTGGTTTAGAAAGCCTTGATGCATTACAAATCCAGTGGATTATCAGGATCGATGCCGTCCATGAACGGCAGCCGGCGGTCTTCGTTGGTAATCTGATAAACCTTCCCCAGCCAGTTATTGAACACTGCTTTCGCCGAATCTCGCCAAGTGATGTCCAGGTGCTCGATGATCTGGGCTTCCGGCATTGCCGTCAGAGCTGTCTTACCGTGTTTGGCGGCCTTGACCTGCTCTGCATAGTCAGCCAGTAGGGCTTGCACATCGCTATCGAAATAGTGCTCGGGGTAGGGCGGATAATCATCGCGCTCGCCATTGTAAAACCTAAGCACTTCGCGCTTGTATTCTTTGAGTAAGCTGATGTCGTCGTATTCCGGATGGCCCTGGAAGAACACAACGCGAAAGCCGTCCGGACTGACCGCCAGATGTACGCCGGCAATTTCACTGGCTACCAATACCTGCAAGCCGTGTGTCTCCATGTCGCGCTGAAATACTTCGTTGAAACGCGAATGCGGCACGTCGAAGCGGGTATTGATTTCCGCGACCAGCGGGTGCTGTCTGTCGATGACTTTGTGGCAGAACACGCCCCAGCGCTTGGCCGGCAAGCGAGTGCGCTCCACACCGTAAAAATGCTGGATGAATGCGTGCGTGGCCAGGCAAGAGCAGAGTACCGACGTGACGTTTTGCGTGGCCCATTCAAACACTTCGGTCAAAGGCCGCCAAAAGTCCTCATCCTGCAAATGGTCGTGAGTGACATTGGCGCCGCTGATTATCAGGGCGTCCAGACCATCCTGCTTAATTTGCGCAAAGGATTCGTAGTATTTGTGAATATGTTCCCGGGCTTGCGGACTTCTTTCCAGGCCTTCTATCGTGAACGGATGCACATGAAACTGTGCTATCTGGTTGCAGGCGCCGACCAGCCGGAAAAATTGGCGCTCGGTGGCTTCCAACGCGGCATCCGGCATGATATTCAGCAAGCCGATGTGCAATTCTCTTATCGATTGATGGCTGGCGCGGTCCGGGCTGAGAATTTCTTCGCCTTCTTCGTGTAGACGCTGAAAAGTGGGTAAAGCGGTATGGGCAACTAGCGGCATTGCAAGAACGGTCTCAGGATTGTTGCCGGGCAATCGCCTCGGCAATCAGACGGATAAAGTCGTCTTCGTTATTAACTTTGGCGGTTTCGTCGGCGCTGATGGTGTAGCCGTATTGTGCTGCAATCGCTTCGTAACGCGGGACCCTGGCTTTGAATAATTCGGGGAATACCCAGCTGACAAATTCGTCCGGTGGAATTTGGTCGGTAGAGCTGTAATCTCGCTCAGCCATGAATTGTGTCAGTTTTTCGTCGACGAATTCCGGCCGGTAATACAAGGGTTTTGGATCTTGCTTGGCGCGGTCGATGATGGTTTGTTCCAAGGCTGGTGGAATTTTGATATAGACGATCAGGGTGTGTTTGGCCAGATTTTCCAATACTTCCGGGCAGTCCAGTTCGCAAACACTGCCGCCGGCATCGTTAATGAAATGCTTGTAACCGTAAATGTCTTCGGCTTTATGGATGAAGTCCGGCACATCGTTCATCGCTGCGATTTCGGCCTGATGATGTAAAGCTTGACGGCGTTTGAATTCGGCTTGCGACAACCCGCCCTTGGCCGGATCGCCGATTTTGCCCAGAAAGCTGGATACCGGCGCCAGGTTTTCCACGGTGATATTGCTGCAAATGTAGATGGAGTCGGATTTGAGCAGGTCGCGCAAAAACGGCACACCCATGGCTTGCTGCTTGATGTTGTCCAGAATCGGCTCTTCCAGGTATTTGGTGCCGATACGGTAATCGCCGGAGTAATGAAACCATTTGTCCCGGGGTAATTTGGCCGAGAGAGTGGTTTTGCCGGCGCCGGACATGGCCAGCAGGGTGATGCTCTTGGATTCCCAGTCCAGAAATTGTTGCGGGGTCATTCTCATAAATTATCTCAATCCAACAAATCGCTAATGTCCAAATCTTCCGCGTCCGGGCGGGCATGGCGGTCCGGATCGGTGTAGCCCAGGTCGTCGGCTTCCAGCTCGTCGAAGGGCGCGCTCCAGTCTTCCGGGTCTTCTATGTAATCGATAGTGGAACCGTACCAGGATTCGTTGTCGTACTCGCCTAAATCGCCGTTGGCGAACTGCACTTCCACCGATTCGTCGTTACCTTCAATCGCTACCACCTTGAAGGTGAGATTACTTTCCAGGTCTTTATACCAACGGCCTATGACCGGATCTGCAATAGTTGTCATGGTTGCATCCTCGCTAAGTTGATGACTTATCAATGATAGCGAGTTTATAGAAGCTGTGCGAGTACATGGGGCAAAACTGTCGAGATTTTCGATTAGAATGGCAAATTTACAGATTTTCGGGCGAGGCCATGAGCGAAGACAGATTCATCGAATTGGAGATCAAACAAGCGTATCAGGAGGATTTGATTCAGGCATTGAATCAGGTGGTGGCGGATCAGCAAAAGCAAATCGGTAAGCTGGAAGAAACCTGTAAGTTACTGCACGACAAGATCAAGAGTCTGGCGCTGGATGATCGTCAGGTCGGGGCGGTCGACGAGCGTCCGCCCCATTACTAACTGAGAAATTACGACTTACGATGGCTGACGCGGCGTATCTGTTTCGTTGGGTTGGAAGCTGTCGCCAAGCTGGTTCTGGGTTGCGGCGAGGCGCTGCAATCCATGCGTTTGGCGCGCAACCGCCGACAAAAATCCTGGCTGTCGTCTTGCTGTAAACCGGTCCATTGGGCGCGCCAGGCAGTGCTGCCTTTTGATTTGGTTTTGACGATGCCGGCTCGCCCGGTTTTAGCTAACGGGCCAAGAGCGTTACGCGCGCGCTGTAGATTGACATCGGCGTCGATTTTTCTGGGATAACTGCCCATGCTTACCGTCCAAACACTGGTGCGGCTTTGCGGTTTGGCTTGCGCCAATTGTGTGAGTTTTTCGCGGCGGCTGTTGTACGGTGCGTTGATGTGAATCGGCTCATAGCGGCTGCTGCCGGAGTCGGCGCCCATTTGTTCCGCACTGCCGGCACAACGGTTGGACGACAATTGAAACGGCGGCGGCAGGGCGCTGTAATCCTTAAGTTGCGAGATATGCTCACCTAATAGGCCTTTTTCGCTATTGGCAAAGCCCATATCCAGCAGATTGCCCATTTGCTCGAAACGTTCGCCGCTACTATGGGCACCCAATAACACGCCGATCAAACGATGGCCGTTGCGTTTGGCCGAGGCGATCAGGTTGTAGCCTGAGCCGCAGGTAAAACCGGTTTTCAGACCGTCGGCATCCGGATAGCTTTTCAGGATGCGGTTGGTATTGGGCATTACCCGGCCTTTGTAGTTAAATTCCGTCGCCGAAAAATAATGATAATGTTGCGGGAAGTCGCGAATCAATGCTGCGGATAGTAAGGCCAGATCGCGGGCGCTACTGATTTGGCCGTCGTTAGGCAAGCCGCTGGCGTTCTCGAACGAGCTGTTGTACATGCCCAGATTACGTGCTTGCTGGGTCATCATGGTGGCAAAATTGCTTTCCGAACCACCTAGTCTTTCTGCCAGCACCACCGCCGCGTCGTTGGCGGAACGGGTAGTCACCGCCATGATCGCTTGCTCCACCGTCAAACTTTGGCCGGTGCGCAAACCCAGTTTGGACGGCGGTTGCGATGCTGCATGTTTTGACGCGAATACGGTATCGGTCAGTTTCAGGCGACCGTTTTCCAATGCCGAAAGCGTTAAATAGATAGTCATGACCTTGGTCAAGGACGCGGGGTACCAGCGTTGGGTCGATTCGGTTTCGTGAACCACGCGGCCGGTGTCGGCGTCGATCACAATGGCCGCATATCTGGCGGCCGCAGGAGCGCTTTGCAACAGTAGGCAAGCCAGAGAAAGTAGCGCTAAACGGGTTTTCGGTAGGGTGCTCAAGTTATTACTTTGCTCCAGATATGTGGCCTAAACATTTGACTGTATTATTTAATCAGAATTATCGATTTCGAAAAAGACCCAATTGATGCGGGGATGGTCGATTTTGATCTGTTTTTCCATTCCGTTAATTAATTCAACAGCTTCCCCCACGCTTAAATCCGCCGGCAATTCGGCTTTAATCGCCAGCATCACCTGGCTGCCGTGGCTAACAGCCCAAATATTCAGCACACGGTTGATGCAGCCTTGTTTTTCCAGATAGCCTTGAACGGCATCGCGAATCGCGCCATCGGCTTCGCCGAGCAGTAAAGAATGCACTTCTCGGCCGATTAACAGCGCTACTACCACCAACAATGCGCCGATCAACATCGAGCCAACCGCGTCGTAGACTGAATTGCCGGTAAGCATAGTCAAACCCAGCATCGCCGCGGCTATCACCAGACCAATCAGCGCGGCCAGGTCCTCGCCGATCACCACCATCAATTCGCTGGATTGAGTTTCTTTAAACCATTGCCAAATGCCGCGTTCGCCACGCTCGTTCTCCATCGCTCCCATGGCCGCGCGCAACGAAAAACCTTCCATAACTACGGCGATAGCCAAGATCGCCAAAGCCATACCGGCGTTTTCCACGGTATGCGGCTCGTGATAACGCAACCAACCCTCGTGTATTGAGAACAATCCGCCCACCGAGAATAGCGTAATCGCCACCATCATCGACCAGATATAGGCTTCCCGGCCATACCCCATCGGATGGCGCTGCGTTGCCGCCCGCGCCGAGCGTTTCATCCCAATAAACAGCAACACCTGATTGCCGCAATCGGCAAAGGAATGAATGGCTTCCGCCAGCAGTGAGCCGGAGCCGGTCCAGACTGCCGCGCCGGTTTTGGTCAGGGCGATGCCCAGATTAGCGGCGAACGCATAAATAATGGCTGAGGTGGAATTACTGTGAGACATGAGTTTTGGGCCAAATAAAATTAAGAACAAGGCAGAGATCGTAAACGGACCGTGTAGCTATGCAAATAACTAATCAGTCCCCTTGGTTTTCAGTGTTTGTAGGGCGAATGCATTCGGCGTGTCTGTCTAAACCCAGTGTTCAGACCGAATGAAGTTGGCTTTACATGATTACGCTGAAAAATTACGCAAATTTTAGTTTAGCTGGGTGGATTTGCCGCAAATACTTAGCCGTCCACAGATAGACTGCAAGCAATAAAGCTTGGTTTTGAGTTTAGCGATTCAGTAGATTGGGCGATAGCGGCGGATTTTTTGCCGAGTGATGGTGTTGCCGATGACGTATTTGCCGGCCGCGCCGTTTTTGCAGCCAGCGTATTACGCCGGTGATGAACAGCATCGGGCAGAGCAAGCCGGAAAATAGGACCAACAATTGGCCGGTCAAGCCGAACGCTTCCCCGGTATGCAGCGGATGCAGCCAGTTGATGACGGTATCGGCGCCGCCAAGTTCGGCGGGATTGCTGATCGCCAACACCTGGCCGGAATATTGATCTACCCAGACATTGGTTTTCGGAAAGCGCTGGCTGGGTTCGCCTGCTTGGCGCAGATTGATGCGATAGCTGCCATTGGCGTCGTGTGGCGTTTCTATCCAGCACAGGCGCGCTTGCGGGAAGTGGGCTTGGCCGACAGCGACGGCTTGATCCAGGCTGACGCGGGCTGGGCTGTTTTGGGTTATGGTCGATTTTGGCGAGGGCGATGCCTGCAAAGGCGAGAAATAGCCAAGTACCGGATTAACGTATTGTGGAATTTCTAACGCAATTCCGGTGATCGCCAGCACCAGCATCACGATCAAACTGTAGATGCCGGCTAGTTTGTGTAAGTCGTAATTTAAGCGCTCGCGGCTGGCATGGCGTTTTAAGCTCAGGGCACCTTTTAATTTGTGTAACGGCGGCCACCACAGATAGACGCCGCTGATCAAGGAAATCAGTAACAAGCCGCCCAGGATAGCCATCAATATCTTGCCGGTTTCGTCCAGCAACAGCTTGTAATGCAAGTCATAAAGCCAGGTCATCGCAAACTCGCCCCAGAAGCGATTGGCGAGTACTTTGCCGGTATAAGGATCGACCGACAGCATCAGCGGGGCAAAGCCGTGATGCGCGGTTTCTTGCGGCTTATAGTAGCGGGCGGTGACCGCGCGCCGCGGATCGTCGGGAATTTCCAGGCGCCAGCCGCGTTGCCGAGTCGGTTCGGCGTGGCGCAGGGCCTGGAAGAGTTCTTCGTAACTTTGCCGACGGCCAGCGGGCTCGGCAACGACGAGTTGCGGATTAAGCCACTCGTCCAGATCGATATAAAACACAAGCAGGCTGCCGGTTAGGCCGACCAGCGCAATAATCAAGCCCAGCGACAGCCCTAAATACAAATGCACGGTCAGCCACAATTGGCGTCTAGCTTGCTTCTTGCTGACCGTTGCTTTCATGTTTTACGTTCACTTAATAGTCGAACTTGACGTTGACCGCGCCGTAGAACGCAATACCGTCACCTGGTGAGAAGAACGGTTGGGCGGTGGCGCCGAAGGTTTCGTCGTACCAAACGTATTCCCGGCGTGCGTCGGTCAGGTTTTTGGCTTGCAGTTGCAATTCCACTTGCTTGGTCACCTGATAGCCCAAATCAAGGTTAAGCAGGGCGTATTCACCGTATTGGCCTCGTTGATTGGCTTGGTCGACAAAGTAGTTGCCCTGGCCGCTGGTCCAGAGAGACGAACGCAGTTGCGGCAATATTTGGTAGTCGATACCTGCCGAAAACAAATAATTCGGGGTATTGACCACTTGATTGCCGGCGACGTATTCCATCGTGCCAGCCGCGACTGCGGGCGGATTGGTGACCTTAGCTTCTTGCAACGAGTACGCAGCCCAAACCCCGACTTTGTCGTTCGGATAGACCTTGACTTCAATGTCCACACCTTGGCGCTTGGTGGCACCGATCATCGTCGAATCGACGCTGGCCAGATTGCGGCTGATTTCGTTGCTGGCGTCCTGTGCCCAATAGGCAACCCGACCCTCGACCCAGTCCGCCGGTTTCAGCTTGACCCCAACCTCCCAGCCGTCGTTCAGCGAAGGGCCAACGTTTGATTGGTTACGGAACACGAAGGTCGCCTGCCCCAAGCCGACTTGGAAGGTGCGGCCCCAGTTGCCGTACAGGCTGTAGCCTTCGATCGGTGTAATCACCGCGCCGATTTTCGGCTGCGAAATCGTGCCATAGTCGTTCAGAGGATAAGCGCCGAAGGTCGAGCCCGCGCGGTAGTTAAAAAAGCTGCCATCGATGATGTCGGCACGGTAACCCGGCGTTAGCTTCAACCATTTGAAGGGTTTGATCACGGCCTGAATGTAGCCGCCGTAGTTCAGGAAATCCCATTTCTCGTCATTACGCAAACCGCTGCTACGGCGAACCCGGCTATCGGTCAAATAACGCAGGTATTTGTTCTCCTGCTGCTGGAAATCGAAGCCGGTTTCCAGCGAAAAGTCGTCCAGCCAACTGACAACCGGATGGTAGGTTAGCGAGGTCATCGCGCCGTACTGGATTTCGTCGCGGTCGCGTTCTTGCTGCGCTGCGCCTGGACCATAGGTCACGTAACGTTGGTCGTCGAATAAGTTACCGTAAACCTTGGACGACCAGAATAAGGTTTTGCTGAGGTTGACATCCAAATGGGTGCTGACTTGACCAACCGTACGTTTGCCGCCGTCGGTGGCATTTCGGGCGAAGGTTTGGGTTTGATTGAGTAACTGTTCCTGGTAAGTCATATAGCCGGGTTCTTGAGCGCCGGCTTCGCTCCAGCGGGCGATCAGACCTATTTTGTATTTTTGGTCATCCGGGGTGTAAAACCACTTGCCGGAAAAGCTGTTTTTGTCGGTATCGCTGTGATCGCGGTAGCCGTCGCTGGCGCGGTAAGAAATTTGATAGTTTTGCGAGAAACCGTCCTTTTCGTAGCCCAGTCCGGACTGGATGTCGTGAGTATTGAAACTGCCGTAACTGAGCCGGCCCTTGGCGTAGTTGCCGCCGGTGGTGGTGTTCATGCTGATGTTACCGGCGAAGGAGTGCAGGCCGTAGCGGGCGTCGTTGGTGCCGCGCACCACTTCGATGGACTCGATGTCCAGCGGAAACAGCGAGTCGATGAAATAGGTGTCGCCGCTATTGGTGTTGCTGGGAACGCCGTCGATCAGCAATTTGACCGCGTTGACCCGGCCTTCGCCGTTGAAGCCGCGAAACGACATTTTACCGGTGGTGATGCCTTGGCCGAATTGCGTAACCTGGACACCGGGCATGCGGTGGAACAAGTCGTAGGCCGTCAACACGTTTTGGTCGGCGATCTTATCGGCGTACATGATGTCCACCGAAGTGGCGATGTCCTTGCTGGTTAATTTTACACTCTCTGCTTGATCGCTAACGGTGACCGCACCCAGCTCGAAAACCGAATCGTCCTTTATGGCTGGTGCTTTTGGCGCTGGGGCTTTTTTAACCGCGATTACGCCTTCGCCAACTTGCTCGTACTGTAAGCCGTTCTGACTTAACACTTTTTCCAAAGCCTCTTGTACGGTGTAATTGCCCTTCAGCGGCTGGGCTTGCAGCCCTTGCACCACAGAGTCGGCATAGATCAGTTTGGTGTTGGTGGACTTTGCCAAGTTCTCCAAAGTGGCTGCCAGCGGCTGCGCGGGCAGGTCTATGCTCGCGCCGGCGCTGTTAGCCGCGCTTGCGTCCATCGACGCAGCCAGCGCCAAGGCCAGCAGCGGTAACTGTCGGCGCGGCTTTTTCGCAGGTGTGGGGTTAAGTTTGCAATCCATGATCATCTCCTGTTAGTCGTGGGTGGCAATATTTTTTGACTCGCCATACCCCATTAACGAAGCAGACTGGTCAAACTGGACATTTTTGTGGAATATTTTTTTGAACCCAACAGCGAACACCTGTTTGTTAACGGCTGTACAGCACGATGGTCTGCTTTTGGCGTTGCACGCGGATAGGCAGGACTTTTTCCAAGGCTTGCAGAAACGGCTTCAGATCGGCAGTATTGAAACTGCCGCTAAGGGTTTGTTTGGCCAAAGCAGGATCGGCAAACGCAAAACGCACGGCGTGATAACGCTCCAATTCCGCGACGACGTCGGTCAACGGGGTATGATCGAACAACAGGTGGCCGTTAAGCCAGGCGGCCACTTGTTCAGGATTGGTTTTTTCGGATTTTTGCCAGTGGCCGTTTGGGTCTATCTTACGGCTGAAGCCGGCCGGTAAGTTTTCGCCAAACCAGCTGCGGCCGGCATGCAGGGCAACTTCGCCTTCCAGCACTGATACGGCGGTGCCGTGATTATCATGCCGCACATTAAACACGGTGCCGATGTCTTGGATTTTCAAATTTCCCGTATTGACAGTAAACGGGCGCCACGCCTGATGGGCGACGTTGAACATGGCCTCGCCTTGCTGCAATTCGATCTCGCGGCGCCACCAGGACAGGCGCACGCGCAGTTGTGTATCTGTATTCAATTGCAGTTTAGAACCGTCGGCCAGCTGCACGGTTTGCCGTTCGCCAATGCCTGTTTGATAAGCCGTGCTGGGCGCTTTGAAATCCTGCCATGCGCCGGTCAGTACCGTGGCAAGCAGCAGGCTGCCGGTTAAGATTTTGCCGTTTCGCCAGAGGCGGGGCCGTGTTGAGCGTGCGACATTCAAGCCCGTTACCTCGCGGCTTTTTAGTTTGTCCAGGTTTCCCCAAAGGCTTGCGATGTCGTCGTAAGCCTGCTGATGCGCGGGATTTTGCAGAAGCCATTGCGAGAATGCTTGCCGCCGCTGGTCATTGCAGTATTCGGACTGCAACTCCACAAACCATGTCGCTGCTTGTTTAAGAGCCTGGTCTTGCGAAAGCTTAGACACCTTCATCAATTTGCCTATTTAGTACTGCGGATCGATTAGCATTTGATGGCAGTGCAGCATGGCCTTGACCAATTGGCGTTGCACGGTTTTCTCGGAGATGCTCAGTTGTTCGGCGATTTGCGTATATGTTAATTCGTCGATCTTGCGCAGCAGCAAGATATGCCGGCATTGTCGCGGTAGGTTGGCGATAGCCAGTAACAGGTGCTCGCATTGCTGGCTAAGAATGGCGAAGTCCTCGGGTTGCATCAGCGGGCAAGTCAGCTCGTCGTCTAAACCTTGAGTCTTTGCGCCGCTACGCTGATGGTGACGAATAAAATCTATCGACAGTCGTTCGGCGGTACGGAATAGATAGCCGGTCAGATTGTCGGTGTGCGCCAGACTGTCCTTGCCCAACAGACGTAAATAAGTCTCCTGGCTTAAATCTTGAGCGGCATCCGGGCACTTTACCTTTTGCATCAGAAAATCGACGATGGCTTCTTTATGATTCAGAAATAATTCGGCTATCTGATCGTGCTGTATGGCGATGACGGACAAGCGGCAAGCTCCGGATTTTTGTGAACGGAAGTGGGAATTTGCCGCAAGCTGCATGCCAATAAAGGCAGACAGTTGTCCAGTCCGCATAATGCTTAGGGAGTAAGGTTTTTGAGGGAGCTACGTAGGGCCAGGATTACATGAAAAACTATGTCATATACCGCATTCGTATGCGGCATATGACGCGGTTTGTCGGATCAAAAAAACTACAGTCGGAGCCTTTCTTTGGCAGAAATCGAGGGAAATTTGTCATTGAGCGTAAGCAAATTCTGCGTCATGCTGCTCACGCTGGCCGTTACCGAGGTATCGACATGAATAATTTCAGTTTTTCCAAGCCCGATAGTTTTATCTTTAAAAACCGGAAAATCGGCATTGTGGCGTTTCCGAATGCCCAGAGTTTGGATATTTCCGGGCCATTTGAAGTATTCAGCTTTGCCAACTGTACATTACAAATGTTAGGGCTTAGTGAGCAAAGTATTTATACGGTCAAGGTATTAGCGGATACCCCTGGAGCAGTAACGACCATGTCCGGCCTGCAAATCATTGCCGATGAGGCCTATGGCGCTCCGAATAGTCAGTTCGATACCTTGTTGATTGCCGGCGGCAATATCTCTGGCGAGCTATCTAACGTCAAACTGCTGGATTGGATCAAGGCGATGGCGCCCAAAGTCAATCGGCTGGCTTCGGTATGTACGGGTGCCTTTTTGCTAGCTGAATCCGGCTTGCTGGACGGCTGCAAGGCTACCACCCATTGGCATTATTGCCAGCAATTTGCCAGGAACTATCCGCGTGTAAAACTGGAGCCCGACCATATTTTCGTCAGGGACGGCCACATTTTCACGTCGGGCGGCATTACGTCGGGAATCGATTTGGCCTTGGCGATGCTGGAGGACGATTGGGGACAGGAGTTAGCGCTCTATGTCGCGCGATTTTTGGTGGTGTTTTTGAAGCGTCCTGGCGGGCAATCGCAATTCAGTAACTACTTAACCTGCGAGGCCGTTCATCGCCCCGATCTGCGCGATCTGCAAACCTGGATCATGGCGCATACCAGCGAGGATTTGCACGTCGACATGTTGGCCGAGCGCATGGCGATGAGTCCACGCAATTTCGCCCGGCTATTTTTAGCAGAAACCGGCATGACCCCGGCCAAGTTCGTGGAAATGGCGCGTATCGATCAAGCCCGGCATTGGCTGGAAACTACCGAGATAGCCGTGGAAACGATAGCCGGCAAAGCCGGATTCAAAGATCCCGAGCGGATGCGGCGGGCGTTTATTCGTCAGCTTGGCGTCAATCCGCAGAACTACCGACAGCGCTTCAGCAAAGCGATAGCCGATTAGCTTTTAACACTGCGATTTCTGATGCTGCCGCCAAGGGCAGTCGCCCGAGACTTGCCGAAAATAAATTAAATGAGGGTTTAACTATGCGTATTTTACTGATTTCAACCGCATTCTCTGGGCTAACCCAGCGTTATTTCACCGAACTGGAGGATGCCGGTTATACGGTGTCCGTGGAGTTGCATCTGAGTGATGAAGCCAAGTTGTTAGAGGGGGTCGCGCTATTTAAGCCTGATTTGATCCTATGCCCGTTTTTAACTCGGCGCATACCCAAGGCAATTTACCAACACTATAAATGTTTGATCGTCCATCCCGGTATCAAGGGTGATCGCGGCCCTTCGTCACTGGATTGGGCGATTCAGGCGGGGCTCAAGGAGTGGGGAGTGACCTTGCTGCAAGCCGACGACGAGATGGATGCCGGGGCGATTTGGGCTTGTAAAACCTTTCCGCTACGCGCCGCGACCAAAAGCAGTCTATTCAACCGGGAAGTGACCATTGCAGCGGTCGAATGCTTGTGGGAGGCGTTGAGTTATTTGGAGGCGGCCGATTTCAAGCCGGAACCGTTGGATTACGCTCGTCCGGATGTCAAAGGGCAATTGCGGCCGCAGATGAAACAGGCGGATCGAGTGATTGATTGGAAAAAACACAGCACCGAGCAGATTTTGAGACGGATACGCGCGGCGGACGGCATGCCTGGGGTGTTGGACCAGATTTATGGTCAGCCCTTTTATCTGTTCAACGCCCACCGCGAAGACCATTTACGCGGCAAACCCGGCGAGATCATTGCCATTGCCAATCAAGCCATATGCCGGGCGACATGCGATGGCGCGCTGTGGATCGGTCACCTGAAGGCCAAATTGCCCGGCGGAAACGGCATCAAACTGCCGGCGGCGCTGGCGCTGCAAGATTTGCTGCCCAAACCGGCGAACGGCTTGAATGGTTTATTCGGCAAAGCCTTGAAGTTTATCGACATCGATTACAGCAAACCGGGGCGGCAGTTGCCTTGCCAGGAGGTGTGGTATCAACTCGACGGTGAAGCGGCTTATATCCATTTTGCCTTTCATAATGGTGGGATGAGTACGGCGCAATGCCGATTGCTATTGTCTGTGTATAGACACGTCGCCACGCTGGATGTGAAAGTCATTGTGTTGATGGGCGGCGAAGACTGCTGGTCCAACGGCATACACCTTAATCATATCGAAGCAGCCGCCAATCCGGCAGACGAATCCTGGCAAAACATCAACGCCATCGACGACCTGATTTACCAAATTATCATGACCTTGGATAAATTAACCATAGCCGCATTATCCGGCGGCGCCGGAGCAGGCGGGGCGATATTGGCGATTGCGCCGGATAAGGTCTTGGCGAGGGATGGGGTGATTTTCAATCCGCATTACAAAAACATGGGCGAACTCTATGGCTCCGAATATTGGACGTATTTATTACCTAAACGAGTAGGGCTGAGCATGGCGACGCAACTGACCGAAGAACGATTGCCGATTAGTGCTAAGAAAGCTTGGCGAATGGGCTTGGTTGATAAGGTGTTGGATCGGCAACACACGATTTTTGCCGCGCAAGTGAAACAGACGGTCAAATCCTATCTGGCCGACTACTGCGCATTGAAAGTGCTGTTGGATGAAAAAGCCGAAAGGCGTTGCGCCGACGAGGCCGCCAAACCCTTGGCGGTTTATAGGAAATTCGAGTTAACCCAGATGTACGCCAATTTTTACGGAAACGATCTTTATCACCAGGCACGGCAAAGTTTTGTGTTCAAAAAATGTCAAACAAAAACCCCTGATAATATCGCCAAGCATAGGGTGGTGGAATCGTTAAAAGCACCGCAATCCGGCAGTTTGTTGCATTTTGCTTGGCAAGAAAACTATGCCTTGGGCGACAAAAAAATCGACGATCAACATAAGGATTTCTTTGTGTTGGCGGAAAGATTGTTAGCTGCCGTGAATAAACATGAGATGAATGACGCGCTATTTGATTTGTATCAGCACGTTAAAGTCCATTTTGGGGAAGAAGAAGCTTTCATGAATCAGGTTGGGTTTCATCACTATAAAAGCCATGTCAAAGAACACAATCTGATGCTGGAAAAATTGTTGGAAATGGATAAAAAAATTCAACAAGACGACTGGAGTACCGAGGAAGTGATGGGCTTTATCGATAAATGGACCCAGCACATTTTAAAATCCGATCTGGCTTTTAATCAGCATTGGCAGGAAATGTTTAAGTTTTGCGTATGACATGCGTGGAAGCGTTGCGGGAAAACTGCCCGGCCGGAATTTAGCCAATGCTATTAAGTTAAGCCGTTTGCTGAGCGGAGTCGATGTGGGATGATTGACTTCGCTCCGCTCAGCCGGCGATTTGGCTTGGCAAGAGTTCTTAACTTAACGGCATTGGGAGTTTACCTAAGCCGGCGGTTTGCTTATTTGTAACGCTTCAAACTTAGCCTCACGTTCGCGCATTTCCCAGTTTGCTTTGGTTTTCATGATCTCCGGCAGTATGGTCATGAAGCAATCGATAAACTTGGGGTCGAAATGCTGGCCAGCGCCTTGCTTGAGGAAATTCAAGATGTCGTCCAATGCCCAGGC
Source organism: Methylomonas rosea (assembly GCF_024505055.1). Classification (GTDB taxonomy): domain Bacteria; phylum Pseudomonadota; class Gammaproteobacteria; order Methylococcales; family Methylomonadaceae; genus Methylomonas; species Methylomonas rosea. The sequence continues at coordinate 36,606 of NZ_JANIBL010000016.1, forward strand.
GTTTTTATAAGGGCGGGTCATCGATAGCGCATCGAACACATCCGCGATAGCGACGATACGCGCCGATTCGGGTATGGACAACCCACTCAAACCAAAGGGATAGCCACTGCCGTCCCATTTTTCGTGATGGTGTAACGCAATTTCAGCGGCTAGGTCAAATAGCGGGGATTGACTGGTCGACAGAATTTCATAACCAATTTGCGTATGCGTTTTCATGATGTCCCATTCGTCGGCATCGAGTTTGCCGGGTTTGCGCAAGATAGAGTCGGGTATGCCGATTTTGCCGGTATCGTGCATGGCGGCGGCATACTCAAGCAGTTCGCATTGTTCGGCATCCCAAGCCAATGCTTCGGCAAGTTTTCGCGAATAAGCGGCCATGCGCCAAATATGCAAACCGGTGTCGGTATCGTTGTAATGCCCGGCTTTTCCGAGCATATAGATGGCTTTGTGGTAACTGTCTTCCAGTTTGGTGGCGCGGATCAGGGATAAATGCGTTTTTACCCTGGCAAGCACGATGTCCGCCGATACCGGCTTGGTGAGATAGTCGACACAGCCGATAGCAAAGCCTTCTTTCTCTTTGCCGCTCTCCGCCAAAGAGGTCACAAAAATAACCGGTATTGATTCAAGCTTCGGGTCGGCTTTCAGCGCTCTACAGACTTGATAGCCATCCATACCCGGCATCTGAATATCAAGAAGAATCAAACTGGGGCGAACTTTATTGACCAATTCCAGCGCTTCCGGGCCGTTCACTGCAAAGCGTAATGAGTAATCCTTTTGTAGAATCTGCCGTAAGATGGCGAGGTTGCTGGGTTCGTCATCAACGATAAGAATGGGTCCATGGGGCATGAAGCTTATTCCTAAAATTAAATCAGCTGGCGTAAACCTGGGCCAGCAGCGCTTTTGTCAAAGTAATCGCCGCATTGAAATCGAAATTATCCAGATGCGCGCGAATCTGTTCAAGCTCCGGTGAAGTCAGGATCAGTGCCAACTCCCGCACCAGCCTTTCCGCAAGTTCAAGGTCGTGCAACTCTAGCGTTTCAAGTAACTTGCCCAGTATCCTGTGCATTTCCGCTGGATCATTGACCACCTTATGGTTCGGCACCGCTTCGCTAAATTCATCATCGACAAGGTTCAGAATTGTAATCGAGTTGCATGCCTCGATTACGGCAGCTTGCAGTTCCTGGCTAGCGATAGCAGCCGATGCGTCCGCATGCGTTAACAAATCGTTCACCTCGCGTGCTTTCAGCGCCAATTGCGTTAAGCCAAGACTAGCGGATACGCCAATCAGCTTATGAGCCAGCTCCGCAGCGGCAACCCAATAGCCCTTGTCGATGTATTCGAAAATAGTGTCGCCTACGGTCGCATAGGTTTCCACAAATTTACCGAAATACTTTTGGTAAACCTTTTTGTCTTGCCACTGATTCAAAATATAAGCTAAATCGATGCCAGGCAAGGCCAAGGGGCTATCGTTCGAGTCTGCTGGTTCTGTTGCCTGGGATACCGAGGGCGTCGCAGCCGAAGTGTCTGTTTCGTGGGTATCCCGTTGGGTAAAGCGGCTAATCACATTCAACAAATGATCCACGTTAAACGGCTTTGACACATAATCATCCATGCCGGCTTCGCGCGCGGCATCCGCCAACTCGTTAAATGCGCCGGCGGTCAGCGCGATGATGGGCAATCGCTGCCAATCGGTGTTCTGTCTGATCAATCGGGTTGCCGCGTAACCATCCAGGCGCGGCATTTGCACATCCATCAAGATCATATCGACAACATGATCCTTTGCTGCCAACCAGTCCAAAGCCTCTTGACCATCAGTCGCTAAAAATACGACGGCACCGTCGGCCTCGAGTATATCCTTAGCTACTTCGCGATTGATCTCGCTGTCATCCACCACCAGTACTCTGACCCCCGGTATACGCTTGAGATAAGGCAATTCGGACTGAACGGGTTTTAAGTTGCTAGGTTGGATGCGCTGAGACAACTGCATGGACACAGCGTTATATAGCGCCGAGGCGGTGACCGGCTTGTTCAGCACGGTATCGATAAACGCCATGCCGGGATCGGAAAACAATTCATCGCGGGAATACGCGGTAACCAATATCACAACGGGCATGTCCTGCGTCTGGCAGCCTCTTGCCTGCAAAGTTTGCCGGATTGCCCTGGCCGTCGCGAAACCATCCAAACCAGGCATTTTCCAGTCAAGCAACACCACATCATAACGACGATGTGCGTCCCAACACGCCTCGAGTCGTAATAAAGCCGCGCAGCCGGAATCCGTACTCTCAACTGTCCAGCCCAGGCAGTTTGCAATATTAACCAGCGCGTCGCGCGCCGGGTCGCTATCGTCACTCACCAGGACATGTAAATCTTGCAAAGCCGGTAACGAAACATTATTGGTTTGAAAATGACGCGCCAGCGGTAGCGTGAACCAAAATTCACTGCCAAATCCCACTTGGCTTTTGATTCTCAGTGTCCCACCCATCAGGCCCACCAATTGACGGCTGATAGGCAAACCTAAACCCGTACCGCCAAAGCGGCGCGTGATAGACGTATCGGCCTGGGTAAAGGCGCTAAAAATTTCATTTTGCGCGCTTTCGGAAATACCAATGCCCGTATCGCGGACACTGAAGCGGAGCCGGACGTGTTGTTCCTGCTGCGCTTCCACGCTGATACGCAGCTCAACTTCACCGTGCTGGGTAAATTTGATAGCGTTACTGAGCAGATTAAGCAGCACTTGCCGCAAACGGGTGGCATCGCCGATTAATGTTGTAAACTGCGGTTGCGGCGGGTTGATGATCAATTCCAGATGTTTGCCTTTAAGCAGCGGTGCCGTCAGATCGGCAACACTGTCCAGCATGTCCAGCAAATCGAACGGTGCCTGTTCAATGTCCAAATGTCCCGCCTCAATCTTGGAAAAGTCCAGAATGTCGTTGATTATCCCGAGCAGAGTCTCTCCGGCATTGTGTATTTTTCGGACCAATTGATGCGACTCCTCGTCCAGAGCGCGCTTTTCCAGCAAATAACAAAAGCCCAGGACCGCGTTCATCGGGGTACGGATTTCATGGCTCATGTTGGCTATAAACGTACCTTTTACCTGCGATAAACGCTCGGCTTCCTGACGTGCGGCGAATAGTTCCTGGGTGCGATTCTCAACCAGTTCTTCCAGTTGATCGCGATAACGGATAAGTTCTACTTCGTTTTGCTTGCGCAGACTAATATCCTGAACAGTGGCAACGCGGTATAGCAGCGAATTGGCTTCCTTGACGCTGACGATATCAACCTGCACATCCAAATCAACGCCGCTTTTTGTATGATGGCGTGATTCAAAGCTAACTTGCCCTTCTTTATCCGCTAGATTGACGTATTTTTTGATCTGTTCATGTTTGTCGGGAGTGTATAAGGCCAACACCGGCAGACCCGCAACCTCATCGGGGCTGTCATAGCCTTCAAGTCTGGCAAAGGCAGGATTGCCGAAAATAATCTGATTGGTGGCGGGATTGCTGATGACTATCCCATGCGCGCAATATTTAAAGGCATTCGCCCAAAGCTTGGTATCAGCCAGCATCTTATGCTGAGCGGTTACATCCAGATGAGTGCCGATCATCCTTAAAGGACGCCCGTCGGCATCGCGACTGACGACCATCCCCCGGGCTTGTATCCAAAGCATGTCGTTATGTCGATTGCGCATGCGATATTCTTGTTGGTAGTAAGCGCTTTCGCCGCGAAAATGCTGATCTACCGCGGTCATGGCCGCTTTAAGATCATCCGGGTCCAGTCGCGACGACCATTCTTCAAATCGATTGGAAATCTCCTCGTCAGCGTAGCCCAGCATGGTTTTCCAGCGCTTGGAGAAAAATACGCTGTCGTTTTGAATATCCCAGTCCCAAACACCTTGATCGCTGCCAACCAAGGCAAATTGCCAACGTGCTTCGGAAACCCTTAAGTTTTCCTCATTTTCTTTTAAATCGTGAATATCTGTGCAAGTGCCTATCCACTTATAGATTTCGCCGTGTTCATTCAACAGCGGTACCCCGCGAATCAGCCACCAGCGATAGACACCATCAGCGCGTCGCAGTCGGCATTCCAGGGAATAGTTATCAAGTTGCTGTGTCGCGCGTTGCCATGCTGCCCATGCGCGCGGTTGATCGTCCGGATGAAAAGGGATAACCCAGCCGTGCCCGTAACTTTCCTCAAGCGACAGTCCCGTATATGCCACCCATTTCTGATTGAAATAGATGGTCCAGCCGTCAGGACGGGTAGCCCACACCATCTGCGGCATGGACTCCGCAAACGCGTGAAACTCCCGTTCTACTTCCTGGAGTAAGGTGTGAGCCTCTGCCGCTTGTCGCAGGCGGGCTATTTCCAGGCGCGACTGCACGCTGGTCAGTAGCTCGCGAGCACTGAAGGGCTTGACCAAGTATTCGTCGGCTCCCGATTTAAGTCCGTCCGCGCGCGCCTCTTCACCGGCACGCGCAGACAGCAGAATGATAGGCAGTGAACTGGTTTTTGGAGATTTGCGAAGCGCCGCTACCAAGCCTAATCCGTCCAGGCGCGGCATCATGATGTCGGTCAGGAGCATATCCGGGCACTGTTGCTGGATGGCGGCCAATGCGGCTTCGCCATCCCGAAAAGTAGATACCTGATAGCCCTGTTTTTGCAATACCCTGCTGACGTACTGCAGCATGTCGAGATTGTCGTCCGCCAACACGATACGCGCCAAGGGATTGCTGCCAACGGACGCTGGGTCTTGCTCGGTCAATCCGCCGGGAATCGTTGGTTCACTGTCGGCACCCGGTAGCCAGCTCTCTACTTCGTTAATAAACAGTCGAACTTCTCCCGAGCCGGATGGTTGGGGTTCTCGAATGTTCTCAGCCTGCAAATGCCTGGTTCCCCTCGGCACTGTCACGGTGAAGATACTGCCGACGCCCGATTGACTTTGTACACTGACGTCCCCGCCCTGCATCCTGGTCAGTTCCTGCACCAATGCCAGGCCGATACCGGTGCCCTCGTGGGTACGGGATCGCGAGTTTTGGATTCTATGAAACCGCTCAAAAATGCGCGCCTGTTGATCCTCGGCAATCCCCACTCCGGTGTCGCGCACCGCTAGTTCCACATGACTTTCGCAAGCGCGCACCGACACCTCTATCTCACCGGTAAAGGTAAACTTCAAGGCGTTGCTGAGCAGATTGATGACGATCTTTTCCCACATCCGCCGGTCTACATAAACGGGTTCCGGCAGTTCTGGGGTGGAAACGATTAGCCTAAGGCCGGCCTTTTCGATAGCCGAACGAAATAAACTCGCCAGATCCGCTGTGAACTTGCCGAGTTCCGTGGCTTCGTAGACCGCTTCCATGCGGTTGGCTTCGATGCTGGCAAAATCCAGCAGGGTATTTACCAGCTTGAGTAAGCGAAAGCCATTGCGATGTACCAGTTTTAGCTGATCGTAGGCAGAGATCGGCAGGCTGATATTTGCATTGGCATAGTCGGCCAGCAGGTCTTCCAGCGGCCCCAGCATTAAAGTGATGGGTGTGCGGAATTCGTGGCTGACGTTACTGAAGAAGGCGATTTTTGCCCGGTCTAGCTCTGCAAGTGCTTCGATGCGCCGGCGTTCGTCTTCGTCGGCTTGCGCTTTAACCAGCAGACTGGATACCGCCGAACCGAGCATGGCGTAGAAATTTCTGTAAGGTTCATCCAGTGCGCGCCGCGCGCTCACCCCGGCCACCAATAAATACCGTTGGCAATCCGGACCGATGGCTGGCATGGGCAAAACCACGGCGGAGTTGGGTGGTTCGGGATAAGGAGCGCATATCAAGGAGCCGAAACGATTCGTTAAGCCGTCAACTTCAAGATTCTGTCCGGTCCGCAAGGCTTCCGCCAGCGGCCAGCTTGCCGGAGACCTGATGTTTGAAAGCGCCTGTGTCTGTGTAGTGTCTTGATCGAAGCCGACGTTGCCGATTAACTCGGCGTCACCCGATTTATCATCCAGCCGATAACACAGCGCGAACGGCACATCCAGATTATGACTTGCCAGCGTTTGCAGCAATTGCTGCAAAGTATCCGCGACACTCCGTACGCTCTGCGTTTGATAGGCCAATTCCCGCAATACCTCCAGTCTGCGTTCGATCAACGATTGTTGAGTCAGTTCTACCACGGGATGGAATAAGCCGCCCACGGCCCCTGTTTCATCGTGAATCGGGCTGAACGAGAAGGTGAAAAAGGTTTCTTCCAGATAACCGTTTCGGTCGATAAACAAGCGTTGATTGGTCAGAAAAGCGGTCTGGCCCGTGGCAGCGCTCTCGAAGGCTGGACCGATTACCGGCCAGGCGGAGAGCCAGCATTCCTTGAAATCCTGACCCATCGCATGCGGATGCTTGGCTCCGCAGATCGGCCAGTAGCCGTCGTTATAGATTTGCGTGCGCTCGGCACCCCAGGCAATAGCGATCGGAAAGTTGGAGGAAAGGCAAAGGCTCACTGTCGTGCGTAAACTTTGCGACCAGGATTCTATGGGGCCGAGTGGCGTCTGCGCCCAATCCTTGGCTGCAACCAGCTTTCCCATTTCGCCGGCGCTTTGCAGCCAATTGCTTGAATTAGAATTGTCCATTGCCTGTTTTCTAAAAAATTTACAATTCAGTGTAGCCCTATTTCGATGCTTGGCAAAACTGCACGGCGACTCACTGCAGACGCCAAATAGCTCAACCTGGCATGTAGCCGTTTCCGATGGAAATAGGCTAGGCTAAGACCTAAGCGCATCGGCCAAACTCGTCGTTCACACCTTGCTGAAAATTGACAATCAATCGATTGATTGATATTTTGCAAATCAATCGATTGATTTTATTTCTGGCAAGCACTTCTCCGAGGCAGCATGGTCACAACCGAAAACTTAAATACAGACGTTCACGACGCACGCAGCCGACTGGTGATGTCCGCGTTGCGGCTATTTGCTGAAAAAGGCTACAAGGCCGCTTCCACGCGGGAAATCTGCGATGCAGCGGGTGCGAATATTTCCGCTATCCGCTATTACTTCGGCGATAAGGCCGGGCTGTACCGTGCCGCGTTCACCGAACCGATGGGCGATCTGCCGTGCGGCTCCAATGTGGCGGAATACGCGGACTTACCCTTGCGCGATGTGCTGGGCAGGTTTTTCAGCGAATTTCTGGAGCCTTTTAAAAGGGGCGCGGAGCTGGGATTAGTGATGAAGCTGCATTTTCGGGAAATGATCGAGCCGACCGGCGCTTGGCAACAAGAAATCGACACGGAAATCAAACCGCAACATGAAGCACTGGTTTCGCTGTTGAAAGCGCATTTACGCCTGCCTGATATTGATGCCGATTTGCATAGGTTGGCTTTCGCGATGATAGGGATGGCTGTGTATTTTTATGTGGGGCAAGAAGTCGTCTCAGTTATTTCTCCGCAAATTTTAACCGAGCCCAAAGCGATTGATGTGCTGGCGGAGCGTCTAGCCGGTTATGCGGTTGTCATGGTCGAAGGCGAGGCCGCGCGTCGTGCAGGGGGAGCTGATGAAAAATAACCCGCTGAAACTTTTCGTTTTAAGTCCTACGGCGCTGGACGGTTTACTGACAGGCATTCTCCAATTATTTTTGCATCAAAACGCCACTTTCACCGGAGGAAAGTCATGAGTAAAGGCAAGATAGCTACATTATTACTCGTCCTGTTATCGATAATTGGTATTGGGATAGCCATTGGCCGGGCCAACGAACCAGCCCCGTCAACAACGCCGCCCGCAGCCAATCCTGCACTCAGTGTTTCGGTGATTGGCCCGGAAATGCGTGATATTCCTGTCAGTCTGACCGCTAACGGTTCAATCGCACCCTGGCAGGAAGCGGTGATCGGCGCCGAAGTCGGCGATCTGCGTCTGAGTGCGGTCAATGTGCAAGTCGGCGAAGCGGTCAAGAAAGGTCAGGTATTGGCGACATTTTCGGACGAGAGCGTGCTGGCCGATGTCGCGCAAAGCCGCGCGGTTTTGGCGGAAGCAGAGGCCAATCAGGCTGATGCGCGAATCAACGCCGAACGCGCCGCTCGGCTTGCCAGCAAAGCCTTGAGCGCTCAACAAGTCGGACAATATCTAACCAGCGAAAAAACCGCCAACGCCAAAGTGCAGCTGGCCAAGGCGCAGTTGGATGCGCAATTGTTGCGGCTGAAATATACCAAGGTGTTAGCCAGCGACGACGGGGTGATTTCCTCGCGTAGCGCCACCTTGGGCGCGGTCGCGGCAAAAGGGCAGGAATTGTTTCGTTTGATCCGGCAAAACCGGCTGGAATGGCGCGGCGAGTTGACCGCCGCCGAAATGACTCAACTCAAACCTGGCATCAAGGTGAGGGTGGAAGTGCCGAATGTCGGTAGCATTGAAGGTCGCGTACGTTTCCTGGCGCCAACCCTGGATGTGCAGAATCGCAATGGCCTAGTTTACGTTGATCTACCCAATGCCGTGCAGAGCGGCTTACGCGCAGGCATGTTTGCCCGTGGCGAATTTGATTTGGGCAACTCCACCGGCCTGACCGTGCCGCAAGAGGCCTTGTCTTTGCGGGATGGCTTTAGTTATGTATTTCTGCTAACAGAACAAATCGAAGACCGAGCCCGCGTCAAGCAAGTCAAAGTGCAATTGGGTCGCAGAAACGGTGACAAGCTGGAAATTTTATCGGGAGTGGCCGCCGAAGATCGACTGGTGGCTAGCGGAGCGTCCTTTCTGGCTGACGGCGACAGCGTGCGGGTGTTGACACAATGAATGTCTCCGCTTGGTGTATCCGTAACCCCATTCCGGCAATGATGTTATTTGTGCTGCTCAGTTTTGCCGGTTTGCTTAGTTTCAAATCGATGAAAATCCAGAACTTCCCCGACCTGGATCTGCCCACCATCACCGTCTCGACTTCGCTGCCCGGTGCTTCGCCGTCGCAATTGGAAACCGAGGTGGCGCGGAAGATCGAAAATGCCATCGCCACCTTGCAGGGGCTGAAACACATCACCTCCAAAGTCCAAGATGGCAGCGCTACTATCACCGCTGAGTTTCGCCTGGAAAAGCCGGTGCAGGAAGCCCTGGACGATGTGCGTTCCGCCGTTTCCAAAGTTCGCGCCGATTTACCGGGCGATCTGCGCGACCCGATTGTCACCAAGCTGGATTTGGCCGGCTCGCCGATTCTGGCCTTAACCGTCAGCTCGGCCCAGCGTGATGAGGAAGCGCTGTCGTGGTTTGTCGAAGATACGGTAGCCAAACGGCTGTTAGCCGTGCGCGGTGTGGGCGCGGTCAATCGGGTGGGCGGTGTCAGCCGCGAAGTGACGATTGCGCTTGACCCGGTCAAACTCCAGGCCCTGGGCGCGACCGCGGCCGACATTTCCCGGCAATTGCGGCAAATGCAGCGCGAGAGTGCCGGCGGCCGGATCGATTTGGGTAGCGGCGAGCAACCGGTGCGCACCCTGGCGAACGTGGCCTCGATCGATGAAATACGGCCCTTGCAACTGTCCCTGGCCGACGGTCGCCACATTCGGCTCGATCAAGTCGCCAAGGTGGACGACTCGGTCGCCGAACCGCGCGCGCTGGCTCTGCTGAACGGCAAGCCGGTGGTGGGCTTTGAAGTGACTCGCAGCCGGGGTGCCAGCGAAGTGGAAGTCGGTGCCGGCGTACAAAAAGCCTTGGCCGAATTACGCGTCGCCAACCCGGATATTGAATTCACCGAAGCCTTTAATTTTGTCACGCCGGTCGAAGAAGAATTCCAAGGCTCCATGACCATGCTTTACGAAGGCGCCTTGCTGGCGGTTTTGGTGGTCTGGTTGTTCTTGCGCGATTGGCGGGCCACTTTTATTTCTGCCGTAGCGCTGCCGCTGTCGGTGATTCCGGCCTTTCTGGGTATGGATTATTTGGGTTTCTCGCTGAATGTGATCACCTTGTTAGCCTTATCCTTGGTAATTGGCATTCTGGTGGACGACGCCATCGTTGAAGTGGAAAACATTGTTCGCCACTTGCGGATGGGCAAAACCCCGTATCAAGCCGCGATGGAGGCCGCCGACGAAATCGGTTTGGCGGTGGTGGCCACTACCTTCGCATTGGTCGCGGTATTTCTGCCGACCGCTTTTATGAGTGGCGTTGCCGGGCGGTTTTTCAAGCAATTCGGCTGGACGGCGGCACTGGCGATATTGGCCTCGCTGGTGGTCGCCCGGATGCTGACGCCGATGATGGCGGCGTATATGTTGAAAGATAGGGAGCATGTGTCAGCAAAAGAGGGTGTGGTGATGCGCACCTATATGAAATTCGCAGGCTGGTGTCTGTATCATCGGCTGACCACCATCTGCGGCGCGGCGGCATTTTTTATCGGCTCGCTGTTTTTAATTCCGCTGTTGCCCACGGGCTTTATCCCAGCCGACGACAACCCGCAGACTCAGGTCTTCGTCGAACTGCCGCCCGGCTCCAGTCTGGCGCAAACGCGTGCTTCCGCCGAAGCTGCCAGGCAGCTGGTCGCCGGTATCGATTACGTGAAAACGATTTACACCACTATCGGCAGCGGCTCGGCAGGTAGCGATCCCATGGCCGGCAATCAAGGCAGCGGCGAGGTGCGCAAAGCCACCTTGACGATTACCTTGGCCAACCGCCAGGACAGACCCGTGCGTAAACAGGTCATCGAGCAAAGTATCCGCCAGGCGCTACAAAAACTGCCCGGCGTGCGCACCAAAGTCGGTTTGGGCGCTTCCGGCGAAAAATATGTGCTGGTGTTGAGTGGCGACGATCCGCAAGCCTTGAGCACGGCCGCCCGCAGCCTGGAACGCGATTTGCGAACTATTCCCGGCCTGGGCAGCATTGCCTCCAGTGCCGCGCTGGTGCGGCCGGAAATCGCGGTAAGGCCGGACTTTGCCCGCGCCGCCGATTTGGGCGTGACCACCACCGCGCTCGCGGAAACCCTGCGCATCGCTACCTTGGGCGATTACGACTGGTCTTTGTCCAAACTCAATCTGGCGCAACGGCAAGTGCCGATGGTGGTGAAATTGGCCGATGAGGGCCGGCACGATTTGAGCGTGTTGGAACGCTTGGCTGTGCCGTCCGCAAAAGCCGGCATCGGCGCGGTGATGGTCGGCCAGGTGGCTAAACTAGAACTGTCAAGCGGACCGGCGGTTATTGATCGATACGACCGCTCGCGCAATGTCAATTTCGAAATCGAATTGTCCGGCCAGCCGCTCGGCGACGTTGCCACGGCGGTGGAAAACCTTGAAAGCATTAAAAACCTGCCTGCCGGCGTGAAACGCATCAACATCGGTGACGCGGAAATGATGCAAGAGCTATTTGCCAGTTTTGGTTTGGCGATGCTGACTGGCGTACTGTGCATCTTTATAGTGCTGGTCTTGCTGTTTAAAGACTTCCTGCAACCTATCACCATTTTGGCGGCATTGCCGCTGTCCTTCGGCGGCGGCTTCGTGGCCTTGCTATTGACCGGCAAGGCCTTTTCAATGCCGTCCTTGATTGGCTTGGTGATGCTAATGGGCATAGCCACCAAAAACTCCATCCTGTTGGTGGAATACGCCATCGTCGCCCGCCGCGAGCACGGCATGAGCCGCATGGATGCGCTGCTGGATGCCTGCCACAAGCGGGCTCGGCCTATCGTGATGACCACTATCGCGATGGGTGCCGGCATGTTGCCGATTGCGATAGGCATGGGTAACGCGGATTCATCCTTCCGCAGCCCAATGGCGGTTGCAGTGATCGGCGGTTTGGTGACGTCCACCTTGCTGAGTCTGTTGGTAATCCCGGTGGCTTATACTTATCTGGACGATTTCAAAAATCTGAGTATGGCATTTTGGAAACGCTATACCCTGCCCAAAGTGGTCTCTGTCAGTTCCCAAAGTTGATGAAAACCTAGTCTGAATAGAATTCAGGACACCCTTGTCCTGTGGTTTGGGAGATGTGACGGGCGACATCACCTTACTCTGCACCGATCAAGTTACGGATTGGCGCGTTATGCCTTACGCGAGCGTCCGCTTGATTGCCATGTTGTCGGGTACACGCTTAGAAACTATGTCCGTAATTTGGATAGTTAAAGTTTGATTAATTTGAAGGGCAGTTGCCTCTACTAATTTAATTAATGGTGGAATTTCATCATCAAACAGTGTGTTGTTGTCCAGATGAGTGCGGACCAGAATTGCCAATATGGCATTTTTGGATTTTGCCGCGTTCGCCAATTTATTTGCCGCATCAGCTATAGACTCTTTTTGGCGTTGAATACGGACAGGAATAGGGGGGGTGTCAACGGTAGTGTTGATAAAGGCATCGATACCGGCATTGCGCTGAACGGGTATAAAATCCAGACCGTTAAGCATCGATAACAAATCATTATTGGCGTTGATATAAGCCGCTCGACCTTTTTTCAACAAGTTAGATTCGGTTTTGTCGGGCTCAGTCAGTCTGCACTGAGTTAACTCTACGGCTTCAGGCGCGCAGTCTATACCGATTGAACTCCGTCCAAGCAATTTTGCTGCCACCAAGGTTGTGCCGCTACCGCAAAACGGGTCCAGCACCAGATCGCCGGGGGTGCTGGCAATCTCGATCACTCGTTCCAATAGCAATACAGGTTTTTGTGTTGGGTAACCGGTGCGTTCCTTGGCTTTGGGATTGAGGAAAGGAATCTCCCAGACATCGCTGAGCGGTACGCCTTTTTTATTGCCACTGTATATCACTTCGCCATTTTGATCTGTAGCATAGGTAGAAACCCCATGTTGATCTCTGGCACGAAGTTGCAGAATTTGATCGATATTGGTGGTTTCAGAATACGGGCAATAGATGCGATTGAACTTGAACTGAGTGGTTTTGGAATAGAAGAAAATGGTTTGATGGGCAGGCATCAAGCCCTTGGCCGAATTCGACCAACGCCGGTAAGTCCAAATGATTTCCGACCTGAATTGCTCACTACCGAAAACCTTGTCCAGTAATACCCGCAGCAAGAAATTGGCGCTTTTGTCGCAATGTACGAACACAGAGCCGGTATTTTTCAGGATGCGGTGGATTTGTCTGAGCCGCAGTTCCATAAACTCTGCATACTCGGTTAGTCCGTTCCACGCATCGCTAAAACTGAATATTTGCGTTCGTTCGCGGTTGATAGCGGTGTGATGGCGATTGGTAAAAAACGGCGGGTCAAGATAAATCAGGTCGACAGATTCGCTGGCGATGTTCTTCATCTGTTCAAGACAGTCGCCCAGTCTGACTTCGCTCCTGATCTCGGTCATGCTGCATCCCCACTGCGTTCGGCGGCGATTTCTTCAAGCACCGCTTTAAGGTCGATTCCGGTTCTGGTGTTAACAAAACCCCAGGCAGAATCGCCGTAATAATAATGGCCGCCGATGCCTTCATAAAGCGTGGCTAAGGTTTCCTGAATACGGATAGCTTGTTTCCGGTTGGGGTAGTAAAACATTACGCGAATCGGTGTGTAACCGGCATCAGCAATCACCTGAATGCGAGTGTGCTCCTTAGTGATGTGGTCACCGTCGGTTGTTGCATCTTTCCATTTGATTTCCACTGCGTCATTGCCTATGAGGCAGTCGATCTCGAATGTTTTGGGGCGTTGCCCTCGCGTATTTGGAATTCGTAATGAGCCGGAATCAGGAAACTCATCCTTAAAGCAGAGTTTGCTGGCTTCTTCCAGAAACGAGCCGGCGTATTTGTATAGGAATCGGCCTTTATTTTGATAAATGTCTATTAAATGGCCTTCTGTTTTCTGAATGCCAAGCACTTGATATATCAAATAATGCGAAACATCATCTACCAGCATTTCATCAACTCTGCTATCAATAGCTTTCTTCAAGCGGTCTGCATATTGATCGGCGAGTTGTTTGATTTTTTGTTTGGTTGGCATGATGCTGTTTTTATTGTGTCGCTATCGCGGCGGATATTTTAACGCTGGTTCTTGCACCGGCGGTTGAGTAACTTTTCTTTGCTTGTCCAAAGAAACTGGGATTAATTAGTTGCTGTAAAGGCTAGGCCAGTCGATCAACAATTCTCCATGCGGATCGACTGGTACACCACTATAACTTATGACGTTTTAGGAGCTGGATTAGCCCTGCAACGCGTTAACCGCGGGTTTGCAGAATCGCTACCGCCGGTAATTCCTTGCCTTCCAGGAACTCCAGGAATGCGCCGCCGCCGGTTGAGGTGTAAGACACTTTGTCGGCGATGCCGTATTTGTCTATCGCGGCCAATGTGTCGCCGCCGCCGGCGATCGAGAACGCAGGGCTTTCGGCAATCGCCAGGGAAAGCGATTTGGTGCCTTCGCCGAACTGGTCGATTTCGAATACGCCGACCGGGCCGTTCCAGACGATGGTGCCGGCAGTTTTCAGGATTTCCGCGTATTGCTTAGAGGTTTCCGGTCCAATATCCAGGATCAAGTCGTCAGCTTCCACATCGGCCACGTTTTTCACGGTGGCAGCGGCGCTTTCGGAAAACTCTTTCGCGCAGACCACATCGACCGGGACCGGAATATCCGTGCCGCGCTCTTTTGCCGAAGCGATCAGCCGTTTGGCTTCCGGGATTAAATCCGCCTCATACAAGGATTTACCGACCGAGTATCCGGCTGCGGCAATAAAGGTGTTGGCGATTCCGCCGCCGACGATCAATTGATCGACTTTAGACGACAAAGATTCCAGCACGGTCAGTTTGGTAGAGACTTTGGAACCACCGACGATGGCCACCAAAGGGCGGGCAGGGGTTTCCAGGGCTTTGCCCAACGCATCCAATTCAGCGGCCAACAGCGGGCCGGCGCAAGCGATGGCGGCGTGTTCCGCTACGGCATGGGTCGATGCTTCGGCGCGGTGGGCGGTGCCAAAGGCGTCCATGACGAAAATATCGCACAGTGCAGCCATTTTTTGGCCCAGTTCGGCGTTGTTTTTCTTTTCGCCTTTGTTAAAACGTACGTTCTCGCACAGTACCACTTCGCCGCGTTTCACTTCCACGCCGTCCAGCCAGTCTTTCACCAAGCGTACGGGTTGGCCCAGCAATTGTGAAAAACGCTCGGCGACGGGTTTCAAGCTGGAAGCTTCATCGTATTCGCCTTCGGTAGGGCGGCCCAAGTGCGACATCAAAATTACTGCCGCGCCGCCGGCCAATGCGGCTTCCACGGTCGGGACGCTGGCCTGGATGCGTAAGTCGCTGGTGACTTTGCCGTCTTTGACCGGCACATTCAAATCTTGGCGGATTAACACGCGCTTGCCGGCCAAATCCAGGTCGACCATTCGTTTGATAGACATAAGTTCTCCTTTGGTTGAAATAGTGAAAACATTATAAAGTGTAATGCCGGCCGCAGCCTGATTTAAAAAATATCAGAACAGTCAGATGCTTGGGCTATATTTGCTATCCATTGCCTAAACTTTTGTCGGCGGACTTATGTTCAAGTCGTTTATTTATACGGTTTTCTGTGCGTTGCTGTTAAGTGTCGATTCCGCGCACTGCCAGCCCGCGCCTGCCGCTGCCGGCGCCGATGAAATTCAGGTGTTGATAGACGTATCCGGCAGCATGAAACAAAACGACCCGGATAATCTGCGTATAGAAGCCAGCCGCTTACTAGTCAATTTGTTGCCGGACGGTGCCAAGGCGGCATTCTGGCTGTTCGCCGAAAAAACCACGCCGCTGTCCGCTGCCGATACTGTCAATTCGGCATGGAAACAGCAAGCCAGCAAAGCCACGGCCAATATTCATTCTCGCGGTTTGTACACTCATATCGAGGACGCGATTCAGACCGTGCTTAGCCAAGGATTTTCCGGTAGCGGCAAGAAACATCTGATTTTGTTAACCGATGGTTTTGTGGATATTTCCAAGGACATCATGCAGAGTGCGGATTCCCGCGAACGTATTCTCAGCGAGTGGATACCCAAACTTCAGCAGCAAAATATCAATGTGCAAACCATTGCCTTATCAGAGCAGGCCGATAAAGAGTTACTGGAGAAATTGGCGTTCGAGACCGGCGGTTGGGCAGAAACCGCGCAATCTGCCGAACAGTTACAGAGGGTGTTTTTGAAGATGGCCCAAAAAGCAGCGCCGAAAGAGACCTTGCCGCTGACCGACAATAAATTCAAGGTCGATAGCGGCATCCATGAGTTTTCGGTGTTGGTATTCAAAAAGCCGCATGCCGCGCCCACGCAATTGGTTGCGCCGGACGGCAAAAGCATGAGTAAACAAAGCATGGTTGCCAATGTGTCCTGGCTGGAAAGCCAAGCTTACGACTTGATCACAGTCAAGCAACCTTTGATCGGCGAATGGCGGCTGGTGGCGGAAGTTGATCCCGATAACCAAGTCATGATCGTCACTGACCTGAAACTGCAACTGAGCGAGATACCTAATTTTCTGGGTGAGAGCGAAACCTTGCCTATCAAAGCGCATTTCACCGATAAGGACAAACTGATAGCCCGGGCCGATTTTCTGGGCATGCTGACCCTAGAAGTGATTCAAGATCAGCAAGCGCCCGCAAAAATGCACGCCTTGGTTGCCGAGCCCGGTTTTTATCAGCATCAGGTCGAGCATTTGAGTTTGGGTAAACATCTGCTGAAAATCGTCGCCGACGGCAAGACCTTCAAGCGGGAAATTATTCATGAGATAGAAGTGGTTGCCACGCCCATTACCGTCGAGAAGCATGTAGATGCCGCTCAGCGCCAGATTAGCTTGAAGCTGCTGCCGGATACCAAGCTGATCGATCCTGCCGGGCTGGTGATCAATGCGGTGATTAACCAAGCCGGGCACGAGCCGGAAACCCGCGCACTGGCAAGCAAAGACGGTGTCTGGCTGCTGGATCTGGTGGGATTACCGCCGGAGACGACCACGCATGTCAATTTCAACGTGATGGCGAAAGACCACGAAGGTAAGCCGCTGACACCGGCAGTCACGCCGCTCAGTATCGACGACAGTTGGTTCGCCCCTGCCGAGAAAGCCGAGGTCGCCGCACCGGTGGCGGCGACTGATGCGCATCACGAATCAGCCGATCATGAAGAAGCCAATCACGAAGCCGGAGCCGAGCACCATGAGCAGTCTGACCAGGAGCAACATCCGCCGCCGGATGCCCCGAAAACCAATTGGTTATTGGTTGGCGGCATTCTGCTGGCAATCAATCTGGTCCTGGGCGTCGGTGGATTTTTTACCTACCGTTACCTGAAAAAAAGCCAAGCAGAAAAACATCAGCAGTTACTGGAGAGATTGTCATGAATCCATTCGATTCCGTGGTAGTGATATTAGCAGCGGAGGCGTTGGGGTTTTTGACGCTGTTGGGCATCGTGCTGTTTTTTATATCGAGAAACAAGCGTGGAAAGGAGATGGCCGAAATTGATCATTTCATTACCGAGCTAGAAGAGCAAGCCATCGTCAAAAGCCGCTGGCTCGAGCAATTTCTGGAGGAGAACTGTGGGTTGGCTACAGCGGAGATCGAGCCATTGTTGCAAGAAGTCAACGCCTCCGAGCGCGCTGTGTTTGAGGGGGTGATTCGCTTGTTTCTAAAACGCGAGTTGGTGTTGTTGAGTGAGATCGAGCAGCGTATTGGTCGGCTAACGGAGCCGTACCAGAATTTGTTGGCGAATCGGGGAGCGGTAGCGCCGGTCGCTGCGGTGCAAGATTCGCCGCAAGCGAATCAACTGGCCGGCATGGAGCGCATCAACCAACAATTGGTGCGGCAACTGGATAATGCGATGAAAACCATCGATGAAATGTCCGCCGAATATACCCGAGTGTTCAGCGGCAATCAGACAGCCTTGGAACTGGAAAACAGCAGTAAGAAAATGCTGCAAATTTTCCACGATGCCGAACGCGGTGTGCGCGAGAGCATTACGGAGTTGGGTAAATGAATCAAGCGCTGTTGCTTATCGGCTTGGGAGAGTTATCGCTGGTTTTGTTGACGGGGCTGATTGTGTTGCTGGTCGTTAATCGCCGCAATAAACGTCGGCGGCTGGCTGGCATCGAAGAGTTGCTGGAAGACATCAAGGACCGGCAGGAACGGCGCGGCGATCGCTTGACCTTGGCCTTGGTGGGTAAGCATCATGTGGACGAACAAACCGCGCAGGCTGTCAGCGAAAATCTGATCGCGGCGGAAAAGCAGTTTTTGTATGGGTTTATAGAGCAGCAAATGCAGCAGCAGACGGTAGGCGGATTTTACGAAAATCTGTGCCGTTTGCTGGATAGTTATCTGGACGGCATACCAAAAGTCGCAGAAAAACCGGTTGCCGACGAGCTGGCTGCCGAGACCGAAGCACAATTTGCCGACACCGGCTCAGAGCAGCCAAAACCGGCGGACGCTGACTCAACTCCAGCCGAAGAGGCGCCGCCGCCACCGGATTGGGGCGACGTGTTCGATTGAGAGGGTTTGGCGGCTCGGTTTTTCACGTAGCCACTAAGGCGTCAACGTGACCTACGACATTGAATTTCGGTAATCCATGCCAGTGATAACACGATAAGTCCGGTAGGTCAGGGGGGGGCGATAGCGTTCCCTGACACCAGGCTATCCCATTAACTTGTCGGTATTTCCGTCGCAGGCTGGTCGAGTAACTTGATGCCGGTCAATTTGCTGAAAAAATTCGCGGATCGTTTTGTTACGCTATCCCCATCCTCGATACCGGCTTGAGTGGTGCTTTCAAATACCACAATCGAATGCGGCTCGACGATATACCAGGGTTTGCTCAGCGCTTTTTGCTCCGCAGGCTCGACAATATCTTTGGGCGACG
Organism: Methylomonas rosea; assembly: GCF_024505055.1. Classification (GTDB taxonomy): domain Bacteria; phylum Pseudomonadota; class Gammaproteobacteria; order Methylococcales; family Methylomonadaceae; genus Methylomonas; species Methylomonas rosea. The sequence continues at coordinate 55,287 of NZ_JANIBL010000016.1, forward strand.
TTTGCGCGGTATCCACGGCCAGGCACCAGCTTTTGCCTTCAACCGCCGGTAACTGCATGCTGTGTTTGCTGTCGGACATGTTCAGTATTGCATGCAGGTCTGCTTCATCTTTACCTAATGCCGCCAGCGTAAACGCCAGAATCCGGGTGTTCGGATCGTCCCAACGCGGCGGTTGATCCACCTCCAGGCCATGCCAGCTGATGTCGGCCATGTCCTTGCCTTCCATTTTTCGGCCGGTGAGGAAGTTCCTGCGCATCAGGGCCGGATGGCGTTTACGCAAGCGGATCATCTGCTGCACAAAATGCAGCACGTCGGCATTTTCCTTGGCTTTATCCCAGTTTAGCCAGCTTAATTCGTTGTCTTGGCAGTAGCAGTTGTTATTGCCTTGCTGGGTGTGCAGAAATTCGTCGCCGGCCAACAGCATCGGTACGCCATGACTAAGCAGCAAAACCGCAAAGGCGTTTTTCACCTGTTGCCGCCGCAGTCTGCATATGGCCGGGTTGGGTGTAGGGCCTTCCGCGCCGCAGTTGCTGCTGAGATTATTGCTGCAACCATCCCGATTGTTTTCGCCGTTCGCGGTGTTGTGTTTCTCGTTGTAGCTGAACAGATCTTTTAAGGTAAAACCGTCGTGGCAGGTGACAAAGTTAATGCCGCTGATCGGCAAGCGATGCTGATGTTGATAGAGATCGCTACTGCCGCAGATGCGTGTGGCTACTTCACTGATGATGCCGGTGTCGCCGCGCAGGAAGCGGCGAATCACGTCGCGGTAACGGCCGTTCCATTCTCCCCAGCGATAGCCGGGAAAGTTGCCGACTTGATAAAGGCCCGCCGCGTCCCATGCTTCCGCAATCAGCTTGGTTCTCGCCAGTTGTTCGGACAATTCAATGCCCCAAACCAGCGGCGGATCTTGCAACACGCTGCCGTCTTCGCTGCGCGCCAACGCACTGGCCAGGTCGAATCTAAAGCCATCGACATGCATTTCCCGCACCCAGTATTCCAGGCAGCTGATGATGAAATTGGTCACCAGCGGGTGATTGGCGTTGACGGTGTTGCCGCAGCCGGTATAGTCGTGAAATATGCGTTTATCGTGCTTATCGGTCAAATAAAAGCTGTTGCCGGTAATGCCTTTGAAATTTATGACTGGCCCATCGGCGCCCGCTTCCGAGGTGTGATTGAACACCACGTCCATGATTACGCCGATGCCGGCCTTGTGCAACGCTTTGACCAGATCGCGGAACTCGCAGATATGCGTACCTTGCTCCGGTGTGACGCAATAACCGGGATGCGGGCTAAAGAAGCTGTGCGTGCTGTAGCCCCAGTAGTTTTTCAGACCCAGATCGGAGGTATGCGGTGGCACGTCTTGTTCGTCAAACGCCATGACGGGCAACAGTTCGACATGGGTGATGCCCAGCTTTTTCAGATAAGGGATTTTTTCGATCAGGCCGATAAAAGTGCCGGGGTGTTTAACCTTGGCAGAGGAGTGGCGGGTAAAGCCGCCGACATGCAGTTCGTAAATAATGGATTTTTCACTACGAATGGCCAGTGGCGTGTCGCCTTCCCAGTCATAACGGTCGTCAACCACCACCGCACGCATGGCATGCTGGCTATTATCGCCGGGCTTGCAGGCGGCGGCGCGGTCCCAAAGTTTGTCGCTGATAGCGCGTGCCCAAGGGTCCAGCAATAATTTTTCACGATCAAAACGCAAGCCCGACTCGCGGGTATTTTCCGGGCCGTCGATGCGCCAGGCGTACCAGGTGCCGACCGGCAGTTCTTCGACAAACACATGCCAGGAGAAAAATGTATGGTTTTTATCTTTTTGTAAGGGTATGACTTGTAAGGGGTTTACGCTGTCAGACTCGGAAAATAACAGCAGTTCCACATCCGTGGCATGGCGGCTGGAGATGGAGAAATTGACGCCGCCCTCGCTAACCTTGGCGCCGTGAGGATAGGGACTCCCTGACTTTAAACTGTATGGTTTGTGCATGCCCTTTACCGAGAAACTGTGAATTAGCGCTGATTTTACTGCATATAAGGGCTGCGGGCCTACGCCTTGCGTAAATAATCGACAACGGTTAGAGTCTATAAAGCCCGGTCGCTGCGGCGATACGTCGCGGAATGTCCGCTACCCACAGGATAAAACCTAGTCACCAGACCCGTTAACATTGCCGATGGCCTTTTCCTCCTCACAGTCTCAAGCCCGCATGCCGCTCTCTGCGGAGGAAATGCGGGCTATTAGCCTGGAGATTAGCCGGGGCTTTGCCCCGCGCCGGTTCAGAGCTGGCGCGGCGCGCTTGACGAGTACCGGTTTTTCGCCGCAAGAGCTGTTAAGCATCAGTCAGCAGATCAATCGGGAGTTTGCCCCGCGGCCGGAAATCGTCGCAGCCAAAGTTGAAAGCGCCAAGCTGGTTGCCTTGCCGGTCGATCCGGAACACTTGCATGTTTACTGGCAGCTTGATGACGCGGGGCAGACGTCTACGCCGCTGATCGACCCGGCAGCAGATGCCCAGCCTTTGACCTTGCGCGTCTACAGCCACCCAGCACCGGCCGAAGCGGTCTCGTCGCCGGCCGAACCTGTCAAGACCTGGTTCGACGTGCCGGTTGCCGCCGAACGCAGCCAGCAGCAGATTACGCTGCCCAGCGGCAATGCCTGCATCGCCGGCATTTACCAGGTGGCGATAGGCCGGCTAAACGCAGCGCAGGAATTTAGCCCTTTGGCTTATTCGCAGGCTGCGGCTACTGCGCCGCAAGTGTCGCCGATGACGGAAAGGCTGTCGCCGGCGATGGCGCAGTTTATAATACCGCCTGCTCAAGCGTCTTCGGCGCTTGCCGTAACCGCGTCCGGCCAACAAAACTAATTCCGCGATGAACAAAGGCTATCTCAGCATCGTTTTGCATGCCCATTTGCCCTATGTGCATCATCCCGAACACGACAGTTTTTTCGAAGAAAACTGGCTGTTCGAAGCAATTACCGAATGCTATCTGCCCTTGTTGGCGATGCTGGAACGCCTGCATGTCGATCAAGTGCCGTACCGGCTGACCTTATCCTTGTCGCCGACGTTGATGACGATGCTGCGCGATCCGATGTTGCAAAACCGCTATCTGCATTATCTGCAAGGCCGATTGGAACTGGCGGAGCGGGAGTTGGAGCGCACCCGCCGGCTACCGCAGTTCGAGCCGCTGGCGCAGATGTATATGCAGTGGTTTCAGGATGCCTTGTATCGTTACCAGCACCGCTATCAATGCGATTTGCTGACGGCGTTTCAACGCCATCACAGCGCGGGCTGCCTGGAATTGATTACTACGGCAGCCACTCATGGCTTTTTGCCGCTGTTGAATGTCAGCCCAGTGTCGGTGCGCAATCAAATCGGCGTTGGCATCGCCAGTTTCAAGAGTCAATTCGGCTTTGCGCCCAGTGGATTTTGGTTGCCGGAATGCGGTTATTATCCGGGCCTGGAACAGGTGCTGAAAGCTGAAGGCATAGATTATTTTTTCGTCGATAGTCACGCGATCATGGACGCCGACCAGTCGCCGCGCTACGGTGTGTATGCGCCGCTGAATTGCGGCGATGGCGTGGCGGCGTTCGGCCGTGATCCGGCGTCATCGCGGCAGGTGTGGAGCGCCGAGGAAGGCTACCCGGGCGACGGCGATTACCGCGAGTATTATCGCGACATCGGTTTCGATCTGCCCCTGGAATATATCGCGCCTTATATTTTGGATGGCGAAACCCGGATCAACACCGGAATCAAGTATTTCCGCATCACCGGCGCCAAGCAAACCAAGCAGGTTTATCAGCCGGAACTGGCCAGACTGAAGGCGCGCCGGCATGCCGAGGATTTTATCTTGCGCCGCCAACAGCAAATCGATGCGTTGACTGCGGAAATGCCGCAAGCGCCGATTATCGTTGCACCATACGATGCTGAACTATTCGGGCATTGGTGGTTCGAAGGGCCTTTATGGCTGGAACAGGTTTTGCGTTTGGCGGCGAGCAGCGAAAACGGTGTCCAGACCGTTAGTTGCGGGGATTATTTGCAATTGCCTTTGCAGCACGTGCAGGCCACGCCGGCCGCTTCCAGTTGGGGCGAACATGGTTATTCCAGTTACTGGCTGAACGAAAGTAACGACTGGATTTATCCCTTGTTGCACAAGGCCGCCGCCGAAATGGAAAAGCTGGCCGGCGATTTGCGCGGCTTTGGCGTGAGTGATTTGCAGCAACGCGCTTTAAATCAGGCAGCCAGATCGCTGTTGCTGGCGCAGTCTTCCGATTGGCCGTTTATCATGAAGGCCGGCACCACTATCGATTACGCGCGCAAACGCATCACCGATCATTTGGCTCGTTTTAATTATTTGCACGATGCGATTCGCAAAAACCGTATTGATGAACGTTATCTGACAGCGCTGGAGATCATGGACGATATTTTTCCGGACATTGATTTTCGCCATTATGCCGCCTAGACAGACGCTTGTTTTGGGCACTGCCTAACCAACCTCCAGGGGGAGCTATGGATAACATCCAATTGTTGTATGTAGCCAATAACGTCACCGGCAAGGCCGCCGCCTGTCAGCAATCCTTGCTGTTTTTGATGCGAGTCGCAGACCTGGATTATCACAAGCAGGTGGAAGTGGTTTGGGCCGGCGAAGACGGCGTCTGGCACTTTTTACCGGCCTTATTCAACCGTAAGGCGGATGATGGGCAGGAGTATTGGCAAGCCGAAATCGTATTTCCGCCGCAGGCGCATGCCGATATACCCGGCGACATTCGTTTTGCCTTGCGGCTGCAAGCAGCCGGCAGCGAATATTGGGACAACAACGAAGGCGGCGACTATTTCAGCGGTGCCGGCTGCGGCGGCAGGTTGACCGGTGCCGCAGCCATACTGCAATTGAGCCACGCCGAACAACTTCAGGACGGTCAGCATTCCGTGCCGATCAAGCTGGCGGTCGATGCCGCCTTGGAAATAGACCATGTGACGATACATTGGACTATCGACAATTGGCAACACAGTCACACGACCAGTTGCCGCCGCCAGGCGCAAAGAAAATCCGCCAATAAAGCCGTCTACGCCGGCTTGCATCTCGCTCAAGTATGGAGCGGGCGGATCAGGGTGGGGGATGCGTTTCGTCTGCAATACACCATCAGCTGCGAAAACAAGGAGCAGACGCTGTGGGATAACAACGCCGGCCAAAATTATGCCCTGAGCCGCACGCCGCTGCGGCTGCTGATTTTGAATCTGCATTGCTACCAGGAAGACGAGCAAGACCGGAAGTTCTGGCAAATCGCCACTGCCATCGATGAACTGGGTGCCGATATAGTTTGCCTGCAGGAAGTGGCGGAATATTGGAATGACGGGCGCGGCGATTGGCCGTCCAATTCCGCGAATATCATCAATCAGCGTTTGCCTAAGCCTTTTCATCTCTACACCGACTGGTCGCATTTGGGGTTCGACAAATTCCGCGAAGGCGTGGCTATCCTTAGCCGTTTTCCACTGGCTGAGCAAGAAGCCCGCTACGTATCGGATAGCCACGATGCCTACAGCATCCATTCCCGTAAAGTGGTGTCGGCGCGCATCAGAGTGCCTTATATTGGTACTCTCGATGTGTTTTCCGCACATTTGAGCTGGTGGGAAGACGGCTTTCAACAACAGTTTCAACGCCTATCCGCCTGGGCGGACGGCAAACGTAGCGCAGACGTGGACGCGACCTTGCTGTGCGGCGATTTCAATATTGCAGCCGGTTCGACCGGCTACGAATTGGTGGTCAACGGCCATCAGTATGAAGATCAATATCTGGCCGCGAACGCACCGGCACTGTTTCAACAAGTTTTTCGGGTGAACGACGCGCATTGGCGGGACTATCTGGCCGACGATTATCGAATCGATTACATTTTTATGGACAAGGACAGCGGCCTGCGGGCCAGCTCGGCAAGGACTGTATTCACCGAGCAGGATTACGGGTCCGTATCCGATCATTGCGGCTATCTGATGACCTTTGAGCCGCTATAGACTGAATCGCTGCGGCGATTTTAAGATTGAATTTAAGCTTGTTTAATTAGGCAGCACCATATGCAAGTAGCAGAACACTACGCCAAACCGGTATTTGGCAAACTAGGCGGTTGTTTCCAACGCACTAACGATTTTAGGGAAACCTTCGACGTCCGCTGGGGCAAGATAGATTTCGAGATGTCGCACGGCATTGCCGCTAATTTGAAGGTGGTATTGAAGGTGTATCGGGAGTCGATTTGCGAAACCTATATCGTCGATACCGACGCGTATGACGTGGAGTGGGACAAGCACAAACGCTCGACACGGGATTTTTATGTGATGCCCCACTCAGGGCAGTTCGGCAAGATCAGCTGCATCAAGTTTTCGTTTATCGTGCATTTGGGCGAGCATTCGATTGCCTCACGGCATGACTATATTTTCATGGACGGCGACCAGTTGCGGGACAATCATCCGCAGCAGCGCCATATTAACGAGCATTGGGCCACGCCCAACCATTTCCGCAGTTACGAACTGGACTCCGGCCAGTTGCAAAGCGATGTGGACTGGTACAACCATCATTTCGATTCCTTGCAACTGACGCCTAAGTTCACCAAGGGCCAGCAATTCCATCCTTATCACCCCAAGCGCTTTATTCACGATCATATCGATAAGGTGATCGCGGCCAAGCACAGTCAACCCGACCGCTTATGCACCATTAAAGTCAGCGTGGATTGCATTGACGACGGCGACTTTATTAACCATTTGATTCACGCCAGCCAGCAGGGCGTGTGGGTGCAATGCATCGTCGATTGGCGAAAAATGACGCTGACCAATAGCCAGAATTATGCGCGCCTGAAACGCTCCGGCATCGAATTGGTTGGGGTGTTTTGCACACCCAAACACCACTTGATCGAAGTGGAACCGGACATGCACACCAAGTTTGTGATCTTCAATGATGACGATTGCATCGTCGGCTCGTTCAACATCACCTTCGATCGCTGGTGGGCCAATTGGGAATCGGGCATGAGTTTTCATTCCAAAGGCGTATGCCGTCTGCTGGATAACATTTTCCAGAGCCAGCGTGGCGGGGTTATTCAAAAATACGGTATCGATCCGCTTAGTCCGTTCAATCTGCTGTATACCTTCGGCCGGCAAACCATGGCCAATGGCCGTCCTTATCGGCCTCATCATGCGATATTGGCGGAAATTCATCGCGCCCGTCGGTCCTTAAAGCTGTGTCTGTTTTTAATCGGCGACTTGCTAGGCGACCATCACGACAGCGTCGTTAACGCCTTGATTCAGGCCCGCGACCGCGGTGTGGATGTGCAATTACTGTTCAACGGCCACTTGGCGCGGCAGGGCAAAATCGGCGTTGAACGTAGCATGGCCGATGAACTGGCCCGGCCGCTATTGCCGGCCGTGCAACGTTTGCGCGACGCCGGGATTCGGGTGGGATTGGTCTATGGGCAAGACGACTTGCCGGTGCCGTATTCGCCCATCCATAGCAAATATTGCGTGATCGACGATTACATCGTCATCGACGGCAGCTTCAATTGGTACAACACCTCGGTGTTCTCCCACGACCTGATCGTGGTCGCGGCCAACCGGGATGTGGCGCAACCGTATCTGTACGAGTTTGGACAGATTCAGCGCTTGTTTAGGGTGTTTTATTGATGATGGCAGCTAATCCTCCCGAGCGAATTAGTGGGCGCTTTTCTTCGAGCCGGCGCTTAAATAGCGATATTTGAGCTTATGGCCAAAAAGCAAAAATCCGCTTACGTCTGTACCGAATGCGGCGCCGATTATCCCGGCTGGTCCGGGCAATGCAACCAATGCGGGGCCTGGAACAGCATCAAGGAAGTAAAGCTGGGTAACGGTAAAACCGCGCGCGACAATTCCGGTTATGCCGGCAGCCGTAGCGAAGTGCGTTTGCTGTCTGAAGTCAATCTGGCGCAAGCCGAGCGGATTTCCACCGGCCTGGCCGAGTTCGACCGGGTGCTGGGCGGCGGCATCGTCACCGGTAGCGTGGTGTTGATCGGCGGCGCGCCGGGCGCGGGCAAGAGTACCATCCTGCTGCAAGCCATTGCGCATATCGCCCTCCAATTGCCGGTGCTTTATGTGTCAGGTGAGGAGTCGTTGCAACAGATCGCCGAGCGCGCTCACCGTCTGCAACTGAATACCGCCGGCATTAAGATGCTGGCCGAAACCTCGGTACAGCAGATCTGCCAGATACTCGACGAAGAGCAGCCCAAAGTGGTGATCATCGATTCGATCCAGGTCATGTATACCGCCGATTCCGATTCGGCGCCCGGTTCGGTGTCGCAGGTACGCGAGTCGGCCAGCTATTTGACGCAATACGCCAAACGCACCGGCGTGTCATTTTTCATGGTCGGCCACGTTACCAAGGATCAATCGTTGGCCGGGCCGATGACCTTAAGCCACATCGTTGATGCGCAAGTAGTGTTGTCGTCCACCGACGATTCGCGTTTTCGGGTACTGCGCGCCGACAAGAACCGCTTCGGCAGCGTCGGCGAGTTAGGCTTTTTTGCGATGGAAAGCAGCGGCTTGAAGGAAGTGAAAAATCCGTCGGCAATGTTTTTATCTCGTGCCGAAAAGCCCTCGCCGGGCAGCGTGGTGACGGTATTGTGGGAAGGTACTCGGCCCTTGCTGGTGGAGATTCAAGCGCTGGTCACCGAAAGCCAGTACGGTAATCCGCGCCGGTTGGCGGTGGGCCTGGATCAAAACCGTCTAGCCATGTTGTTGGCGGTGTTGTCGCGCCACGGCGGGATATTCACCGGCAATGACGAGATTTACGCCAACGTGGTGGGTGGCATCAAGGTTTCCGAAACCAGTACTGACCTGGCGATCATGGTCGGCGTGGTGTCCAGTCTGCGCGACCGCATCATCCCTTACGACACGGTGTTCTTTGGTGAGGTGGGTTTAAACGGCGAGATTCGCCCGGTTGCCAACGGTCATGCTCGCCTTAACGAAGCGGCCAAGCACGGTTTCAAGCGGGCGATTATCCCGAAAAGCAATAAGCCCAAGGATGCGGTGAAGAACTTGCAAATCCATGCGGTCAGCAATATTCAAGAAGCGCTATCTGTGCTTGCGGAACTATGAGACTTTGTTTGCAGTGGGGCAATTGGTCCAAATTGGAGATCGCCATACGCCTGCTTATATTTTAGAACCTCGAGTCAATCGAGATTGACAGCGTATCCGAATGCTTCAATAAAGGGCTGCAACTGCAAATTGATGGTATCGAAATAATTTCGATAATTCACCCAGCGATTAAGCGACGAGTTATAAATGGGTTGCGAAACAGCGGCAAAACTGGGTGTAGAAATATAGCGTCCCTTGGCGCGTTCATGAAATTTGTTGACGGAAGCATGCCATTCCACACCTAAAAACTCGAAAACTCGCTGATAAGCCCCTTCGAAATCGGTGACAGTATCCTCGTAACGCAATTCCAGGTAGGCTGGTTGAATAAGGTCTCTGATTTCAAGCCAATAACTCATCACCGCCGCGTATTGTCTGGCGATGCCATGCCACGACGATAGATTGATAGTCGCTGGAGACGGGCTAAATGCCTGCATGAAACAACTCAAGCAGACGTCTCTGGGATCTCGCAAAGCAAATAGAATTTTGGCTTCGGGAAACACTACGCTGATCACGCCAAGATCAATAGTGTTCAGCGCATTCTTGTCCACCACCTGGCGGCGCATGACGTCTTCGCCAAATTCTTCGCGCATCCGGCGCCAATAAAACTGGCGCAATTGCTTAATGTGATTATTTGTCAGGGAGCGAAGAGCCTTGGCGTGATCGCCAACTACGCCACTTATCCGTTCAAGTTCCTGTGTCAACTCATGGACGATAGTGCTTTCATCCGTTGCAAGTAGTTTCGGATGGGAGCCGAGTACCTGTTCAGTCAACGTTGTCCCGGAACGCAAAAAACCCAATAAAAACGCCGGAGCGGGCAAGCCATCATCGATCAACGATTCCTCTGGCCAACGTTGCAACAGCTTGTGATCGAATCCGCCGCGATTACGATCCAAGGTATCGAAAATCATTTCCCGCTGTTCCGGGTTAAAGGGGGAGATTGCAGCGTGCTTGTCTCCGGCCATGCCCATACTGGTAAACGCTTCGTCGAATCGACCGAGCTTGTCTAATATGATGGCCTTTTCCAACCAGGCCCGTGCGGTTTGTTCCGGGTCATCGTTGCGTTCAATGACTTTGTCCAATCGATTTAGCGCCTGCTCACGCTCCAGCAATTGTGCTTCCAAGATCGCCAACGCAATATTGCATCCCGGGTGATCGGGAAGTAGTTGACAAACCTTCTGGGCAATCGGCAAAGCTTCTTTATTACGGTTTATTCGAGTCAAACACAGGGCTAGATTATTCAGCGTGACTGGCGAATTGGGCGCTAATGCGACCGCCAAGCGAGCCAGCTTTTCTCCCATTCCGGCTTCGCCCCAGTGCATGAGCTGGCTGGAAAGTTCTACAAGAAAGCGGGGATCACGGCTTTTACTCGCTTGCCGTTCCAGCAAACGGGCCGCCTGCAGCAGTTGCCCGAGGCCTTCTTTTTTACGCTTCAACCAACACAAAGCCTGACCAAGGCTGGCGCGATAGTAGGCATCACTGGGTTTTAATACGCTCAATTGACGGAAATACTGTTCGGCATCCACGAAATTTGAACCAGCAACAGCCTGCTGCGCTTGACTATGTAGCCATTGCAAATCAACTGCCGATTTAGTGGCGTCCTGCGATTCGCGATTTGCACAACAGACTTTGTATTTTTTGCCACTGCCGCAGGGGCAGGGTGCATTGCGGTTAGGTTTTACTGAAGTAGACATTATAAGATCAACAAGTCAGGTGGTAGCAGTTTCAAGAGCTTTTGCAGACATCGCTCCACTGCTCTAATTTGCATACTTGCTATCGGATTGTCATCGTCGGTAATCACTAAATCGCCTTTTTCGTTCAAAGTGTATTTGTGGTTTATCAACCATTGCGCCAGTGAATCGCGGTTTTGATGATCCAAGGCTATCGCTCGGTTGGATGCCCACAGAATAAAATCCGTCATTTCTGTATTCTCCGTGATAAATACGCGGACATTGAGCATTACTTGCTTCAGTGCTCTATAAACCGATGCAACAGCAGCAAAGCCTCCGTCACGAGTAAAGCCGACATAGTCAAACGCCAAAGATACCATCTTCTTTAAAAAGAGCGCGTAATCGCTCAGGATTTCAACTGTTAATAGGTGCGTTGGTTCGCAGCTATCCGTAAAACTAATCAGGATGAATTTTGGGCTATTCATACTTTTAGCCATAAAAAACCCCGAACCGGCTTCATGCCGTAATTCGGGGTTGAATGCTTCCATACACTGGTTAATCCGTTAACATTCCTGCGTTTTAAAAACTCCTGTATTAAAACTTATGCCCCTTTTCTTCAGGGCGATCCTATTTAGGGTGATTTCATTTATGCTGAGCGTTTGCGTTTACTGACGCCAATGAGACCCGCCATTGCCGAGCCGAACAGCCAAACAGCGGCTGGAACAGGCACGGGAGCGGCAGTCACTTCCAAATTAAAGCTACTTCCCGCCGCACACGTTCCGTTGAAACAACTGCCACCCGCAGCAATCAGATAATATCCCGATTTTAGTCCGCTCAATGTCAGAGACGAGAAATCAGCGCCGCTAGCCCAAGAAGAGGCGATGGCAGAAACCCATGGCGATGAAGAAACGCCACCCGCACCGACAGCGTCACCATCGCCATTGGTAAACGAGCCACCGGAATTGCTGTAACCGATGAAGTCGGTGATGCCAATGTTACCTAACGAGGCGTTATCGGACACACCGCCATCCGAAGGGCCGCGAACTTGTGAGTAGGTATGCAAGCCAAAACCACCCGCGGATAAGTTAAAATCACTGGTGCCGCTGGTCCAAACTGAAAACGCTGGATTATCGATGCCGTTAGTGGCGGCCGCAGTCATCTTAATAGTCAAATTTACCGTCGCGCCACTGGCGATCTGCGCAGCCGAACCCACTTGCAACTTGGCGAAGGTAGAACCGGTATGCACCCAGCCAAAACCATTAGATCCGGAAATAGAATCTGCCCATGATTTTTTTCCGGCAGTGCTCGTTCCTGCCAAGGCGCTTCCAGTGAAAGTACCTAAATCTACTTCAGCAACACCCATTGCATTCGCATGCGATGATGCCGCCAACGCTACGGTACCCAAAATGCCGACAATGGCTTTATGAAGCTTTCTATTCATACTGTTATTCCCAAAATATTCACATAAAAAGACAAAGTATCCGCATTTTCCATAACGCGGATACCAACTTGTTGATTAAGCCGCGGTTGTTTTACGACGACCAAAACCAACGAAACCTGCCAATGCGCTGCCAAACAGCCAGACTGCGCCTGGAACTGGGACTGCTGAAGTAGTAACCAGTACATCGTAAACGACTGCGTCAGCAGCACTGCCGGTGCCACCGTGGGCGCCGATCACCAAGGTGTAAAAGCCATTGGTTTCATAACCCGGTGTGCCGGTCGCATTCCATTCGGCTTGGTTAAAGATAAAGCTATAAAACAGGGTGTCGGAGACGCTGCTCATGCTGGCGGTCCATATGGCTTCACCTAGGCTGGAGCCTTGGAAACCAGCGCTGCCGAAGGCAGAGGCGGCGTTACGGTCAGATGTAGTGCTGGTGTCAACGTTGCGGTAAAGAGCTACATCCAGTAAACCGTTTAACGCACTGTAATCACTATCGTTTTTGATGGTTATGGTAGTCAAAACATCGCCGTCTTTTGCGCAGTTATCGGCGGCGGTGTTAGTACCGCAGCTGACATGAATCAAACCGTAGTCGAGGCCTAAGCTGGTTTCGGCCGAGTTGCCGGCTACCGCTTGGTAGGGGTGGTCATTGCTTGGAGTGCCCGGTAGGTCGGCCATGACGGTTCCCCAGGTAGCTACATTGGCGGGGAGAGTGTTTTTATCGTTGTAGGCTTTCCACAAACTCGATGTGTTGTTCGTGCCCCAATTGGTGGTACCTGGAGCAACCAGAACTTGACCATTCGGTAGGGTAAGGCTCGTGTTGTTGGCTGCTGTTGCACTCATGCCGCTCAACATGTTGGCGGTATTGTCGGTAGCGCTGGTGCCGGTGTAATGATCGCGTTTAGTGACGCCAAGAGCCGTTGAATGCTGACCGGAGTACCACATATAGGGCAGGTTGCCTGGAATTTCGGTTGCAGTGGCCGCAGCCGAGCCGGTGCCGGAGATGAAGTTATTGCTGGTCGCGTTGTATACAGTGGTGCCGTTGGAGACGCGATTGGTTCCGTTGGAGTTGGCGGAGACTCCGTCAGTACCGTTGATACTGTTGATGACCCCAAAGCCAATGGCCGAGTCGCCTGAAGCGATCGTGCCCGCACCGGTCAAGTTGTAGTATTGATGTGCAAATGCTTGGCCTGAAACGCCCGCTAGGCCAGTTGTCAAAATAGCTGCTATAGCCGTTTTATGAAAGATCATTATCGTCCTCTTTGTTATTGGAATTAAAGGTAACAGCGAAACTGACAAAACTTGACCAATAGCATCGAGCCAAACTTTGCCCTCGCCCATGGCGCGCATGGGGGCAATCCGGCCTTCTTTAAATCGTTTTTTAAGAACCGTGATTTTCCGGCCCCGCCTCACGACGGGTGTGGCAATTCTTGCTTCCAGAGATTTGCTAATTACGCCAGCGGCAGACATGGCAGGGATAGAGAACTACTAACCGCTTTTCGGAGAGCAAACCACGAAGCAAGCGCACTAGTTAAAGCGAATAATGGGCCAGTTTAATAAAACATATACATTTCATTGTATTACGGCTTATTTTGCTTGGGGTGGCTTGACTGAGTCTCGGGTGAAACTCAGTGAAATAGCTCAGAAGCGTGTTTTATATAACACAGTTCAATTATTGGTGGTTAATCAGGGTTTGGTGGTGAATTTTGTTTTGGCGGATTTGATCAGGAATTTCTTTCTTTTCTAGTCATTTATTGTTAGGTTGTTGCGCCGCTAATTGGGTTGGCACGAGATTTTTCAGTGGAGAGATGTATGCAAAAAACCGATAAAACCCCGCTGTGGGTGTTCTTGGCCTTATCCAGTATAGAAACCCGCAAAGGCGCGTTACTGTTGATCTGGAGTAGTATTGTTTTTACCGTTTACTGTGTGCCTTGGCCGCTATATTTCGACGGCAACGGCTGGGTTGCCAAGTTATTTTTAATAGATGACTGGGAATGGTTCGCGATGATGCTGCCCATGACGTTCTGGTATTGGCTGAGCATGAGATGGGTGGATAAAAACGGCGGCTGGCGTTTGGCTAATGCGTGATATGCCGCACTATTTTTTAGGGGCATGATTCGTCAGATCGTGCCGCTTGCTTCGAAATGACTAGCTCGTGGATTTTTCTTTAGTTCTTAATAAGTGGCTAGCTCAATTTTTTATTCGCCGAAGACTGGCAGTTAATATTTGGCGAATAAAACAAGGTGACGGTTTTACTCGCGAAACTCGATTGCGAATACTCCGACGACCGGCATCCAAATTTGATCGGTTTTCCATCATGTTAAGCGAACGGCAGTAGTATATCGCTGCGACGCTTTCTTAAATTTAGTGTTGTTTCTATGCTTTCACACATTCTGCCCAAAGCCGAAATCTCCATTCGGGAAAACCTACGGTGGTTATACATTCTTAGGAATTTGATGCTGTTTGCCGTCACGGTTGCGGTGTTTATCGCGGTGAACGGCTTGGGTATCAATTTGCCGCAAAATCAGTTGTGGCTAGCGATTTTTGCGATTTCCATACTTAATCTTTACACCTGGTTGCGGCTGAGAACCCCGGAAGAGGTCACCGAGCACGAGATTTTTTCGCAAATATGCATGGATGTGTTGGCGCTGGCCTATTTGCTTTACCTCACCGGCGGCGCGTCAAATCCGATCATTTGGGTATTTCTATTACCTTTGATTGTTACCGCTATCATGCTGCCGCAAGCTTACGCCTGGAATATGGTGATCATTACCTCCTGCGTCTATACGGTTTTGATTGCCTACAACGTACCCTTGCCGGCCGTAGAGCCGCATATGGCGCATCCGGCGATGGCTGAGATGACACCGGAAATGAGTCTGCAAATGCATTTGATGAACGACAGGCGCTATTTCAATCTGCATGTATTTGGTATGTGGTTTGGCTTTGTGTTTAGCGCGGGACTGGTAGCGTTTTTCGTGGTCGAACTGTCCAAAACCTTGAAGGAACGAGAGCGCAATTTGGCCGACGCCCGCGAGAGTGCATTACGCGACGAGCGGGTGGTGTCATTGGGTACCTTGGCCGCTAGTGCGGCGCACGACATGGGTACGCCGCTGGGTACAATTGCGATTCTGACGCATGAGATGGCGGAAGAATTGTCGGAGCATCGTTACCCGGATATGCATCAGAAACTGGTGATAGTTCAGCAGCAGATTGATCGCTGCAAACAGGCCCTGTCGGTGATGTCGGCTTCCGCCGGTGAGATGCGGGCGGAGTCAGGTAAGGTGATGCTGGTGAGCGAGTATATCGATGAAGTGTTAGGCCAGTGGCGCACGCATAAAGCCGCTACCCGGCTCAAATTATTTATATCACCGGATGTCGACATGGACGCGCGCGTGATTGCGGAGCGCACCGTGACTCACTCCATCATCAATATCTTGAATAATGCTGCCGAGGCGTCGCCGGTCGATGCGGGCATCGAGTTTCATGTGGAATGGGATGAGGAAACGCTAAACTTGAAAATCAGGGATTTTGGTCCAGGCCTGCCCGCCGAATTTATTGAGTTTGCCGGGCATCAACCGGTCAAGAGCAATAAGCAAGGCATGGGTGTCGGCTTGTTTTTGACCTATACCACTATCAAGCGACTCGGCGGTAAAATACAGTTCAGTAATTTAGAGTCAGGCGGCGCCTGCGTTGAGATCAGTTTGCCGCTATTAGCTAAGGAGAGTATGCATGAACGAATTACCTACGGATAAGCCCAATTTATTGCTGGTCGATGATGATGTCACTTTTTGTTCGGTCTTGAAGCCGGCACTGGAAAAGCGCAATTTTCAAGTGACCGTCGCCAACGATGTCGATACGGCAATGAAGCTGGCGGAACAAACCGAGCCTGAATACGCGGTAATAGACTTACGGATCGGTTTCGATTCCGGTCTGGAAATGGTCAAGAAATTGATTTCCCTGGATGACAATACCCAAATCGTCATGTTGACCGGCTTTGCCAGTATTGCCACTGCGGTGGAGGCGATCAAATTAGGCGCGATTCATTATCTGACCAAACCGGCCAACGCCGATGAGATTGTTAGTGCCTTATACAAAAACGAAGGTGATGCGTCTGTAGCCATCAGTGATAATCCGCTATCGGTGAAGCGCTTGGAATGGGAGCATTTACAAAAAGTGCTGATGCAACATGACGGCAACATCTCCGCCGCCGCCAGAGCGTTGAATATGCACAGAAGAACATTGCAAAGAAAGTTGGAAAAAAGGCCGGTAAAGGAATGAGAAGGCCTGTTTTAATTTGCAGTAAGAGTGCTCTCGCTGAATATATTGGAAACGGAGCGCGTGCGAAGTGAACATTTTTAGTCCCCGATAACCGTAGCGCTGGACGGGTTTTCATAACTAAGTTGAGAAAACCTGCAAAGGCATCGCGATATAGGGGTTAAGTCATCAGAGAGCCTATGTTCTGACCTTTGCTGGGTCGGAACGAGGTGGCGCGGACGAATCGGGGCGCCGCAGGCATAAACGTTTGGCCCGTTTTGCCAATTTTTCCTGTGGGGGAAGCTCGAAAAAGTCTTACGGCAAAAATTGCGACTCCCCGAGTTTTTGTAATTATTACAATTAATCGTTGCAAAGAAGATAATTTTAAGTATAATGGGCGGCTCAATCAGGGTCGTTAGCTCAGCCGGTAGAGCACCGCACTTTTAATGCGATGGTCGTGCGTTCGAATCGCACACGACCCACCATCCTAACTCTTTGAACCGCAAGAGTTTTTCAACTGGATTGCCGTCGAGTTGAAGCAACATAACCGCAGCAAGGCGCAAATTTAGGCGCACTCTGCATTATTTGCTTAATGAGGTGGCGTAATGAACCAGTCGAATCAATCCCTTCAAGTCTCAAAAAACGATAGTTTTTCTGAGCAAAATCAACCAAGCCAACAACATACTGACAACTATAACCAGATCGCACTTAGCAACGCATCCAGGCCTTATGACGTTAAGGTATTTGCTGTTGGAACCAAGCATAAGATTCTCAGTGAGAGCTACACCTTAATAGAGCACCTTAACCAATGGGTGAGGGAATTTGACCCGGACCGCAGACAGAAGTTATTTCTTTGTCCCACGACTTATTTTTTTGTCTCAGAGTTTGATATAAACCGGCAGGAAGTACTGACACGGATCATTGGTGCGACGCGCGGTCAGTATTTCGTCATTCAAGGCGGCGATGACGGCAGTGTTAACAATCGGCTGATTAGTCCCGTGT
>NZ_JANIBL010000017.1 GCF_024505055.1 Methylomonas rosea
CGTGCCGCCGCGCCGCAACGCCGCCTGGAGGCTGTCGCCCGTTTGCGAGCCTCGGGGATTCCAGTGGGGGTGATGGTGGCGCCGCTGATTCCGGTGTTGACCGATTATGAACTGGAAACCATCGTCATTGCGGCTCACAAGGCAGGCGCGCAGAGCGTGCAATACATCCTGCTGCGTTTGCCCCTGGAAACTGCGGACTTATTCGAAGAATGGCTGCAACAAAACTATCCGCTGAAAGCCGAACATGTGATGAATCGGGTGCGGGATAGCCGGGGAGGTAAAGCCTACGACGCGGCGTTTCATCAACGTCAAACCGGCAGTGGCAGTTATGCCGATCTGATCGCGCAACGTTTCAAGTTGATTACTAAAAAGTTGGATTTCGCGCGTTCACTACCGCTGCTACGCAGTGATTTGTTCCGCCCGCCAAACTTAGGCGGACAGATGAGTTTCGATTTTTTCGATTGAACTCGGCGTCAGGCTTCGTTTTCCTCTTCTTCCCGTCTTTCCAGCAAGCCTTGCTCACGGATCATCGCTTTAAAACCTTTCATCACCGGCCGGGAAATCGCGGTTTCTGCCATCAAGCGTTTTTCGTAAATTAGATTTTTCAAGGCTTCGTCGTTTTCGTTGGCGCGGGCGGTCTCGATCAAAGGATGCAGACCGGCTTCCAGAATTTGTCCAGGCAAGTGTTTGACGCAATCGTACAGCAGCCCCATCACCACCTTTTCTGTGGGACGCATTTTGCATTTGCCGTCGATGATTTTCAGCATCACCGTCACCGCGCAATCGACGTGGATGGGGCTTAATGGATGGCTGTTCACCCATTGCTGAACGTGTTCGGGCGTCATCCTATCTCCTCGCCGGCAGCGGTGCGTTTGGCATAGTCCAGCAAGGATTCCTCCACCGCCGCATAGGCGTACTCCGCCACTGCGCGGACGCCGATAGCATGCACTTTTGCGGTCGGACCGTCACCGATGCGCGCCACGAACACCGCATAACAGTCTTTAATGGTTTCCAAAATGCCGGGCATTGCGGACTCGTCGGCATGCTGGCCCAGACAGTAATTGGCTACTTCGCGGGTTTCCAGTAACTCGCAGGCGGTTTCGGTAACGCTATACACCGAAAACTGCTTGGCGTGGCCGAAATGTTCGTTGATGGAAATGTTGTCTTTGGTGGCGACGGCCAGTTTTAACGGAAACTCAGTCATGCGCATTCGTGTGTTTAGATTTCATGTGATGGCTCTTGCTTAGGTTTGGTTGACCCCAAGCAAGACCAATACCAAATGCGGCTAAGGCCTTATTTTCCGGGTTGTAGCGAGGGCGAGTCCGGGGAAAGGGGCAAGGTTTTGTCGAGTTTGCGACAAGCGTCGCCGACAAACGGCCTAGTCTTCGTGCTTTTTTAATGTGGTGCCGGCCGGCTTGAAGGTGTGCAAATCTACCAATGGCTCAGTACCCTGAGCGGCGCAACCCCAATTCAATTGTTGATCCTGGGTGAAGCGCTTGCCTAACTGCCAGGCAATTTCGGCGCGGGCCAGTTCCACGCCCAGGTAAAAGGCATGGCCGCCGTCGGTTTCGACATGTAGCTTGGGATAAAGATCAAACGGGTCTTGTGCGGTGTGCAGGCCATCGCGGTTAAACACATGAATACCGTCGCTGCTGACTTGAATGCGGTAGCTGGGGTCTTTGATTTCCGCTGCTAAACTTTCAATTTCCTCACGGCTATTCAAAAATGGCGAGCTGTCGTGCACGGTCAGCAAGTCCGGCGCGATGTGTTTGGGCAGGGTGTTGTGCTGCTTGGCCGTGTACATGATGCGGCGGGCGCTGTCGGCTTCTTTGATCGCGCGGCGCGCGTGCTTGCTCACTTCGGTAGCCAAAATATGGTTGATATTCAGCTCCGAGCAAATCCCCAACAGCATCGCATTGATGCCGGAGGTGTCGGCGTGGGTCAGTTCGGTGAGATTGCCGACGCCCATCATCATTTCCACCTCCGGGTAGCGGCGGCGGAATTCATGATTGCGGACGATGGAATCCGTAAAACCAAAGTGGATCGGATCAAGGATGGGATCGACGACGAAGGCGCGGTTCTTCGCGCTCAAGATTTCGATGGCTTTATCCAGTGTACTCAAGTCGCCGTGGGTTTCTGGGATCAGAATCGGCGTGGTTGCCACTTCCTCGGCAATCCACAGGCTTCTTGCGGTCAGGCTGAGCATGTAGTCGGCGCCGGCTTGGCCACCGGCCAGCAAATCGGCGTCTTCCAGAGAATCGATGCTGACGGTGAAGCCTTCTTGTTTTAATGTGCGGATGCTCTCGGCCAGATGCGGAAACGGCGTGCCGGGCAGGCAGCCGATGTCTATCACATCGGCGCCGTTGGCTTTATAGTAGTAGGCGCGCTCGATGACTGCCTCGACGCTGATGCTAGGTGCGTCGGTAATTTCAGCGAAAATTTTGGTTTGGTATTGGCTGAGGTCGTAATGCTGAGCAGCCATGCCAAAATGCTGCGGCAGATCCTTGATTTCTTCCGGGCCGCGTTCAAACGGCACGCCGAAATGCTGCCGCAGCGATTCCAGATCACCGCGACAGCGACCCGGCAAAATCACCCGATCAGCCCCTTGTGCGTCGGGCATGCGGCGGATGATCATGTCGCTGGTAATCAGCGCGGCTACGGTCACGCCCATCACATACACTTTGTATTGGAAATCCGGTTGCATTTTTTCCAATACCTGCCGAACTTGCTTCTCCGCCAGTCGGCCGGTGACGAACAGAATGCGCTCGGTCATAGACTGGCCAGTCGGGCCTTGACCGCAGCGATTAGTTGCTCGACATCATCAACGACCTGCGTGTAAGGGAAACTGCGAATTTTATCGGTTGCTTCCAGATCAATGGGGCGCGGATAGACCATGAATTTTTTCTTGCCGGGCGCCGTGGTTTCAATTTCCGGCATCGTATCGCAAGGGTAGACGATACTGGGCACGCGGCATTTGCCGGCCTGGGAATACAGGTTGGTCACCAATGAATCGGCGATGCCCAGCACGCATTTGGCGATGGTATTGGAGGTAGTGGGGGCCATCACAAAGGTGTGGTAATAGCCTTTATAAAACAAGCCGACCGGCGGCGCGGAGGCGGCTTTATCGCGATAGACCGGCATTTTGGCCTTGATGTCGTCCAGGCGGATGCCGTACATTTTCAACACTTCCTCGCCGGCCTGACTCAAATACAAATCGACGTTGTCCAGCGTCAGCATGAATTCGAGACATTCTTCGATATAGTGTCCTGAGCCGGTAATAGCCCAAGCAAGACGCGGCGTGGTCATGGTGTATGCATTAGTTTTGGGGACGGGGCATTATACGTGAAGACGGCGGCTAATCGACCATTCAGCCTTGTCCAATGACACATGAGCCTGAGCGAGGCGCTGTATTTCCACCGTGAGATGAGCCTGGAAGCGCGAAAGTTGGGATCATGGAGACATGATCGTGACGTTACAGACTCAAGGACTAAAAACGCTGGCACAAGTGCAAGCCTTTGTTTCCAGCAACCAAGCTATTTCGTTTACGCTGACGGATCGGGTCGCCGCTTATGGCTGGATGACCGATACGCTCAAGCAGTTTCATTACGCCCGCTGTACCCGCACTAACAAAGGTGTATTGCGCCAATACCTGGGCAAGATGACCGGCTTATCGCGAGCACAGGTCGCACGCTGTATCAAACAATTCAGCGATGACGGCGTGATCCAGGATAAGCGGCGGGCGCCCGCCGTGCCGTTTGTGAAGCGTTACACCACGGAAGACATTCGCTTGCTGGCCGAAATGGATGCGCTGCATGGCACCGTCTCCGGCACAACCACGCGTAAGCTGTGCGAGCGGGCGTTCAAGGTACATGGGGACACCCGCTTTTAACGGTTGGCGGGGATTTCCAACGGCCATCTCTACAACCTGCGCCAGCACAAGACTTACCAGGCTAAACGGGGCTCCTTCGATAAAACTCGCCCGACCAAAGTTAACATCGGCGAGCGCCGAAAGCCCTCCCCGGACGGCAGTCCTGGCTACCTGCGCGTGGACAGCGTCCATCAGGGCGATCTGGACGGCATCAAAGGCGTGTATCTGATCAACGCCGTGGATGAGGTCACCCAATTTCAGGCGGTGTTTGCCGTGGAGCGCATCAGCGAAGCCTTTTTGCTGCCGGTACTGGAAGCCATGATGGATGCGTTCCCGTTTGTGACTAAGAGCTTTCATTCCGATAACGGCTCGGAATATATCAATCACCAAGTGGCGAAATTGCTGGAGAAATTGCGTATCGAGCAGACCAAATCGCGTTCGCGCAAGACCAACGACAATGCGCTGGCGGAGAGCAAAAATGCTTCGACCGTGCGCAAATATCTCGGTTATAGCCACATTCCCCAACAGTTTGCCAGCCAAGTGAATGCCTTCACCGTCGAGGTGCTATCGCCGTATCTGAACTTCCACCGCCCCTGCCACTTTCCAAAGGAATATCAGGATAAAAAAGGCAAAATTCGCAAACGCTACTGCTATCAGGACATGATGACGCCCTATGAAAAATTCCGCTCATTGCCCGAGGCAAAAGGCTATCTCAAGCCGGGAGCCTCGTTTGAAAAATTGGACGCATTGGCCGCCCAATGCAGCGATAATGATGCCGCCCAACACCTCAATAAGGCCAGGGCAGAACTCTTTCAATCAATCAACAAATCCCAACAAAGCGCCGCCTAAATCATTTCTCATCAATCCCCTTCGCTCAGGCTCATGTCTGGATTGGAAAATACTCATTCGCCGGTAATACGGTCCTGTCTGTCGCTCATGCGTCGACATAGATAGTCTGGTTTGTTGTATGAATTCATGAATTTGTAAGATTGGGCTTACAATATTGCTTTAATTCGGCTGGCTTGGTTTGCCGATAGATTATTGGTTTTCGACCTTAAACAGCCTATTTCATTGCCACGATGGACAGTTTACATTTTTCAGAACAGCACAGCGCTGATGCTCAATTAAAACCGCACATTATCGTGTTTGCCGGTGCCAAGAGCGGGGTCGGTAAGACCAGTGTGGTGGCTAATGTAGCGGCAGCGATGGCAATGCGCGGCAAGCGCGTTTGTGTATTGGACGTCGATACCGGTCTGTCGAATATCAACACATTACTCGGGCTGCGGCCGGCGCACCGTTTGGAGCAGCTGCTATTCGGCGAAAAAACGATTGCTGAGGTTTTGCTGAAGACCGGCGAGGATGTGGGCGTGTTGTCCGCCGTAAGCTTAATTGGCGGCGCACCTGTTTCTGCCGCGCAGATGACTAAGCTGACGGAAGCGTTGACCGAGCTGGAAGCGCAATTTGATTATTTTTTGATCGACACCGCCGCGACGCATACCGAAACCGTATTGCGCTTTATCGAGCTGGCGCAATCTACGTTTTTAGTGGTCAGCGGTGATCCGGCGGCGCTAACCGATGCTTTTGCATTACTGAAGACCTTAAATTCCCGCCAGTATTCGGGCAGCCTGCGCGTCGTTGTGAATCAGGCTGTCGATTATCCGGCCGCGACCGATATCTATCGGCGCTTTGCGGCCGTGGCGGAAAAGTGTTTGCAACTTAAGGTGGAGTACGGCGGCTTTGTCATTCGGGACGAGAATCTGCCCAAAGCCGTGGCTTTGCAAATGTCGGTGGTGGATTTAGCCGCCAATTCCCCGGCCAGCCGTTGTTTGTTTGCATTGGCGGATAATATTATCAAGCACATCGGCAGCGAAATGGCCGGCACCGGGCTGTTGGATTACTGGCAAGCCTTGTTAACCCCCGCGCCGTTCAAGCATGCGGTGGCCGATACTGCCGAGAGCGAACCGACTGCGGCGGGTAATTCCTGGCTTGCAGGCGACAAAGCAGAGCTTAGTGTCAGTGAGTTGAGCCGGCGACTGTTGTCGGCGATGAAACATCAATTGCTCGATCAACCGGATCTGGAGCGCTTTACCGGCGAATTTGTAGAAGCCTATTGCGAGCAGTTCGGCCGTTTTCCGAATACCTTCAAACAGCTGTTTTATCGCTGGCTGGAAACCGAAAATTACGCCGAGCCCAGGCTAATCGAGTTGGTCACCACATTAGAAGCCTTGCAGGCGATGCGTTATCAACGGCCGATGTTCAGCCTGGAAGAAAATGCGGCCCGATTAGTAGCGCAGTTGCAAGGGCAGCGGGAACAGCATAAAGACTTGGTGGAGCAGTTATGCGCGGCTTATCGGCAGTCTTTTCACGAAGAGCTGTTCGATGCCGAACAGGTCTTGCTGGAACGCATGCAAGCCGAGGAGTTCACTGAACAGCGTTTCGAAAAATTGCTGGAAAAATTGCGGGACAGCTTTCAGGCCCGCTTCAAGCGGCCTTACCAAAGCCGGCACGAACTGGCGCTGGCATCCGCTGTCGAGGCTTTAAATGTGATGGGCGTCGATCAACAAAATTTGCAAGACGAAATTACTATGCTGATGCACGGTTTTCAGCTATTGGGTTCGCGGCGGGAAAAGTTGCTGACTGCTCTCAACGCCTTGCAAAATTCCGATTTGCCGCTCGTAGCCTCGGCCGTCCGGGATAATTGAGACGGCGCTTTAGGCGCGCGCGCAAACCCAGACATCAACTTTGCCTGCTCCGGCTTGTTTTAGCGCGGCGGCCAGTGCCGAGGCGGTAGCGCCGGTGGTCATTACATCATCAATAATTGCGACATGTTGAAACGTCAGGGGCCTCACAATCTTGAAGGCCAGGCGCATGTTTTTCCGGCGCTGCTTGGCCGGTAAGCCGGTTTGATGGCCGGTATCGCGCTGGCGAACGCAGCTACGTAAATCCAGCGGAATGCCGAGTTGCCGGGACAAATGCCGGGCAATTTCTATCGACTGATTGAAGCCGCGTTCTCTGTAGCGTTTGGGGTGCAGCGGTACGGGTAGCAGGCAATCCGGCAATTCCGCGCTATCGGCAATATGCTCGGCCAGCAAGGCTGCCATTAAGCGGGCGTTTTTATAATCGTTGGCGAACTTTAATTGGCCGATTAAATAGCGCATCTGGCTTTGGTACAAAAACGGCGCATAGGTCTCGTCGAAGGCCGGCGATTTCTGCAGGCAACGGCCACAGAGTTGCGGCACATCGATTGCGGTTTCGAAGTGTTCTCCGCAGCGGTAACAGCAAGACAGGTTACGCGGCAGGTCGGTCAAGCAGCCCAGGCACAAATCCAAATCGCCATATCCCGGACTTCCACATAACACACAACGTGGCGGCAGCAATTTCTTCTGTATAATGTTCAGCCAGTTGTTTACCATAATTTTAAATATAGGTTGATAAGTCGGCTAGCGCCGCTGTTGCCCTTAAACTCGGAGATTATCAGAATGTCTGCAAGCCAGAAACCCTTGGAGTCAGCGGCTACCATCCGTCACGACTGGCAATTACACGAAGTCGAAGCCTTGCTGGCGCTACCGTTTAACGATCTGATTTTTCAGGCGCAAAGCGTGCATCGAGTGTATTTCGATCCTAACGAGGTACAGGTTAGCAGTCTGTTGAGTATCAAGACCGGTTCCTGTTCCGAGGATTGCGGATATTGCCCGCAAAGTGCGCGCTACGATTCCGACTTAAATCCGGAAGCCTTGATGCCGGTTGACGCCGTATTAAAAGCCGCGCAGCAAGCCAAAGAGCAGGGCGCATCGCGGTTTTGCATGGGCGCAGCGTGGCGTAGCCCGAAGGACAGAGACATCGAAAGAGTCGTGGAAATGGTGCAGGGCGTCAAGGCGCTGGGTATGGAAACCTGCGTGACATTGGGTATGCTCAGCGACAAGCAAACGCAAGCCTTGAAAGACGGCGGCCTGGATTATTACAACCACAATCTGGACACTTCGGAAGACTATTATTCCGAAATAATTACCACCCGGACCTATCAAGACCGCCTGGATACGCTGGAGCGGGTGCGTGATGCCGGTATTAACGTCTGCTGCGGCGGGATTGTCGGGATGGGCGAGTCTGCAACCGACCGCGCGAAATTGCTGTTGCAACTGGCGAATATGCCTAAGCATCCGGAAAGTGTGCCGATCAACATGCTGGTGCAAGTCGAAGGCACGCCGCTGCACGGCACTGAAGCGCTGGATCCCATCGTTTTCGTGCGCACCATCGCTGTCGCCAGGATTCTGATGCCGCAATCGCGGGTGCGCTTGTCGGCTGGCCGCAAAGCGATGAGCGACGAGATGCAGGCTTTGTGTTTCCTGGCCGGCGCTAATTCGATTTTCTACGGCGATAAGCTGCTGACCACAGATAACCCGATGACCAACCACGACCAGCAGTTGTTCGAGCGTTTGGGTGTGCGGATGGGTGGATCAAGTTACGCCTGATGGTCAACGCTTTCTACGACTTTGCTGGTGAACTGCGGCGACTGGAGCAGGATAATCTGTATCGGCGCCGTCGCGTTGTCGACGGTCCGCAAGACATTAAGCTGAATGCCGATGGCCGGCAGCTGATCAATTTTTGCAGCAATGACTATTTGGGTTTGGCTAATCATCCGGAGGTGAAGGCGGCGTTTAAGGCCGGCGTCGATAGTTACGGCGTCGGTAGCGGCTCCGCGCATTTAATCTGCGGGCATAGTAATGCGCATCATGCCTTGGAAGAAGAGTTGGCTGCGTTTACCGGGCGCGATAGGGCCTTGCTGTTTTCTACCGGCTATATGGCGAATCTAGGTGTAATTTCTGCTCTGCTGGGACGCAGTGATACGGTGTTGGAGGACCGCTTGAATCATGCTTCGTTGCTGGACGGCGGCTTGTTGTCGCGGGCGCGTTTTCAGCGCTATCGGCATGCCGATGTCGAGGACTTACAGGCCAAGCTGTCGAATGCTGCCAGCAAGGCCATGGTGGTCAGCGACGGTGTGTTCAGCATGGATGGCGATTTGGCGCCGCTACCGGCCATGGTCGAGTTGGCGGAACGGCATCATGCCGGTTTGCTGGTCGATGACGCCCATGGTTTTGGCGTGTTGGGGAAAAATGGCGGCGGCGTGGTTGAGCATTTCGGTTTGAGTCAAAACCAGGTGCCTATCCTAATCGGCACACTGGGTAAGGCTTTCGGGACCTTCGGGGCGTTTGTGGCCGGTTCCGAGGACTTGATCGAGATGTTGATTCAAAAAGCCCGGAGTTATGTGTTCACGACCGCACTGCCGGCGGCTGTGGCTGAAGCGACTCGCGCCAGTCTGCGTTTGCTGCAAGTGGAGTCCTGGCGCCGCGAACAACTGCAAAATCTGATCGGCCGTTTCCGACAAGGTGCGCAGCAGCAAGGCTTGGAACTAATGGACTCTTTTACCGCGATTCAACCTGTTCTGATCGGCGACAGCGGCCAAACCGTCGCGGCTAGTCAGCGCTTGCTGGAGCAAGGGTTTTGGGTCAGCGCGATTAGGCCGCCGACTGTGCCGGCCGGCAGCGCTCGCTTGCGGATCACTTTTTCTGCTAATCACACAGAACAGCAGGTCGATGCCCTGTTGGCGGCATTGGCTAAGGCTTTTTCATGACTGGCATTCACAGAGAAATATATGGCCAGGGCAGACCATTGGTCATGCTGCACGGCTGGGCGATGCATAGCGGCATTTGGCGCGAGTTTGCCAGACAAGTGGCTAGGCATCGGCAAGTCATTTGCTTGGATTTGCCTGGGCATGGTCGTAGCACCGGGCTGGACCGATTCGATCTCTCAAGTATCGGTTCTGCCTTATTTGACGCGATCCCTGTCAATCGTTTCAGCCTGTTAGGTTGGTCCTTGGGCGGGACGGTAGCTTTGGATATGGCGGCGCGCTGCCCCGAGCGAGTAGAGTCGCTGTTTCTGTTATCCGGTAATCCTAAATTTGTTAAGACTGCCGATTGGCCGGGAGTGAGGCCGGAGGTGCTGGATGGTTTCGTCGCCCAGCTTAGCGATGACACGAAATTGACCTTGCAACGCTTTTTGGGTTTGCAAGTGCAAGGTTTGCCCGAAAGCCGGCAATTGTTGCAGCAATTGCGCTTGGCGGTGCATGAGTGCGATGCGCCGGCGCGCGATGCATTGCAGGGTGGCTTGCAGATTCTGAAAAACAGCGATGTACGTAAATCCTTGGTGGGCTTGCGTTGTCCGATCACGGTGATGCAAGGCGATAAAGATACTTTGATTCCGGTGCAAACCGGGCAATCGATAAAGACTTTAAATTCGCGCGTCAAACTGCATGTCTTGGCAAATGCCGGACACGTGCCGTTTCTGTCGCATGCCCAGCAGTTATGCGGCATTGTTGCTGCGGCTGAATGAGTCTTACGGTGCTGGATAAAACCAAAATCAGGCGTTCGTTTGCCGCTGCGGCCGAAAGCTACGATTCGGCGGCGATATTGCAACGCCAAGTGGGATTGGCTTTGCTGGAAAAATTTCCGTTGCAGCCGGCACCGGGTTGGGTGCTGGACGTGGGCTGCGGCACCGGTTTTTTGACGCGGTGTTTGCCGTGCGGCAGTCTGGATCAGTCTTGCTTGGCATTGGATATTGCTTTGCCGATGCTGCAAGCGTCACGTCGGAATAACCGAGATTTGCCGGTCGATTATGTCTGCGCCGATGCCGAAAATTTGCCGTTTGCGGATCACACCCTGCAACAGGTTTATTCGAATCTGGCTTTGCAGTGGTGTCAGGATTTATCGGCGGTGTTTGCCGATGTGCAGCGAATATTGAAACCCGAGGGACAGCTGGTATTTTCGACCTTCGGCCCGGACACTTTAAAGGAGTTGAAAGGAGCTTGGACCGGTGTCGACGATTTTGCTCATGTTAACGATTTTTATAGCGTCGGAGAGATTTGCGAATTTCTGGCGCTCGCCGGCTTAGGGCGGGCCGATGTGGAAACTGTGATGTATCGCTTAGCTTACCCTTCGGTGCTGGCTTTGATGCGAGAGCTAAAACACCTTGGAGCACATAATGTCAGCGATGCCAGAAATCGGCGGCCCACCACCCGTTCGCAATTGCAGCAAATGATGCGGCAGTATGAAACCAGTATGTTAAACGGCGAAATAGTGGCCAGCTATGAAATTATTTTCGTGTGGGCAAGGTCATGAAGGCCGGTTTCTTTGTTACGGGCACAGATACCGATGTCGGTAAAACTTGGACGACTATTGCGTTGATGCGCTGGTTTCAAATGCAGGGCTTGAGTGTGGTAGGGATGAAACCCGTAGCCGCCGGCTGCGAATGGCAAGACGGCATGCTGAAAAATTCCGATGCGCTACTGATGCAGCAATACGCTTCAGTGCCACTGGCATACCGGCAAATTAATCCCTATGCCTTTGAAGCGGCAATTTCTCCGCATTTGGCTTGTGGTGATGTTGAAGTTTCGATGGATGTTATTTCGGATGGATTTATCCGATTACAACAGCTGGCTGATGTGGTTTTGGTTGAAGGTGCGGGCGGCTGGTATTCGCCATTGAGCAGTGTTTTGGACAATGCCGGTCTTGCCCAAGCCTTGCGTTTGCCGGTGATTCTGGTGGTGGGTGTCAGGCTGGGTTGTATCAATCACGCGCGCTTGACGATGTCGGCTATACGCCACGCCGGTTTGTCTTGTGCCGGTTGGGTTGCGGTGCAAATTGACCCTAAGATGCCCGGTTTCGATGGTAATCTGGCGTTTTTGCAGGAAGTGATAGAGGTACGGCTGTTGGGTGTTCTGCCGTTTTTGGCTGCTGCCGACTTTGAGCTTTTGGCGCCGAACTTGAGTTTACCAAACTGGCAAAAAGTTGATGTACATCAAAAAAAATGATTAACAGATGTTCAAAATGACGACTCCATTACAAAAACAACCAGGAGACGTTATATGGCTTTAATTACTTGGACTGCGGCTCAGTATGGCACGAATGTCGGATTTGCCGACCAAGAACATCAAACCTTGTTCGGTTTGCTGAATAAACTGTACGATGAGGCCACGGGCGGCGCGGCGCGCGCTACTGTTGGCGCTTCGCTGGATGCATTGATTACCTACGTGGTCGATCACTTTGCTCACGAAGAAAGGGAAATGGTTGCTAAAGGCTTTGGCGGTTATGATCGTCACAAAGCCGAGCATGAAGCATTGATCGGTATCTGCGCGGATTTGCAGAAAAAATTCCATGCCGGTGAAGCGGAAGTCACAGAGGACGTAGGTCAATTGGTAAAAGGCTGGTTGGATAATCACATTCCGAAATTCGACATGGCTTATGCGGACGCATTGAAGTAATGACAGCATAAATCTGTCTCTAATATGCAACAAAAGGCTTGCGAGCAGCGATGCTCCCAAGCCTTTTTTATGTGTATTTTTTACAAACGGGAAAACCTCTTCTGGTTTGTGGGTGAGTCATGGGTTAAAATTGCCCAGTTAATTTATGATAATTATCAGTAAATGGAATTGTTCGCGCGCTTGATGTCGTGCGACGATATTACGAAGATATAACGCATACAAGTTTATAACTACTAATGGGGAGGCTGCTCCGTGAAGAAAACAAAGCAACTGCTCGCTTGTCTGGTCTTGATGGCTTTAGGCCTGGGGACTGCGCATGCGGACTATACACTCAACCTGATGAAGGGCGTGACGCAACTCAGTAACGAGCTTTACGATTTGCACATGCTGATTCTGTGGATCTGTGTGTTTATTGGGATCGCGGTATTCGGCACTATGTTTTACTCGATTTATCATCATCGTAAATCAAAGGGTCATAAAGCCGAGCAGTTTCATGAGAATACGACTGTCGAGATTATCTGGACCATCATTCCCACGCTGATTCTGGTGGGTATGGCGATACCTGCCACCAAAGCCGTTATCGATCTGGACAAGGTGCAGGACTCTGAGATGAGCATCAAAGTCACCGGTAAACAATGGTATTGGGAATACGAATATCTGGATAGCGGCGTGCATTTCGAAAGCCATTTAGACGAGGCCAGCGAAAAAACGCACCGGGTCAGCACAATGGATCCTCATAACGTACCAAACTATCTGTTGAACGTTGACAAGCCGTTGGTTGTGCCTGTGGGTAAGAAAATCCGCTTTCTGTTTACCGCTGCCGACGTAATTCACTCCTGGTGGGTTCCTGATCTGGGCTGGAAAAAGGACGCTAACCCCGGTTTCGTTAACGAAGCTTGGACTTATGTCGACAAACCCGGCACTTATCGCGGTCAATGTACCGAGTTATGCGGCCGCGACCACGGTTTCATGCCGGTGGTGGTGATTGCGATGGAGCAAGATCAATACGATGCCTGGGTTAAAGCGACTTTGGATAAGCAAAATCAGAAGCCTGACTTGAGCGACCAAACTCGCAATACGCTGATGGCAAAAGGTGAGTCTGTTTATCTGAAAAACTGCGTGGCTTGCCACCAGATCGACGGTAACGGTATCTCCGGCTGGTTCCCCGCGTTGAGAGGCAGCGAGAAAGTCACCGGCAATATGGATCAGCTGATTGGTTTTATTCAGGCAGGTACGAGCAAAATGCCGGCCTTCAAAAAATTGCCGGATGACGAATTGGCCGAGCTGATTACTTACATCAGAAACGCGCCGGCATTGGGTAACAACGTGGGTGATGAGATTCAGCCTAATAAAATCACACCTAAATGGGACGATGATGAGTAATTCACTGATTTTCGCAATGAACTCATTTTCTAATTTTTGCTGAGGTATAAAGTATGACTGCTGTCGTAGCTGAACATGATGATCATCACGATCACCACGATCACGGCCCCGAAAAGGGCGTTTTACGGTGGATATTTACCACCAATCATAAAGATATAGGCACCTTGTATCTGGTATTCGGCCTGATAATGTTTTTTGTCGGCGGTGCCATGGCCTTGGTCATTCGCTCCGAATTATTCGAGCCCGGTCTGCAATTTGTCGATCCTAACTTCTTTAACTCGATGACCACCATGCACGCCTTGGTGATGGTGTTCGGCGCCGTCATGCCGGCGTTCGTCGGCTTGGCCAACTGGATGATTCCGATGATGATCGGCGCCCCGGATATGGCCTTGCCTCGGATGAACAACATGAGCTTCTGGATGTTGGTAGCCGGCGTATTATTGTTGGCCAGCACTTTGTTCATGGAAGGTGGTGCGCCATCGGGCGGTTGGACTTTTTATCCGCCCTTGGTTTTTCAAAACGGTAAATCGTTTCCTTTCGCTATTTTCTCTGTGCATTTACTGGGTATCTCTTCGATCATGGGTGCGATCAACGTGATCGCTACCATTTTCAACATGCGCGCGCCCGGCATGACCTTGATGAAAATGCCTTTGTTCGTCTGGACTTGGCTGATCACCGCGTTTTTGTTGATCGCGATCATGCCGGTATTTGCCGGTGCGGTAACCATGTTGCTGACCGACAAATTCTTCGATACCAGCTTCTTCGATGCGGCTGGCGGTGGCGATCCTGTGTTGTATCAGCACATTTTCTGGTTCTTCGGTCATCCTGAAGTGTATGTAATGATTCTGCCGACTTTCGGCGTGGCATCTACCATCATTCCGGTGTTTGCGCGTAAACCTCTGTTCGGTTATGCCTCTATGGTGTATGCGACCGGTGCGATTGCGTTCTTGTCTTTTATCGTTTGGGCTCACCACATGTTTACCGTGGGTATGCCGGTCGCGGGTGAGTTGTACTTTATGTATGCCACCATGCTGATCGCGATTCCGACCGGCGTAAAAGTGTTCAACTGGACCGCAACCATGTGGAAAGGCTCCATGACCTTCGAAACGCCGATGCTGTTTTCGATTGCGTTTGTGGTGCTGTTTACCATGGGTGGTTTTACCGGTTTAATGATGTCGGTAGCACCGGTGGATTTTCAATACCACGATACGTATTTCATCGTTGCCCACTTCCATTACACCTTGGTGCCGGCGTCTATTTTCATCCTGATGGCTGCCGGTTATTTCTGGCTGCCTAAATGGACCGGCAATATGTACAACGAGAAAATCGGCAGACTGCATTTTTGGTTGTCAGCCGTTTCCGTGAACATATTGTTCTTCCCGCAACATTTCTTGGGTCTGGCCGGCATGCCGCGTCGTATTCCCGATTATGCGATTCAATTTGCGGATTGGAATATGGTGTCCAGTATTGGTGCGTTCATCTACGGTTTCAGCCAATTGTTGTTTGTGTACATCGTCATCGACACCATCCGCGGTGGAACCGGCGAAAAAGTGAGCGACGAGGTTTGGGAAGATGCCAGCAAACACAGTCTGGAATGGACCGTGCCTTCGCCTGCGCCTTATCACACCTTCAGCACGCCGCCGGCGAGAATCCCTACCGAGCATTTTTAAGGCTTGAAATGAGTGACTGAAATGGGCCATGTCGTTTGACATGGCCTATCGGGTAAATAAATGGATACAAAAAAGAAAAACATTTTGACGGCTCTGGTGTTGTTTGCGGTGGCCTTCACGATATACGTATTTGCGGTCATTAAGGCTATCTCGCAATGAGCGAGGATATTGGGCAAAAAAATACCAAGTTGGTCCGTAAATTGGCGCTTGTCGCAATTGCCATGTTTGGTTTTGGTTATGCTCTGGTGCCACTCTACGATGTGCTTTGCGATTTGACCGGCTTGAACGGTAAGGTTGAAGGTCAAGCCGTTCAAGAAGTGGCGTATCAGGTAGATAATAGTAGGGAAGTGACAGTAGAGTTTCTCACGTCCTTAAACGAGTCCACTCCAATGTTGTTTCGCTCAGAAGTGAAAAGCATGAAAGTGCATCCGGGTGAATACTACACGGTTAATTTTTATGCCAAAAATACCACTAACATGCCGATGATTGCCCAAGCCATACCCAGTATTACGCCGGGTCTGGCCGCAGAGTTTTTTAAAAAGACCCAGTGCTTTTGCTTTACCGAACAAACCTTTGCTGCGAACGAAGAAAAAACCATGCCGGTCCGTTTCGTTGTAGAACCGACGTTACCCGAACGCTATAAGACCGTCACGCTTGCATACACTTTTTTTGATAACACTAACATCAGTAAAAAATAGAGGGGAAGGATATGTCTACACACGATAGTTATTACATACCGCATAAAGCCGTGTGGCCGGTTTTGGCTACCGGCGGCTTGATGATGACGCTGGCGGGCTTTGCCAATCATTTGAACGGTTCGTCGATAGGTTCCGGGATGATGCTAACCGGCTTCGTCATTTTCTTGGTGATGCTGGGTTTGTGGTTTGCGTTGCAATCCACCGAGAGCGAATCCGGTATGTACAACCATGGCGTCGGTATTTCCTATCGGATGGGTATGATGTGGTTCATTTTTTCCGAAGTCATGTTCTTCGCCGTTTTCTTTGGTGCACTCTGGTATACGCGTAATCTATCGGTGGCTTGGTTGGGTGAAACCGGTCTTCCAAGCGGACCGGGCCGTTCGACACACGATACTTTATGGCCGGCGTTCCAAGCGGTTTGGCCGACTAACGGTCCAGGCAAAGTAGGCGGCGATTTCGAGCCGATGGGCGCTTTTGGTTTACCGTTCCTGAATACCCTGTTGCTGTTGTCTAGTGGCGTAACCTGCACCTGGGCGCACCACGGTCTGTTGGCGAAAAACCGCGACCAATTGATCAAAGGTTTAATCGCTACCGTCGGTTTGGGCTTTTTGTTCGTGGGATTTCAAGCAACCGAGTATTACGAAGCCTATCACGAAATGGGTCTGACACTGGGTTCCGGCATTTATGGTTCAACCTTCTTCATGTTGACCGGTTTCCACGGTTTCCACGTTTGTGTCGGTGCGATTATTTTATCGGTGGTGTTATTCAGAAGCTGGAAAGGTCATTTCACCCCGGAAAACCACTTTGCCTTTGAAGCCGCTGCTTGGTATTGGCATTTTGTTGACGTGGTCTGGTTGGGTCTGTTCGTGTTTGTTTACATGATGTAACACCGATTAACTACACCCGAAAAAGCGCGGTCTGTGCAGATCGCGCTTTTTTTTTGTCGGCTCTTATGGGGTTGAAGTTGCTGTTGGCGGGTTTTGATTGGCATGTATACGCGCAGCAATGCCGTGGGGTTGGATCATTCCGCTGGCGTAGGCGATGAACAGCAGAATGAACAAAGCCAGCGATAGGCCGATCCGCATGGTCAAGGCCTTGGCAGTCTTTGCCGAATCGCTGTCTTCCTTGTGTTTGACAATGTGAAACAGCGCGGAACCAAGACTGATGACGATGGCCAGGAATGCGACGATAGTGAGCGTTTTGATGAGCATGGCGGCGTTAATAAATAAAAACCTGCATTCTCGGCGATTCGGGTACGCTTGCCAATAGCGCATATTCATACTGGAGCTTTCACCTATGATCAAATTGAGTACCGGCGGTATCGAATTCCGTTGTTCGCTATCAGCACTGAGCGGATACCTGCTGTTATTCGGCTTGTTGTGCAGTTTGGGGTTCTGGCAGCTGAGTCGAGGCGAGCAGAAGACGATTTTGTTAGCTCAACAGCAAGAGGCCAGCAACGCTGAAGCCTTGGATTTAACTCGGCAAACCGGAATCAATAGTGATGCTTTACGTTATCGGCCCGTTTTAATCAGCGGCCATTATGATGCTGTGCATCAGATTTTGATTGATAACCAAATGCTGAACGGTAAACCCGGTTATCTGGTTTTAACACCGTTTTTGCCCGACGGCGGTCAGCCTGGCATATTGGTTAACCGCGGCTGGATCGCTTTAGGCGTCTCCCGTGACGTTTTGCCGGACATCAGTATCAGCATGGTCGCTCAGCAAGTACGAGGCAGAATCAACCGTTTTCCGGAGCCTGGTCTGAAATTAAAAGGTGCGGAAATTCCAGGGGAAACATGGCCGGTCAGGGTGCAAGTTTTAGATAGCAAACTCTTGGGGGATAAATTGGGGTATGCGTTGGCTGATTATCAGATCGAACTGGACCCGGCGCAGTCCGAGGGTTACCAACGGCAATGGAAGATTGCTGTCGCAATCCCGCCTGAAAAACATAGAGCCTATGCAGTACAATGGTTCGGCTTGGCACTGACATTAACAGCCCTATTTGTTTGGACTAGTAGTCGAAAAATACCCCGTGGATAATCAATATAAAAAAAACCGCATCACCATAGTAGTGATATTTGCCATGTCCATTGTGCCTTTTGGGTTTGCATGGTTTTTGGCGAAAAATCCGGACATCGTTAAGCTTGGCACCAACAATGGTGCGCTAATTAGTCCGCCGCAAGTAACCTCTGCCGACGAGTTTTCCGGCTACGATACATTTTCCGAGCAAAACATGCAGGAGTTGAAAGGCCACTGGGTATTAGTCAATCCGGTGCCGAAGAATTGCGAGGAAACATGTCGCGATGCCTTGTATAAAACTAATCAACTGACATTAATGATGGGTAAGGATATTGCCCGGATTCGACGCTTGGCGGTGCTGTTCGATAAAAATTATCAGTTGCCGGCCGAATGGCGCGATGACGGGCGCTTATTAAAAGCCTTGCCAGCCGCCTCGTTGCAGGAAAAATTAAAGCAATTAAGCGTGCAGCCTTTGCCGGAAGGCATGCTGATCATCATGGATCCACTTGGGAATCTGATGATGCAATACGCCCCAGGTTACGACCCTTATCAAGTCAAAAGCGACTTAAGCAAGTTACTCAGAATTTCACAAATCGGTTAGAAATATGTTCAGAAAATTAACTCTGTGTTGCGCGTTTTTGGCGCTGCTCGTCATACTCGTCGGCGCTTATGTCCGACTCACGCACGCCGGTTTGGGTTGCCCGGACTGGCCTGGCTGTTACGGCAAGGCGTTCGTCAGCGACAGCGCGGCATTTAAAGCCGACGCCGCCGCAGGATTTCCGCAGTATGCCTTGGATACCG
This sequence comes from Methylomonas rosea, assembly GCF_024505055.1. Classification (GTDB taxonomy): domain Bacteria; phylum Pseudomonadota; class Gammaproteobacteria; order Methylococcales; family Methylomonadaceae; genus Methylomonas; species Methylomonas rosea. Next base: position 18,754 of record NZ_JANIBL010000017.1, read on the forward strand.
CAAAAGCCTGGAAAGAGATGGCGCACCGCTATTTGGCTGGCGGCTTGGCGTTATTAGTGTTGGTTTGGTTTGGGCTGGCGTGGAGGGAAAAGCCCCGAGCGCCCGCAGTGATGCTGACCACCTTGGTATTGCTGTTGATAGCCGGGCAAGCCGGTTTAGGCATGTGGGCGGTGACATCCGGCACCCGACCTGGTGTCGTAACGGCGCATCTGTTACTGGGGTTTTTCACGTTTTGGACGCTGGGCTGGAGTTATTTACGACTTAATCCGGCTGCCTCGCTAAGGCCGGTTCGTTCCGGTCCGGTAGTATTTACCAGTTTGGCGATGCTGGTGTTACTGGGGCAGATAGTGTTGGGTGGCTGGGTCAGTAGCAACTATGCCGGCTTGGCCTGTAGCGATTTTCCGCGCTGCAACGGCGAATGGTTGCCGGGCGCCGATTATCTGAGCATTTTGGATCTGTTCAGAGACAGCGGTCTTTCGGCCGATGCGAAAATGGCGATTCAGGCGCTGCATCGGGTCTTGGCGGCTTTTACTTTTCTGGTCTTAAGTGCCCTGATGTTGTCCGCTACTTCGGAACGTTATCCAAAACCGGTACGTTTGGCGGGAAATATTCTCAGTATGCTGTTATTGGTGCAGATCGCACTGGGGATTTTTAGCGTCAAGTACCAGCTTCCATTGGCTTTGGCTGTCGCGCACAATGCGTTCGCGGCCTTGTTGATGTTGCCCTTGCTGGGAATTTTGTTTTATAGCCGATACAGCACGGGCGCTGAAGACGAAATCTTAAGCTTTGAAGCTGATGAGGTTGTTTCAGCTGAACAGGCGCCTGAACAACCACAGGTCAGCAGCGAAGATTCTTTATATCTGCGTTTGACCACCCAGCTGAAAAGAACCAGAACTGGTCTGGGCGGGGTGCTGAGCAGTCTGGCTTTCGGGCAAAAAGCGGTTACCAAGGAGTTGTTGGCGGATATAGAAGCCCAGTTATTGATGGCTGATTTGGGTATCGAAACCACCACGCAATTGATTAAACAACTGACCGATAGTTTAGAGCGTGATCAGCTTAGAGATGGTCAGGTGTTAAGCCAGACCTTGAAGCAAAACTTATTAGCCATGCTGGAGCCTTGTAGTTTGCCGCTGCAAATTCCCAAGCAGGATGGGCCGTTCGTAATTCTGGTGGTGGGTGTTAACGGTGCCGGCAAGACAACTTCGATCGGTAAACTAGCCAAACGCCTGCAACAACAAGGCCATAGCGTGATGCTGGCTGCGGGGGATACCTTCAGGGCCGCAGCAGTCGAGCAGTTGCAAACCTGGGGCGAGCGTAACGATATTCAGGTCGTGGCGCAGCATACCGGTGCCGATTCCGCATCGGTGATTTTCGATGCCTTGCAGTCCGCCAAAGCCAAAGAGGTGGATGTACTGATAGCTGACACCGCCGGACGGTTGCATACCAAGTCCAACCTGATGGACGAGTTGAAAAAAATCAAACGCATCATGACCAAACTAGACGAGTCGGCGCCACACGAGGTATTGCTGATCCTGGATGCCGGCACCGGGCAGAATGCTCTGTCGCAGGCTAAACTATTCAACGAAGCGGTGGAGCTGACCGGCATAGTCTTAACCAAGCTGGACGGTACCGCCAAGGGCGGGATTATTTTCGCGCTGGCCAATCAACTGCATATCCCCATTCGTTTTATCGGCGTGGGCGAGCAGATTGACGATTTACAGGATTTCAATGCGCAAAACTTCGTCGATGCCCTATTTGTTCAAGAATGACGCGTAAAAGACTGATCCCATGTTGAGATTCGAACACGTAAGCAAACGCTATCCTGATGCCGGGGAAGCCTTGACCGATGTCAGTTTTCACTTGCATCGCGGCGAAATGGCATTTTTGACCGGCCGTTCCGGCGCCGGCAAGAGTACCTTGCTGAAGTTGATCGCGATGATGGAACAATGCACGCGCGGCAGCGTATCACTGGACGGTCAGGATATTACGCGCATCGGCGAGCGGAAGATTCCTTATATGCGCCGCAATTTGGGCCTGATTTTTCAGGATTACAAATTGCTGAACGATAGAACGGTATTCGATAACGTGGCCCTGCCATTGGTAGTGTCTGGGTATAACCACCAAGAAGTGGCGCGGCGGGTGCGGGCATCTCTGGATAAAGTGGGGCTGTTAGGTAAGGAAAAAAAACATCCCTTGGCGCTGTCCGGTGGTGAGCAACAGCGCGTGGGTATCGCCCGAGCCATTGTCAACAAGCCTAAGCTGATTCTGGCCGACGAGCCGACCGGTAACCTGGACCCGGATCTGTCCGCCGAAGTGATGTTCATGTTCGAGCAATTCAAGCAAGTCGGGGTGACGGTGTTGATAGCCAGCCACGATATAGAGTTGATTAATCATCTCGGCCATCGAGTATTGACACTCGATAAAGGCCATTTGGTTGCGAGTTGACGATGAAACACAATCACCGCAAACAAGCCGGCAGCAGGCTGGTGGAGTTATTCCAAGCTTATTTGCTTAATCATGCTCATGGCTTATTTTCCAGCCTGGGTCGATTGAGCCGCACGCCGTTTACGTCTTCCATGACCATATTGGTACTGGCCATCGCCATTTCCTTGGCCAGCAGCTTTTATATCGTTGTCGCCAACATCCAGCAATTGACCGGTAATCTGGAGTCCAGCAATCAGATGTCCTTGTTTTTGCATGACAACATTACCGATGCGGCCGGGCAGAAGCTTGCCGAGCAGATACAACAGAACGGTAGTGTCGTGGACGTGAAATTCATCAGTAAGAAGCAAGCCTTGGAGGAGTTCAAAGCCAATAGCGGCTTCAGCGATGCGTTGAATGCGCTGGAACGCAATCCCTTGCCGAGTGTGATTCAAGTAGTGCCGAAAAATGCGCTGGAAAACAACGAAGACATCGAAAAATTGATGGCAGATTTTAAGCAATTCCCGCAAGTCGATTTCGTCCAGGTCGATATGCAGTGGGTGGCGCGCTTGCAAACCATCATGCTGATCGCCAGCCGTGGCGTGATGTTGGTCAGCTTGTTGCTGGGTTTTGCGGTAACGTTCATTACCGGCAATACCATTAGGCTGGAATTGCAGAATCGCCAGGATGAAGTGTTTATTTCCAAACTGGTCGGCGCTACCCATGCTTTTATTCAACGGCCATTTTTGTACACCGGTTTTTGGCTGGGTTTTATCTCGGGCTTTCTCGGCTGGCTGATCATGACGATCATGCTATTGATCCTGGAAACGCCGGTAGAGAAGTTATCGACCTTGTACAACAGTTCTTTCGACTTACTGTTTTTGAGTTTCTCGGAGTTTATTTTGCTATTGATGATCTCGTCGGTATTGGCGGTAGTCGGCTCCTGGGCCGTGCTGCACTATCAATTGCGCCAACTTAAACCGCAATAAGCCTATGAAATTTTGGGAAACCAAGACCTTGGCGCAAATGAGCACGGAAGAGTGGGAATCGCTGTGCGATAACTGCGGCAAGTGTTGTTTGAATAAGCTGGAAGACGAAGACACCGGCGAAATTGCCTTTACCAGCGTGGCATGCGATTTGATCGATTTGGAGTCCTGCCGTTGCACGCGTTATAGCGAGCGTTGCACGCTGGTGCCGGAGTGCATCGACTTGAAGCAGCACGATTTCGCCGAGTACAACTGGTTGCCTTCAACCTGCGCGTATCGTTTGTTAACCGATGGCGAACCTTTACCTAGCTGGCATCCCTTGCTTACCGGGACTAGCGAATCGGTGAAAGAGGCGGGCGTGTCTATCGGCAGCTATGCGATCAAGGAGTCGCAAGTCACCGATCTGGAAGATCATATTATCGAATGGTTGCAGCCCTGATTAAGGGCAGACTGGGCCGCCGGTAACCTTCGTTTTCCGGCGGCGACAGGTGTGAAGTATCCTGGATTGCTTATCCTTTGGGTGTCCGCTTTTGATTATCCTTTGCCGGGTAACATGCCTACCGTACCCGGTTTAATGCGTTTACAACTAACCACTACGTCTTCCTGACGGCATTTTGCTTCCTGTGGATTGCTGCAAGTGTCGCAAACCGTATTGCCACTGCTTTTTACCGCATCAACATGCCAGCCGTAACCTTGTGATTGGCAGAATTTCTTGCTGAATCTATCGATGTTGTAATTTTTGGAGGCATTCTCCTTGGCTTTACTCTCAACTTGGCAGTGCTCCGGGGCCAAGGTGTTCGCCATGATGTCGCGGTAAATATATTCGGTAGCCTGGGCTGAGCTGGCTAACAATAAAGAGGCTAACAGCGTGCCGATAAAAGTCGTTTTCATCATATTAATCCTCGCGATTGCCGATGACGCGGATGTTCATTAAGCGGTTTTCTTCGGCAATTTGGTCCTTGATGGGTGCAAATTTTTCGTTTTCGCTCATTTTGACCGCCAGGATGGCGCCAACAACAACTGCGGTAGCCAGCACCACATACAACACGAAGTTATCTTTTTCTTGTTTTACTTCTGTCATGGTTTTACCTCTTGTAATAGTAAATCGGTCAGTGCCGAACCGAATTTGTATTGAAAAACCTGTTCGCCCTATATCAGGGCCGGCACTGATTTGACGTCAATCACAGCGATTTCTCCGATACCCATAGCATGCTCGCGCCGCAGAGCCAGTTCGAATATCTCGCTGAAAGCATTGAATGCATCAGCCAGGAATTGCGTTACACCTCCAAATAAGCAGTTCCGGATTGAAAAAGCCTGATTTAAGCATTTCCGGCCTGCTTCATGGTAGCGAATCGAAACAATAAAAGAAATGAGCGGGCTTGTCAAACAAATATCGTATCAATATTATGAGTTTGCCGTTGTTTCCGCAAAGACTGTCCGCAAATAGCGCTAGGGTTTTGCGCTATCATCTGCCTTCAACAATCTGATTTGACGCGGTTTGGCTTGCAAAGCCGATGGCGCTATATTTGAAACGTCTTGAAAACGGGGTGTACATTTGGCGATAGAATACGCGCCAAGTTGAAATTGGCGATTATCCTGGTAGTCTTCAGTTTTGATCTTGTCTAATTACTTTACTCACAAAAATAGAAAAATCTCATATGCAAACATTAACTAGAAAAATTAAAAAAAATGTGACCGTGATTTTTTTAGGTGCGTTGCTTCCGGCACTCAACCCGGCTTGGGCGGAATCCGATAAGCAACTCCAGGAAAAAACGCTCAAAGCGCGGGAAATGATTCATCAGAAAGACATGGATCACTCCGCTCATGCTAATCTGGCAGACAACACCGAGGGATTTCGTGGTGTGTTTTACGGTTATTTGCCCTGCAAGGAAAAAGATTGCGATGGCTTTAAAATGACCTTGTCTTTGAAACAAAAAAACAATTATTTATTGGTAACTCAATACGCAAAAGCCTCCTCCAGAGAGTTTTACGAAAAAGGTAAGTACGATTGGGACGACAAAACCCACATACTGTCGTTAACCTCCAATAAAAACGATCTCAATCGCAAATTTAGTATTAAAGACGAAGGGACCTTGATTCAACTCAACAGCGATGGTACGCCCATGCTGGGCGATCAGGACGACTATACGCTGGCAAGAAGCGATAAATCCAAGTCTCGGGAAGTGCACATTCATTAAGTAACGCTCGCTGGGAACTAGCCGGCAAAGCATCCAAGTCGGCTAGTTAAAGATAAAAGGTATTCGACTTAAAAGTCCGATGCGAGCCAACGGCTAGTCTGGAGAAGAGTGCACTGTTTTAGGAAATGTTCCGGCTAAACAGAACAGTGTTTATAGTGCGGATTCGGCCAAATAGTCGTTTTTCAACTTCACGTAATGTTTTGCCGAATATTCCAGAAAGGTTTTTTCGGAGTCGGTCAGCGCCCGGATTTGTTTGGCGGGTGCACCGACATATAAATAGCCACCTTCCAGTTTTTTGCCTGGCGGCACCAGCGCGCCGGCGCCCAACATCACATAATCTCCCAGTTCGGCATCGTCCATCACAATAGCACCTATGCCGATAAGGCAATAATCGCCTATCGTACAGGCATGCACCACGGCGCGATGACCGATGGTTACGCCTTTGCCGATTGTTAACGGATGGCCTTGCGGCGAATAATCGCCGGCGTGGGAGACATGTAACACCGCGCCGTCCTGAACGTTAGTGCCATAGCCTATGGTAATGGCTTCCACATCCCCGCGTATCACCGTGGTCGGCCAAACCGATACGTCATCGCCGAGTGTCACATCGCCGATCAAGACCGCCGCCTCGTCGATATACACGTTTTTGCCGACTTTTGGCTGTTTGCCTTTATATGCTCTGATTGCCACCGCAACTCCCGTTTTTTGCCATACTTAAACCGCGATGTTACGCAATTAATCGATTCTTCTCCAGTCCAACGAGGGAAATAATGGCATTCATAGACGGTATCAAACGGCAGCTACGCTCGGTTATCGAGTGGGAAAATCCCGATCCCGATCTGCTACTGGCGCAATGGACCGAAAACGGCGACGAGATCAAAAATGCCTCCAAGCTAATTGTCGGTCCGGGGCAGGGCTGTATTTTTGTCTATCAGGGCCAGGTCAAGGCGATTATTGAAGACCAGTGCATGATCAATCTGGAAACCGATAACGTGCCGTTCTGGACCACCATCAAGAAATTCATGCAGTTTTTCGAAAGTGAGCATAAGGTGGGGATTTATTTCTTCCGCAAAACCAAGATTCTCGATCAGAAGTGGGGCACAACCTCGCCAATCAAATATCAGGATCCGAAATACCATTTCCCGGTCGCTTTAAAAGCCTACGGCAACTATAGCTACCAGATAGCCGACCCAGGCGATTTCTTCGTGAGTATCGTCGGCAGCCATAACCAGATGCGCATAGACGATTTCCGCAATATTCTCTCGGCGCGAATCATCAATCCCATTTCCGATTACCTGGCGGAGTGTCAGCATAGCTTTACCGACATCGACGCCAACCGTGACGAAATAGCCCGGGGCATAGCCATCAAGTTGGCCATCGTGTTTCGCAAGCTGGGTTTTAGCATTAGCGATTTTCGCATCGAAGGTACCGATTTCGACGAAGACACCTTGCGCCGTATCAATCGTATTGCCGATCTGACCGCTGAAGCGCAAGCCGCGCAAGCGGTGGGTCTGGATTATGCCAAGGTACAACAGCTGGATGCCTTGCGTGAAGCGGCTCGTAACGAAGGCGGTGGGGCAGGTCTTGGTATGGGGATGGGGGCCGGCATCGGCTTGGGGCAAGGCATGGCGCAAGCGCTTGGCGCGACGACTAGTCCGGCTGCTGCCGATAGTAATCAAACCGTCGCCAAATTGACCGAATTGAAGCAATTATTTGAGGCGCAACTGATTACCGAAGCGGAATACGCCGCCAAGAAACAACAAATATTGGCTAAGTTTTAGCATGGCCAACTGCACAAGTTGTTCTGCGCCCTTACCAGCCAACACGCAATATTGCAGCTATTGTGGGGTCCGCAACGATATTGATCTACTAGGCAAGCACGATTACCAAGTGATCGATTCCACCAGCGAGCGAGTTTGCCCGGAATGCGCACAAAGCCTGCAAACCATTAGTCTGGATGCCGCCGGTTCCTTGCATATAGAGCGTTGCGCCAACTGTTACGGCTTGTTTTTCGATCCTGGTGAAATTGAAACCTTGTTGGATAGTGCGGTAGCGCCGGTCGTTACCGTTAATTTAGAACTGCTGAGCAACATCAATCAGGACCGTTACCCGCAAAACGCCAAGGTGAAATATCTAAGATGCCCGGTGTGCCGGGTGTTAATGAACCGGGTGATCTACGGTTATCGCAGCGGTGTCATTATCGACCAATGTAGAAGCCATGGCATCTGGCTGGATGGCGGACAGATCAGCCACCTGTTGGAATGGAAAAAAGCCGGAGGCCAGATTTTGAACCAGAAAAAAATCGCTGCCAAACAAGAAAAAGCCAATGCCGAGCAATTCAAAAAAGCCTTTCGGAAAGACTATTCCCGGCCGCAACAAAGCTACGGCGAACAAAGCGCTGATGGGGATTTGGTGGCGTCGGTAGCGGAAGTACTATTCAAGATTTTTGAATAAATGGCTTATCGATTTTCGGCGGGTGTTCAACTGCCGGTGCCAATACCGCAGGTAAAAAAAACTCCGCCACCAGCAGCGGCTGCCCATGAATCGCGTAAACTGTGCGCCGTCCCCAAATAGCATCGTCAACACCAACCTCCGTTTGCAGACCTGGCGACCAAATATGGCTGTCAGCCCGGCTAAATTGCCTCTGGCGGCGCTCCAAATCCGGATAGGCGAAAATCACTTCGCCCAACGGCCTGGTGCCGAGGTGGGATAGATTGCGGTGGGCAATTTCTATGGTTGGCTCCGGCAGAATGGTGCGGGCCAGCACCAAAGGCACGCCGTCGGCATGCAATAGCACTTCGCGGATCAATTGATAACGGCACGGCTGCAAGCCCAATAGCCGGCATTCGTCGATTAAGGCCGGCTTCCAGCGATGAAATAACAGTTTGACGCCGAAGCGGTTGCCGTGTATGCCGCGCAGACGTTTGGTTAACGAGCCGGTTTCATTGAGCCAGGATTGCAAGTCAGCGGGTAGTTGCCGTTGACTGCTCTGTTCGTGGCTTTTCCAGAGCGGTGGACGGCTGAATAAAAAACTTTTGTCGGGCAAGCGCTAAACCTCGGCGTAATGGCGGCTATGGCCGATCCAGCGTTGGATCAGCGGTTGAATGGCGTCTGGATGTTGGCGATGGATCAATTGCGCGGCGGCCGGGATCAGTTCCAGCAGGTCGCTGTCGCGGCTCAAGTCAGCGATTTTGAATTGCATCTGCCCGGTTTGGCGTGTGCCCATTACTTCGCCGGGGCCGCGCAATTCCAAGTCTTTTTCGGCGATGACAAAGCCGTCATTGCTTTCTTTCAGGATAGCCAGGCGTTGCTTGCCAGCTTGCGAGAGTGGTGCTTGATAGAGCAGCAAGCAATAGCTATCCTGATTGCCGCGGCCAACACGCCCGCGTAATTGATGCAATTGTGATAAGCCCAAACGCTCCGGGTTTTCGATGATCATCAGGCCGGCGTTCGGTACGTCCACACCCACTTCTATCACCGTGGTGGCAACCAGTAAGTCGCAATCGCGATTTTTAAAAGCTTGCATCACAGCGTCTTTTTCAGCGGCTTTCATCCGGCCATGCACCAGGCCGACACGTACGTTCGGCAGGGCTTGGCACAGATAAGCGGCGGTTTTCTCGGCGGCCTCGCATTGCAGGGCTTCCGATTCCTCGATTAGGGTGCATACCCAATAGGCTTGGCGTTGCTGTGCGACCCAGTGTTCGATACGGCCGATGACTTCTTCGCGGCGCTCCGAGGAAATCACACTGGTGGCAATGGGTTTTCGGCCGGGAGGTAGTTCATCAATGATGGAAATGTCCAAATCGGAATATTGCAGCATCGCCAAGGTGCGTGGAATCGGCGTGGCAGTCATGATCAATTGATGCGGTCTTAGGCCGCCATGTTGGCCTTTTTCGCGCAGGGCCAAGCGCTGATGGACGCCGAAGCGGTGCTGTTCGTCGATAACGATCAAGCCCAGCTTATGAAAATGCACGCTGTCTTGAAAGAGTGCGTGCGTGCCGATCACGATATTGGCCGAGCCGTCCGCTAGGGCATCCAAAGTGGCTTGCCGGGATTTACCTTTCAATTGCCCGGTCAGAAACAGCACTTGGTGGCCGGTTTCGGCGAACCATAGGCTGAAGTTACGAAAGTGCTGTTCGGCTAATAATTCCGTTGGCGCCATGATCGCGACTTGATAACCCGAGTTCAGCGCCAGCAAGCTGGCCAGAGCAGCTACCACGGTCTTGCCGGAACCAACGTCACCTTGCACTAGGCGCAGCATGGGTTGCGCTAGGTGGCAATCTGCTTCGATCTCGGTACTGACTCGCTGCTGCGCACTGGTCAACTGAAACGGCAAGCTTTTCAGAAACGCTCGTTTGGCAGCCTGGTCTATTTTAAATATCGGCGACTGCCAGCTTTTGTAAGCCAATTTGCCTTGCAGTAGCGCCAGATGGTGGGCCAGAAACTCTTCAAACACCAGGCGTTTTAACGCGGGCAAGGAACCGCCGCTGATGATTTCCGCTGACATATGCGGCGGCGGATTATGTAGGGTTTGTAGCGCGTCGTTGAGGGAAGGGTAAGCATGCTCGGTCAGCAAATTAGCCGGCAGCCAGTCTTTGATCGCGTTGTCGCTTGCCAGGCATAGCGCTAATGCCTGTTTGATGGCTTTGCGGAGCGCGGATTGGGAAATGCCTTCGGTCAGCGGATAGACCGGTGTTAGAGTAGATTCCAGTAGTTGCTCGGCGGCAGAAACGATTTTGTATTCCGGATGCACCATTTCCAGACCATTGTATCCATAGCGAATTTCGCCGAAACAGCCGAGTAGGGTACCCGGTTTAAGCTGTTGGCTTTGTTGGACGCTGAAGTGGAAAAACCGGATCGACAAACTGCCGCTGTCGTCGGCAATGCGGCAAATCACACTGGGACGGCCGCGTTGAATGCTGTCGGTAAATTCCACGCTGCCGCAGACTAAGGTGGTCATGCCGGGTGACAATTGAGATATAGCCGTGATGCGGCTGCGATCCTGATAGCGTAAGGGTAGGTGGAACAACAGGTCTTGGAGGGTATGGATGCCCAATTTTTCCAGGCGGGCGGCGGACTGTGAACCGATGCCTGTCAACGTGGTGACAGGCTGTTTGTGCGGTTCCGGGTGATTCATGAATAAGCAATTGAGGCGAATTGACGCGCCTCGCGGACTTGATCAGTAATATTCGTTGCGCAATACCATGACGCCGTCCATTTCCACGCCAACGCCTTTGGGTAATGCCGCAACGCCAATCGCGGCGCGCGCGGGGTAGGGCTGGCTGAAATATTCGGCCATGATTTCATTGACCACCGGAAAGTTGCTTAAATCGGTCAGAAACACGTTTAGCTTGACGATGTCGTTGAAATCACCGCCTGCGGCTTCGGCTACCGCTTTCAGATTATCGAATACCCGGCGGATATGCACAGCGATGTCGCCATCCACTACTTGCATGGTTTCCGGATCGAGCGGGATCTGTCCGGATAAATAAACAGTCTCGCCGACTTTGATAGCTTGCGAATAGGTGCCGATGGCTTGCGGGGCCAACGGCGTCGAGATGATTTCCTTGTTCATGCTATGCCTTGATGCGGGTAATTTTTAAAACGATGGAGAGTTTTTTCAGTTTACGGATGATAGTGGCCAGATGCACGCGATCCTTCACGGCTAAGGTCAGCAAATCGACTGAGACGCGATCATCCTGGCTGACCACGGTAATATTTTCGATATTGGAATCCATGCTGGAGATGGTCGAGGCGATGGTGGCCAGCGAGCCGCGTTGGTTGAGCAATTCTATGCGAATTTCGGCGGGGAATTCTCCGCTGGCTTCCGGGCTCCATTCCACATCCAGCCAGGTAGTCTGTTTTTTTCTGACTTCGTTGCTGTTACGGCATTCGTGATGATGGACGACGATGCCTTTGCCGGGATTGAAGAAGCCGATAATCGAGTCGCCGGGAATCGGCCGGCAGCATTTGGCTAGGCTGACCACGATGCCCTCGGTGCCTTTGATGATTAAAGGCGTTTTATGGGTGGATTCGTTGTCGTCGAGTTTGACTGCCGCGTTAACGTCGGTTTGGCTGATGCGTTTCGCCACCAGGAAGGGCATGCGATTACCCAGGCCGATGTCTTCCAGTAACTCGTTCATCGAGTGTTTTTTCAAAACCTGTAACACCTGGATGATGCGGGTATTGTCGACATTTTCCAGTTGAATACCTAGGCTCTGCAACTCTTTTTCCAGTAGACGGCGGCCAAGATTGATCGCTTCCTGCTGGTTGAAGTTTTTCAAATAGGCGCGGATGCAGCTACGGGCCTTGGCTGTGGTGACATAGTTCAACCACAGGGGGTTGGGTCTGGCCCAGGTGGCGGTGATTACTTCCACCGTCATGCCGTTTTCCAGCTTGGTTTGCAGCGGCACTAGTTTCTTGTCGATGCGCGCGGAAATACAGGCGTTGCCGACATCGGTATGCACCAGATAAGCAAAATCGACGATGGTCGCTCCGCGCGGCAGTTTGATGATCTTGCCCTTGGGGGTAAACACGAAAACTTCTTGCGGGAACAGATCGACTTTTAAGTTATCGATGAATTCCAGTGAATCGCCGGCGGATTTTTGGATCTCCAATAAATCGCGCAGCCATTCGTTGGCGCGGGCCTGGATGGTTTCGCTTTTATCATTGTCGGATTTATATAGCCAGTGCGCAGCAATTCCCGATTCCGAAAGACGATGCATCTCGTGGGTGCGAATCTGAATTTCGATAGGTACGCCGTAAGGGCCTATCAATATTGTATGTAGCGACTGATAACCGTTGGCTTTGGGCAAGGCTATGTAGTCCTTGAAGCGGCCGGGCACCGGTTTATATAAATTATGCACGCAGCCTAAAGCCCGATAACAGTCGTCGACTTGCTGACAATAAATCCGGAAGGCGTAAACGTCGAAGACATCAGTAAACGAGATCCGCTTGCTGAGCATTTTTTGATAAATGCTGGCGATGTTTTTCTCTCGTCCAGCCACCGCACCGTCCAAGTTGGATTCGTTTAGACGATTTTGGATGGCATTCTGGATGGTATCGATGATTTCCTTACGGTTACCCCGCGATTTTTTCACGGCATTATTGATGGCCGTATAGCGGTTGGGGTAGAGCGCTTTAAAGCCCAGCGATTCCAGCTGATGCCGAACATCATTCATGCCCAGACGATTCGCGATCGGGGCGTAAATTTCCAGCGTTTCCTTGGCGATGCGGCGTTTTTTGTCGACCGGCATATTGCCCATGGTTTGCATATTGTGCAAACGGTCGGCGAGTTTGACGACAATTACGCGCAGATCTTGCGCCATGGCCAGGAACATTTTTCTGACGTTTTCCGCTTGCGCTTCCGCGCGGGAGCGGCTGTCGATTTTGGAGAGTTTGGTCACGCCGTCAACCAGCTCGGCAACTTCGATGCCAAACTGCTCGCCCAGTTGCTCCTTGCTGATAGGGGTATCTTCGATTACATCGTGCAGAATGGCCGCCATGATGCCATGGTGATCCATGTGCATGCTGGCCAGAGTGATTGCTACGGATACCGGATGGCAGATATAGGCTTCGCCGCTTCTGCGGAATTGCCCGGAATGCGCGGCCGCGCCGAAATGATAGGCGCGGATCACATCGTTGATTTGTTCTTGGTCGAGATAGCTGCGCAGGATTTCGCAGAGCTGATGAAGAAGTTTTTCTTCAGGATGCTCGATAGCAGGTAGCGCTGGTGCGAGTTTGACAGCTATCTCGGGCATGGACGTTAGATTTCCAGATGGGTTTCCGAAACGTATCCCGCGCGATGCAAACGGTCGATATTCTCTTCGTTGACAAAGCCGGCAGCAATTTCGCGAAGCGCCAATACGGTGTCCTTGTCTTTGCCGCGTGGAATGAATTCATCGGCGCCTTTTTCCAATTGCCGTGCTCTTTTGCTGGCGAGTAACACCAATTTGAAACGGTTTTCAACATTTTCCAAACAATCTTCAACGGTAACGCGTGCCATGATTAAACCTTATCTGAGTTTGCGGGGGAGCTTTGCCCGGTAGACTGTAACAGTATCGAGCGGACAAGGTTGAATTATAAGATAAATGGCGCACTTAGGCCAATCGAGGCTGCAAGCGGATAGCTGGAGAAGGTAAAACGACAGGCAATAAAAAGCCCGCTATACGCGGGCCCGTCCTGTTTGTTGTAATTATTATTGTTATTGTTTTGGACGCCTGCCTTAGGGCAGTTTAGTCAAGCAATTACTATTTTATAGTTATTATTATCAGCCATTTTACTGGCTGTTTCCCTCCCCCCTCAAAGATACAACCCGTTAAGGTTGAACGCACTCCGTATTCAAGGTGGGCGAAGTGTATTTTAAAAAAAACCGGGTGTCCAACAAAAAAATCAGTTTTATTTTGGGAAATGGTTTCGCCACGAAATTAATTTTCTTAAACAGAAACTTAGCTAGCATCAGGTTTTTCTAATATTTAAAATTAGCGCTCCGCTCGGCGCGATTCTTCCTCACTGAGAAAGAAATTTAGCCGTTCGTTCAGGATGGCCTGTAGTTGAAAGCTGAGATCGTTCTGCTGTTTTGCCAATCTGATTTGCATGATCGCCGCTTCGGTTTCGCCGCTGGCGTAATAATACTCGGCCATGTAGCGATGCGATTCCCCTGGCTGCTTGAGGTCGGCGAAAATCTGCGCGAGTAGTTCGTAATAATATGGCTGGTCTTTCTCGCTGTCCGACAAGCTTTGTATTACTTGCTTCGCGCGTTGCGGTTGAGAGTTTTTGACCAGGCTGCGGGTATATTGAATTTTCAGCGCGTCGTTGTTGGGGAAGGTATTAATCGCTTTTTCAAATAATTTGCCGGCTTTTTCGTAGTCGTGAGCATCCATGGCCGCGCGGGCCAAGGCTGATATATATTGCGGTTGAGCCGGATATTGCTCGGTGAGTTTTTGAAAAATTTCGCTGGCGGCGGCATATTGTTGATTTTCCAAATACACCAACCCTATGCCGTAGCGGGCAACGGCGCGTTGTTCCGGTGTGCCTTGCATTTCAAGCGTGGTGAAATGCTGTAGTGGAGTGCGTTTGTCCTGTGCGGATAGCACGGTAAGCTTGGCTTTGGTCAACAAGTACGCTAATGAATCCGGATATTGCCGGTACGGATAGATTTCCGCTCTGCCGCGGGTGTCGGCGACGCGGTTCTCGGATACCGGATGCGTCCTTAAAAATTCAGGTACGCCTTTGCCGTAATAGCGGGTGGATTGCTGCAAGCGTTCGAAAAAGGTCGGCATGCTGCGCGGGTCGTAATTGGCGCCTGCCAAGGTTTGCATACCCACCCGGTCGGCTTCTTTTTCGTGGTCGCGGGTAAAGTCGATTTGAAACTGAATATTGCCGGCTTGGATTGCCATCAAAGCCGCTTGACCCATGTTGGGCGACTGGGTGCCGATTAATATGGCCGCCAACGTGGCCGCGACTGTCGGAATCGACATTTTGCTGGCTTTTTCGATCGATCTATACAGATGACGTTGGGTAACGTGAGCAATCTCGTGAGCCATTACCGACGCCAGTTCGCTTTCTGCTTCGGTCAACAGAATCAAGCCGGAATTGACCCCGATGTAGCCGCCCGGGCCGGCAAAAGCGTTGATGTTGGGGTCCATCACGACAAAAAAGTGGAAGGGATTGGACGGCGTATCGCTATGGGACGCTAATTGCCGACCTATGTTCTGGATGTATTGCTGGATTTCCACATCCTGGTTAATCTCTGTTTGTTGATGCAAATTACGAAAAAATGCTTCGCCGAATTCCTTTTCCTGGGCGGGTGAAATGATGGCGCCAGCCGAATCGCCCATGTCCGGCAGTTGGATTTTTTCGATATCCAAGGCTCGCGGCGAAGAACAGAACAGGATCAGGCCAAGGCTAAAAATAAGAGGCTTAAGTGTCATGGAAGCTCGGACTGGAAGCGGTAAATTTGGTTCAAAGGCAAAACAATGCGCGGCAAAAGCGGGCAGCTTGAGTGTGCTCGTATTAAAATACGCCAGATATCAGTTTAACGATTATTTTACAGCGCGATGAAATATGCCGTACAAGTTAATGCCAGTCCTTACGCCAGCAATGCCGGCCTGAATGCCTACCGGTTTATTCAAGCTGCGTTGGCGGCCGAGCACCAAATTCTGCGAGTATTTTTTTACAAGGAAGGCATCTATCATGCTTTTCGTTATGCCAATCCTCCGGATGACGAAATGTCGATTACCCAGCATTGGTCTGCTTTGGCTGAACAATATGGCTTGGATTTAGTGGTATGCATCTCAGCCGCACAGCGCCGGGGTTTGTTGTGTGCCGATGAAGCGGTGCGGCAGGATAAGCAGGATGACGATACGGCGCCAGGGTTTCGGATAGCCGGTTTGGGGCAATGGCTGGAAGCCACATTGTTGGCTGACCGCAGTATTGTTTTCGGTTAATTGTGCAATGAAACGCTATCTATTTATTATGCGCCGCTTGCCTTACAGCGGTACTCATCTGCAAGAAACCCTGGACGCGATTTTGACTGCGGCTGCCTTTGATCAGCACGTTGCATTACTATTCGTCGATGATGCCGTGTGGCAATTGAAAAATCAGCAGCAACCGACCGGATTAGGTTTAAAGGATACCTCGGCAATTTTCCAGGCCTTGCAAATTTACGACGTCAACGATGTGTACATAGAACAAGAATCTTTGCAGGCAGCCGGGCTAACATCCACGGATTTGATCTTGCCTGTTGTCAGTCTGCCACGCGCCGAAGTTAGCGGCTTGATGCGCACTTATGACCTTATTATTCCTGATTGACGCGACGGAATTAAGCAGTTGAAGCCGCTTAAGCTAAAATTCCTTATTCGAAATATTACCCCACTTAAATAGACCGAGGACGAGCACACCATGGCGGATGAAATTGAAGAAAAAAGGCGCTATTTCCGAGTCAACGACACGATAAATCTGCTGCACAAAGTCATCGACAAAAAAAATGTCGACGCCTTGAGTCATGTTTCGAATGATGTGTTGGGAAATTGTTCATTAACGTCCGCGTTGGACGTGTTGGCGCAGGAAGCGCGAATGTTGTCGCCGCGCCTGGAAAGGCGCGATCCGGAAATGTTCGAATACCTTAAGATCATCGACACCAAGATCAACCTGATCGCACAGGCGATCAGCGCGCAGAGCGAGGAGTTTTCCGAGCACGATACCCGCGAAGTAAGCCTTAGCGCGACCGGATTGGCTTTTAGCAATGAAACGCCGATAGAGGTTGGCGAGCTATTGGAACTGCGGATGCTGCTGACCTCCTGTATGGCGGTGATCGTTGCCTACGCGAGCGTCGTACAGTGTAAGGATATTTCCGAAGAGAGCCCGGAGCGGCCGTTTTCTATCTGCGTCGAGTACGTCAATCTCACTGAAGACGATAGAGAGCTGTTGATCAAGCATGTCGTTAAAAAACAACTACAGCAATTGCGTGATAAAAACGAGTTTTAGCTGCGTAGTGCAGTTCTACAGCAGGTTCGGCAGGTTGACGATTGATCTCTCTTAAACTCAAACAGTTGCTAAATGCTCTGGCTGATGGTCGATTCCACTCCGGGACCGAGTTGGCGGGCTTGCTGGGCGTTAGTCGTTCGGCAGTATGGAAACACTTAAGCGCATTGTCTGAATTCGGTGTCGAGTTACTAGCGGTATCCGGCAAAGGTTACCGCCTGCATCGCCCCCTACAACTGCTGGATGCGCAACTGATCGATCAGTATTTGGAGTCTCGGGTCAGACCCTTACTCGCTGAGCTGGAAATTCACGATCAGATTCATTCTACCAATACCTATTTATTGGAAAAGGCGGGGCAGGGCGCTGACATCGGCTCGGTCTGTTTGGCCGAACGGCAAACCGCGGGGAAAGGGCGGCGCGGTAGGCATTGGGTTTCGCCGTTTGGCCACAATATTTACTTATCGATTTTGTGGCGCTTCCAGGGTGGGCCGGCAGCGATCACCGGATTGAGTCTGGCGATGGGCGTGGCGGTAATCCGGGCGTTGCGAGGTTTCGGGATTTCCGATGTGGGTTTGAAATGGCCGAATGACATTTATTGGCGACAACGTAAATTGGCCGGGATTTTGATAGAGGTGTCCGGAGAAACTAGCGGACCGTGCCACGCGGTGATGGGTTTGGGCTTAAATGTCTACTTGCCGGCGCATGAAGGAGAGGGTATTGAGCAGGATTGGGTCGATTTGCACGGTATTTTGGCAGAATCGATTCACGGTAAACGCAATGGACTGGTAGGCGAATTATTGAATCAGTTGTTACCGGTGCTGGCGGAGTACGAGACCCGTTCGCTGGGTTATTATCTCGAAGAATGGCGCGGCTACGATTGCATGCAAGGCAAGCAGGTCGATATTTTTATGCACGAACAGACGTTTAGCGGCGTGGTAACGGGCATCGACGATCAAGGCCTATTGCTGCTAGAACTAGCGGATGGTCAAATCCGCGCGTTCGCTTCCGGCGAAGTGAGTTTCCGACAACTATGATTTTATTGGTTGATATTGGCAACTCGCGTCTGAAATGGACCCAGGCAGATGCCGGTCGGCTGCAACCGACGATTTTTATGGATTATCGGCAAGCGGATTTTTTCGAACGCTTGCGTGAGTTTTGGCTGAATATCCTAGCTCCCAAACAAATAGCTATCGCGTCGGTATCGGAAAATGCTCTGACCTTATTGCTGGTTGACATGGCGCGCTCACTATGGCCCGGTATTGAGGTAATCATTCCGCAGTCTTCGCCAACGGCTTTTAACGTCAAGAATGCGTATGCACAACCGGAGAAGTTGGGGGTGGATCGCTGGTTGGCATTGCAGGCGGCACACCGTTATTATCCAGGGGATACCTGTATTGTCGATTGCGGCACCGCTATTACAATTGATTTTATCGGGGCTGATGGCAGCCATCTGGGCGGCTTAATCAGTCCGGGGCTTTTGTTAATGAAAAAATCCTTGGCGCAAAATACCGCCGCGTTGGCGTTTAGTGAGGACCAGGCAGGTACAAGCTTGGCGGTTGTTACGGCGGCAGCCATCAATAACGGTACGTTGTTAGCTGCGGCTGGCCTGGTAGAGGCTACCTTGGCGCGGCAGCCCAAAGCGTATCGGCTGGTGTTGAGCGGTGGCGATGGCGAGACCTTAGCCAGACACCTGACAGTTCCAAGCATTCTCGACGGCGATTTGGTCTTTAAAGGCTTGCTCAATTATTGCCGAAATGAAAACGCCTCATGAAAGCGCTGTTTTTTTTATTATGTCTGCTGAATGTCTTGTTTTTTTTCTGGAAGCTACATTTTGGTGCGCTGACGCCATCGGTCGAGCCAGTCAGCAATATTCCGACATTACTGATGGTAAGCGAAAGACAAATCGCTAGGCGTGGAGCACAAATTTCTGCTTATCTGGATAGCGCCGCCGCTGAATTACAAGCTAAGCAAGTGACGGACATTCTGCAACGCTTGAATCCGCCCCACGCTGCTTGGATATTCAAAACCAGCACCCATGCTCCTAAGTCAGCAGTTTCCGGTAGGCAGCAAGCCGCGATCAATCATTGTTACGAGGCTGGACCGTTCAGCGATCAGGACGCGTTGCGGCGATGGGCCAATACTGAGCGTTTAGCTGAGTTCAAAGCCATCAACAAGTCAATAATTGTCGCGTCGGATTTCCAGGTTTACTACCCCGCTGGAAAAGATGCCGAGCAAACCCGTATCAATAAGATGATGTTAAAAGCCAAAGGATTTAACGATGTGTGGCCGGTAAGCGATGGCGACATCAAGGGGGCTATATCGCTCGGAGTGTTCAACGACCGGCAGCGCGCAACGCTTTATAAAAATCAGTTGGCCGACCAAGGTGTAAAAGCGGAGATCAGGCAGCGCAACAAGCTCCGAGATCAATTGTTCATTCGGTTCTTTGCGGCCCAAGGCACTAGTTTCAAGAATGTTGGGTACACGCGTCTGGCCGATTTAGACTGCGGAAATGCGTTGAAATAAGTGCCTGATGCCGACCGCGTTGATACTGACGCGTTAAGTGACTTTGAGCCGGATGAGACAAATTTAGTTTCATCCGGCTTTTTTATGTGTGCAGAATTACCTAGTCGCGGTTTCAAATTCAAAACGCACCGATTTGGTGACTTTTTTATCTAAAAGGCAGAAATCCTTCGTAACGTGTCGGTAATATTTACACCTCGTGCTTTGTGTGTCTGTAAGCTTTTGAAATAGAACAAAAATAAATATGGCATTATATTTGCTAATCTATGTATGAGTGGGTATTTGTATATATCCACTCCCCTTCTTGGTTGGAATTGAGGAACAATTTCAACTGCGGAGTAAGGTGGTCAAAAGGATGACCAATTGTTAACGTTAATTTTAAATGGGGAATATCCATGAAAACGCTTTTATCTTTAAAACTTTGGCTTGCTGTTTGCCTGTTTGCAGTTTCGACTGTAAGTTCGGCTGGCATCATTTGGGAATCAACATCAGAAGATAGCGAATTTTTCGCTCCTAGTTTTCTGACACCTTCAAGCGAGACCTTTGGTATTTTTTCCGCTGGCGCCGATCTGAGTAGTGCTGCGCCATTGGAAACCTTTACCGGTTTTAAAAGTTATGGCTCTGCTAGCCCTTTTAAATTGGCTCTATGGACTACAAGCGGCTGGATTAGCGAATCCGGTAGTCTTGCATTCTCAGGTGATGATTACCTGTTGAGCTTTCTTAAACCAGGCTTGCTGACCAATAACTTGGTCTTATTGTATGGCGTTGATATCAAAGCAGCAGCGGATCAAAATCCAGTCTCTGGCGTACCTCTCCCTGCCTCTGTATGGTTTATGACTAGTGCTTTGTTGGGTTTCCTGTATACCGGTCGTCGTAAAGCGGCCGTTCAAGCCTAATTATTTCGGGCTTTTAAACCGGATGGAGTCTAGTGCTCCATCCGGTTTTTTTATGTCTGTTGAAAATATCGGATTCATATATCTCTAACTCGGTAATGCAATAGTTGATGCTCAGCTAGCTGAGGCTGAGCAGTTTATGTATGCAATGGGCTATAAAGCCAGCGTCGGTATCGATTTTAGATCAGAGTTTTTGATGTACTCATTGGACGCAAACATTGGTTTGCTTTTAGAGAAATACGACGTCAATTCTTAGTCTTAGTCTTGGTCTTAGTGCCAAGTGGTAAATCAGTGTTAGTTTTTATGAACCTTGCATTTGCAACTCGTCATTCCCTCGAAGGCTGGAAGCGTTAAGCCGCGCAGCGAATCCAGTATGGCCCCCTAGGCTCCCGCGCCATAGCGGGAGCGCCGATATGTAAGGGCAGGGTCAATAATTGCTTTTCTTCGCTGTTTTTCTGCTAAGAAACACGCCGAGAGCGCTACCGAATAGCCAAATTGGTGCAGGCAATGGAACTGGCTGAACGGAGCCGGATACAGGTTTGAACGACACCAGTCTCAATAAATCGCCATTCAGAAAATCGTTATTCGCCGCCAGGGTAAAATAACCGGAACTGGTTGGCGCCGAGGACCCGGCTTTGGCGTAAAGATTAAATTCACCCGCATTGCCGTCCCATCTAGCGCTTGTTCCCCAGCCGCCACCTTGTGTCCACTGCCCAAGCAATTGTTGGCTAAAGTCCAGCGTTTCTCCTGCGCTATCCCAGGTCGCAAAATCGAAATCGGTCATCTGAAAAGTGCCGTTTCCTAAGCCTCCTGTGGCGTTGGAAACGGTCAATGTGAAAGCTTTGATTACCTCATTGCTACCCAAATCAAGAAAAGTCGAGCCTGGATTAGGAATCAGTTGGTCGTCCAGGCTGATGAGGCCTTGCGCTGTGGCAGCGTTTCCAAATGCTAAGCCGCTGTAATCCAAACTAAAAGTAAGTATTGCGGCGTGAGCGTTGCTGACCGTGCATATTGGGATTAGTGCAATCAGGCTGGTTTTAAATAGTTGTTTGAGCTGTGTGTTCATGGTCGTTCTGTTATTAATAAATAAGGAGCCACCCGGATTTGGCAGACTGTAAGGGTGCGGTACGAGTGGCTTGATAGTTTGCAGAAATGCCGGGACTAGAGCAGCCAGCCCCGGCTAATAGTACTAACCGCCGCTGACGATCATGGTTCGCGCCTGATTCTTCAGATTTATAGCGTTTTGCATGAGCGTCGAGCGGTTTGGATAAAACTTATTCGTGGCTTGTGTTTCGTAATAAAGTGCTTGTTGCAGTTTATCCAACGCATCCGGATAGGGATTGATCACCGCTTCCTTGAGCACGTCGATAGCATCCTGAGTATCGGCAATCGCCAATTTCAAGGTTTTAACGCTTTGATCGCCGCTCAATGCAATGGCTTTTTGGTCCAAAAGATTAGAGCTGCGGATGTTTTCCAGCACGTTGATCGAACGCAGGAATAGGGCTACGGCAATAACTTGCGACGAATCCAGCTTGCCTTGACGATTAGCTTTGCTTGAGGTGAATGCGCCTGGCGAACTGTTAAATGCGTCGGAGCTGTAAAAAGCCACGGTCTCTTCCAGTGTGGTGACGCTGTTGTTGTGGAAGAATGGCGCGGTATCGGCGGCTTCGATCAGCGACGGGGTGTTGAAGCGATTCAAACCGTGATGGCCCGTAGGACGAGTAGTGGTGCCGGCGGGTGCAATACTGCCGTCGCTATAACAGGTTTCGTTAAAATTCGGACCGCAATCGGTTTGTAGTGTTTGTCCAAAACCGCCATCGTAGGCCAGATTAGGATCGGCCAAATGATGCAACTGGTCGCGCATGCGCTCTACGCCCGTGTCTCGGGTGGGGTTGGCATTGGTGGTTGAGCTGATGCCGCCGGCGTTGGAGTGACAGCCGTTGCAGTTGCCGGTGGTGCCGAATAACACCGTACCGTCCGCAAGTTTCGGATTGTTTTTAGTGTTGAACAATAACAAGCCGTTTTGTACCAGAGGCGACTTGAAATACATATTGGCAAGATTGATTTCTTCACTGCGGCCAAGAGACAACATATAGGCTTCCAAAGCATCCAGTTCGGCTTCGGTAGGCATTCTAAAGTCGATGTTTTCGGCGCGAATCAGGGTTTTGGGTAAATGCTGCTTGATGGCGCCCTTGGCAAAATCGCGCAGCGACCCACCGTCGGGTGCACCGTCTCCAGACCAACCGATAGCATGAGTATGCGTACCGGATTGCTGGGCTTCGGGATCGTGAGCATTGAAATAATCGGTATCCTGGGTAAATTCACCATTGCCGTAACCCGGATTGACGGTTTTTTCAAAGGTCAGGGTGTTGGCTATACCAAGCAGATGCGATGAGCTGCGCAACACCGGCGGTCTATCGAAGCCATCGACGTTTGCCACGAATAAACCAAACTGTCTAAGCAGCGCAGGTTTTTCCAGATCGGCCAGCACCGGATTGGTTTCGGCTATAAACAGCGGATCGGTTTTCGGCAGCTTGGCGATGTAGCTGGGGTCGATGGTGTGGTTATTGTCCGGCCTATGGCAGGTGGCGCAAGTGCGGCCGTTACCGTTAAAGGTTTGTTCGGTAAACAGCTGTTGACCGGTGGCAATCAATTGCGTCAGTTGTTCGGGAGAGGTGGCAGCTGAAGACGTCACCGCCGCTTGCGCGGTTTTGGGCAATAAAAATTCGAACGCAGCTTGTGCGGGTGGGGTATTTATTTCCGTCGAGACAGAGCCTATCGTTGCCGCCGGCCAATAGCGCTCGGTGTAATAAAGCCGCTGCAGTAAGCTTGGCGAGCCGAATAACAGGCCGCCGGCTTGTGGTGTCTCTCCGGACTTGGCAACTGCGACGGCATCCATCGTAAAGCCAGCGAAACGGTCGCGGTCCAGTTGGGTTGTCAGCAAATGTTTATCTTCATGGGAAGACAACGGACCAATTTTGATTGCTTTATCGTTTAGGTTATCGCCGGACTTGTGATTATCCAATAACCAAACATCGTATTGCTCTTGATTGGATAAGCCGCTAACCGCGACTTGTAATTGGCCGTTGACCAGATTCAACGCTGCTTCGCCGCTGGCGGCGGTAAATTCCCGAGATTGCGCTCGCGAAAAACTTAAGCCGACACGCAAAACCTCCGGGTTTCCTTGTTCTTCGTGCGCGGATTTCCAGCGTTCGTACACTTTATTTAAAGCGTCGACATTGCCATGGCCGGTGAAAGGGGTTTCCGGTTTGGGGCTGAGAGCATAGCCCAAAGCGATTGCGGCGACAAAAGCCAAGGGAATTTTTAATTGTTTTTTCATGCTTATAATCCTGGGTTGAGCTAAATAAGGCTGATGCGGCGGACAACGACGGGATTTGATAGAAAGCACGGTTCCGGATGTTTCTGATCATGGTAACCAATTGAATTGTGTTCCAGCGCGGCATCCCCTTCGCAACAGCAATAGCCATGCCTGATTATGTTTCATAGAAAGCTGGTATAAAAATGTCTTAAAAATCAATTGCAAGACGTTTTTGTGTTCTGATTTTACTATTTGGGTTCAAGCATAAGAGCGCTGCTAGATGATTTTTTCCATATGTCAAACTTTTAGCTTTCGGGTGAATGGGTCATATGCCTCAGGTGAGCGTTATATGACATAGTTATTTAGATTGCCGGCAGTAAACACCGCTAGTTTTTCGCCAGTACGTTATTTTTTGCTGAAATAGAAGAGGAAAAAATTTTGAAGCTTAAAATCCTGCACAAAATTTCCGGTTTCTTTGCGGTGATTTGGGTTTTAAGCTAATTTTTGTTGAGTTGTAGTACTAAAAATTAGGTTATATCACCCAGAGCTGGATATTTGGGGCCTACAGCTAAGCTCTTCTGCCGGGGTTTTGGCGGTACTCCCACTGACTGCGTGATGTGATCTGGGGTCATTCGGGTATTCAGCGATTATTCAGATGTCGGTTATAGCGAAGAAATAATACCCCTCGTTCTGCGTCTATAACGGAACATCATCGTAAACATATCCACAAAATTTTAGACTCTGCGGATTCAGTTTCTATTGTCAATACAAGTCGGTGGCAAACTTAAGTCAAGCATTTTTCTTTAAAGACTGCGGGTCGGAGATTATTTATGGGCTGTGAGTTTCGAGAGAAAAATGAACAGCTTTGGGTCAGAGGTAACCATATTCTTTCAAGTAGGGCTGCAAATAGGCGTTGATTTGGTCGAACTGGTCTTGATAGTTTCTCCAGCGTGCGACCGAAGAGGAATAAAGTGGCTGGGCGACTTGGCTAAAGCTGGGGCTGGCGATTAATTTCCTTGCCGCATACTTATGAAAATCTGCTGCGGCGGGACTCCATTCGAGGTCTAAAAATTGAAAGACACTGCGGAAGGTGGGTTCGAAATTAGCAATCGCATCTTCGTAGCGCAATTCGTAATAAGGCATGGTTAATTTGGGTTTGACCGTTTGCCACCAATCCATCAAAAGCGCGTAAAAGCGCGCTGTGCCCTCCCATGTTAAAAGGTGTACTGTCGATGGATTTGGCGTCATGGTCTGCATGAAGCAGCTTAAGCAGACGTCGCGCGGGTCGCGTAATAGAAATATCAGTTTGGCATCTGGAAATACGGTGTGGATTAAGCCGATATCAATAGAGTTCATCGTGGTTTTATCGAGAAATGTCCGGTTGTCTATAGTGTCTCCGAACAATGCGCGAGCACGTTGCCAGTAAAATGAGCGTAAGTGCGTGATGCCTTCAATATTGAGCGAGCGCAGTTGCTGTGGAACGGTTGCGTCCACGTTTCCGGATATTCGCTTCAGTTCATTGACTAACGAAACGACTAAGTCGGTTTCGTCAGCAACAAATACTTTGGGGTGTGCAGCTAACACCTCCTGAGTCAGTGTTGTACCAGTGCGCATGAAGCCAACCAAAAATATCGGTGCAGGGTGGTCTTTTGGAAAGGGCGTATCTGCCCAACGCTTCAGTAATTGTTCATCGAAGTCGGTTTTATAGAGGTTTAGCATTTTAGGTACCATGGTATGGTCTTGGCTTTTTACCTCAGGCAACAGGGCCGATACTTCGCCGGCGGCATGGAGATGCTGGAAAACTTCTCCATATTCATGGAGTTTGTCTAAAGTTTTGGCTAACTCCTTATGGGTGCGAAATTTCTCTTCCGGTTTCAATAATGGATATTGCAGAACTTTTTGTAGTCGCTGTTTAGCTTCTATAAATTGACGGTCCTCGATTTCCAGTGTCGCCAGCAATATTGACAGCGTAGCGTTGTCGGGAACCAATTTGACTGCTTGTCGACCGGCGGCAAGTGCGGATTTTTTCTGGTTCAAGCGCATATAATTCAGCGCTAAAAGTTGGTAAGTACGTACTTCGCGCGGGTTGATTTGAGATGCTTGCTTACATATTTCCAAAGAGCCGGCGAAATCATTCCAGTGTTGTAATTGTTCGGCCAGATTTAGGCTCATGCCGATATCGCGGGATTTTTTGGCTTTTTTTAACAATAATTGGCCAGACTGTTTTAAATGGATAAGCCCTTGTTTACGATCTCCAAGCCAGCAAAGTGCCTGCCCAAGGCAAGCCAACACTTGAGGGTCTTTTGGGGTTTCCGTTAATGCTTTGCTAAACCACTCGATCGCTTCGGGGATGTTTTTATTCTGAATGGCCTGCTGGCCGCGTTGCATGGCTGTGATCATTGGATTGGATCAATAGACGTTTTATTGGAGATAGTTTAACGAATGATGATCAGTGTTAAACAAAAAACCGTTCGGCTGTATGGTGGCCGAACGGTTTCAGGATGATGCTATGCGGTGATTAACGTGATGAGCGTTTGCGCCGTTGCACGCCGATCATGCCCACAAATGCGCTACCGAATAGCCAAACAGCGCCGGGGACCGGTACCGAGGAGATGGTTAGTTGATAGTCGTTGCGAGTTTCTGTCCAGTCGCCGCCCATGAAGCCCCCCAGATAGATCGTATAGACTTGGCCGGCTTCGGCTAAAAAGGTGGCGTTATTCCCGGAAGTGTCATCCAGGATGAGGTTGGCAAGTGTTAAGCCTGTGGTGCCGAAGGGATTCGAACCTGTTATTGGGTTAACATTGTCGCCAACAGCTAGTGCGTCGGCGTTAGACACGGCATGCCAACCTGAGTGATGACTGTATCGTTGTGAAGTCGATGTTGGGGTTTTGGTATCCATCCCTTTGAATACGGTAAAACCATAGTCAGGAGTTTGGTTGGTATCCCCGTTGCCTAATAAGCTGGAAATGGAAAGCGTGACGACTTGTGTTACTGAGGAGCGAAATAAACCGATGTCGGTGTCGTGCCGCCAACCTGTGCCGGAACCGAGAGGGTCTACCGGCGTTCCTGCTGGTGTTCCCGCAAGTCCGCCGTCATGCCAAGCGCCTTTGGCGGTATCAATATCGGCATAGTTAAAAATCGAACCGTCGCTGAGCGTCGTATTTTGGTAGCGGCTATGGGAGTCGAGCTTCGAAACCACGGCAGTATTACCGGCGCCGATTTCGGCGGTCCAATTTAGAGTCTGCATGCCGATGTAACCGAATTGGCCGGTACCTACCGCATTGGCGCTTCTCGGGTCGCCACCCACCCAGGGCACAGCGCCGTTGCCGCCAGCGAGCACGGCGGTAGCATTGTTGCCGGGTCCGCCAAAACTTCCTGGGGCGGCTCCACAAGTTCCCCCCGCGACCGCGCCGCATGTTGCTACTCCGTTAGTTGTTGTGCGCATCCAGCCATCGGTACCTGTTCCACCGGACACTAAATCATTCGGCGCGTTGCGGTCGTGATTGAATGCATTGTATGACACTACAGCAGATGCCGATGCATCGGATAGCGTTAACATCATGGTTGTTCCGGCCAAGGCCAGACTTATAGCGTGGGATAACTTGGTCTTAAGTATCATTGATATACCTCGTCGTATAAAAAGTAGTGATTCATTCGAATCTGCTGTGTGGCAGCTATGCGAAACCGGTTTTATGGCTTGATTTGTATGACTCGGCTCTTGGGTGGTCAATTCTGCATACTGACAAGCATAGAAAAACGTATGTTGCGAACTATCAAAAGCACAATTTATGCCATCAGGTTTTAGATGTTTGCTGTAGGGCCCTAGCCGCTTCTGCGGGAGTTTGGGGGCAGCGGTCCTGAAAAAAATAGGTTATTTCACACACTGTCATGGCAAAAAGCCTGTTTGGCTGGCTTGGCCATCGATAGTATTAGCTAAGGTAGATTGGGTTAGCTCGTAAGCGATTACGCCGCGATCAACATAAAGCAGAGGAATATGTAGCGAAAGAACATCGGCAACCTTTAGAAGGGGGTATTCTGTTCAGTCGGCGATTAGTTTTTATGCTTTATAAGCCTGAAGACATTAAAAAGCGAAAGTCCAGGTGGCATTGAGGCTTCCCTCTCGCTCTAACTGATAGCCATTGTAATTGTCAGCCACCGGTTGCAGCCATTCGACGCTGACCTGATGGCCGGTGAGCGGCCCTTCAGGAATGGTTGCGTTTAGCCCAAATCCTACATCCCAAAAACGACCGCCGTAATTGCTCGCATAGTCCACTGTCGACGTCGTGGAATGAGCACGGTTAAACTCGCCTTGAATGCGGCCCTGCTCAGAATATATGCCGCGAATCGAAGTGGATAGCCAATTGAGTACCTGATAACTACCCCAAGCGGTGGATTGGAAAACATCGCCAAGTGCATAACCAACTCGGTTACGATTTTGCATCCGCTTGATACCGCCGAGCTGGGCGCCCCAAGACCACTCTTCGGACTGACCGGTATAAGTCAGGCTGGGTCTAAAATCCCAGGTGCCGCTGCCGATTTGCATGCCGTAATCTTGTAATTCGCTGGTCATGGAATCCTGACCGTCGACCGTCACTTCATTGTCCCCGGTTGGCGCACTGACCCCTAAGCTTAAGTGAACATGATGACCAGGCATGTCGAATACCTTGATCATGGCCGCCATTATTGTGTCGCCTAAAGCGCCGCTACTGTGTCCGCTGCCGTGCTCGTTTTCAACTGTCGTGCCGGGCACCTCCGCAAGGGACATTTTCATATCCATAATCTGCGGCATCAGCATCAGATTTAGCCAGTCGGTGGGAGCGTACATGAGGTCGAGCATGTGCATGTTCATACTCATTTCCGTAGGACGTGACGCGCATTCGTTAGAGCCGCACGCAAGATGTAATAGCGATGCATCCTCCATTGCGTGGTCGCCATGCCGGATATCGCCGGTCTGGTTCGCATACATATAGCGATAACCAACCATAAATTCTCCCGGGGCGTTCATCATATGACCATACATGACGCCCGCTGGTAACGGAGCGCCGTGGTGATGCATATTCTGATGCTCGCTGTGTTGCGAACGCGGTGCGCCGAGATTGACATTCAAGCCGGCATGCACCAGATAATAACTGTAATCTGCATAACTATTGTCTTCTCCGCCGCCGAGTTTTAAGCCGCTTTGGCGCGTGTAGTATTCAAAGCCTGCATCGAGTTTAATGCCTTTGCTGAGTTGTTTACTAAACGAGATGCCACCGCTCAAGGCGCCGAAATCGGCTAGCCGGAAATCACTGGAGTAGTGGTCGTCGGCGCGAGGTGCCAGGAAATATGGGGCGAAAAATTCCGCTTGCGATTGCGAGTAATAGCGCATGCTTGGCGTGATCGTGAAACCCATCGGTAAGCTTTGATACCAAGCAAACTCGAAAGTATGCGAATTCACGCCCCAATCGTCCCTGTAATAGCGGTAATCGAAATGTAATGAGGCATCCAGTGCTGGAATATGTTGATTGATGCGATTGGATAACGACCACTGATTGCGTTGATCAGGACGAACTTCGCGGAATAGATCTATTCCGACCATTTCTAAATTGGTGATGGAGTTCCAATTGAAAGGGTTTCCCGACGAAGCCATTTGGATTTGATAATACTCTTCCGGAGTGACTTCTCCTCGCACATAGACGAACTTATACGGATTGCTCAAATAGCCGTTCTGGTTGGTATAACTTAGCGTGGATTGGATCAGGGTATTTTTTGTGATTACTTGCGAAAGACCTATGTTAAATCCGTGATAGTTGCTGTTTTCGTCGAGTCGTGAGTAGCCGGGCGAATCGCTACCGCCGTGCGCATGTCCGCTACTGGCCGCATGCTGGTTATCGGTGGATCGCGAAATCTGATTGCTCGAGGTGTTGTAACCCAAAGAGACTGTTGTCAGCTTATTGTTGAACTCATGGCTGACGTTGATCGAACCGAAATTCGAAACGAAATCCGGTTCCTCAGATTTACCGCCGGAAAATGCCAAGGTGTAGTCGTCAAAATAATATTTGCCACTAAATGTCGGCATGGTGCGGGTTTCAATAGGTTGCTCTTGAAATTTTTGCACAATGGTGGTCATCGGTGGGGTCATGCGGTTCAGCACGGCAGCGTAGGCCTGGATGGTGAGTTGTTTGGTTAACTCGGTTTGCAGCGCGGAAAAGCTTGCATTCAATTCAGCGGTTTTGCCGGCTTCGAAATTGTTCAAAGCTGCTTGCCAGGCGATGGCAGCGGGGCTGCCTGAAGACACTAATTTATCGTAAGCGATTCGGATGTTGTCGACGTTAACCAGGAACTGACTGGCACCAAGATTAGCGGCTTCCGTAGACGTTAAAAATCCCGGAGCACTGGTGCCGGCAATGGGGTTGCCGGCAGAGGTTGTGCCTTTAAAATGAATCCAAAGCGCGTTGATGCCGCTAGCCGCGCTAAATGTACCGTCCAGGGCTAGTGAGCCGTCAAATCGCAAATTGGGGGCGCTATTGGTTTGGGTTACAGTCTGGTATGCGTTTCTCGTAGCGTAATTTGTTCCGTCGCCTGTTGACAGGCTTGGATTAGACGGTGCATTAAACCCCAGGATTTCCCACACCCCGCTTTTTGGATTACCGGGGTCAATATTGTCCCAATCAAGCGATAATACTCTGAAGGCGCTGCCGTCCAAGGCCCTTAGATAAATCCCCGTGGAGTCGTTGTGATACGCCAGCCGGATACCGCTTCCGCTGGCATCGCTGTGAAGGTGATTGGTAGGATTGCCGTCGTCTACCACGCCCAACACAAACCCTGACTCTACATAACAGTCTGCGCAAGCCCCGCTGGCAGCGGTATTGGCTTCTCCTGAATACGAGCCTTGGGTCATGCCTTCAAAATTGATGGTCACGTTTTCTGTGACTGTTGTAGTTGTTGCTCCCGGCGGTTGCGGATTATCGAGTTTAAACTGATTTATGGCGGCATTAAACTGAGCTGACTTTTGCGATTCAATCGACAAATCTATATCTGCTTTAGCGGGGTCGTAGATAGCGCGGAAATCGGCAAACGTATTGAGTCCTCCCAATATTGTCAGTCCGCCGGCAGTGACCCCCTGAGATGCAGCCGACACAATGTCGACATTACTGTTCAGCACGCCGTCCTCATAGCGCGACTGGTTAGTCATGGTTTTGGGAAGACTAAAGGCTGGTGTCGCGCCGCTGTAGGTGTCCCGGTCTATGCTGAATGATAACTCCAAGCGTTCCTTGTAGGGCACGGTAAAGTCGGCGTGATACACGTCGACCTGCATGCGGTTGTTGCTTTCCTGATAGTGGCCGTAGTGCAGATTTAGTTGCGGCTCGGCGCCGGGTGTGGCGGCATCCGCCTGTAAACCTGGCAGGCTCAGCGCCGCTGTTGTGAGAGCGGCTAATGTCCTTCGGTTATCGGCGTTAGTTACAGCCACAACCGCCGCCTCCGCCGGCATGACCGCCCTGCGAAGCTTCCTTGCTCGTAAAAATGTGGTCACGAATGTGGCTTAAATTCGGATTGGGTGTGATCGCCATGCTCTCTTTCGCCAGATTACCTCTTTCCCAGGGCGAAACGTTTGCGCAACCCGTTAAAACACCTAGTGCGTAAGCAATTATCAGGTTTTTTGAGAGGCAGCTGAGCATATAAGACTGTTCGGACTTCATTGCTTTATTAGCTGGTCAATCTCATTTTGTATCGACGTTTGATCCTCGTCTCGATAGCCGAGGTGAATATGTCGAACAACGCCTTGCTTGTCGATGATGTAGCTGGATGGCATCGCTTTTACACCAAACGAATTTGGGCATTTGCCCTGTGGGTCTAAAGCGATCGGGTAGTTTACGGAATGCTCATTTAAAAACTGCTGAAGCGTATCGTCGTCTTCGTCCACATTAATCGCAATTATTTCAAACTGGTCTTTGGATAATTGCTGGTAAAGATGATTGAAAAAAGGTATCGATTTCAAGCACGGTGGACACCACGTGGCCCAGAAATCCACCAGAACGACCTTGCCGTGATAGCTTTTGATATTAAAGGATTGAGCACTAGCCAGTTTAGCGTCGCAATTCGGTGCTGCCTCGTTTTGTTCTAAGGCTGTTGCACTAGTGGAGGCTGCCAATAAAATTGCTGAAAGAATGGCGGGTGCGTTCATTAGAGTGAAATTCAAAATTATAGTAAAGCAGTTATCGTGCCAAATTGTTTTTGTGTTTCCTGGGGCAGTTCGAGAGGTAATCTAATTCAGGAGTAGGTGAAATGCCCTATAGCGAGGTATATGACATAGTTTAATTATGAGGGGGTATTTTTAGGGTGAGTGCTTTTAGTTCTAAGTTCTATTTTTGGGTTATGTCGATATCAATAGTCGAAGCAGGTTGCGAGCATAAGCCGCCTGAGCGCATGGTTAACCAGAACCAGGAAAACTAAAGGTAAATCATGGGTTTTCTTGCGACTGACTCGCCGTGTTAACCACATTCAATTTGCTTTTACCTTAAAGCAGAGAGTATTCGAAAGAATTTAGCAGGGTTGTGGTATGTATTTTGCTTAGAGCGTAAGGGGGTATGTCTGTTGCGCAATCTGAAAGTTTCGTGTCAGGCAGTTTTTAAAAGAGAAAGCGCGTTAGGCCCGGGTGGTTGGGTTCTAGAGGTTTTGGGTGTTTCTCGTTTTTTATAAACATTTGGAGTAGTTAATGAAGAAAAAATTAAAGCTAGTCAGTCAAGTATTGTTCGCGGGCCTGCTAAGTGCTTCTGGCGCAGCATCGGCGATTTCCACAATCAACTTTAACCCAGTTCCTTCCGGTGAGGTTGATGAATTTGGAGACCCAATCGTTACGGGTGGTATGCCGGGTAGCGTGGCCGGTTACGCCAACGTATCCGGTAACTGTGTGGCTTGCTACCATGAAACGACCGCCGATGGCGAATTTGTAATGGGTACTTTGAGCGATTTGCTTGGTTCAAATCATGTGCACGGCGAAACTAACAACGGAAGTTCTTCTGTGGGTTATCACAACGATTCTTCAGGTGTTTACATCAGAAGAGCGGATGGTGGTGCCTTTACGGCATTTTCATTGTATTGGGATACTATCAATAGCGAAAATCCCAAAAGCGGTGTTTGGGAAATCTTGGGATTTAATACCGCCTATAACACCTCAGCGCTGACCGGCACTGTGTTCGGAAATATAGCTGCGGAAGGCGACGCTTTGCATGATGGCGATGGTAGCAATTATCCTAGTCGCGTAGCCTATCAAACCGTTACGCAAAGTGGTGCCAGCCCCCGCACGGAAGGCACTCTGACCTTGAACAGCGATTTTAATGATGCGGATGGTATCAACGCGATCTGGATTCATTTTAAAGGCACAGGTTCTAGTGGTGCCAATATTGCCGGCAACTCCGGATCTGGGTATTTAACAGCGGCAGAAGCAAATGCGCTTGGTGCAAGTCAGTTCAAGGTGAATATAGACGATGTCGTGGTTGGATCCGTAGCAGCTGTTCCTGTGCCTGGCGCTGTATGGATGTTCGGTAGTGGCTTGCTCGGATTGTTGTCTTTTGCTCGTCGCAGAGCTGCTTAATCCTTTCGAGATCGATTGAGTATCACTGAATATTAATTGCAGCTACTTTAAGCGCTATTACATTCTTTAAGCGTTGAGGCATAAAACGAAAGGTGGTGGCTGTAAATTCAGTTGCCACCTTTTTTTTGCCAGGCTGAGCTAACAGTTGCGGATATGTCAAATGAAGTTATGTAGAGGGATTTGGCATGTTTTTTCAGCAGTGATGAGCCTAGTTTGCTTTGAGCGACAAGTGTTGTTTTATAAGTGTTTATTAAGTT
Organism: Methylomonas rosea; assembly: GCF_024505055.1. Classification (GTDB taxonomy): domain Bacteria; phylum Pseudomonadota; class Gammaproteobacteria; order Methylococcales; family Methylomonadaceae; genus Methylomonas; species Methylomonas rosea. The sequence continues at coordinate 52,406 of NZ_JANIBL010000017.1, forward strand.
ACTGTTATATAAGAAAAAATTTGTTGATAGATTGGCCTCGGAGTTTGATGCGAAATCTTTTTTGGAGTTTTGATGGTGCGATTATTGCCTGGTTTGAGATGAACGAAATTGGCGGGCTGTTTTTGCGTTGCCGGTGGTTTGTATGTGGATTGTTAAGAAGTACGTTACAGACTAAGAGTAGGCGAATAGACACATCTTGGGCGAGGGTGGCTCACGGCTTCAACCATAAAAATGTCGGCAACTTGGTAAATGACATTGCCACAAGGCTTAGAACTAAAAAATGTTAAGGAGTTATGATGAATTTGATTGGTAAATTAATGCTTGGGGTCGGAGGGCTGCTGTTGTCGCAAGTATCATTCTCCCACGGTCCGCAGCCCATGCCGTTACAGGGTGTACCTGTTCCTCATGTTCAAGGATTTTTGCAGGAAAAACAGTCGAATACCTGGGTCAATACGGCTGTTAATTTTTTACCGGAAGATGGTGCCGACTCGATAGTTATAGATAAACAAAAAGCAATTGCTTTAGGTAAGGCGCTGTTTTGGGATGTCAATGTCGGCAGCGACGGTATGTCTTGCGGCTCCTGTCATTTCCATGCAGGTGCTGACGCCAGAACCAAAAACCAAATTAACCCTGGACTAAAAAGCAGTAATGCTTCTGGTCAGACCTTTCAACCTCTTCCGTCAGGTGCTTTGAGCGGTGGGCCGAACTACCAATTGACTCAAACCGACTTTCCGACCTACAAATTTAACGACCCGTTGAATAAGGCAAGCGGTTTGACGTTTGCCACAGACGACGTGGTTTCTTCGGCAGGTACCTTTTCAGGCGACTTCACGGGTGTCTCGAAATTCGTCGGTAGTTCTGATCAATGCAATCGCGCGGTAAACGATCCAATTTTTCACCTGGATAGTACTGGGACTCGTCGGGTAGAACCGAGAAATGCGCCAACGGTCTTCAATGCAGTATTCAATCACCGTAATTTTTGGGATGGCCGCGCGAATAATATTTATAACGGTAGCAGTCCTTGGGGGGATCGCGATGAAAATGCTGGAGTATGGGTGAAAACGGCTTCTAAAGTGCAACCAGTCAAAAAGAACCGGTTACATCTGGAAAACGCGTCATTGGCTTCTTTAGCGATGGGGCCGCCGTTGAACGATGCCGAGATGGCTTGTCGACAACGGACCTGGCCGGAAATTGGACGAAAACTGTTGTTAAGACAACCGTTGCAAAACCAGAAAGTACATAACGAAGACAGCGTGCTTGGGCCCATTAGTTTAAGTTCGGCAGGGAATTTGAAGCCCGGTTTGAACACCACTTATAAACAATTGGTGATGCAGTCTTTCAATCCTAAATTCTGGTCGTACGCCAGCACTGGTCCTTTCGGAAGCAGGCCGGGGCAGCCGCCTTACAATCAAATCGAAGCTAACTTTTCGATGTTTTTCGGTATTGCATTGCAGTTGTACCAAAGCACTTTGATTTCCGATCAGGCGCCGGTGGACTTGACTCAACGCGATGCTTTCAATATCCCGACATGGCAGGGCTTGGGTTATTCGTCTGATAAGGTCGCCCGCATCGCTGACGGTTTCAATATCTTTACCAATAATCATTGCAATCTTTGCCATGCCGGACCTTTGTTGACGTCCGCTGCAATCAGCACAAACTCAGCGTTGTTGGAAGAGAATGGCAAGTTTTTTGGACCTTCATACGCGCAAGTGCCTTACGGTCCTGATGCTCTGGGTTTGGATAATGCCACTCATGCCATTGGTGTGACTAAACATCCTAGTCTCGTCAATCGCGATTTGATGTCTGGAGTCTTCCGAATGTACGACTTAGGGTTTGCTAATACCGGTGTTAATGACCCGAATGCTGATATAGGTCTAGGGGCAAATGATGATTTTGGCAATCCCTTATCTTTCGCTAAACAATACGTTCAATATTTGCTAGGTGCTTATGCGAATGTCAAAGATCCCGGCGTGAATCAAGTTAGAGCTTGCGATTTCATTATTGCGCTTGCGTATGAGAGCAATTCAACGAGTTCGGCTTATTTTACAACGCCTAACGGTATCCAAGCCGACGGTAGTCGCGAAGGTGTGGCAAGAGATCAAGACTGTGTTACTCCGGAATATGCATTCATTCCTACTGTTGCCGCGGCTAATACAGCGCAAGCGAATACGCCTGGTAAATTGGGTACGGTAACTTCGGGTGTTTTCAAGATCCCTACCCTAAGAAATATCGAATTGACCGGGCCTTATATGCATAACGGCAGTATGTCTACTTTAAAACAGGTAATTGAGTTTTATTCGAGAAAAGGCAATTTTGATTCAACTAATAAGCACCAATTTGTAAACAATATTTCTCTAGCTTCAGCTAGCGAGACTGCTAGGGCAAATTTGATTGAATTCCTCGAAACCTTAACTGACGACCGTGTCCGCTATGAGAAAGCGCCATTCGATCATCCTGAGCTGAAAGTACCGCATGGACACACCGAAAACGGTTCAGGCGGAGTTGTAGATGGTAATAGCTTAAGTGCGAATCTGGCTTTAGACGATTATTTGGAAGTTCCAGCCGTTGGTGCCAATGGGCGTACTAATAAGCTGTTGCCTTTCCATTGTCAATTAGGGCCGATTGCGCAGTCAGATCCATTGTATTCATCATGTCAGCCGTAACAATGGTTGTTTATTAAATGTTTTAAAAGTTAAAGCCGGTAACGGGGTTGCCGGTTTGCTTATCAAAGCAGATTTACCTTAGTTCAGGAATTAATCATGAAATTTGATTTCAAAACAACTGTTGTTATTTTAGGGCTACTGTTGCCCGGTATCAAAAACGATGCTTTTGCTAGTATCGATTTTTCAAATCAAGCTAGTTTAACGTTTGCTTTGGACGGCGCTTACGCCGGATTGCAGGCCAACGGCTCTTTCAATCAAGAGATTATTCTGCCAGGCGATGATAACGGTGGAACCGTTACCGCAACGAATCAGGATCTATCGAGTTTGGACTTAGATCAAGCCTATCAGTTTGCAGTAACTGGATCGGTAGCCGATGGCAGTATTTCTGCAAACCACGTAGGGCATTACACATTCAATTTCACAAACAACAGCACCAATACCTACAGCATATTGCTTTCAATTCCCTATGTTTTAAGTGCAACGACTAATGGTATCGACAGCTCACTCTCTTTAGTATTTTCCGACGATGTAGATATCTTCGATGAAATTTACTTTAGTGCTTCGGTTTTCGGAAATAGCAACGTTGAAAATATAGGTACGCTTTCGCGATCATTTACATTAAGTGCTAATCAACAGAAAAATTTCTATGTTGACCTGACGAGTACTGCGGATATCTATGCAGCTCCGGTGCCGTTGCCTGCGGCTGTTTGGTCTTTTCTCGCGGGGCTGTTTGGTATATTAGGGATTAAAAAGCGCAAACAAGAATCAGCCAAACATGCTTAGTGTCGCGGATAAAAACTCAGGTCTCAAACTATACGATCCGGTAAATCCTGCCCTGAGAAATGAGCTTTAAGATTATCTAGCACCTTCTCCCCCATCGCGGTGCGCGTTGCAATGGTGGCGCTGCCCAAATGGGGAAGGAGTGCGACGTTGTCTAGCGTCAAAAAGCCGGGGTCTATATTAGGTTCCCCTTCGTAAACGTCCAGGCCAGCGCCGGCAATGCGTTTTTCTCGCAAGGCTTCGATCAAAGCCTTGCTATCCACGACATCGCCACGCGCGGTATTAATCAAATGCGCGGTGGGTTTCATTAAACTCAAGGTCTTTTCATTAATTAAATGCCGGGTTTCATTGCCTCCCGGGCAATGTAGCGACACGTAATCGCATTGCGGTAACAGTTCTTCCAGAGTCTCACAGCGCACAGCTTGTAGTTCCTCGACGATGGCTGGGTCGGCTGGGCTGGGTTTGAGATACAGAATTTTCATTCCAAAGCCATGATGAGCTTTCCGTGCCATGGCTTGGGCGATTCGGCCGAAGCCGATCAGCCCTAGTGTGGCGCCGGTCACGTCGCTGCTCATCATATGGGTCGGGCACCAGCCGGTCCATGCGCCGGCGCGCACCAATCTATCGCCCTCGGCGCCGCGCCGCGCCGACATAAGTAGCAAGGTCATCGCAATATCGGCGGTGCTTTGTGTCAACACGCCCGGGGTATTGGTGACGACCAGGCCTTGCTGTTTGGCGGCGACAATATCGATATGGTTATAACCCACGCCAAAGTTACCCAGAATTTTGCAGCGCTTGTTAGCCACATTCAGCACCTCGGCCGGCAGGGAATCGCAAACGCTGGGACACACCGCGTCGTAATTTTGTAAGGCCGCTTTAAATTCGTCGGCGCTCAAAGGATGGTCGTCGGTGTTCAGAGTGACGTCGTAAAGTGCTTGTAGTTTAGCTTCAACACTTGCCGGCCAACGGCGGCTAAGCAGGACTTTGGGTTTGGTCATTGGATTTCCTATCGTGCTTTCAGGCTCGAATCAGTTGCGATGAGATTAAGGATCGACGGCCGGGTTTGAGGTGCTTATGCCGCCATTGCCGTGGTCACGGTCGTATGCTTTCAAACGTGCCGCGCGCAGGCTGTTGATGCTGGCAATGTTTTCATCGTGTTGTTTTAAGGATCTTTGCCGCTGTAGGGCCAAATGTTGGTCTTGTTGCTCTTGCAAGGTCATCGCCATGGCCGGTTTTTTGTATTGCAGTTCGGCTTGGCGCTCGGCGATGTTTTGTTCTTGAGCGCGCGCATCCGTATTCAGGCGTTTTTCCATTAAATCCAGGCTGCGAGCTTGGTTTTGCAACTGCTGTTCACTAAGCATTCTGGCGTCATCTAACTGCTGTTGCCTTTGGCGCAGTTCGATTTCTGCAAGTTTGGCTTGCTGTTCGTCTTGGTATTGAGCGTTAATCTGTTGATTTTCGCGTAACAATTGCTCTTGCTGGCTTTTTAGCAACGCGGCGGCGGCAATCGACTTGTCATTTTGGCTTCGCTCTAGTTCAGCTTGTTGTTTGGTTTGCTGCTTATTGTGATAAAGCCATGACACTATTGGAAACAGCAGCAGGAGAGCAATAGCCATTCTTTGCAGCCATTGGCCTGTGTGGCTGCTTTTGATTGCTGTAGGAGGCGTTATTTCCGTAAGTGGTAAGCGGCTCGCCGCTAATTTGCGGTCATAGGCGACGCGCCGATTGGTATCGGACAGAATTACAAACGCTTCTCTTGCCCGGTTCAACGTCTCTATCGCTGAGTCGTCTTCGCGTTTTGCCCAATGTCTTTCAATGTCTTTGAACGCGCGATGTATTTGCTGCTCGTTGGCGGACTCAGGTATGTTTAACAGTTGATATAAGGATTTTCCCATGTGCGCATCTCCCAACGCTTCGTCGTCTAATGATCGGGAGATAGTGGACTAGCCCCTGAAAATGCCGGCGCTGAACAAAGCGCCGGCAGGTGGGGACTATAAAGAATTGAAATACGCAGTGCAAACGCCCGGTAAAAATTTAATCGGCGACGATTGCCAGCTTTTCTTGGTTCCTACGCAGCATCGCTAAGGAACCCAGCATGCAACCTAAAACAAACCAGGTTAATGTGGCGAGGGGCATCGACGATAAGGATTTTTCGCTAACTGCCGTAACGGAATCTAGGCTGGGTTGGGGGGCCGCGGTTTTTTCCAGTAGAAACTGGTAACCAATATCGGGGATAAACGACCACGCCCCACTACTGATGGCGGGATAGTTCATCACAGACCAGTTCAAAGTTTCAATGCCGCGAGCTTCGCCGGTATTTTCTCGATTTAATCCTGAGGCGTAAATGGCCTGGATAACGCAATTGTCGATCTCGTCGGCGTTATTTTTGCTGGTTAAACTACTGGGTAGCCAGCATAAGCCCTGTGCGAACAGGTCGGAACTTGGTGCCGGGCTAATCTGTGTTGCCTTGTTTAGCAACGCTTGGCTGAGGATTTCAGTTGGCTCTTGTTCATGAAGTTCCGCATGAGCAGGGGCGATAAGTGCTGCAAACAGTAACAGGCGGTGTCTCATGATTTTCTCCCTTGGCTTTGGAGTCAGAAGATAACTCAAGTACATATACAGCAAGAGTAATGCCTCGTCTTAAAAAGTCTTTTTATTTTAATTATTTACTGATATTTTCCATAATTCTTGGTGTAAAAAATCAGGGGTTTTTGATGTGGAATGGTGCAAAAGATGGTTGCTTTTGGTGCTTAGCGCACAAAACACGACTGTTTGTCTAGTACCAGTGGCAGGGCACATCAGCCTGTTTTGGGATGTGACAGGGGGCGAGTAAGGGTTTGGAACAAGTACCTGCTGAATCGAATGACGGGTGACCGGTTAAGCCGGTCACCCGTCAAATATAGGGGATGTTATTTCGCGGTCGAGCGGTAATACTCGATAGCTGCGGCAACACCGCTACCCGGTTTAATGTCCAAACCGTTATCCAGCATCGCCATTTCCACACCGGCAATGGCGCCCAGCAAAGACACATCGTTCATGTCGCCAACGTGACCGATGCGGAACACCTTGCCGGCCACTTCGCTCAAACCGGCGCCCAGAGAGATATTGTATTTGTTGTAAGCGGTGCTGATGACCTGGCGGGCATCTTTATCCGCTGGTACCACGATCGCGGTGACGGTATCGGAATCCCAACCTGCTTGCGCGCAAGTTTGCAAACCCCAGGCCGCAACAGCGCGGCGTACGCCTTCGCCCAGACGGTGATGGCGGGCGTAAACGTTCTCCATGCCTTCTTCCAATAGTAATTCCAGCGCTTTGCGCAGGCCGTACAACATGGGAGTGGATGGTGTGTAGGGGGTATAACCGTCTTTGTTGGATGCCGCCATGTCTTTCAATGAGAAGAAAGAACGTGGGAAGTTGCTGTTATCGATAGCTGCCAAGGCTTTTTGGCTAAAGCCCAGAATCGCCAGCCCGGCCGGCAACATAAAGCCTTTTTGCGAACCCGCGATGCTTGCGTCCACACCCCATTCATCTTGGCGAAAATCAATGCTGCCGATGGAGCTGACGCCGTCTACGAAGAGCAGCGCTGGATGGCCGGCCGCGTCCAGCGCTTTGCGCACGCCTGGAATATCGCTGGTTACACCGGTTGAAGTTTCGTTATGTGTGGCCAGCACAGCTTTGATTTCGTGGTTTTTGTCTTCTTTCAGGCGGGCTTCCAGATGATCCAGCGGAATGCCTTTGCCCCATTCAACTTGGTGAATTTCCACGTCAAAACCCAGTTTTTTCGACGCTTCCGCCCACAAGTGGCCGAATTGGCCGAAGCGGTAAATCAATACTTTGTCGCCCTGATTCAAGCAGTTGGTCATGGCCACTTCCCAGCCGGCGGTGCCGGTCGCTGGGAACACGAAGCATTGGCCGGTTTCGGTGCGGAACACTTTTTTCAGGTCTTCCAGAATCGGAGCCAGCAGTTTAGGGAAAATCGGCGAACGGTGATCTTCCATGGGCACATGCATCGCGCTCAGAATTTCATGTGGGGTATTGGTTGGACCTGGAACAAAAAGGTGATTGCGACCTGCCATCTGGTGTCTCCTTGGGATTTTGGAAGCGTAGAAAATCGCGGGATGTTGCCACATAAGCCGTGATTCGGCAAGTCGTTTACCGGCGCAAACCAGCACCGAAGCTGACAAGCGCAATTGACATTGCAGGCCCTGAAAGTAAAATGGCACGTTCTTTAATCCATGCACGGCGCGGTTTTTTAGCCGGCCAACCAACCGTAGGAAACATACATGAGTCACACACTTTACGAAGCCAATGCGCAACGCGTGCAACGTTGCGAGTTGGCAGTACCGGGTTCCAGTCCGGAAATGTTCGAAAAAGCCCTGAAAAGCGGTGTGGACTTTGTATTTCTCGATCTGGAAGACGCAGTCGCTCCGGACGATAAACTGCAAGCACGGAAAAACGTGATTCAGGCCATCAATGATCTGGATTGGAAAGGCAACGGTATTACCCTGTCCGTGCGCATTAACGGCCTGGATACTCAGTATATGGTGCGCGATGTCGTCGATCTGGTGGAGCAGGCCGGCGCAAAAATCGACACGCTGCTGATTCCAAAAGTCGGTGTTTACGGCGACGTTTACATGGTTGACGCGATGCTGACCCAGTTGGAAATGCAGGAAGGCCTGAAAAACAAAATCGGCATCGAGTGCCTTATCGAAACCGCTCTGGGCATGGCCAACGTTGAAGACATCGCCAAACAAGGGGCCATCGGCGGCCGTGTGGAAGCCTTGCATTTTGGCGTTGCCGATTATGCAGCCAGCAACCGGGCGCGTACCGTCAATATCGGCGGATTGAATCCCGATTATCCTGGCGACCAATGGCATGCGGCGATCAGCCGGATGACCGTGGCTTGCCGCGCTTACGGCCTGCGGCCTATCGACGGCCCATTTGGCGACATCAAAGATCCGGAAGGCTACAAAGCCGGTGCGCGCCGCGCGGCCGCTTTGGGTTGCGAAGGCAAATGGGCGATTCATCCTTCGCAAATTGCTTTGGCTAACGAAGTATTCACCCCGCCGGCTGCGGAAGTCGAAAAGGCCAAACGCATACTGGTAGCGTTGCAGGAAGCCGCCGCGCAAGGTAAAGGCGCTGCTGCGCTGGATGGTCGTTTGATCGATGCTGCTTCCGAGCGAATGGCGAATAACATCGTTCGTGCCGCCGAAGCGATTGCTGCTAAATCAAAATAAAAAATTGTAGGTTGGGTTAGGCGCTAGCCGTAACCCAACACGACGGCTTTTAATGTTGGGTTTCGCGTCGCTTTTATGCCCTGCGGGTAAACCCAACCTACATTTTTCCAATATCACGAGAGAGTGCATGGACATTCATGAGTACCAAGCAAAGCAGCTATTGGCCGATTATGGCGTGAAAATAGCTGATGGCGGACTGGCTTACAGCCCGGAAGACGCAGTGCAGCGCGCCCGCGAAATCGGCGGCCACGTCTGGGTAGTTAAAGCGCAGATACATTCCGGTGCGCGCGGCAAAGCCGGCGGTATCAAGATTTGCAAGACCCACGACGAAGTCAGCGATGCCGCCGAATCCTTACTGGGTAAAAAATTGGTGACCCACCAAACCGGTCCGGCCGGCAAACAATGCTTGCGCTTGTATGTCGAAGCCGGCACCGATATTGCCAAGGAACTGTATTTCAGCCTGTTGATAGACCGTGCCCAGGAACGGATCGTCATGGTCGGTTCCGCGCAAGGTGGCATGGAGATCGAGGAACTGGCGGAAAACAATCCGGATGCGATCAAAAAAATCTACATCGAACCTGCGGTTGGTTTGCAAGATTTCCAGGCCCGGGAAATGGCTTTTGCGTTGGGCTTGAACGCCGACTTGATCCCGCAAGCCGTGAAATTGATTCAAGGCTGCTACCGGGCGATGCGCGAGCTGGACGCCAATATGGTGGAAATCAACCCGCTGGTCATCACCGGCCACGATGAATTGATCGCGCTGGACGCCAAAATGGGTTTCGACGACAACGCCTTGTTCCGCCGGCAAAAAATCTCCGAGCTGCGCGACAAGTCGCAGGAAGATCCACGGGAAATGGCGGCTGCCGACCGTGGCTTGAGCTACGTCGGTCTGGATGGCGACATCGGCTGCATGATTAATGGTGCCGGGTTGGCGATGGCGACCATGGACATGATCAAGCTGGCGGGCGGTGAGCCTGCCAATTTCCTGGACGTGGGTGGCGGCGCGTCGGCCGAGCGTACCGAAAAAGCCTTCCGCATGGTGTTGGCGGATAAAAACGTCAAGGCCATGCTGGTCAATATCTTTGCCGGTATCAACCGCTGCGACTGGATCGCCGAGGGTGTGGTACATGCCGTGAAAAAAATCGATATGCAAGTGCCGTTGATCGTGCGTTTGTCCGGTACCAACGTTGAAGAAGGCCGCAAAATTATCGAAGAGAGCGGTTTGCCTATCATCACGGCGGACACCTTAGCGGAAGCCGCTGAGAAGGCGGTCGCCGCCCGTAATCAAGTTGTAGCCGGTCGCTATCAGCCTCCTGCTTCACGCGACACTGTTACCTCCCTGTAAGGCGCGCAAGGTTAAGGAATTTACATGGCAATTTTTATCGATAAACAAACCCGTATCATCGTGCAAGGCTTTACCGGCAAGATCGGCAGCTTCCACGCGCAAGAAATGATCGATTACGGCTCCAACGTCGTCGGCGGCATCACCCCCGGCAAAGGCGGACAAACTCATCTGGGCCGTCCGGTGTTCAACACAGTCAAGGAAGCGGTCGAACAAGCCGGTGCTGAAGCCAGTATCGTGTTCGTACCACCGGCTTATGCGGCGGATTCCATCATGGAAGCGGCTGAAGCCGGTATCAAATACTGCGTATCGATTACCGACGGCATTCCGACTCAGGATATGATGAAAGTCAAAATTTTCCTGAGCAAATTCCCCAAGGAAAAGCGTATGGTCCTGACCGGACCTAACTGCGCGGGTACCATCAGTCCGGGTAAATCGATGCTCGGTATCATGCCGGGACACATTTACATTCCCGGTAACGTCGGTATCGTCGGTCGTTCCGGTACGCTGGGTTACGAAGCCGCCGACCAAATGAAAGCGTTGGGTATCGGTGTGTCGACTTCGGTCGGTATCGGCGGCGACCCGATCAACGGCAGCTCGCACCGCGATATTCTGGAAAAATTCGAGCAGGATCCGGAAACCAAAGTAGTGGTGATGATAGGCGAGATTGGCGGCCCGCAAGAAGTGGAAGCCGGTATCTTCGCCAAAGAACATATGAGCAAGCCGGTCGTGGCATATATCGCCGGTTTAACCGCTCCGAAAGGCCGTCGTATGGGCCACGCTGGAGCGATTATCTCCTCGGTTGGCGAGTCTGCCGCTGAGAAAGTTGAAATGCTGAAAGAGTTGGGCGTGATTATCGCGCCGACCCCGGCGGCAATGGGCGAAACAGTGGCTAAGGTATTGGCTACACTATAAGGTCTTCCCGCTCTATAAAAAGCCCGCTCCGGCGGGCTTTTTTATGCGTACTGACTTGAGATTCTTTAGCTTGTCCGGCCAAGCTGGTAACATCACCCCTTTTGTCGATTTGCCGGAATCATGCAATCTTCTCGTTTAGTCGAACGCCTTAAAACTTATAAGACATTAACCCCGGAGCAACAGATTATCCTGAAGTTGCTGGCTGTTTATTACGGCTATAGCTCGCTGATCAATCTGGCTAAATGTCTGGGCAGTTTGGGTATCAGGGAAGGCGACAAAACTTTGAAGTCGGAAGCGGTCAAAGCCCGCTTAAAACCGCTGATTAAAGCCGGTTTACTGGAAGAAAACCTCAAATCCGGCGGCACCCGTTGCTGCCGAACCCTGGCGGAAGTGCTGACGCGGCAAGCCGTCGTCGATAAGGAATTCGACTTGTTTGCCGGCGCGGTGCAAATGCATAATCCGCCTGGTCACGGGTACTATCGTTACAGTACGGTGGACGATTGTATTCGCGAAGCGCGCATTCAGTTTTATCGCGGGGATTACGCCAGGGTGGACGAATGTCTGGAGTCCGGCGCCCATTATTTAGGCAAACTGCCGCCCGTTAACGAATTGTATCTATCGTGGTTTTTAAACCCGCTGGATGTCGCCTGGTTTACCACGCATCATCCAAAATTATTGTTGGGGCTGGCCGGGTTTTCGGGCTTACATCAACTGCTGTATTTGTATGCCGATGAAAAATTGGATGGCTTTTTACAGCAGTTATTGTTCGTCAGTCAGGGGATGCAACAAGAATTGTTGAATCGTGTGGCTTTGGAACTGCGCTTGCTGCGCGGCGAATGGGACGAAGTGGAACGACTGGTGGCGGATCAGGTCGATCCGGAACTGCAAGCCATCGCCGCGACATTGATTTTTCTGCGCGGCGATTTTGCCGCAGCGGTCAGCCGTTTTGAAGCAGCCTTGGTGCAACTGCGAAAAACGTCCGGACAACGCACTGCTTATTTTTACGGATTGGCGGGGGTGTTTTATCCGCTGGCTATCCTGAAAAATAACGACGCCAAACAACGCGCCAAACTCGGCACATTAATCAACCAAGCTATTAAAGCCGACAATTATTGGTTGGGCATTTATCATCAGTTAGCCTTGTTTCAGCGCTTTTTACAGGGCGATTTGTCGTTGCGGGATCAGCTGCTAAATACTGATTTGACTTATAAAATTAGCAGCGGCTATCGGGAAAGCGGCTACCCGGATACTTTGCTCACCCCGCCATTGCTGTTGCATGTGTTTTTGGCTTTGATCAAATTCTGGGTCAAAGCCGATCAATTCAATCATGTCACGCCGCTCAGTCAAAAGCTGTATCGGCATTTGTTGGACAATGGTTATCGTTGGCCGGCGGCTGAATTGGCCAAGATCTTCACCCACATAGAACCGCCGCGGTCCATGCAATGGGATTGCAGTTTTTTCGATGGCCGGCCGGCGTTGGCAGAATTGTTCGCCAGCCGCCCCGATTGGGATTTGGCGTTGGACGCCTTATTAAATTTGCCTAAGGCCGAAAAAAAAGCCGACACCGCTGCACCCATCGACAAGCCTACTCGCCTGGTCTGGTTACTTAGCTACGACGATATCAGTCACGAATTGGAGATTGAGCCGCGCGAACAAAAACAGCAAGCCAAGGGCGGCTGGAGCAAGGGCAGGGCGATTGCATTAAAAAGGCTGGCGCACGAAACCAACAAGTTTGACTATTTAACCGAGCAGGACATTAAGCTGTGCGCCCATATCAAGGAGTATCGCGACAGCGGCTGGTACGGCAGCGGCACTTATTTTGAGTTCGACAACAGCATGCCGCAAGCACTATTGGGACATCCTTTATTGTTTTGGGCCGATGCGCCCGAGGTGAGGGTGGATGTCGTCAAGGGCGAAGCCGAGCTGCGGGTGAAAAAGCTGGAAGGCAGCGACAAGATCAAAATCAGCCTGGAGCCCGTGCCCGGACACGAACAAAAATTCTATGTTGCCAAGGAAACGCCCACGCGCTTGCGAGTGCTTGAATTCACCGGTGATCATCATAAGATCTTTGCGGTTTTGGGTGCCAAGGGCTTGGAAGTGCCGGTGTCGGCGCAAGACCGGGTCTTGCAAACTTTGACCAGTATTTCCGGTTTGTTGACCGTGCATTCGGATATCGGCGGCAGTTCCAGCAGCGCCGAGCAAGTCCAGGCCGACGCCACGCCGCGTGTGCATTTATTGCCCTGGGGCGAAGGCCTGCGCGTGGCGATGTTGATCCGGCCGTTTGCGAGCGGCGGTGCGTATTATCAACCTGGCCACGGCGGGGAAAGCGTGCTGGCCGAAATCGACGGCCGCCATTGTCAGACTAAACGCGACTTGGCCTTGGAAAAACAGCGCGCGCAGACGGTTTTGCAAGCCTGTGATGTGTTGGAGCAGGCGGAACGCGATGGTGCCGGCGATTATTTATTGGACCAGCCGGAACAATGCCTGGAACTGCTGCTGCAATTGCAGGCACTGCCTGCCGAGCAAGCAGTATTGGAATGGCCGGAAGGCGTCAGATTTCGGCTGTTGGGACAAACCAACGGCAGCGGCTTCAGCATGCAAATCAAGCGCGACAACGATTGGTTTGCTTTGCAAGGCGAATTGCAAGTCAATGAAGATACCGTCATCGAAATCCAGCAATTGTTGGGCTTATTGAATAATCGCGAAGGCCGCTTTTTGAAATTGCAGGACGGGCAGTTTATTGCTCTGACCGAAGAGTTTCGCCGCCGCCTCGATGATTTACGCGCCTATGCCGATCTGCACGGCAAAAAAGTCAGGATCAATCCTTTGGCGGCGCTCACTTTGGAAGACTGGCAGGACGACGCCGGTTTCAAGGCCGATAAGCATTGGCAAGCGCACATGCAGCGCCTGAAGGACTCGCGCGATTATCAACCGAAAGTGCCGTCCACCTTTCAAGCCGAATTGCGCGACTATCAACTGGACGGCTACTGCTGGTTGGCGCGTCTGGCGCACTGGGGTGTCGGTGCCTGTCTGGCCGACGATATGGGCTTGGGCAAGACTGTGCAGGGCTTGGCTTTGCTGGTTGACCGCGCGCCGAACGGTCCCAGCCTGATTGTCGCGCCGACCTCGGTGTGCATGAACTGGGAAAATGAGGCCGGCCGTTTTGCGCCAACGCTCAATCCGCAAATTCTCGGTAGTGGCGACCGCCAGCGCTTGCTGGATAATCTGGGGCCGTACGATTTGCTGATTTGTAGTTACGGCCTGTTACAGCAGGAACAAGTTGCCGAGATGCTGGCGAAAATCCAGTTCCAGACCGTGATTCTCGACGAGGCGCAGTGGATAAAAAATATCGCCACTCGTCGCTCGCAAGGGGCGATGAATCTGCAAGCCGAATTTAAACTGATCATGACCGGTACGCCCTTGGAAAACCATTTGGGTGAGCTGTGGAACTTGTTTAGGTTCATCAATCCGGGATTACTGGGTTCTTTGGAGCAATTCAATCAACGCTTCGCCGGCCCTATCGAACGCGACCGTAGCGCCGAGGCCCGTTTCCAGCTCAAAAAACTGATTCAGCCTTTTATTCTGCGCCGTACCAAAACCCAAGTGTTGCAGGAATTGCCACCGCGCACCGAAATCCCGATCTATGTCGAGCTGAGCAGCGAGGAAATGGCTTTTTACGAAGCGCTACGCCGTGAGAGTTTGGCAGCCTTGAGCAGTGCCGATGCGCCGGCGGGGCAAAAACAATTGCAGATTCTGGCGGCCATCAGCAAATTGCGCCGCAGTTGTTGCAATACTTTGCTGGCTAATTCGGCTGTGGCTTTGCCTAGCAGCAAGCTGGCGGCGTTTGGCGACATCGTCGACGAATTGCTGGATAACAAGCATAAAGCCCTGGTGTTCAGCCAGTTTGTCGATCATTTGCAGTTGATTAAAAACTATATCGAGCAGCGCGGGATTCGTTATCAATACCTGGACGGCAGCACGCCGGCCAAAGACCGCCAGCAGCGAGTAGACGCGTTCCAGCGTGGTGAGGGCGAATTGTTCTTGATCAGTTTGAAGGCCGGTGGCGTAGGTTTAAATCTGACCGCCGCCGATTATGTGATCCACATGGACCCGTGGTGGAATCCCGCTGTCGAGGATCAGGCTTCAGACCGCGCGCACCGCATGGGCCAACAGCGGCCGGTGACTATCTACCGGATGATCGCAAAAAATACCATAGAAGAAAAAATCGTCGCGCTACATAGTCATAAGCGCGATTTGGCCGACAGCTTGCTGGATGGTGCCGATATTAGCGGTAAGGTGTCGGCGGACGAATTACTGAACTTGATGAAAGGCGAAAATTAAACGGGTTAAGAATCAGGGTGTTAGGCGGATTTTTACGGTAAGCCATTTTTAAAACTTCGTCGTCCCCGCGAATGCGGGGATCCATGTTTTTGATTTTCCTGGATTCCCGCATTCGCGGGAACGACGAAACAGAGTGAATTTATGATTCGTCTACTCCCGTCTTAAATTGTGTTTCTTACGAGCGATATTACGGCTGGCTTTATTTTGTTGATGGGTCAATCTAGCTCTTTCACCCGCAGTGACCACGCCGTCGGCTTTAGCGGCGTCTTCCTGGCGCTCGATGCGCATTTGTTGATGCTCCAGACGATTGGCTTCGCGATTCGTCAAGGCACCCGACGCCTCGCCTTGTTCGATGCGTCTTTCTTGATTTTCCTGGCGATGGTCGATACGCGGCGTTTCCAGGCCGGCGTAGCAGGGCTGCGCCATGCCGATAGACGCAAGCAACGCGCCCGACAGTAAGAATTTGCTGATGTTAGTCATGTATGCCTCGGTAGGGTCATTATTAAGTTGCCAACTTCATCCTCAAGCCGGGACTTTTTCAATCCACTGCAACCAGCTGGCGAAATCATTTTAGCCAGAAATATTAACTACGCCTTAACTACTCTGCTTATCCCTACCGGCTGCCGATGCAGGCCGTTTGAATTGCCATCTGTCCGCTGTTTGGCAAGCGCCCCAGCAGTATCCAAGTCATTTTAAAAATTAAATGCTGCGGCTAACTCCTTGAGTTAAAAAAACAAAGCCGCAAGCACGTTTTATTAGGAAAAATATCCCACTGACAACACAATATGTTGTGCTAAAATTTTCACATAGACACTATATGCAGTATGTCGCCAGGCTGTAGTGTTTTCGGTTTTAACCTAATAAACATCAATATCTTAGCCGTGCCGGAGCGGTGAGATAGGCCAATAACCATTCAATTAGAAAAGGGAACCCACGAATGACCGCAAAACTTCATGTTGTGACGCAAGACACCACCGAAATCCCGCTACAAAGTGCTTCGCTGGATATTTGGGACAGCAAATACCGCTTAAAAACCAAGGACGGCAAAGCGATTGACGAAACCATAGACGAAACCTACAAGCGCGTCGCCAAGGCCTTATCCAGCGTCGAAAAAACCAAGGCACTGCAAGAAAAACACTACAAAGAATTTCTGTGGGCGCTGCGTAAAGGCGTGATTCCGGCCGGGCGCATCGTTTCCAACGCGGGTGCCTTGGAACACAAACCGGCTACCTCCACTATCAACTGCACCGTGTCCGGCATCATCGAAGACTCGATGGACGATATTTTGCACAAGGTCCACGAAGCCGGTCTGACCTTGAAAGCCGGTTGCGGCATCGGTTATGAATTTTCTACCCTAAGGCCTCGCGATGCCTATGTATCGGGCGCTGGCGCCTATACCTCCGGTCCGTTGTCGTTCATGGATATCTACGACAAAATGTGTTTTACCGTATCGTCAGCCGGCGGCCGCCGTGGCGCGCAAATGGCCACCTTCGATGTGGCGCATCCTGATGTAGTTGACTTTATCCGCGCTAAGCGCGAAGACGGCCGCTTGCGTCAGTTCAATCTGTCGCTGCTGATTACCAGCGAATTCGTGGAAGCGGTGAAAAACAACGGCCAGTGGCCGTTGTCCTTCCCAGTCACCGAGCGCGAAGCCAATGTCGATAAATTGGATTTAAGCGATGCCGACAAAATCGTTTGGCGCGATCTGCCCAATAAAAAAGGCTATGTAGTTAACGACGCAGGCCTGGTGGCGTGCCGCATCACCAAAGTCATGCCGGCGCGCCGTTTGTGGGACATCATCATGTCCTCCACCTACGACTACGCCGAGCCGGGTTTCATCCTCATCGACAAAGTCAACGAGATGAACAATAACTGGTTTTGCGAACATATCCGCGCCACCAATCCTTGCGGCGAACAGCCTTTGCCGCCTTACGGCAGCTGTCTGCTCGGCTCGATCAACCTGACCCGTTTCATCGACAAACCCTTCACAAAAGAAGCCCGTTTCGATTGGGAAGGCTATCGTAAAACCATCCGCATATTTACCCGCATGCTGGATAACGTGGTTGAGATCAACGGCTTGCCTTTGGAAAAACAGCGCGAAGAAATAATCGGTAAACGCCGCCACGGCATGGGCTATTTGGGCTTGGGTTCCACCATCACCATCCTGGGCATGAAATACGGCGATGAAGAATCGCTGGAATTTACCGAACAAGTGACCAAGGAGCTGGCGCTGGAAGGCTGGAAAGCCGGCCTGGAGCTAGCCAAGGAAAAAGGCCCCGCGCCGATCATGGACCAGCTATTCACCGTCACTGGCGAAATGCTGCATAAACGTCCGGAAATGACAGCCGACGGCTATAAACTGGGCGATCAAGTACCCGGTCGCGTACTCCACGCCAAATACAGCCGTTACATGCAAAAAGTTGCGCAGGATCAGCCGGAATTGGTCGCGGAATTGGCGGAAGTAGGTTGCCGCTTTACCCATCACAGCTCGATTGCACCCACCGGCACCATTTCGCTGTCCTTGGCCAACAACGCCAGCAATGGTATCGAGCCCAGTTTTGCCCACCATTATTCGCGCAATGTGATTCGCGAAGGCAAAAAGTCCAAAGAAAAAATCGACGTATTTTCCTTTGAACTGTTGGCTTACCGCCATCTGGTCAACCCCGATGCACTGCCCTACAGCGAAGATCCAAACCAACAATTGCCGGCTTATTTTATTGCTGCCGACGATGTTACGCCAAAACAGCATGTCGATATTCAAGCCGCCGCGCAGCGTTGGATTGATTCGTCGATTTCCAAAACCGCTAACGTGCCCACCGATTTTCCGTACGAAGACTTCAAGTCTATCTACGAATATGCCTACGACCAGGGCCTGAAAGGCTGCACCACCTTCCGCTTCAACCCGGAAGTGTTCCAGGGCGTGTTGGTGAAGGAGTCCGATCTGGAAAACACTACCTACCAATTCACATTGGAAGACGGACATGTAGTGGAATTTAAAGGCAATGAAGAAGTGGAATACGACGGCGAAATCCATACCGCCGCCAACTTGTTCGATGCCTTGAAAGAAGGCTATTACGGCAAGTTTTAAGCCGCTACCGACGCAATTCGAAGGCTGGGTTGAATGAAATGAAACCCGGCATTTAAGGCATTCAAGCTGGGTATCGCTAACGCTCGACCCAGCCTACAGATTCGAGACACTGATATGACCCTACACAAAATCAACAAAAAAATCGTCAGCTATAAAGTGCTGACCAAAGAAAACCAAGAAGCGGCGGCGCAGGCGGAAGCCGAAGTGGCAAAACCGTCGCTGGAAGAAATGCACGAAAATCTGGCGCGCCCGGAAATGCTGCTTGGTTCGACGTATAAGATCAAAACCCCGCAGTCCGAGCATGCCTTGTACATCACCATTAACGACATCATCCTCAATGAAGGCACAGTGCACCAGGAGCGCCGGCCTTATGAAATCTTCATCAACTCCAAGAACATGGAGCATTTTCAATGGGTGCTGGCGCTGACTCGCTTAATTTCGGCGGTGTTTCGTAAAGGCGGCGACGCTACCTTTTTGGTGGAAGAAATGAAAGCGGTATTCGACCCACAGGGCGGATATTTCAAAAAAGGCGGTGTCTTCATGCCGTCCTTGGTCGCCGAGATCGGCCACGCCATCGAATCGCACATGAAACACATCGGCATGATCAAGCCGGATAAACTCAGCGATCACCACCAGCAATTGCTGGACGAGAAACGTCGAGAATTTGAAGCCCAGCATGGAGCATCGGAAGGGCAGGCGTTTCCTGAGAAGGCGGTGTTGTGTAACAAGTGCAGCACCAAGGCGATGGTGTTGATGGATGGGTGTATGACTTGTTTGAATTGTGGGGAGTCGAAGTGTGGGTGATAAAAGGTAACTGATGGGCGGTTTTCCAAGTTTAGCCGCTTATTGTCTGGTGACTTATTCATTGTGAATAAAATATTCAACCTTTTGATAAATAAGATGGAAGTAAAGTAATGGCAATTCTTGAAACTTACGGCAAAGAAATTGTGGCTATTTGTGTTCCATTTATAACTTGGGGTTTAAATACAATGCTGAAACCCAAAGCTAGATTGTTATTAGCCAGTCCCCATAACTTCACTTTTCTTATTCATCAACCGAAGTTGGATATAGATGGAAAGGTAA
>NZ_JANIBL010000018.1 GCF_024505055.1 Methylomonas rosea
CAAAGCGCGCTAATGTAGTATTGGATATAGGGGCGAATACTGGTGTATTTAGTCTAATTTCTCAAATTAATAACAGTTCGGCGAGAATTATAGCGGTCGAGCCAATACAGATTAATTATGAGTTATTGGAGTTAAATTTAAAAAAAAATAATTTTTCTATCAGTGTTGAGCAGATAGCATTGTCAAACTATGATGGAAGCGCATCAATGTTTATGCTAAAAGATAGACTAAATTATATGACATCTATTAACGATAATAGGTATAAATTACACCCTGAGGTTGCGCGAGATGCGGAAGTCGTTGAAGTTGTAGTCGATGTTAAACCTTACCAGTATTTGCAAAATAAGTATTCTATAAAAAATGTTGATTTAATTAAGGTCGATGTTGAGGGACATGAGTTTTCAGTTCTGGATTCGATGTATCTTGAATTAAAAATGAGCTTGCCGTCAATTGTTGTGGAAATAATCAGTGATGATAGTGCGAATAAAATTAATAAGTTACTTGAAGGTTTAGATTATAGGTACTTTTCTATAGATGAAGTTAAAAACAATTTAACTTCGGTGCCTGGTCTTTGGAATAACGATCATCAGAACTTTTTAATATGCACTCAGGGTGTTGCGGAGTATTTAAATAGTGTAGGTCTGATAAGGTATTAGGTGTTTTCTAGCTATGAAAATTTTAATAGTATCAGATTGGTATTCTGAAAGCATGGGCTATTCAGAAAATTTTTTGCCTATGGCTTTTGGAAAGCTAAATCAAGAAGTGCATTTAGTTACTTCTAATTTGCAGGTATATGCTACCTCGCCTCACTATAATAAGGTATATAAAGGTAAGCTAGGAAATTCTCAAACAAAAACAGGTGTATTCAAGAATTTATACTTTACGTTACATAGAAATTATTCTGAGGTTTCTCGCTATGGAATACATATAATTGGATTAGAAGAAAAGATAGAGCAGTTAAATCCTGACGTTATTTACTGTTTTGAAATAAACCTGCTAACAACCGCGTTATTAGCAAGGTTAAAACTAAAATACAATTACTTTTTATTTTGTGAGAGCCGAATGCATTCTTCGGTTTTTTCCCCGCCGAGTAATTTGATTGGTAAGGTTAAGTTCTGGATAAAGAATAGACATTTTTGGCTAGAAAATGTGATCGATAATGTTGATAGGTTTTACCCTATAGCGCCAGATGTTTATTTTAATATTACAAATTATTTTCGCGTACCTAGTGAAAAGTGTAAGTTAACTAGTCTTTCTGTAGAAACTGGAATTTTCAATTCCGTCCGAAACGAAGTCGCAGTAACACAGTTTAGAGAAAACCTAGGGTTTGGTTATGCCGATATTGTTTGTGTTTATACGGGGCGATTTACGGCGGATAAAGCGCCACTCATACTGGGACAAGCAATAGACTATTTACATGAGATTGGTTATGTATTTATTAAAGGATTATTTGTAGGCGGCGGCGATGCAGATTACCAGAGTCAGCTTCAGATTTGCAAGGGATGCATTACGCTGCCGTTTGTTGAACCAAAAGATTTACCCAATATTTATCATAGCTCAGATATAGGTGTGTGGCCGTTGCAAGAATCTACTAGCCAGTTAGATGCTATGGCGTGTGGGCTGCCTATTATTGTGAACGACACGGTAGAAGATGTGGATAGATTTGAAGGGAATGGTATGAGATTCAAGAAGAACGATTTTAAGGATTTAGCAAAAAAAATATTGCTTTTGGTTGAAAAGGAACAAAGAATCAAGATGGGCACTATTGGCGCGAATAGAATAGAACAGAAATATTCTTGGGAAGTTTTTGCTCAACAGAGACTAGTGGAATTTTTCGATTTTGTTAATAATAAATGCACTTTGCTGTGAAAAGTCATAATAAATTTTTTAAAAAATTCTTGCCTCCTGTTTTAATTCGCAAATTTAACCGGTATTTTGGTGGAGGTATTGTTTTTGATGATGCGGGTAGTGCTTGGGATGATGCCGCTTTGCTATGCACTGGTTATAATGCGGATGATATACTCAAAAAAACTTTGGATGCCACACTTACTGTTAAGCGTGGCGACGCACTTTTCGAGCGTGATTCTGTGCTCTTTTATAACGTTGATTTCAACTGGCCAGGTTTGTCAGGGTTGATGTGGGCTGCGGCTCTAGCTGGAGGGAAGTTAAATGTTCTAGATTTTGGCGGTGCTTTGGGAAGTAGCTATTTTCAACACCTGGTTATTCTTAATACAATCTCGAATGTTCGTTGGAACGTAGTCGAGCAAGCCCATTATGTCGAAGCGGGAAGAACTCATATTCAGGACGATGTATTGCGATTTTATTATTCAATTGATGAATGTTTAATAGAGAATAAGCCGAATGTAATTATTTTATCGAGCGTGTTACAGTATCTAGAGTTCCCGTTTGACGTTATCAGAAAATTGCCGTTTATAGGTGCATCAATTCTAATAATTGATCGCACGCCTTTTTCAAACACTACGCAAGATAGAATTTTTATCCAGCGTGTGCCGCCATCTATTTATAATGCTAGCTACCCTATGTGGGTTTTTTCAGCGTCTGCATTTATGAATATAATTAATCAAGATTGGTGCTCGCTAGGTACGATAAGATGTCCAGAAGGTACGGTTTATTCCAATAAAGGCTTCGAGTTTTCTTTTCAAGGCATGTTGTTGCAACTGCGTGAATCATGATTATATTAAAATCATATTATTCGACACAAATGTACATGCCTGGATGGCTAGGTATTTTTGTAAACCCTTTTTATTTTGCTCGTTTGGGCTTATACCAAGCCATAAAAGAATTGTCATCCAAATTAGGGGGGGAGATACTGGATGTTGGCTGTGGCACAAAGCCTTACAAACAGCTTTTCAACTTTAGTGCGTACACTGGTTTAGATATTGATAGTACTTGTTCCAGGTCACGCGGCATTGCTGATTATCTTTATGATGGTAAGAGATTTCCGTTTGATGATGCGTCTTTTGACGCAGTTCTTTGTAATCAAGTATTTGAGCACGTATTTAATCCGGACGAGTTTCTAGAGCAAATTAATCGTGTGCTAAAGCCTAATGGTCGTTTATTGCTCACGGTTCCATTTGTTTGGGATGAGCACGAGCAGCCTTACGATTTTGCGAGATATTCCAGTTTCGGATTGCGCGCCTTGTTGGAAACACATGGGTTTAAAATTATCGAGCATAGAAAAACTTGTGCCGATGTGTCTGTTTTGTTTCAACTGATGAACGCTTTCATTTTTAAGATTATCCAACCTCTTTCAAAAATATGTAGGCTACTTTTAACGGTTACTGTCATGGCATTAATTAATTTAAGCGGTATATTCGTTAGCCGACTGTTGCCTGCAAACCCGGATCTATTTCTCGATAATATCGTGTTGGCGGAAAAAATTCGTGAAGATATATAAAGGCAAAAAAGTACTCATTACTGGCGGTCTAGGTTTCATCGGCTCCAATCTCGCACGTACTTTAGTAGGGTTTGGTGCTCAGGTTACTCTCGTGGACAGCCTGATTCCGCAATATGGCGGCAATCCCTTCAATATTGCAGATATTCGCAATCAGGTTTCAGTTAACGTTTGTGATGTACGCGATTCTTTTGCATTAGCTTATTTGCTTCAAGATCAAGATTATCTTTTCAATTTAGCCGGTCAAACCAGTCATCTGGATTCGATGGTCGATCCACAGACAGACTTGGAGATAAATGCCGCCGCCCAGTTGTCCATCTTGGAGGCATGCCGCAAAGTTAATCCGGGCCTCAAGATTGTGTTTGCCAGCACTCGGCAGCTATATGGTAAGCCTGATTACCTGCCTGTCGATGAGAAACACCCAATTCGCCCAGTGGATGTCAATGGCATTAACAAATTGGCTGGTGAGTGGTATCACCTTCTCTATAACAATGTTTATGGGATTCAAGCATGTGCTTTGCGTCTTACCAATACCTATGGCCCCGGAATGCGCGTCAAGGATGCGCGCCAAACTTTTCTCGGTATCTGGGTCCGCTTATTGATTGAGGGTAATCCGATTAAGGTTTTTGGAGATGGGCTTCAATTAAGGGATTTTAATTATGTCGATGATTGCGTTAGTGCCCTATTACTCGCTGGTGCAAGCGAGCACGCCAACGGCAAGGTATACAATTTGGGCAGTAAGGAAGTCATTGGCCTAAAAGACTTGGCGCAGATGATTATAGAGCTTGGCTATGGCGGTGTATATGAACTGCTACCATTCCCGCCTGAACGCAAAGCGATTGATATAGGCGACTATTACAGTGATTACTCGCTAATTATCGCTGAATTGGGTTGGCAGCCAACAATTGGTTTACGGGAAGGATTAGCAAATACAATGGCTTATTATGCGGAGCATCACCGCCACTATTGGGATGCGAACCCATGATTTTGATGAATGACTTTAAGGCCGAGCCGCCGGAGTTACAAGCGGCCATGCTTTGCGCTGCGAAGCGCGTCATCGAGTCAGGTTGGTTTGTTTTAGGCAAGGAGGTTTCTGCTTTTGAGCAGCAATGGGCGTTAGCCTGCGGCTTAGGTTATGGTGTAGGGGTTGGTAATGGAATGGATGCGATCGAGATTGCCTTACGTGCGCTCGGAGTTGGCCGTGGTGATGAGGTTATCACCACGCCTATGACCGCATTCGCTACGGTACTCGCAATTATAAGGACCGGCGCAACGCCGGTCTTGGCTGATATCGATCCACAAACCGCTTTATTGTCTTTGGATAGTGCAAGCCGTTGTGTCTCCGCCAATACCAAGGCGGTGGTCTTGGTCCACCTATACGGACAGATTCGTGAAATGGATTTGTGGGTGGCGTTTTGTGCAAATTATGGGATTGCGCTTATTGAGGATTGTGCGCAAGCACACTTGGCGTCATTAAATGATAAAACGGCAGGTAGCTTTGGGATTATTGGGGCATATAGTTTTTATCCGACCAAGAATCTTGGTGCGCTAGGCGATGCCGGTATCATTGTGACACATGATGAAAAATTGGCTGTAAGAGCAAGCCAATTGCGTAACTACGGGCAAAGTGTACGCTACCAGCATCCAGAGTTAGGCTTGAATAGCCGGTTGGATGAAATGCAGGCGGCTATTTTGTTAGAACGACTGAAGTGGTTGCCTGATTTTACCGAGCGTCGGCGGCAAATTGCGACGGCTTATTTTGATGGGATCAAGAATCCTTATGTCACTTGTCCGGCACTCCCCGAATCCAGATCCGCGCATGTCTATCATTTATTCGTTGTGACTTGCCCTTGCCGTGATGCTCTCCAAGCATATTTGCAGCAAAATCAGATTCAAACATTTATCCACTATCCCATTCCTATTCATATGCAAGAACCATGTCGTAATCTTCGCCATGATCCGTTTGGCTTAGTTAACAGTGAACGCCACGCCGACACTTGTCTTTCTTTGCCCTGTCATCCGCAAATGTCGGACGAGGACATTGCGACTGTTATAGCGGCTGTAAATTCTTTTCAAGGTAAATGAACGAGCACTACGTAACTTTATTTGATAGCCTCTTTTTGCCGCAGGGGCTTGCTCTGCATTTATCGATGGAGAGACATGCAGGAACTTATACCCTATGGATCTTGTGTATGGATGATGAGGTATTTGAGAAGTTGGGGTATCTTGACCTTCCAAATGTACGATTACTGCAATTAAGCAAGCTTGAGACAGATGATTTAGTTCATGTTAAACAGCAACGTACAATCGCGGAATATTGCTGGACGCTCACGCCATTTACCCCTCGTTTTGTTTTTGCAGCTGATTCATCTGTTCTGCGTGTGACTTATCTGGATGCGGATTTATGGTTTCGTAAAAATCCTAGGCAGATTTTTCGGGAGTTTGAATGGTCCGGCAAGCAAGTGTTGATAACGGAACACGCTTACGCCCCGGAGTATGACCGTTCGGCAACCTCCGGTCAGTATTGCGTTCAGTTTATGATTTTCAAAAGAGACAGCGGGGAAGCGGTTCGGAGTTGGTGGGAAGCCCGCTGCTTAGAGTGGTGCTATGCACGCGCGGAAGAGGGTAAGTTTGGGGACCAAAAATATCTGGATGATTGGACAGAGCGATTTTCTGAAGAAGTCCATGTCTTGCTCGATAAGGAACTTATGCTGGCTCCCTGGAATGCCACCCGTTTTCCTCATGGCCGAGCGGTCTGCTGGCACTTTCACGAATTACGTATTTTAAAAGGCTTGTTCGCGACTCGGTATGCTGTTGATTTCGGTTCTTACCCATTACCATGGGTAACGAGGCGCCATATTTACCGCGAATACCTGATTGATCTGCGCCGAGCAATTGACACCATCATGACTTTGGGTTGGGAAGTGAGGGCGCAGCGCAGGTGGACTCTAAACGACAAGTTTTTTGGACTGTTTCTTGGCTTTTGGCGGCAAGTTTGGCGAGTGGTCATACATTGGCAGCAGCCTTTATAAGCTGAAAATGCATTTTTATCTTTGTTTATGCTTCCTGTCTGTACCAGGAAACACCGTATGCTTGGTTCTAAAAAACTGATTTTTTTTCGCATTTGTAATCGCTAAACCATCCGTTTTCGGCTGAAAACTCGGCACCAAATGCTGTTTGCCATTACCGATCAAGTCCGCTCGCCCCATATCCTTCAGCGCCTCCCGCAATAACGGCCAGTTTTTCGGATCGTGGTAGCGCAAAAACGCCTTGTGCAAGCGCCGTTGCTTAATGCTTTTTGGAATCGCTATATCAGGGCTATTGCGGGCCACTTTGTGCAGTGTGTCCTTACCGGAATGATACATGGCGGTGGCGATAGACATTGGTGAGGGTAAAAATGCCTGCACTTGATCGGCCCGGAAGCCGTTGCGTTTCAGCCATAGCGCCAGATTCAGCATGTCTTTATCTTCGGTGCCGGGGTGGGCGGCAATGAAGTAGGGGATTAGATACTGTTCCTTGCCGGCTTCCTTGGAGTACTTGTCAAACATCTGCTTGAAGCGGTCGTAAGTACCCATGCCCGGTTTCATCATTTTCGACAGCGGGCCTTGCTCAGTATGTTCCGGGGCAATTTTTAGGTAACCGCCGACATGATGAGTTACGAGTTCTTTGACATATTCCGGGGTTTCCACGGCAATGTCGTAACGAAGGCCGGAGGCGATGAAGATTTTCTTGATACCAGGTAGCTTGCGGGCGCGCCGGTAGAGTTTGACCAGTGGTGTTTGATCGGTGTTCAGGTTGTGGCAGATTCCTGGGTAGACGCAGGACGGTTTGCGGCAGGATTCTTCGATTTTTGGGTCTTTGCAAGCCAGCCGCCACATATTGGCGGTCGGTCCACCCAGATCCGAAATATGGCCGGTAAAGTTCGGCGAGGTGTCGCGGATGGCTTCGATTTCCCGGATGATAGAATCTTCAGAGCGATTTTGAATGATACGACCTTCGTGCTCCGTGATCGAACAAAAGCTACAGCCACCGAAGCAGCCGCGCATGATCAGCACGGAATGCTGGATCATTTCAAAGGCCGGAATATTCGCTTTGCCGTATTGCGTATGCGGTAGCCGGGAATAGGGCAGGTCGAACACACCATCCATTTCAGGGGTGGTTAGTGGTAGCGGAGGGGGATTGATCCACACTTCGCGGTTGCCGTGGCGCTGGATCAAGGCGCGGGCGTTACCGGGGTTAGTCTCGCCGTGCATCACCCGTGAAGCGTGTGCGTATAAAATCGGATCGTCTTTTACTGCTTCGTAATCGGGCAAGCGGATTACGGTTTGGGTGCGCTGTTTGTTGGCGATGGGTTTGAATTGAATTACCTGTTCGTTTTCAGCCAGTGCCGGTTTGTCTTCACACGCCGGTTGTTCCTGATAAGGATTGATGTGCGAAATCACCGCGCCTGGTTTGTCAATGTCGGTGGAATCTTTCTCCATCCAGCCCTGCGGCACCTGTTTCACAAAATGTACGGTGCCGCGGATGCCTTTCAGGTCGGCGATGGCTTCGCCTTTAGCAAGGCGCTGGGCGATTTCCACCACTTGCCGTTCGGCGTTGCCGTACACCAGTAAGTCTGCCTTGGAATCCAATAAGATGGATTTACGCACCTTATCCGACCAGTAGTCGTAATGCGCAATCCGGCGCAGACTAGCCTCGATACCGCCGATGACGATAGGCACGTTTTTGTAGGCTTCGCGGCAGCGGTGGGCGTAGACATTCACCGCGCGGTCCGGGCGTTTGCCGGCCGCGCCATCAGCTGTGTAAGCGTCGTTGGAGCGGATTTTTTTATCCGAGGTATAACGATTCACCATCGAATCCATATTGCCGCCGGTCACACCGAAAAACAGCTTGGGTTGGCCCAGCCGTCTAAAGTCCTCGGCGCTATGCCAATCCGGTTGCGAGATGATGCCGACCCGGAATCCCTGGGCTTCCAAGACCCGGCCGATCACCGCCATGCCAAAGCTGGGGTGATCGACGTAGGCATCGCCGGTTACTAAGATCACGTCGCAAGCATCCCAGCCCAGTTGTTGCATTTCAGCCGCCGTCATCGGCAATTCCGGCGCCGGCCCGAAGCGGTGCGCCCAGTATTTTTTATAGCCGAAGATGTTGGGAGCGTTGTGTATCACGATTTTATAATCCGGTTGAAGACGTTGGGGTTGTGGCGTTTTAAATCCAACAAATAGGTGGGGAATTCCAGCTGATACAGCTGTTCCAAATGTTTGGCTTTGTCGATTAGCTGTTTGATGCCTGACTTTGCCATGGTTTCGCCAAAGGCAAAACCGATCACGTTACCGCGGTTGCGTACCGGCAAAAACAACATGCGTCTATCGAACACGTGGCCTAGGTTCCAAGCCACTTGCTGGAACATATCCTTATCAGTGCCCCATAAATTGATCACCAGCAGACCGTTCTTGGCCAGCAAGGTTCGGCAGTTGTCGAAAAAAGTTTCGCTACTGACTTCCGGTGCCATGCCGTCATGGTCGTAAGCGTCTATCACGATCAAGTCGTGCTGTTCGCTTTGCACCTGACTGGCCTGACGCACATGTTGCGCGCCGCAGCCGATCTTGATTTTCAGGCGCGGATCGAAAGGTAGTCCGAAATGACTGCGCGCCACTTTTAATACGCTGCCGCGAAACTCCACGACTTTGAGCCGGCAATCGGCGAACTGATGTAACATGAATTTGGCGATGGTGCCGCCGCCCAGGCCTATCATCAGCACTTCGCGGGGCGTGTCGTGAAACATCAAGCCGGCCATCATGGCTCGCGCATACAGGGAATGGAGTCGGTCGGGCTCGGCCAACAGCATGCTGCTCTGCCGGGCGTGCGAGCCAAAGTGCAAGGCCCGGACGCCTTCCTTATCAACGATTTCTATGATGCCTTCGTCGTCGTGGCTTTGGTGTACCACCAGGCCTTCATATTTGTACATGCGATACAGCGAACGGTAAAGATGAGGCTATTTTCCTTGAAAATCCGGCGCTTGTCTTGTTAATAGTGCGTTGGTGACAATTTAGCCACCCGGTAAAAACGAAGGGATATTGGGCTAATGCGGCTTGTTTTATGGGTAAGGGTGCGAATTGTCTCGCACCCTATAACGGAGGCCTTGAGAAGGCTGTTTTGCTGATCGAGCAGATGGTGCGGCGATAAAAGTCAGTCCACCCGATAACCTTCCTCCATCAACACACGTTTGACGACCGGACGGGACAGCATCAAGCGATAGTGTTTCAAGCAGTTTTCCGGCAGCGTAACGCCGGTTTTATCCGCCCAAAACTCCACGTAAAACAAAGCGGCATCGGCGATACTGAATGCGCCCAACGCATAGCCTTCGGCAGGTATCTGCTCATTCAAGATTGCAAAAGCTTTATCGACTATATCCAATCCTTGCGCCTTGACCGCGTCGTGATCGGCAGGATTAGGCGTAAATTTCTCCGTGGTAAAAATTCTAGCAAAGCCCTGACCATGTAGCGTGCCGACCGCATAGTCCATCAGCTCGATAGCTTTCGCATCGCCATCCGCATCGCCCGGCAATAGTTTGGCTTTGGGGTAGGTGCGTGCCAGCCAGTAAGCGATGGCTTGAAATTCGGTCAAGGCGGTACCGTCGTTACGGACCAAGGTGGGAATGGTGGCTTTGGGGTTCAGTACCAGATATTCGGCTTGATGCTGATCGCCGGCCATTAAATTGATCAGGTGGGCTTCGAAAACCAGATCCAGCTCCTCCAGTAAAATATGGATGCCGGTGGTGCAGGAGCCAGGTGTTAAGTACAGTTTCATAAATTATCCTGTCAAAAAGCTATCCGCCTTAGCGGCATTTCAGAAAGTAAGCATTAAGGTCCAGCGCAAAGTTCCGCCACAGCAAGGCGATATCGCTGCGCACGGCGCTGAGGTAAACCTGGTCGGGTTTATGTTCATCGGGGAAATTGGATAAGGCGCAGGAAGTGCGGTGTTTATCCACTACGATCAACAGAAATTCATCGATGAATCCATCGAATACCGCCAGTACTGATTTGGTAATATCCGCCAGGCCCTGATTGACAGTGCCGCCGGCGTGGTCAAACGGCAAGGTCTTCAATTGAGTCAGGGCGTCTTGATAGGTTTTTTCCAAGACGATCAATATATTGCGTTGAAAACAACCGTCCCATTGTTGATGCGATAGGTCATGGGCCAATAACTGATCGTATTGCTTCTTCATATGGGCTTTCTGTGCGGTGATGAATCGGCTAAATTCGCCGATGCTGTGCGCGTTAAGCGTTTGATTGTTCATGTCAAAGTCCTTTAGTTAGAGTGTTAATGCGCTAAAAACCCGGTCGCTGGCTTCCAATGCGCCTTCCAAATAGCCGCCGGATCGGCTGGCTGTTTCTGTTCCACAGAAGTACAGTTTGTCCTGCCAATGATCCAATTGCAGAGCGCGGTGACCATAGACGGGATGTTCGAACACCGGGATGCGATCTGCAGCAGTCGCGGTAAAGGGTTCCCGGCTCCAATCCTGAATCACCACACTTAACGGATTGGCTGCAGCAGGACCGAATAGACCGACCATTTGCCGAACGATCAGTGCCGGCAAGTTCTCTTGGTACTGTTCGCGAATCTGGGCTGGCAGGCCAAAGAAACCAAACAGGGCAGAGGTACCCGCATCGTCGGAGCAGGCGTCATAGACTTCAGCCAACACTGCACTGGGATAGGGTGAAATGGCGTTGCCGGAATAGCCTTGTTGGCGCCAGAAAGCTTGTTCATAAACCAGAACCGCCTTGGCGTGTCCGGCCATCCAGGTGGGCGTTTCCTGCATTAGCGAGAGCAAGCCGGGCGCTAGCGCGGGTTCGAAGCTAATGCTGTTAGCCAGCAGTCGTGGCGGTGCGGCTAGCACAACTTGCCGCGCTTGATGGGTAATAATGGCGCTATCGGTTGCGAATATTAAGTCGACATGGCGGCCTTGGTCGCTAAGTGTCATTAAACGGTGTCCAAGCTGCAAAACGCGCTCAGGTATACCTTGCAATAGACCATTGATTAACTGCTGGCAACCGCCGGCAATGCGTCTGGCATCCGCATGAGTCTGGGTATCGATATAAGTCGCGGGCAAGGCCTCGGCTTGCACTTGATATAGGCTTTGGCCGCGGTCCCACTGTGGAAATAGCGTTAATCCCAGACGCTCGGCTAATGCTGAAATGCGCTGTTGATCAGCAGGCCACAACCAAGTGGGGCCCAGGTCTGCGGTAAAGTCTTGCGTAGGACCGGCTGCGGATAGAATTCTGCCGCCGCAGCGTTCGCGTGCTTCAAACACGCCGATGTTGGGTTTGTGTGGAAGCAGTTTTTCAGCCAAGGACAAACCGGATAGGCCGGCGCCAATAATCGCCACGTCCAGCATGGGCATCATGCCGTCTGTGTCGTTTGGCATAGTAAGGCGTTGCTCTGCCATAGGGGTAATTTCGGCGCTTCGGTCGATGCGCTGGGCATGATCAGTTTCTTACGGAAAATATCCCACACGCCGTCATAGCGTTGCTGCACCCGAATACTCCAACCCCAGACGATAGGTAAATGCACCGGCACCCAAATATAAAGATCCGGTCGGTCCGGTCCAGCATTTTGCATGAAATACACCGTATACTTTTCCAAAACGCTAATCGATGCGACGGCGTTACCGTTAATTTGCGATGGAATAGCTTGCGTCACGGCTTGGCTGAACAGCAGTTTTTGCTGTTGGCCTTGCTGTTGAAACCGGCCAAGCGGCATGACCGGCAAATGGCTTTCTGTGCCGGACAGATACAAAACCGGGCCGCCGTTTTCAGTCTCGGTATCCAGTAATGTCATGGTCTCGCCGTCGGCAAAGTGCACCGTTCTGGTTGACTCTACCAACTGTAAGATACCGAGTTGACTGCAAAAACCGGCGGTGTCCCATTCCAGTTCGAAACGGGGCGCAATACTTAGCGTTGGCGTATCGTCTAGCAAGCTTACTTCCAGTGCGGCCATGCTGGCGTCAAGCAAGGTCAAACGATTCTGATCGGGCTGTTGCGGGTGAGCGTTGGTAATGGGTAAGCAGTTTTTGAGCGGTGGGTTCAGTAAATCGCTGTTCCACACGAATGCTTGTGTTGGCGTCTGTTTAGTATCCACAGCTATTGTCATAGCCTGTTCGATGCTTAACTGGTAGTCGCCGAGCAAACCGTTTTGCAGATCATGCTCCAAATAGCCAAGCCGATTATCAGCCAATTTTTGTGCGTCGATGCTGTAGCGATGGCCGGCTTGTATCACTGGAATGCTCGGTTTGGACGGCGCGGGCGTCGGGCGGGGCAGTGGAAAAATGTGTTCCATGGTTGGGCTGCTTATGGCGAATGCCATCAGGCATTCAAGAATGAGGCCAATTGACCAAATCACCGAATGACAGCGAAGGTCATTGATTGATTTGGATTACTGCTTCAAATCAACTTGCCAAACGATGTCGCAGATCCGACAAATCCGGCGATCTTGTCACGACAACGCTCTAGCCCTGGATTTTTGCCGGCGTTATCGTGCGTGCTTGCCATCCACGAAGAAGGCTTCTACAGTTTCACGGTATCTTCATAATTTTTTTGGAAAATCATGCGAAATTTATTGATAACGATGCTTTTGCTGTTCCCAACCCTAGCGGCCGCCCAAAATGATGCGTTTAAAAATATGGACAAAGCGCAAATGCAGCAGATGATGCAGCAAATGAAAACCATGCAAAATTGCGTGAAGAACATAGACAAGGCCGAGATACAGGCTTTTCAAGCACAGGCAAAACAAATGAGTGCCGAAGTTAAGAGTTTATGCGCGGCGGGAAAACGCGATGAAGCCATGGCGAGAGCTATGGAGTTTGGTAAGGATGTGTCGGCCAACAAAGCCATGCAACAAATGAAACAATGCGGCGAGGGAATAACGGAAGTCATGCCTTTATTGTCTGATGTTACTCAGGGCCAAAATCAGCCCGGTTCGCCTCGGCATGTTTGCGATCACTAAGTTTTAATGCACCAATTTGGTTAGTTTTTTCTCGGTAAAATTTTACGGTTATTTGCGTCAAACCCGCGCCAGCCCTGATATAATCAAATTTTTGCGTTGGGGGGTTTTATGGCTGTTGATCTGGTAGAGTTGAAAGCAGTATTGGCGCGGATGGAAGCTGCTTTGAGTAGCATCACCGAAATGGATTCTGAAGTGCTGGAATTCATCGATGCTAATTACTCGGATTTGTTGAACGATCAAAAGATGGTTCAGGTGTTTAAAAGTGTCGGTGATGCCGAGGATGAGTTGCAAAGACAGTTAAACTTCTTACGTATTCGCATAACCGCCGGTATCCCGGAGTTTAAAGAGGTTTGTGACGCGGCGTAAGCGTACTTCAGCCGTTATGATTAGTTAATCGATGTAAACAGGGGGCGATGGGTATTTTGCTTTAGTTGTCCGCAAAATTGACGTCGCTCCCCCTTTCAGATAGTCCATCCCAAGTTCAGCAGTACTCCAGTTCATAATCTGTTCATTAAATAACGGGCATTCGCCCCTTATCGTCGCTTTTCGCTTGCTACCTGGTATCTTAACGCTCTGGCGTTGAACCGCGAGTCTGCCCGGGATTTGGGTGAATCAACAGCACGCCACAGCGGGCATGCAGCCTAAGCAAGACCCTTTCTGACCGCCTGCCGGTTCCGACTAATTGTTCATTTCAGCCGGCATCGCGTAAAATCGCCAGCCATTATTACGCCCCCATTGGAGAGCAAATCATGAAATACCGTTTAATTGTCGCGCTGATGATGATCACAGGTTTAGCCTGTGCGGAAGAAGCCAAGGAAGAATGGAACGAAACCACATTAAAAGATGAGACTATCCAGAAAATTCAGCAAGCTCAGTACACGTACAAAAAATGTGTAGTGGATACTATGCAAAAACCCGAGTTTGCGAAAATGGAAAGTCGCAATGCCACCGATGTGATAATCAAATCTTGCGAGCCGACCTTGGCCGAAATACGTAAAGTTTATACGGACGCCGAAGTGCCGGGTGCTGTCGCTGACCGGCATTTGAAGAAAATGCGTATCCAGGTAACGCGCAATCTGCTACAGGAATTAATGTATGCAGAAGCCGCGAAGAAAGCCGGTATGCCAGGCAACTGATCTTCTTCTTGATATTGTGTCCAATCGAATTGTCGTAAAAACTTAACACCTCGCTGGTTTTACCCTTTTGCGACAACTCTGAACATTAGACCGTAAAGCCAATGTTTAAATTAACAACCATCACTCGATTTTCATGAATACCTACACTATCGATTTATCCTTGCGTCCGACCACCTTCGATTTGTGGCATGTGTGTTTGGCGGGCACCGCCGCGCTGTTGGCTTTGATCCTGATTGTGGTTTTAGTCTCGGTGCTGTTGGGCATGCGCCGCTGCAAATCGGCCGTGCCGACCGTCGCCCCTATCGTGCCGCAACCCGAAGTCAAAATCGTCGAAAAGATCGTCGAAGTGGAGAAAATTGTCCAGGCGCCGGCACCGGAACCAGTGATTTTGAAAGAAGCGACACCAGACGCGGCCTTGCAATTATTAAGTTTGCTGCAAAAGGAAGCCCGCTTTATCGACTTTATTAAAG
Organism: Methylomonas rosea; assembly: GCF_024505055.1. Lineage (GTDB taxonomy): Bacteria > Pseudomonadota > Gammaproteobacteria > Methylococcales > Methylomonadaceae > Methylomonas > Methylomonas rosea. The sequence goes on from NZ_JANIBL010000018.1 coordinate 15,027, forward strand.
AAGATGTCAGTGCCTTTTCCGATGCCGAAATCGGCGCGGCGGCGCGGGTGGTCCATCAGGGTTGCAGCAAGGCAGTCAGCGAGCACTTTACCTTGACACCAGTCAGCAACGATCCCGAAGGCAATCGGGTGACCTTAAACAAAGGCTTCGATGCCGCGTCATTCCGTTTGACCGGCAATATCGTCGGCGAAGCGCCGTTTACCGGCACTTTAGTGCACAAAGGCTGGCAAGTCACCGATCTGCGTTTACCCAAACTAACCGAGGGTCATAACGCCAAAATCGTCGCACCGGCCGAGGTGGAATTATGACCGCGCGTTATTCGGTCGGTATCGATTTAGGCACCACGCATTGCGTCTTGTCTTATGTCGATCTGGAAGTTGGCGACGACCAAGTAGCCCTGGATGTGTTGGCAATCCCGCAACTGACTGGTCCCGGCACGATAGAAGACAAGGCGCAGCTACCGTCATTTACTTATCTGGCCCATTCGGCCGAGATCGCCGAAGGCGCAACCGCGTTGCCCTGGACCGGTAAACCCGAATACTTGGTCGGTGAAATTGCCCGCAATCTGGGCAGCAAAACCCCTATCAGGTTGGTGTCCAGCGCCAAGAGCTGGCTGTGCCATGCCGGCGTCGATTGCAAGCAAGCGATTTTGCCGGTGGAAGCGCCGGAAGATGTGGGGCGGATCTCGCCGTTTGCCGCGACCAAAGCCTATTTACAACATCTGCGCGACGCCTGGAATCACCGTTTCCCGGAACACAATTTACAAGATCAGGACGTCACCATCACCGTGCCGGCTTCGTTCGATCCAGCCGCTCGCGAACTGACGGTCGAAGCAGCCCGCGCGGTGGGTTTAGGGCAGGCGGTATTGCTGGAAGAACCGCAAGCAGCGTTGTACAGTTGGATCGAAAACAGCGAAGGCGATTGGCGCAATCATGTGCAAATCGGCGATGTGATTTTGGTAGCCGACATCGGCGGCGGCACCACCGACTTGTCGCTGATTGCAGTCACCGAACAGGATGGCAATCTGCAATTGACCCGAGTGGCGGTCGGCGATCATATCCTGTTGGGCGGCGATAATATGGATTTGGCCTTGGCTTATACCGTGAAAGCCAAACTGGAACAAGAGAGCGGTAAACGCCTGGAATCCTGGCAATTACAAGCCTTGACGCATGCCTGCCGGGAAGCGAAAGAGAAACTGTTCAACCAATCCGAGTTGGGTAGCATGCCTATAGTCGTGGCGAGCCGGGGATCGTCCCTGATCGGCGGCACTCTGCGCACCGAACTGACCCGTGACGAGTTGAACCGCGTCTTGGTCGAAGGCTTTTTACCGTGGATACCTATTGAAGAAAGACCGGTGGTCAGGCCGCGCAGCGGTTTGCGCACCGCCGGTTTACCTTATGCCCAAGATGCCGGCATCACCCGCCATTTGGCGGCATTTTTGTCGCGGCAAAAAGAAGCGACCGGCGAGTTATCAGATCATATCTTGCCGGAACACGCCAGCTTTCTGCATCCGACCGCCGTATTGTTCAACGGCGGGGTGTTAAAAGCCGGCTTGATGGCCGAGCGCTTGATGCAGATTCTCAATAACTGGTTGCAGGCCGAACAAGCCGCGCCGGCCAGACTATTGCAAGGCGCCGATCTGGACTTGGCGGTGGCACGCGGCGCGGCGTATTACGGCTTTGTCCGGAAAGGCAAGGGCGTGCGCATCAAAGGCGGTACGGCAGCGGCTTATTACGTCGGCATCGAGAGTTCCATGCCTGCGGTGCCCGGTTTGCCTGCGGAAATCGAAGCCTTGTGTATCGCGCCGTTTGGCATGGAAGAGGGTAGCGAACAGGAGTTACCCAACGACGAGTTCGGTTTGATCATCGGCGAGCCGGTACGCTTTCGCTTTTTCGGTTCAAAAACCCGCCGCGACGATACGGTGGGCGTACGCTTGGACTATTGGCACGACGACGAGTTGGAAGAGCTGGACGAAATTGAGATTACCTTGCCGGAAGAAGGCCGGCATGCCGGCGACATCGTCCCGGTGCATTTGTCGGCGGCAGTGACCGAAGTGGGGACTCTGGAATTGAAAGCCGTTTCCAAACGCGATCAACTGCGCTGGAAAATCGAGTTCGATGTCAGAGCCGGCGAGACCTGAGTCGAGCTAGGCAGAGATTGAGCCATGCAGCTCAATCTCTGTTAAGACAACGTTTTATTGCTGTTGATAGTAAGGTTGTTGGTACTGCTGTTGCGGGTACTGCTGATATTGTTGGTTCTGTTGCGGATACCCCTGTTGCTGCGGGTAACCTTGCTGATATTGCTGATATTGCTGATTCTGCTGAGGGTAACTTTGTTGTTGCGGGTAGCCCTGCTGATACGGTTGGTTTTGCTGTGGATAACCTTGTTGGGGGTAATTCTGTTGCGGATATCCACCTTGTTGTTGAGTCGGCTGGGTTTGCGGTTGTTGCGAGGCGCCGGCGTTTTGATTGGCGTTAATTGCCAATTCTACCCGGCGGTTGATTGCCCGGTTGGCATCGCTGGTATTAGGTACTTTTGGCGAGCTTTCGCCCATGCCTTGCTGCGAAATCCGCATGCGGTTTACGCCGCGTTGTCCCAAAAAGTTGGCCACGCTGGTCGCCCTTGCTTCGGATAAACGTTGATTGTCCGCATCGGAGCCGACGTCGTCGGTGTGGCCGGTGACTGAAATGGTCGATTCCGGGTAGCTGGTCAACACTCTTGCTACCGGCTCCAGAGCATTCTGGGCTTCCGGTGTCAAATCGGCCTTGCCGAACGCGAAGGTAACATCACTGGTGCTGGGCATGTTCAAGGTCAGCTGATTTTGCGCGGTACGCTGTACTTCGATCCCGGTACCTTGCAGCGATTGCTGCATTTCTTCCTGTTGTTTATCCATGTAGTAACCGACACCGGCACCCACCGCGGCACCGGCTAATGCGCCCAGACCGGCGTTTTTCCAGTCGTTACCGCCGAATAAAGTTCCGGCGCCGGCACCGACTGCCGCGCCGACGCCGGCACCCTTGCCTAAGTTGCTCATGCCGGACTGGCCGGTATAAGGGTTAGTGGTACAGGCTGTTAACAAGCTGGTACCGATGGCGATAGCGAGTAATCTTTTAGTCATTATTTTTCGTCCTGGATGCTGTTCATAAATACTTTGAATCGGGCGACGTATTGGCTCAACGGGGTGTTTTGTCAATAGAAGCCGGCCTCCGACCGCGTGGCGATTAAAACCTTAAAGTCTTAACTCGCACTTAAACCAGACTGGTAAGCGGGGAAATGGTTTCCTGAAGTTCTTAATTAGTATCAGCAGCTAACGTTGGTTTGCTATCGCTGATTTCGTCTATTCGTGCAGTTTGCCGAACTGATACGATCTGAGCGCCACCTTTTGCATTGTGGGGTTTTCACTCTGCTCTCAATGTTTGGGAAAAGCCGAAGAATATACTTATTTAAAATATTGTTTTATGAGGCAAAACAATCAATTACCGGTAATGCGTATTGTTGATTTTTAATAAGCCGATATAGTGAAAGCGAGATTTCGTTTCGACCGACAAACGGTCCTGGAGGGCAAATGAAGATCGTTAAGATAGGAAATACCGGCATCGCCATGCTGATTGTCGTTATCGCCGGCTTACTAGGCATCTTACCCATGGGATTAGTCTTTTCAATATTGCTATTTGCCGCCTTGATACGCGGCAGTGTGATGTTAATTGATAAAGCCATCGACAATGGGGCGCAAGCGAAGGAAATAGATCGGCATTGATCGGGATTATATCGACCAGACCTCAAATATTCTTGCTCCTCTCTCTCGGGAAGCTGTCGTAAAAGCCCCTTCTCCGCGCGTACCCGCAGGGCATAAATACCCATAGTGCATAAAGGAGAAGGGGTGAAGTTTAAATTTTTTCGGTGCGAATTTATTCGCACTATGGGCACTAAAGGTCGAATAAATTTGGCCTTTATATGTTCAGCTCTTAACTTAACGGCATTGTGGGGCGAGTGGGTGAAAAATCAATAAACTATTGTTTTATATGTATTCTATTATATAACTCGTGAGTATTTATGCCCTTGTAAGTACGGAAGGATAAGGGATTGTTTCAGCTATTACGACAGCCTTCGCAGATGGGAGTCCAGTTGTCATTCCAAAATTGTAAAGTTATACCCGATGTCCCAAGAGCCGTTCACTGAGCGGATCAGAAGCGAATTGACTGGCTTCGGCTGATTCTACTTCGCTGCTTACAAGTCCAGGCTAAGGTTTACCTTATTTAAGGGAATTTATGATTGGCAAGAATCTTCAGCTAAGCAGCATACCGGCACGGATGCGTAAGAGAGCGGCCATGGATGGTAGGCTAGGAGTCATCCATGAAGTCTGGATTCGTTGCGTGGTCTATGGGCTCCGGCTGTTGCGTAAGCCGAGAATTTCTAAACATCCCCTTAGCTGATTAGCAAGCTGCTTTAACTGAATGCCTCGCGCATACTCAAAATCGTCATTTCGGCATGGACTACTGAAATCCGGGCTGCACGGATAGCTCGAAGCTTGGCATCCATAGCACTGGATGCCAACTCATGCATTACGCATTCACCCGGCAGTCGGCGTTTGGACACAGCCGTCGCGAAATATTAGGCACTTGCAAGTCTTGCTGCGCGGAGTCGAGCAACTGCTGGAATCCAGCAAATGGGGGCCAATCGTCTGGATACTGCCGACGCCGCTATCGCTTAATCGATCAAATCCGATCTGGCCACGATAGAACAATCACTCAAGGCCAAGCGCGAACAAATCCGAAACCACATCAATGCTAATCGTGACCTTAGGCTGCGGTATGACTTACTGATTGCCATCCCTGGGGTTCGCCATTCTAAAATCCGGTAAACTTTTTAATCCAAATTTCTTTTTTGCATAACTGCTGTAAAGACGGTGCCTGCCGGAATGGCGGTTTTCAGGATGCGCGAGGCATTGAACTGAAGCAGTTGCATAATCAGAGATAGCCAATCGCCTACTCAGTTGAGATGTTTGAGCTAAACTAAAGTTGTCGAGTGGCAAGTGACCGAAGACATCGGCGTGGAACAAAGGCATCAGTCATACCGGTCAATAACGATCTGAGGTGGGGGAATGTTTGATACGTTAGATTCGGAACATGAAAGCCTGCGTATCCAAAAGCTGCACGAATACTCAATTCTCGATACTTCGCCGGAGCAGGTCTACGACGATATAGTCTCGCTGGCAGCAATGATTTTCGGCACGCCTTACGCACTGATAACCCTGGTTGACAGCGACCGGGAGTGGTTCAAGGCGAAAATAGGCATAAGCGCCACCGAAAATTCACGGGAAGGCGGGTTTTGTACCCAAACGATTTTGTATCAGGACGTCATGGTGGTCGCAAATGCAGACCAGGATAGACGCTTCTCGAACAATGCTCTGGTCACTGCGGCGCCGCATATTCGTTTTTACGCCGGCGCTCCGGTGCGCGCATCTACAGGCGAAGCGCTAGGCACGATTTGTATTCTCGACAGCGTGCCGCGAGAATTAAGCGAGGAGCAGATTGGCGCTCTGGGAGCCTTAGCGCGTCAAGTCAGTATAGCCCTGGAACTTAGACGTAAAGCAATAGCGCCGAACGATAGTGTTACCGGTGTAAGATGCCTAGAACAGTTTGCCGGTTTGGTCTTGAATGCTTTGTCAGCGCAGTTTTGTGTTCTGGATGACGCCGGAAACATCCTAGCGCTAAATCAGCCATGGCTGGATTTCGAACGTGACCATAACCGTGATGCACAGGCGCTCGACATTGGCCAAAGCTATCTGGCGCTGCTGGATGCCGATCTGGTTGAAAATAGAGGCGGAGAGGCGTTTTTCGCAGGTATTCGCGCAGTCCTGGCGGGGACAATACCCTGTTTTTCGCTCGAATATTGTTATCCCGGCGCATCCGAACCACAATGGTTTGTCGGCAAAGTGCTGCGCTTTACCGATCCAAAACCGGGCGGCATTGTCGTAATACATGAAAATATTTCCGAACATAAACGGCTGGAGTACCGGTTTCAACAAGCGGTGGAGGCAGCGCCTAACGCGATAGTCATGGTCAATGAGTCGGGAACCATCCAGATGGTCAATTTACAAACCGAAAGGTGTTTTGGTTATTCACGCCCTGAATTAATAGGGCAACCCGTCGAAATGTTAGTGCCCGAGCGGTATCGCAGTGCGCATGTCGGCTTCCGCCACGCCTACCTTGCCGCTCCCGCGTCCAGACCGATGGGGGCGGGGCGAGACCTCTACGGCTTGCGCAAGGACGGCACCGAATTTCCCGTTGAAATAGGCTTGGGCTTGATCAATGATGCCAACGGTATCGTCATCGTAAGTTCCATCGTTGACATCACCGAACGTAAACGCCTGGATCATCGCTTCCGGCAAGCGGTGGAGTCAGCCCCTAACGCGATAGTCATGGTCAACGAGTCGGGAACCATCCAGATGGTCAATTTACAAACTGAGATGTCTTTTGGTTATTCGCGGACGGAACTGCTTGGACAAGCGGTCGAAATCCTAGTGCCGGAGCGGTTTCGTAGTGCGCATGCCGGCTTCCGCCAAGCCTACCTTGCCGCTCCTGTGTCCAGACCGATGGGCGCCGGACGAGACCTCTACGGCTTACGTAAGGACGGCACCGAATTCCCTATTGAAATAGGCCTGGGCCTTATCGATGATGAGAACGGTACTATTGTCCTCAGCTCAATCGTTGACATCTCGGCGCGCAAAAGCGCCAATGACAAGCTTAGGCAAGCCCTCAACGAGAAAGAGATGTTGCTTAAGGAAGTGTATCACCGGGTAAAAAACAATCTTCAGGTAGTATCCAGCCTGATTAACCTCCAAGCCAGAAATGTCAAAAATGCAGAGACTGTGGAACTGCTTAAGCAGAGTGCCGACCGTATCAAGGCCATGGCCTTATTACATGAGAAACTCTACCATTCCAAGGATTTGGCTCGTATCGATTTCAATGAGTATATTCGTAGTTTGGCCGACCACCTGCTATACGGCTACGGAGATCGGTCAGGCAAGATCGCAATAAGCATGAGCATCGACAATGTATTTCTTGATGTCGATACTGCAATTCCCTGCGGACTGATCATTAGTGAGCTGCTATCCAACGCTCTTAAGCATGCCTTCCCGGATGATAGGGCCGGCGAAATCGGCATCAGCTTCCGCCATGATGACGGGACGTTGATCCTGGTGATCTCCGATGATGGTATCGGCTTTCCTGCTGGTCTGGATTTCAAAAAAAGCACCTCCCTAGGCTTGCAGTTGGTTAACTCGCTGACCAATCAACTCATGGGGGACATGACGCTGGATCGGCAACACGGGTCTAGGTTTACCTTGCGTTTTGCCAGCGCCATTTAGTAGGAGGAAGCAATCTATGTTTGCCAGCAAAATCATGATCGTCGAGGACGAAGCCATTATCGCGATGGATCTTCGTGGTCAATTGGAAAGTTTCGGTTACGAAGTGGTCGCGACTGCTTTTTCGGGGGGACAAGCCATTAGCCTAGCAACCGAGTATACGCCTGATCTGATAATGATGGACATCGTGCTCAAAGGCCAGATGGACGGTATCAACGCCGCTCAAACCATCAGCGACTCCCTACATATCCCGGTGATTTTTCTGACCGCGTACAGCGATCCTTCCACATTGTTACGCGCGAAAGCCACTGGCGCCTATGGTTACTTAATCAAGCCGTTTCGGCCGGATGAACTGCACGCCTCTATCGAAGTCGCGCTGTATAAGCATCAGTTGGAACGCAAGCTGAAGGATAGCGAACAATGGTTTGCGAAAACCTTGCATTGCATCAGCGACGCAGTGATTGCAACCGACGCCGAAGGCAAAATCCAGTTTATGAATCCCGTCGCCGAGTTGGCGACGGGCTGGCAGCAAGAGCAAGCCCAAGGCGCGGTGGTCAGCGAACTGATGACACTGCTAAACGAATCGAATCGCACCGTCGCTGAAAACCCTATCCCCTGGGTATTAAGCAACCGCGCGGTATGCGGCATGGACAGCGGCACCATACTCGTTTCGAAATCCGGTGAGGAGCTCCCCATAGACGACGGTGCCGCCCCTATCTTGGATGATGACGGCAGCTTGTTAGGTGCGGTACTGGTATTTCGGGACATTACCACGCGGCGGCAAATGGAAAATTTACTGCGGGAAAGCGAAGAACGCTTCCACAGTGCGTTCGATCTTGCCGCCATCGGGATGGCATTGGTCGCGGTGGACGGGCGTTTTTTACAAGTGAACGGCTCGTTGTGCAAAATATTCGGCTACTCAGAAGAAGAGTTGTTGAGTTCCAATTTGCAGATGTTCACGCATAACGACGATTACCAACAAGTGCTTGGCCGCCATCTGCGCCAATTGTTGGCCGATGAACTGCCGTCGTTTCAAATTGAAGTTGAGTGCTATCACAAAATAGCCGGCAAGCGGGTTTGGAGCCTGCTCAGCGCATCGCTGGTGCGCAACGCGGCCAACGAACCGCAGTATTTCATTGTCCAGATCCAGGATATTACCGACCGCAAGTACGCCGAGCAGCAATTGATTTATATCGCCAATCACGATCCCTTAACCGGTCTGCTGAATCGCGTCCAATTTCACAATCATCTTACTCAGACTTTAGCTTCCGCCCAGCGCTATGAAACCCGATTAGCGCTAATGTTTCTCGATCTGGACCGCTTCAAGCTGATCAACGATACCTTAGGTCACCGATTAGGCGATCTATTATTACAAGAGGTTAGCGAACGCTTAAAAACCTCGGTGCGTACCCATGACAGCCTGGCGCGGCTGGGCGGCGATGAGTTTATCGTGCTGCTGAGCAATATCAATCTGATCGACGATGTCGCCAGAATCGCCCAAAAGACCATCGAAATACTGACCCAACCGTTTAGCATCGAGGGTAACGATATCGTGATTACCGCCAGCGTTGGGATCAGCATTTACCCGGAAGACGGAGACACTAGCCAAAACCTGCTGATGAACGCCGATACGGCGATGTATCTTGCCAAGGAACGCGGCAAGAACAATTATCAGTTTTATACCAAAGAAATGACCGCAAGATCGCTGGAGCGCATGACCATAGAGCGCGGCTTGCGACATGCCTTGCTCAATAATGAACTGCTGCTTCACTACCAGCCGCAGATAGACTCAAGCAGCGGCTGTATCGTCAGCGCGGAAGCGCTGGTGCGTTGGCAACATCCGGAGTGGGGCCTGGTGAGTCCCATCCGGTTTATTTCGGTAGCGGAAGAAACCGGTTTAATCGTCCCCATCGGCATTTGGGTGTTGCGCACGGCCTGTTTGCAAACCAAGGCTTGGCAGGAGAACCATGGGCTGCTCAGTCAGGTAGCCGTGAACTTGTCAGCCCGCCAGTTTCTTGAACATGATTTGTTTGAAACCATTAAAGCGGTGCTGGAAGAAACCGGCCTGAATCCCTCTTCACTGGAACTTGAAATCACCGAGTCGGCGGTTATGCAAGATCCGGAAAGGACGCTCGCGATTCTGCAACAACTGCAAGAACTGGGAATTCGGCTCAGCATCGATGATTTCGGCACCGGATACTCCAGTCTTACCTATCTGCGGCGCTTTCCGGTCCATAGTGTCAAAATAGACCGTTCTTTTGTTCAGGACATTCCTAACGACGAAGGCAGTATGACGTTGGTGAGAGCGATTATCGCTCTGGCGCACGAGCTCAAGCTGGACGTGACCGCCGAAGGCGTAGAAACCGAAGCGCAATTAGCCTTTCTTAAAACTCAACAATGCGATTTATTGCAAGGCTATCTTTATAGCCGGCCGGTAACGGCAGCACAACTCGAAATAATGGGAGGAGAAATAAACGGCCAATGTGCCCCCTATCGGAAAATTTCAAGTTAGGCGTCGCTTTGGGTGGTGAGGTGACAACAATCGGACCCGTTTTTAAAAATACTCTCAAACCGTGTGAATCCAAATAAGCCCCGGAAAAACCAACTTATTGCTTACAGGACAATGGCACTTGTTCGGTCAGAGTCAGCAGTCAAATGCCATGATTCATGGGGCGCTCAGATGTGATCTCTTTCGCGCATATCACTAGCCCGGATATTTCATCATCCGTTACCAGCATGAAGCCTGAGTTCCGGCACCCGTTAGAGCGCGAAGCGAATTCCTATCGGAATGACGAACTTTTGGGCTCGAGCTGAAGATTCTTACTAATCGGGAAGAAAAGTATCCAAAAGATAGTCGCCCGGATGCTGATTTAATCCCGCGCTTTATCCAGAGCGCACTGGGAGCAATACTTGGCTTTGGTGCAGAGCTTGATTAGTAGCAAAAAGTCGAAGCTTATTTGCCGTCCAATACGAAAATCCCATCCCATTCCAACGGAGCTAATTCGCAGTATGCCAACGTTTTTTGCAGATAAAAATGGCTGGGGCCGTCGTTGGCGTCGATAGCGAGTGCCGCTTGAAATAGTCGGGCTGCTTCCGTCCATAAGCCTTGCTGGAAGGCTGCCAGGCCGTCGGCAAAGATGCGATGTACTTCGTTAGGCTGGGTATCGCTGCCGTGCTTGAGTCCGACGATTTCTACTAGCGTCACCGGCTCAGTGCGGCCGACCACGCGAAAGGTGCCTACCGGCCGGGAGACGATGTCGTCCAAATCGGCGGCGATGCTGTGCGATGCTAAAATCCGCGTGCCTAAGTACTTGTTCACGCCTTGAATCCGCGAGGCGGTGTTGACGGTATCGCCGATGGCTCGGTAATGGCTGGATGTGCCGGCGTCCAGGCTACCCAGGGTTAGTTCGCCTTCATGCAAGCCGATGCTGGTGGCAAGCGCTTCCTGGCTGGAGGATAGATTGAACGACGCCACCGCCGCAGCCATTTCCAGTGCGGCCAAACAGGCGGCGCGGCGCTGGTTGCTTACCGGCGCATCGAACCACACCGCCATCATCGCGTCGCCGGTGACATCGGCGATCACACCGTCGTGCGACACTACCGGATGGCCTAGCACTTGGTAATAGGTATTCAATAACTCCCACATTTCCCGAGGCGAGTGTTGGGCGGCGATGGTGGTATAGCCTTCGATGTCGGTAGCCAGACATAAACCGGAAACATCTTTTTCACTTCTAGCGATGCCGGCGTTAGCGGTTTCCGTCCATTGCCCAGGCGCTGCGGGCAACATGCCGACCCATTGCGGAAACACTCTACTGACGAATTCAAGTATCCGCCCGCGTTCGCACATTAAGTCGTAGCGCGACCAAGCCAAGCTCAGCAGCCAGGACAGTGGCAATTGCATGAATAACGGCCCGGCGACCGGCAACCACCAATGGTGCTGGCCGAACAAGCAGACAGCCGAGCCGGCATACGCCGAGGCAAAGACCAGACTGAGGACAATGCCGGGCCAACCGGTAAAACTGACCAGCAACAGGGCGATAAGTAAGCCGAATACGCTTGATACTAACCAGCCCGCCGCAGGTATTTCGATAAAACTATTTTCCAGCAAGTTGGCGAACTGCGTGGCCATGATCTCTACGCCGGCCATTTTGCCGGTGTGCGAGTCGGAATAGGGGGTTGGAAAAAAGTCGGATTTACCCGGCGAGAATTGGCGGTTGGCGCGGCCGACAAAAACCACTTTGCCTTGCAAGTCTTCGACCTTGCCTTCGTAAACATCGGCGTAGGATTCCATTCTGAGCGTGCGCGGCGGGCCGTAGTAATTTAGGTAGCGGCTGTCGCCTTCGCAGATCAATTTCTTGGCACGGTTGTCCAGCTTAGGTGAGTTTACACACGTTCGCCGTTGCGCAGTCAACCAAACCGATAAGGGCTGTTCATCGGGATTATCGCTGCTGGCTTGTTGGTAATAAAACCATGCCAAGACCGGTAGACTGGGTGCTTCGGCAAGCGCATCGTAAAAGGTCCAGGACTCGCGGATAGGGTTATTTTCCGAGTCGTTAATCAGATAAAACGGTGCGCTATCCAGCGCCGCCTGGGCAATTGCCGGTATTGGTGACAGTTTGCGCATGACTACCAGTTGCTCGGATAAGCTTGTCGCTGGTTCGCCTTCGCGGGAAATGGCGGGCATTTTATTGCGGTCCGAACATTCTTCCCGTCCGTAAAAGTCCTCGACACCTCGGCGAAATTTTTGCACGCATTCATTGATCAAGACCTTGCCGGCAGCACGCATTGCATCAGCCAGCATTGGGTCTACGCTGGGATTCGAGGCAATAAATTGCAGATCGAACACGATCAAACTCGCGCCTTGGCGATTCAATTGGTCAAGCAGTTTTGCATGAAACTCGCGCCAGCGAGTCAAGTCTTGACCCACGCCCAAGCGAGTCTCGGATGCTTCGTCCATCGCGACAATTACCACTTGCTCGGGTGGTGTTTGCGTGCCACGGATTTTGAATAAGGTGTCCAAACCCAGTCTGCTTTCTGTATCGAAACCTAAATCTACCAGCGTACTTAGTAAAAACCCCAGAACGGTGACAACGGTGATGCGTAACGGACGGGCCATAAGGAGTTTGCCAGTCGTGGTATAGGAGGATTAATCAATCTGAGTACGGTGGGACGCACATGCGAGCCCACCAATATTCATTACATGAGTTGAACATGTTGCTATATTGGACTATCAATCTGTATTTTTCCTAATATAGAAAATATATTTGATGTATCCAATAAATTTCAAATGCTAACTTCAATATTTTGGGGCAGTCATTGCTAAATGTTAATTTATTTTATTCAAACGCAGCGTCGATTTGTTCTTGTGTATAACATGTTTCGTATTGCTGACCATTTAGAAAGAAGGTATTACAGAATGAACCTTCGAATACGGCTTTTACCGAGACAAAGAATTTTGCCCTAATTTCTTTATTATTTTTGACGATTACTCCATCGATAGGTTTATCAATTTTTAATGCATTTAACACTGCTTCGTCGACGCTACCAATGCGAGTATCGCAAGCTTGGCCTCCGGCTTTGTCGGCTGCGGATTGGATGCACGGCTTGACTTCTTTGCCGGTTAGCGAATCTACCACAACAAATTGATTGGTTTTAAAATTAATGCCTTCAGCCAATATCGCTGTCTGTTTGACTAGAGTAGGCACCGATGAATTTTGTTTTATTGGTTTTGGTGGAAGGTTTGATTCATTTTTTTTATCGCACGCAATAATTAAAGTACTCATCAATAAAATGGTCGCCGCTTGCATTTTTTTCATTATAGTTCTCCTGTTTTAACAAAAATCCTGGTTGGAAATAGCCGCCAAATTAATAAAATAAGCTCAATTTGACGAACAATTGCCGCTCAGGGATAAAAGGGCTAAGTTGGGGGCCGCTGGCGTCGAATACGCTTTGGTAAACAAAGTTGTTGTCGAACAGATTACGGCCTTCCAACGCTAGCGTGCCCAATCTATTGGGAAGGCGATAGCCCAGCAGGGCATCGAAAACCCAAAAACTCTCGCTGTCACCTGTAAATCTGGGGGCATTAGCGGGAAGGCCGGCTAAAAGCCTACTCGATGTGGTGTGCTGATCTACAAAAGTGCCGGACAACTTAGCGAAAAGACCTGAGGTATGAAACAGGTTAATGGACAAAGGCACCTGGTGCGACGCGACACTACGCGGATTCGAGGGGTCTAGGTTGTTCGCGAATTCACGTTTGAATTTCTCGAAGCGGTATTCACTTTTTAATGTTAGCCAATCGGTAGGTGACCAATAAAGATAAGCTAAATGCGCCGCTTCATTTCGAGTAAATAGAGATGTGCTATTGGGAACTGTACCAGCAACCGATTGTTGGCTATCTCGCCAGCTAACTTCGCCGCCTATAAACAGATTTTTCATAGGATTGTAATCAATCCCCGTTGCATATTGCCAGCTGGAAGCACCGTTACTTTCGTCATAAAACTGAGTGAAACCGGCGATCTGGGTAGGCTCTATGGTTTGATTATTTGCTAATGGTCTTTTGATGCTTCGAAACGCCGCAGCTCGGAGTATCAGATTTTGGGTTGGGTTCCAAATAACACCAAGTTTTGGGTTTAGTTGATATTTTTTTAATGCGGGGTCTTCGTATGAATCGTAACTAAGGCCCAGCGTGGTAGTTAAGTTGCTTAATATATTATATTTCAGGTAACTATAAATATTGAAATACTCGGTTTGACGTTCACCAATAGTTGAGTACGTAAAGAGCGGGCTGCTGATGAGATTAAAAGGTGAAAGCTGACGGCGTGTCAGGCTACTTAGTAGGGTGTCATCATCAGCATTAATATAACCGGCACCGCTGGTTATATCGAATTTTTCAGAATTAAATATATATTGGAATTCGCTTTGATAGCTTTTGACTTCTGATTCATTGTATGTGAACTGATTTAAAGGAATAGGCCTACCAAAACTGAGAATATTAAATTGTGAAAGGTCGTTTATACTATTTTTGCGGCTGGTATAAAAAGAAGAAAAAAGTAAGTCTTGATGGTTGTCTATTCGGTAATGTCCACCCACTCGAACGGTGTCTTGTTCTATTGCTTGTCGCTGGTTTAGCGCTTGTGTGCCATTTAAGCGAAATGGCGTATCCCCACTTCGAACATCTTCTGTCTTTAACTCCACCTGAACATTCAAATCCTGAGTAATGGCATATTGGGCAAATGCATCGTAAATGTCTTGTTTGTAATCGTCGTTTTGCCGAAAACCGTCGGTTTGATAATGAAATTGCCCAAAACTCATCGACAGTTTGTCGTACACGCCCGAGACGATGGCATTATCGGTAAGGGTGTTGCGGCTGCCGTACGCGCCGTTTAAAACCATATGCGCGCCGTTGCCGGTGTACAAGGAATCGTACTCGTTGACCGATAAGCTGCCCGGCCCCGTACTGTTCAGAATGCCGATATTTTCGCCGGTCAGTTGCGGCTGTACCGGGGTGATATTAATGGGTTGCAGCAACTGGGCCTGCAACAGTTCACTGGCGCGGGCGACGCGGTAGCGCGGTTGACCGACGTAAGCATCCGAGAGAAAACGATGCGCGGATGGATCGGTGGCATCGTGGCCCAAAGACTTCCAGGCTTCCTTTAAGGCCACCCGGCCAAAACCCAGGTCGTTATAGATACGTGCCAAGTTGGCGGTGCGCGCGGCAACGTCTTCGTCCAGCAGCAGTTTCGAACGGTATACGCCACGGTTTTCGTTCAGTTCTATCGACTGTTGCATATCCCGCAGCGCTTCGACCGGACGATTCAAGGATTGCTTGCGTAGTGCATCGTAAAAATACGGCGTGGGGTCTTTCGGATCGTGTTGTTTCGCCAGGTCGAATTGATCTCCGGCCAACGCCGGGCGTTTTTCTTCGTAATAGGCTTTACCCAGATAGCTGCGTAACAATGAATTATTCGGGTCCAGAATGGCGGCGATTTCCAGATCGCGGCGGCCGGCTTCCAGGTCGCCGCTGCGGATTTTCGTTAGACCTAAACCCAGTCTCGGTAGTGGCGCGGTAGAATCAAGTTGTACGGCAGATTCGAAATGCCGCAAGGCTAGAGCGGTATCCACTCTGAATAATTGTGAAAAGCCCTGCACGGTTTGGGTTCTTTCCAGATTGGGGTCCAACATAAAAGCCTTGGTTGCCGATTCTGCGCTTTCAGTGCGCAAGCCCAGGGCCAATTGCAGTTCGGACAGCCGCGCCCAAGTCATCGCATCGTTAGGTGAGAGCTGACTGGCATGCTGTGCGGCTGCGAGGGCTTTCTCCAGTTCGAATTCGGCTTGCAGGCAGTACGATAATGCTGAGTAAGCAACCGCTGATTGCGGATTTGCCGTCACCGCACGCTCGGCCAGATTCAGCGCGTCCGCTTTGCGATTTTGGGTTAGCACCAGAATGCTTTCCAGCGCCAAAGCGTCCGCGTCATTCGTATTGCCGGAGCGCAAGGTTTGAATATCCTGCATCGCTAACTGGCTTTGCCCGGCTGACAGTCTGATTGCCGCGCGGGCTTTCAAAAACTCTGAAGACTGTTCAGCCGGCGGCGTCCGGTCCAAAGCGCTTAGTGCCAAATTGACCCGGCCTTGCCGATAATTCTGAATCGCGGCTCGTAGAGCAGGTGTTGTAACTGGCTCGGACTCTGAGTAAGGCAATAGTGGCGGGTAATACAAGGCCCAATTCACCGCATCGGCGGGTTTAAGGTCGATTCGCGCGCGTGGGGCCTGACCCAACAAGGTTTGCCCGGCTTCTCCGGCTTTTAGATGAATGTCGCCATAGGTATTGAAAAAGCGCACGGCGCCTTCGTAAACCCATAATTCCGCGCTGGCATCGTCGGCGCGTAACGCAAACTCGGTACCTTCCGGCCCGGCGTTAGCAATCGGAGTGGTGATTTGTAACTGCTTGGGGGTGCGGCTGATGAAATGGACAAAGCCTTTCAGCAAATCCACCAATGTCGCTTGATTGGGGGCGATACCGTTTAAAGTGAGTACAGTGCCCTCGGCAAGGCGCAGAGTGATGCCATTGGGTAGCAATAAAGATGCGCGGCTATAGGCTTCGACCCGGATTCGACTGCCTTCGCAAAGGGTTTGCTCGAGTTGCGCCGGTTGCCATTGTCCCTTAGTGCCGACGTCGTAAAACAAGCTGCCTTGCAGCGAAACCAGTTTGGCGGCTTTTTCTACGCTACAGCTTGCCGCAGTCGCATCGGTTTCCGCCAAACACATTGGCGCAAATAAAACCATGAAGCAAATCACAAGGCAGCGCATTTTATCTCCGGAAGATGTTTTTTCTGGATGATAAAGTCTGAAACCCTAACTGATCAAGGTAATAATTAACTTTGGCTTAGATTTTTTGGTTTTTGTCAATTGACCCAATGTGCAGTAGCGATGATGCGTTGTCGACAATCGCTATACACAGCTCACCATGAGGCCGGCGGGGTGGTTTCGATTCTGAGGGTTTTTTCGTCGACGCTGATGTAACCGCCTTTGGTCAGTTCTTTCATCACCTTGTTAATCATTTCCCGAGACGACCCTACCATGGTCGCCAGCTCTTGCTGGGTCGGGCGGTTATGAATGACATAGACATCGCCTTCTTTTTCCGCCATGTCTTGCAGCACCTTAATGGTACGTTCGTAAACATTCGACAAAGCCATTTGTTTGACTTTCTCGGTCAGGAATCTGACTTTTTCCGATAATACTTTGAGTAAGGCAATCGCCGCATCGGGGTGTAGCTTCAACCAGTGGATGAAATCGGTTTTGGCGATGACCGCGCAGACGGTTTTTTCCTGGGCTTCCACTGCGGCGGAGCGTGGTTCGTCGCTCAGCAAGGCCAGTTCGCCGAAATACGAGCCGGCTTCCTGAATCAATAAGGTCACTTCCTTGTCTTTGTCGTTACTGCCGAACACCCGTACCTTACCGGACAAAATGACGTACAGCGAACTGGTTTGATCGCCCTCGGCGATGATCATCGCCTTTTTTGGGAATTTAATGACCTTGGCCCTGGATACCAAGGCTTGCAGGGCATCCTCGGGCAAATCGGCGAGAAAAGGGATGTGGTTAAGACTGGCGATGACTTCTGCTTGCATGATGAGGCTATAAGCGCTGGGTTTAATAAAGTGCCGCCTTCGGTAACGGTCTGTTATGTTTGCAACGCCTCTCGCGATGAGCTTGCGTGCCGTAGGTGAAGTATTTCACACATTTCCAGTCAATTAAATCACAGAGCTGCAACTTTTGCGGGAATAGACTGCGTAAGGTGCCTATGCATGGAGTTTACGCGGGGTTCCGCACGCCAACTCGCCGCGAACCGGTTTTGCCACCCCAATATATTTCGTGACATTTGCTTGCCCCCGATTTTGAGGCCGATATGTTTAACTTCCTTGTTCATCGTCAAGTCCTGTTCATGATGCCGGTGTTTCTGTGCGGCTTCTGGATTGGGCGAGTTGGCTTGCTTGAGTCATGGCCGGCGGCTAGCTACTCTGAAAGAGGTGTTGCCGATAAGCCGCAAAATGCAGTTGCAGGTAGTGGCGCGTCGTCTTTGGGGAAAGCGCATACCGACGAATCCGCCGGCAATTGCGTTGCCGAACTGCAGCGGAAAACCTTTGAACGAACGGATATGCACGACGCTGGGCAACAGTCGCCCGCGCCATCGACACTGGCAGCAGCCGCGACGCATGTCTTATGGCAAGCGCCGGTTCAGACCGTTGACGGCGACATTGTCATTTCCCTGGAAGCCGCCGGTGTGCCCCAAACAGAGGCGCAAAGCCCGACGGAAAATATCTTGGGTTTGATCGTTGACGCCAACTAACCTGTCCGATCCCTGTTCCTAGCCCATCAACAAGCTGCCCACGTTGCTGAAATCAAGTCTTTCCTGCCCAGGCAGCATGCAGCTCTCACGCGTTTCAATCCATATCGAATGAAAAACTACCCCTTTTCGCAGTGGAATTTGTCACAGCGTCCCAGGGTGGCGAACGCCTAAAGTATCAATACCCGCTCAAGTTCACAAACCGGTAGATGGGGATGCGGCTGGCAAGCAATTTTGTCGGTATCGCAGTCGTTGGGCCGGCGGCGCGCCGGCTTCATAACTTTATTAAGGAGAAAGACAATGTCTCAAAAATCCAAATTCGATCAAGACCTGAAAGTCTTGCAAGCAGAGGATTTAAATCGGGTGTCCGGCGGCTTGATTGGCCCGGATCAAGATTTAAGCCAATTTCCGCGCAAATTTTGGCCGGTCATCAATCCCGGCGCGTTCAATGTCAAAACCGTTGTGGCCAATCTCGTCGTGAGATAAGGCTTTTTAAATTATTTAGGAGAACTGTCATGTCAAACAAAACTACTCGAATTTCTGCCGATGAATTATCCGCCTTTGCCGCGCAAGGCATCGAACGCGCTTTACAAGCCCGGGAGGCTGCCGGCGTGGAATTGAATCAGGAGCAACTCGATCAAGTCAGCGGCGGAGCCTCGTTAAGCTTGGTGTTTAATAAAGGCATTATCGCCGGTGGCCCCTGGTTCGATCAGTTTAGAGGATTGAATAACGTCATAACCAACCCAAGTGCCGGTGGCTTGGGCGGCCTGCAAGGAGCAACCCAGCTGGGTTGATAGTGCCATGACCTCAGAGAACCCAGTGTTATGTCCCAGCGCGCAGCCGGAATGGGAAGGTGCCCAAGTCATCGGCGTGATGACCGGCACTGCGGATAAGCCGGAAATGGCGTATCTGAGTGCCCCGCAACCGGTGACCGAGCAATTGCTCGAATTGGCAGGTCCGGTCAGTCCGGCGGAAGTGTTTCGTTTCTCCGCGCCTTGCGCCTGCACAGGTTGCGGGCACTATGCGGAGGCGGAATCCAAATGCCGGCTGGCCGAAAAAGTCGTGCGTTTCACGCCGACAGTCACCGAGCAATTGCCGGTGTGCGCGATTCGTGCCGATTGCCGGTGGTGGCAACAGGAAGGCCGCTCGGCGTGTTTTAGATGTCCGCAAGTGGTGACCAATAACCTCAAGCCGACCGAAGACATGCGGCGAGCGGCCGACTACGGCGTTCTCTGAGGATTTTGGTCACAATGTCAAAAATGGTGAGAAGGAAATGGCGTTATGAAACATGAGTTATTTCGACAACAAGCCTTGGACTTTAAAAAAGACAAGCCCTTAGGGGAGGTTATTCACGTGGAATCCTTGTCGTTTTCCTTTCTCACCGCTTTAGCCGTCAGCAGCGCTTTGCTGCTGGTCGCCTTTGCCTTTTGGGGCGAATATACCCGTAAATCTCATGTAAACGGTTATTTGTCGCCGAGCATGGGTTTGATTAAGGTCTATGCGCCGCAGGCCGGCACCCTGATCGAAAAACACGTGCGTGAAGGGCAAGCCGTTAAAGCCGGCGACACTTTGTTCGTATTATCGACAGAGATAAGTTCGCGGGAAACCCCGCAAGCCCAGGCGGCGGCGATTGAGCAATTGAAACAGCGCCGGGAAAGCCTGGAAACCGAGCTGGTGAAACAGGAGCAAATTGACCAGATTCAATACCGCTCCGTGTTGGATAGATTGCATGGGATGCAACGCGAATTACAACAAGTGAATAGCGAGATAGCCACCCAGCAGCAGCGTCTGGCCGGTGCCGGCGCGACCTCGCAGCGCTATCAGCAACTTTTGACCACGAAATTTGTTTCGGCAGTGCAAGCGCAGCAAAAACAAGACGAATGGCTGGATCACCAAGCCAAATTGCAAGCCCTGCAACGCGTGCAAATGACTTTGCAGCGCGACATCCGCTCCGCACAGCTGGAAGCAGACAGCAGCCAGATGAAATTCAAAAACCAGCGCGCCGCCATCGAGCGCAATATTTCGACCTTGTCGCAAAATATTACCGAATCCGAATCGCGCCGCAACATCGTGATTACCGCGCCGCACGACGGCACCGTCACCACGATCCTGGCCGAGCAGGGGCAAAACGCCACGACCGCTAACCCCTTGCTGTCCATTCTGCCGCTAGGCGCCAAGTTGCAAGCCCAACTATTGGTGCCGTCCAGCGCGGTGGGCTTTGTCGAACAGGGACAGACCGTGTCGGTGCGTTATCAAGCCTTTCCGTATCAACGTTTCGGCAGTCATCAAGGCCGCATCGTCGAAATCGCCAAAACCTTGATTACCCCCAAAGAAGCCGATTTGCCGGTGACTTTGCAAGAGCCGGTTTATCGGGTGACCGTGGAAATCGATAAACAAGCGGTGCAAGCCTATCGCCAGGATATTCCTCTGCAATCCGGCATGCTGCTGGACGCGGACATCTGGCTGGATCATCGCCGCTTGATCGAATGGGTGTTCGATCCCCTTTACAGCATTTTAGGACGGGTTTAGCCATGGCTATGCAACATATCCTCGATTTTTCCGGCCGCAGAAAAACCCCGCTTATCCTGCAAACCGAAGCGGCCGAATGCGGCCTGGCTTGCCTGGCGATGGTGGCCAATTTTCATGGGCACCGGGTAGATTTAGCCAGTCTGCGGCAGAAGTTTTCTCTGTCGCTGAAAGGCTCGACACTGAATCATCTGATCCAGATCGCCAACCAATTGCACTTGGGTTCGCGCCCGGTACGGGTGGATTTAAACGAACTGAGCAAACTTAG
The DNA here is from genome assembly GCF_024505055.1 of Methylomonas rosea. Taxonomy (GTDB): domain Bacteria; phylum Pseudomonadota; class Gammaproteobacteria; order Methylococcales; family Methylomonadaceae; genus Methylomonas; species Methylomonas rosea. The sequence continues at coordinate 36,027 of NZ_JANIBL010000018.1, forward strand.
CCTGCCGGCTATTTTGCATTGGGATTTTAATCATTTCGTGGTGTTGACCCAGGTCAAGCGCGGCGTGGCGACGATACTCGATCCGGCCAAAGGCACCGTACATGTTCCCTATACCGAAGTCTCCAAACATTTCACCGGTATTGCCCTGGAATTGCAGCCCACCCAAGCGTTTACTGCAAAAACCGAACGTCAACAAATCAAACTATCCCGCCTGATCGGCCAGTTGAATGGTGCCTCAAGCGCTACCTTGCAAATCATTTTATTGGCGGCAGCCATAGAAGTGTTTGCAATCGTAGCGCCTTTTTTTATGCAACTGGTAGTCGATAACGCGGTGGTTGCTCGGGATACCAATTTACTGACGGTGCTGGGTTTGGGGTTCTTACTGCTGGCCTTGATTCAGATCGGCATCACCGCGCTGCGCTCCTGGGTGGTGCTGGTGCTAAGTACTTCGGTTAATTTGCAGATGATGAGTAATCTGTTCGGGCATTTGTTGCAGTTGCCGATGAATTTTTTCGAGAAGCGTCACTTAGGCGACATCGTCTCGCGCTTCGAATCGTTGAACGTGATTCAAAGAACCTTAACCACCAGTTTTCTGGAAGCGATCATCGACGGGGTAATGGCGCTGGTGACCTTGGGCATGATGCTGGTGTACAGCTGGAAACTGGCGGCCATCGTCAGTCTGGCCGCGCTGCTGTACGGCCTGTTACGCTTGGTGTCGTTCGCGCCGCTACGTAGCGCCAGCGAAGAACAAATCCTGCGCGCCGCCAAGCAGCAAACCAATCTCCTGGAGACCGTGCGCGGCATGCAGAGCGTCAAGTTATTCAACCGCCAGTTGCAACGCCGGCACGGCTATCAAAATTTGATGGTCGATCATTTTAACGCCGGCATCCGTGTGCAAAAACTCAATATCATTTACCGCGCGCTGAACAGTCTGTTGTTTGGCGTGGAAAACATAGCGGTGATCTGGCTCGGCGCCTTGTTTATTTTGGATGGTGGCTTTTCGGTGGGGATGCTGTTTGCCTTCATGTCCTTTAAAGATCAATTCACCCACCGGGTGGGTAGCTTCATCGAAAAAGGTATCGAATTCAAAATGCTGGGTTTGCATACCGAAAGGGTCGCCGATATTGCTTTGGCGGAACCTGAGCAAGAGCATTGCAGCGGTGCCAGACAAGATCAGCTCCCGGCATCGATCCAAATCCGCAATCTGGATTTCAGTTACGCCCCGTCCGAGCCGCCCGTGCTGAAAAATCTGAACCTGGATTTTGCCGAAGGTGAGTCGGTGGCGATCATCGGTCCGTCCGGTTACGGCAAAACCACGCTGGCCAAACTGATTCTGGGTTTGTTACAGCCTAGTGCCGGCGAGATCCTGATCGGCGGTGTGCGCTTAAATCGCATCGACAGCCACGATTATCGCAATATGGTGGCGGCGGTAATGCAGGAAGATCAATTGTTCGCCGGCTCGATTGCCGACAATATCTGCTTCTTCGATCCGGAACCCGATCACGCCTGGATCGAAACCTGTGCCCAGTTGGCGGCAGTGCACCAGGACGTCATGACCATGCCCATGGCCTACAACACGCTGATCGGCGACATGGGGACGGTGCTGTCCGGCGGCCAAAAACAACGGGTGTTGTTGGCTCGGGCTTTATACAAACGTCCAAAAATTCTGGTGCTGGACGAAGCTACCAGCCACTTGGATGTGGCCCGCGAAAAGTTAGTGAACGGCGCGGTCCAGCAGCTAAAACTGACTCGCATCATTATCGCCCATCGCCCGGAAACCATCGCTTCCGTGGATAGGGTGATTGATTTGCAGGCCATCGCCGCACTTAGCGACAAGCATTTTGTGTCGCAGGCTGCTTAGATTTTGACAGACAGTAAACGCTCTTCAATCAGGAGAGGAAGCCTGCGGATAACGCTTCCGCAGTCTCAAATCAATCAAATCAGGTTTTGCTTCCAACCCTGTTAAATTTGAGGAATGCTGTTATGAATACGCTTAAATCGATAGTCTCCGCAGTGACAATGACTCTAATCTGCGCGACGGCTGTTGCCGCGCCCGCTGACATTAACAAAATCTTCAGCAAGCTGCCGTCGATTACCCAGTATGAACGCACTTGTTTGCTGTCGTCCGCGACAGCCGCCGAGTTAAAGGCTTGTATTGCCAATATGCCCAATACCGAATACTACAGCAGAGTCAGGGCAAAAAGTTTAAGTCGTCTGGATCAATTGAATACCATAGCGGCGGATTTGAACGCCAGCCCCGACTTGACGCCGATGGAAAAATTCTGCCTGTTTACTTCAACACCAGCCTGCATGGATGCCTGTATCCAGGGCTGGGTGTGCCCGTAATGGTTCTTGCGGTTGTTAATAATCCCGGTCCCTAAGCAAGTCGGATTCGTTATAAAATCCTCGTCAAACTTTTACACATTTTACGACCGGATTTTATGAGTAACGCCATTGAAACGCACGCTGCCGACGATATTTTTTCCGAAGCTTTCTTATTGGGTAATCTGGGCGCTCCGTTTATTCTGGGAATGGCGGTCGGCTATTTTGCCAAAAAAATGCTGCGGACGGCCTTATTCGTCGGCGGGGCCATTGTGTCGATTCTGTTCCTTGCCGAATATTACGACCTGATCAACATCAACAATATGGCCTTGGAAAATGCAGCTAACTCAGCCGCTGAGGTTGCCAAGGAATCCGGCAGTTTCTTGTTGGACCGGCTGGCGGTATTTACCAGTCGGGGCGTTAGCGGCGCGGGCGGCTTTTTTGTGGGATTTAAACTTGGGTAAAGCGGATTTTTGCGTTGCCGTTTGTTTAGCTTGGGTCGTTCGCATCAAATTATCTATCGTTTTGCCCGTCCATCAGAGTGTTTTCGCCTAAATTCATAGTTCCCACGTTAGGTCGTGGGAACTATGCCTGTTGGGAACACTTCTTCAGACTATCTGCCAATTCACAGGGCAGACTTATACGATTCCAGCTGTTAATTTCGGCTAGGAAAAATGCCTTGTGTGGCGACACAGTATTTGACACCCAAAACAGGCGAGCGGATATACAGGGGCTGGCTTCCACCCGAAATGCCAACCGTGGTCGTTGCCGATGCGGAAGCGCTGATGGCACCTGGGTCTAGCGACGCATTAGGTGTTGCATTCGAATAGAGATTATCTCTGGATGCCGAAGTCGCCAACACTTTCCCGGAGGGATTGGTGGTGTTGCCGGCAGTACTCACCGCATTAATTGAAGCCGATATGAGCACGTTGGTTTGGGCTGTGTGGTTGTGCGCGGGCATTTGGGATGGGAGGATGGTGACAAACTCCGAACCGGTTTCTTCGCCGACCTGGATAGGCGATAGCCCCGGACCTTGCCCGTCACCAATCGGCGAACGGCCGCGCAGGTCGGGCAACGCGAAGGTCTGCACCCCATCACCGCCATACTGCGTGCCTAATAAGGAAAACAAGGCGGTATTCTGCTGAATGCTCAGGGTCTGTCCGGCGGCTTCTAAATAACCGCGTGGGCAGAAATTATAGGTAAACGTGCAAATCTCTCCCAGAAAGGGGTCGGAGCCGCAAGCCGAGGCTGATACCGGTAATCCGGTGATAGCGATCATGGCCAGTTTCAAGAGTGGTTTGTTGAATGATTTTGACATGTTGAGTACCTTTAAATTGAATTGAAATTAATTGAAAGCGTGGTGACGACGTCTGCTGCTGATGACTGAGACCATGCCGATAACCAACAGCCAAAGCGTTTCCGGCTCCGGCACCGTGTTATTGGTTTGCTTGGTGACAGAATCGACTGTAATCAGGCTGGAGGCATTAATCGAAAACCTGCCGGAATCTGCGCCACCAAATATTCTTAGATCGGGGTTGCTGTCGCCAAAGTTGATTAAATCGCCTGGGTTCAGCAGAAAGGACAACAGTAGGGTACCGACGTCGGATACAAGGCCGCCTTTACCAGTACCTATATCGGTATTCGGATCGCTAGGTATGCGTTTTTCGTTGCCGCGAACGGGATCCGAGATAATCTTGGAAAATGCCAGTTCGGTGCCATCCGCTTTGTAAAAAGCAATCAAGGATTGCGCGAATTCAGCATCATTGTTTAACGGCGGTGTGTCAGTGGCTTCGACCTGATGGCTGAATTGGAATTGCAGGTTCACTACAAAGCTATCAACGGCCGATTTGTTTTCAATCGAAAAGGTATAGTCGCCGAACAGGGGGCTGATGCCCGACGGCTCGGTGCCGCCAGTGCCGCTTGCACTTAAGTTGATGCCAAAGCCGTCGCCGATCTGGCTTAAGGTGCCTGACAACGGATCAGGACCCGTGACCGTGGAGCCAAACAGCGTGGTCGTGGAAGTAGAGCCGGCGATAATGCTGGTCAGCGAACCCGCTTGGGTAGCGTTTACAGGATCGGCCGGGGAGCCGGAACTATCAAACTCCGCCGAGCCGCGAATCACAATATTGCTATCAAAAGTAGCCGCCCATGCAGACCCTGTCTGCGCACCCAGTAACAATGTCATCGCCAATGCAGCACTGGAAAGCCTGCCGCCATGGTTTGTCGATTTAGACGTGATTGAGGGTACGGTCTTGAAATCGCTATCGAAGCGCTTTTTAAATTTAATTGATTCCATCTTGATACCTCTTTATTTGATTAGATTTGGCGGATTATTAATTGCATTAATTATTAAAAAAAATATTTGTGCTTAATAGTTTGTCGCGTAAAAACTACAGGCAGCTAGTAACTATTTAACGACAGTCAATTGAAAGATTATTTCTCTGTATACCAAATGCCATTTTCTGAGTTTTGAAATTAAGTTAATTAGCTGTTTTCTGTTTATAGTTAAAAAAATGTATTACACGAATTAATAGCCAATTCTTATGCCAGTTATTGATGGCATGCGAAAAATTAACGTATCGTTATGTTTTTTAATAAGTTTTATGGAGGTATGTGTCGGCGAGAGACAACATGCATGAGTACCATGGAATCGTTTCGGCACGATATGTCGCGTGAAATACGAAATATCGTTTTTATGTCGGGAAGGGGGATGACTTATTGGATAGCTCGATAGAGCTAGGGTTTGAAAGGTGTAAGAAAAACTTTGTTTTTCGCGGGCCGGAATATAGTTTGTTGAGTTTGCAGCTCATGGTTGGTGAGTATTACTCAATTCCGTAAACCCATCTTCCGTATTAAGATTGGACTATCAAATCGGCGTTAGCCGCGTAATTTTATAGCTTGTTTCGCGTGCCGTTTTTGCAGCCAACGAATCACGCCGGTGATATACAACACCGGGCAAGCCAAACCCGCCAGCAATACCAAAATCCGTCCCGGCCAGCCGAAAGCGTGGCCGCTATGCAAGGGCCATTGCCAATCGTAAAAGACATCGGCGTTCGAGCCGGTGCCGGAGTCGTAGACTTTCAGAATTTCGCCGCTGTACTGATCGACGGCAAAATCCCGATAGCCGACAAATTGGCTCAATTCCGCGACGTCTCGTTTCATCACCCTAAACACATCCAGCCTGTCCTTCGGTGCATTCAGCATCCACAGTCGGCCCGCAGGGTAATATTGCTGCACTATTGATTCCACCTGCCCTAAGCTAATCGTCTGTTGTCCAGCTTTAGGTGGGGCACTATCAATTGTTTCCGGAATGCCGTTGTACGCATTCGGGCGAGTGATAGCCGAGAACGGTTTGAGCAGCACGTCTATTCGATCCGGCATCGTCATGTAGATGCCGGAAAACAACACCGGCAATAACACGATACTGACATAGAAACCGACGGTTTTATGCAGATCGAAGTTGAACCTGATTGCTCCCGCGCGGCGCTTGAAAGTCATGGCTTGCCTAAATTTACCGGTCAACGGCCACCAGACGATTAACCCGGTCAATACCGATACAATGGATAATGCACCGAGAATCGAGACGATAGTGCCGCCGGTTTTACCCAGCAACAAACACCAATGCAACTGCATAATGAAACTGACCAAAGGCCGGCCCCAATATCGATCTTTGGGATGCCAGAGCTGTAAACCCTTGACTTGGGCGGTATAGGGGTCGACGAAGATATAGTAGCCGTCGCCACTGTTCGTTTTACTGTCGTCCCTGACAAAATACAAAAATTTGTAAGCCACTTCGGCGTTTCGTGGGTAGTACACCTTAAAAAAAAGACTATCTGGCGGTTTGGCGTTTTCCGCCGCGGCGACGATGTCATCTAAAGAGCGTATATGTCGTTGTTCTTCGGCAGGTAAGGAAACGACAGACAACTCCGGGTTCAATATTTCCTGCAATTCCTGATAAAACACCAGTATGCCGCCGGTCAGACCGACGACCGCTAAAAGCAATCCGGCGCTTAAACCCAGATAAAGATGCACGGCCAACCATCGTTTGCGGCGGGCTTTTAGAATCGTTAAACGTCGAGCCGGGCTTGGTTGGGCGGTAAACTTTGTAAGGAGGATAAACTCTCGAGGGCTTGTTTCATGGCTACTCATAAAAACCACTTTGGCTATACACGGCGGGTTTGTAGGATAGAGCGGGAAGGCATCCTGCCCGTCTCAATTCGCATGCTTAAAACTCAACCTTTACCGACCCCAAAAACGAGCGCGGCATACCCCAGGTCGCCCGGGTGCCGGATAATGCGGCAAAACCGTCGTGGACATATTCTTTATCCAGCAAATTGGTGACATTCAGCTGCAAAGTGACATTGGTCTTTGCCACTTTGCGGGTATAGCTGGCCAGCAGGTCCACGACGCCATAGCCATCGAAGTTGAAATCGTGGAAATCGAAAGTCGCCTTCCTGTCGCTCGCCAGTTCCAGGCCGGCACCGACTTTTAAACCGCGTAAGTCTTCCTGCTGAAAGTCGTATGTCGTCCAGAATGTGGCGGTATGATCCGGCACGCCTCTCAATCGGCTACCGACGGGAATATTATTCGGATTGTTTTCCTTCAACACTTCGGTGTTGGTGTACGCATAGGTGGCGATAGCATTCCATCCGGGCAGAATTTCCCCTTTGATATCGACCTCAACGCCCCGACTGCGCGCTTCGCCGGTAGCAACGCTGAAATTTAAATTGGTTAAATCGGTGGTGGGAATGTTCTGTTTGGTTAAATCGTAGTAAGCGATAGTGCTGGTTAATCTGTCGTCGAAAAATGCGGTTTTAAATCCCACTTCCCACTGCTGTGCGGTCTGTGGCGGTAAAAAGGTATTGCCTTGTCCCAAGCCATTGGTCGTGCCGAAATTCTCGACATAATTGCCGTAAATGCTCAGCCATTTTTCCGGTTGCCACAGCACGCCCACCTGAGGCGTCACCGCATCCGCCCGCTGCCCGACCTGTTGCGACAAGACATTGAATTGCTCGACATTTTGATAACGAAAACCGCCCATGACATGAACGTTATAAGGCAGTTTGATTTGATCCTGAAGATAGATGCCGTATAGGTCGGTAATGGTATGAAACGAATTGGCGGCTCGGGTCGTTGGATTGATGGGCGGATTACCGGTATGGATGGGATTGTAGATGTCGATAGCACTGGCAACCGTACTGCTGTACCCGACGGTATTTTCATCTTGCAGATAATAATCGCCGCCGATCAGTAAGGTATGTTGCAATCCCCATGTATCGAAGTGGCCCGTTAAATTGGTGGTCGTAAAATAACTTTCGTTGCTGTAAAAGTCGCTGGTGACCAAACGCCGGTTCAGTGTGCGTTGATCAGCTTGTAATGTGATAGGCAGCAGCGCGGTTCGGGTTCTGTCCAACAGGTTGATGCCTAGTTGCTCGCTGATTTCCCAACGGTCGTTAAATTGGTGTTTCAGATTAAAGCCGACGAATTTGTTTTCGACCGGATTCGGGTTGGCCTCCATTAAATTGCGTTCGCGCGGAATATCGACCAAGCGCGGGTTTATCCAGCTGCCGTCGGCTCGGGTGCCGTCAATGATTAATGGCCTGGAATGCAAGTCGTAGTCGTTATTTTCATGGCGGTATTCCATTTCCAATAACGCCGTGGTTCGCGGACTGATATTCCATTGCAAGACAGGCGCGACGAATACTTTTTCGTAGTCCACCAGCTCGCGAAACGATCCGCTGTTCTCATACGAAACGTTCATTCGGTACAGTAGGTCTCGATTTTCGGTCAACGGCCCGGTAGCATCAATGCTGGTACGATATAAGTCGTAGGAGCCAAATTGTTGTTGTAGCGCGTAATAGGCAGTATCCAGCGGCTTTTTGGTGACAACGTTAACCATGCCGCCTGGCTCCACACGTCCGTACAGCATCGCAGCCGGCCCCTTTAGCACTTCGATGCTTTGCACATTGGCCATGGCTCGCGTGCCATCCGCGCCACCAAAGGTATCGATCCGAAAACCGTTGCGGAAATAGTTGAAATTGAAAAATCCGCGAATAGTGACTTGGTCGCCCAAGCCGCCGGCGCCTTGGCCGGTCGTCACGCCGCTGACGTATTTCACCGCTTGATCGAGTTTTATGGCTTGGCGATCGTCCAATACCGCTTTCGGAATCACCTGAACGTTTAGCGGTGTTTCCATGATGGGGGTGTCGGTTTTGGTAGCGAAGGTAGTGTTGGGTGCCGAATAATCCTTGTTGTAGGGATCGGTAGGGTCGTATTGTCTTTTGCCGGTAACGGTCACCGCAGACAATGTCGTCGAGTCTGCTACATGAGAGCCGGGTGCTATTTCTAGTGTCACGCTATTCCCGTTGTTTAAACGGTAACTTAAGCCTGTGCCTTGCAGCAATTTATCTAAGGCTTGGCGCGGTGTGAACGCGCCGACGACTGCATTCGAGCGGGTGTCTTTGGCTAAGCCGGCAGGAAACCCGACTTGCCAGTCACTGGTTGCTATGAATGCGTTTAGCGCATCAGGCAAGGCTTGAGCGGGGATATTGAAGTTTTGTGTGGTATTTAGCTTATCCATGTGCTCGGTCTCGTCGGCAAAAACGGGGAGCGGCCCGATAGCGGATAGTGCCAGAGCAATAGCGATGGTCAATTTACGCAATACGCCGGGGGCGATGGGTTGTAGCCTGTACATGAATACTCCTTGTCTTTGGTTTGAATAGTCAGCGCATAAAACGCGCATGGCTACCGAGACGTTTCAGAAAAAGGAATACACACTTGGGCACACAGATTTTTTGCCAACCTCCACGTTGCGCAACGCGACCATTTAAAATTTTCACACTTGGGGCCGCTCACTTCTAGTCCGAGGGCAACATATTGGACTGAAAGCCGTAAAGCCATTTTGAATAAGCTAGGGCGAGTTTGTTAGCGTTTTGGATTTACCGGTAGAGCTGGTTTGTGGTGCCTGAGATTTAATTGGAGGGTTTAGCTTTTCAATATCGTCAGGTAGGGTGAAATACCTACGGATTTGGCGCCGGCTATATCCGCTAAGGTTCGAATCAACGCATTAGTATCGTCCAGTTTGAAATTGCCGGTGATGCGGGTTTGTGCCAGTTTGGCGTCGGCGATGACAATCGCGCCGGGATGGTAGCGGTCAAGTTCGGTTATTACGTCGCTTAGGGTTTTATCTTGAAAGATTAACCGGCCTTTTAGCCAGGCAAAGGTCTTGCCGGTATCGATGGCGCTGATTTCTGCGACGCTTTGGGTATGAATTTCGGTATGTTGGCCGACGCTCAATTGCCGGTTTTGGCCTTGTTCTGCGCTGCATATCACTATGCCACTTTCTACATCCACCCTGGTAGCCTCACCGGTTTTGACGCTAAAACGGGTACCGACTACTTTTACAGTCCCTTGCGCGGTAGTGACGATAAACGGGCGGTTTTTATCGGGTTTTACTTCAAAAAAGGCTTCGCCGCTTAACAGGGTTACGCCGCGCCGTTCTCCGGCATAGTTCAGTTTTACCGCGCTGTCGGTATTTAAAATCAGCGTGGAGCCGTCGGCCAGCGTTACCCGGCGCTGTTCGCCGGTGACGGTGGCGATATCTGCCTGCCAGCGCAGCAACCAGTCTGTTGCAGCCAGGAACCAGCCGCTAAGCAATAAAACACAGGCTGCGGCGGCCCAGCGTGGCGTTGTTGATCTGCGTGGTGCCGGTTTAAGCGGGATGGCGGCATGCTGGCTTAAAGCGGCGTTCAGCGCCGGCGATTGCCACAGTCGCACCACTCTGTCGTAAGCGGTTTGATGCGCCGGATTGGCGGCCAGCCAGTCGGCAAACTCGGCTTTATCGGCCGCGCCGGTTTTACTGTCCTGTAAGCGGGCAAACCAGGCGAGTGCTTGATCTTGGATCTTACCAAGTGAAGGAAGAGTTTCCTGATCGTGACGTGAAGACATGACGGGTAACGGTCGAAGCGGGTAGGCGGATTTTATCAGCATTGGCAATGGCAAGGCGAAATCATACCCTGTTCAAGGGGTGGTTTTCCTGGCTGGCCAGTAAATGAGCAAGGGCGGCGTGTACATTCTTTTCCACCGCACTGCGGGATATGCCGTAATACGATGCAATGCGCTCGTAAGTCCAATGATGGAATTTATGCAACACCAGAATTTGTCGGCGCCGTTCCGTTAATTGCTCAAGGGCTGCCAACATCAATGCCACTTCTTCTTGATCGGAAGCCTGCTGTTCGGGCGTTGGCGTGTTGGCTGGCAAGCTATCCAGTAGCGCTATATCGTCGTCCGCGTCAGTTTGTAATGTATGGTCGGCGCGGTGGCGGATATGTTCTTTGCGCAGATGGTCCAGAGCCAGGTTTTTAGCGATCTGGTACATAAATGGCCTGGGATATTTTACTTCCTGGCTTTCCAGAGCGTGCAGCAGTTTTAGGTAGGCTTCGTGCGCTAAATCTTCGGCGGTCTGCGGGCAACCGACGATGGCGAAGATGGTATGAATCAATGAGTCGCGATGGGCCAAAAACAGGGCGTCGATGTTGAAGGTGATGCTGTTCATGGCGAGCCGGCGCTTGACGTAATTAAACCCAGGTAAAATGCTGAACAAGCAAAATACGAACCATGATCTAAGTACTTTGATTTTTATAGATAAAAGGGAAAGACTGTGGCGGAAAAATCCGGGAAATGCCGCGGTCAAGTGGTCAAATGCCTGTTTTTTAGTGTCGGTACGGGCGTTAGCTGTACTGGAAGTGCCTGTTGGTACACACTTTTTCCGCGAAAACTGCTAGTCTTATCACCTCGATTAAGCGGGTGGGGCTGAGCTTGGAACAGGATATAACAACAGATTTGCGGGTGTTGGAAAGTCATTTGGACGGTATGCTCAACCGTGTCCAACATAACAGCCTGACCTTAAAGCGATTGCAAAGCTTTGAAATGCGCTTGTTGGGGCTTAGTTCGCTGGCGGAAATGATAGAGTTCATTCTAGGTGAAGCCAAGGCGTTGTTCGATTTGGACGTGATCAGCTTGTGTTTGATCGACGCTAAAAACGAAATCGCCGGCTATCTGGAAGTGGATAATTATAATTATCGGGACAGGGAAGGGTTGTTTTTAGCAAGTAGCGAATGGCAATTGCGCCATAGTTTTGGTTTGTCCGATCAGCCGTTTCTCGGAAGCTATCAGACCACGGTCTGTGAAAAGTTTTTTTCCGAATCCAATCAACAAAAGCCCGCGTCAGTAGTCATCGCGCCGCTGATTCGTCGGGACAGGTATCTGGGGTCGTTGAATCTGGGTAGCTATCATAACGAGCGTTTCATGCAAGGCATGGCCACCGATTTTGTCGAGCATATCGCTTCGGTGATCAGTATTTGTCTGGAAAACAATTTAAACGTCGAAACCATGCGTCGTACCAGCTTGGTTGACCCATTGACTGGCGTGAACAACCGGCGATTCCTCGAGCAGCGCATAGAGGAAGAGCTGGATCGTAGTCAACGCAATCGCGAGCCGCTATCTTGCCTGTTTCTGGATATCGATTTTTTTAAACGTATTAACGATGGCTTCGGGCATCAGGCCGGTGATCATGTACTGGCTGTGGTGGCCGGTATTATCAAGAAATTGCTGCGTAATAACGATGTGCTGGCGCGTTATGGTGGCGAGGAATTCGTGGCATTGCTGTCGCAAAGTGACGAAAGTACAGCCTCCGAAATTGCCGAGCGGATTCGCTTGAGCATTGCTAATTTGCAGGTGGAATATGGCGAGCAAAGTGTTCCGGTAACTATTTCAATCGGTGTGGCGACTTACCAGCCCAGTCGGTCGCAAAAAAAACCGGTCGCCGAGATTGCGCTGCAATTGGTGCAAACCGCCGATGCTGCCTTGTACGAAGCCAAACGCAAAGGCAGAAACCGTATTGAGAATGGCGGATTGGTACTGGTTGTCGAGTCGGTTTAGTTGTAACCGTTGGGATTGTTTTTCTGCCAGCGCCAGGTATCGGTCATCATTTGTTTTAAATCCCGCTCCGCTTTCCAGCCTATTTTCTCTTCCGACAAACTTGGGTCGGCGTAGCAGGCCGCAACATCGCCGGCTCGACGTGGTGCGATTTTGTAGGGAACTGCCTGATCTGTTACTTCGATAAAGGTCTTGACCATTTCCAACACGCTGTAGCCGTTGCCGGTGCCTAAATTAATCGCATCACAAATTGCAGTATCGGCAGTTTTACCGAGCAGGTATTGCAAGGCTTTAATATGGCCTTGCGCCAGATCGACCACATGGATGTAATCGCGGACGCCGGTGCCGTCCTTAGTGGGATAGTCATCGCCGAACACCGACAGAACCGGCAATTTGCCGATGGCGACTTGCGATAAAAACGGCATCAGATTATTGGGTATGCCGTTGGGATCTTCGCCGATCAAACCGCTGCTGTGTGCGCCGATGGGGTTGAAATAACGCAGTATTGCAAATTGCCAGGGCTGGCTGGCTCCGTTCAATGCGTCGGCATTGCCGACATCGCGCAGGATTTCTTCGATAAACAGTTTGGTGCGGCCGTAAGGGTTGGTGGCTTGCAACGGGAAGCTTTCCAAAATCGGTACGCTGTGCGGGTCACCGTACACAGTCGCGGACGAGCTGAATACCAATCGTTTCACCGCAAACTCGTTCATCGTCTCCAGCAACACCTGGGTGCCGTAGATATTGTTGCGGTAGTAACTTAGGGGTTGTTGGCAGGATTCGCCAACGGCCTTTAAGCCGGCGAAATGGATCACCGCATCGATCTTATGCGCTTTGAAAATCTCGCGCAGCGCGGTCTGGTCGGTAATGTCGGCTTGATAGAAACCGGGTTTTTGCCCGGTAATGGTTTCGATGCGTTTCAGCGATTCAAGTTTGCTGTTGCTGAGGTTATCCACAACGATGATCTCGAAACCATTATTTAATAGTTCCACGCAGGTATGGCTACCAATATAGCCGGCACCGCCGGTCACCAAAATTGTGTTTTTCATCGTTGCATTCCGTGGTTAGCGTTCGAGGATGTCCAGTCCTGCTTCGTCTGAGACAACGCGCGGCAGACTTGCGTCGGGGTCACGGCGCAGGCCGGCAAAGTCGAATAAACTGGCGTCAGCCATTTGCGAAGGTGCTATGTTTTGCAGGCTGGCGAAAATGGTTTCGATACGGCCAGGGAATTGTTTATCCCAACCATTCAACATTTGCTTCATTGCTTTGCGTTGCAGGTTTTCTTGGGAACCGCATAAATTGCAAGGAATGATCGGAAATTGTTTGAAAGCCGCGAAGCGGTTGATGTCTTTTTCCCGGCAATAAGCTAGCGGGCGAATCACGATGTTTTGTTTATCGTCGCTGAGCAATTTCGGCGGCATGGCTTTTAATTTGCCGGCGTAGAACATGTTCAGGAAGAAGGTCTCGATAATGTCGTCGCGGTGATGGCCGAGGGCGATCTTGGTGATCTTATGTTCTTTGGCAAATCCATACAAAGTGCCGCGCCGCAACCGGGAACACAGGCTGCAAGTGGTTTGGCCTTCCGGGATGATGCGTTTGACGATGCTGTAGGTGTCATGTTCGATGATGTGGTAAGGCACGCCTATCGATTGCAGATATTCCGGCAGCACGTGTTCCGGAAAGCCCGGCTGCTTTTGATCCAGATTGACCGCAATAATCTCGAAATTGATTGGCGCGGTTTTCTGCAAGTTCAGCAGAATGTCCAGCATCGTGTAAGAGTCTTTGCCGCCGGACAGGCAGACCATTACCTTATCGTCCGGTTCTATCATGTTGAAGTCGGCGATGGCTTCGCCGACGCAGCGTCTCAGGCGTTTTTGCAGCTTGTTAAACTGGGTGCGGGATTTGTGTTCTGGATCGGACATGGATGCGGTGAAAGGCGGCTGAAACTAGTGTTCCAGCCGCGCATAATTAGCCGTTATAGCGTTGGAAAATAAGCGTGGCGTTGGTGCCGCCGAAGCCGAAGCTGTTGGACATGATCGTGTTCAGCGTCACGTTATCCCGGTACTCTCTAACAATCGGAATGCCGGCCGCACCCGGATCAAGTTGGTTGATATTGGCGGATGCACTCAAGAAGTTTTCTTGCATCATCAGCAAGGAATAAATGGCTTCGTTGACGCCGGCCGCGCCCAAGGCATGACCTGTCAGTGATTTGGTTGAACTGACCGCCGGTACGCCGTCAGCGCCGAATACTTCGCGCATCGCTTCCAGTTCGCGGGTATCGCCTACCGGGGTGCTGGTGCCGTGAGCGTTGATGTAGTCTATTTTATCGGTGACGGTAGCCAGGGCTTGCTGCATGCAACGCACCGCGCCTTCGCCGGAGGGCTGTACCATGTCGTAGCCATCGGACGTCGCGCCGTAGCCGACTAATTCGGCGTAGATTTTTGCGCCGCGCGCTTTGGCGTGTTCCAGTTCCTCGATCACCAACACGCCGCCACCGCCGGAGATGACGAAGCCGTCGCGGGTTTCGTCGTAGGGGCGGGAAGCCGTGGCTGGTGTGTCATTATATTTTGAAGACAGCGCGCCCATGGCGTCGAACATCACCGACATGGTCCAGTGTAGTTCTTCGCCGCCGCCCGCGAAAACGATGTCTTGCTTGCCCAGTTGAATCAATTCCATGGCGTGGCCGATGCAATGGGCGCTGGTCGCGCAAGCGGAACTGATGGAGTAATTGACGCCTTTGATCTTGAAAGGCGTGGCCAGACAGGCTGTGTTGGTGCTGGACATAGCCCGCGTCACCATATACGGACCGACTTTCTTCACGCCTTTAGAACGGAGAATATCGGCTGAATCCACCAAGTTAGAGGTTGAAGGTCCACCGGAGCCCATCACTAAACCGGTACGGACATTGGAAATTTGCGACTCTTCCAGGCCGGAATCGGCGATAGCTTGTTCCATTGCCAGATAGTTGTAGGCTGCGCCGTCGCCCATAAAGCGTTTAACTTTGCGGTCTATTGCTTCATCCAGGTCGATGTTGACCGGGCCGTGCACATGGCTGCGAAAGCCCATCTCTGCATAGACCGGCGCGTGAACGATGCCGGAACGGCCGGTTCTCAAAGAATCCACCACTTCGTCCCGGTTGTTGCCGATGCTGGAAACTATCCCTAAACCTGTTACAACTACGCGTTTCATGATGGTTTCCTTAGAAATCTTGGGTGGACGTAAACAAACCGACTCGCAAATCGGTCGCTTCATAGATTTGTTTGCCGTCGACTTCCATCGTGGCATCGGCGATGCCCATGACCAGCTTGCGCAGAATCACGCGTTTCAAGTCGATTTTGTAAGTGACTTTTTTGGCTGTCGGCAGCACCTGGCCGGTGAATTTAACTTCGCCGCAACCTAGCGCGCGACCTTTGCCGGGACCGCCCAACCAGCACAAATAGAAACCGACCAATTGCCACATCGCGTCCAAACCAAGGCAGCCGGGCATGACCGGGTCGCCTTGAAAATGGCAGTCGAAAAACCATAGTTCGGGCGTAATATCCAACTCGGCAATGATTTCGCCTTTGCCGTACTTGCCGCCTTCATCGGAAATATGGACGATGCGGTCCATCATCAGCATATTGGGAAGCGGTAGCTGCGCGTTGGTCGGGCCGTATAACTCGCCGCGGCCGGACATTAATAATTCTTCGCGCGTGAAACTGTGCTGCTTCTCCATCTTAATTTTTACCTGGTTGGTGGGTTCAAAAACTGCGGCATTATCTAATAACCGGCTTAAAAAATCAGCTCAATTTTTCATCCGGGCATTACCTCGCGCAACAGATCGTCAATCTTTAAGCTGTCTCGTTGTAGGCGCTGCTGGTAGATCAAGCTATACATCAACACCGATGCGACATAAGCCCGAGTCTCCTTATAAGGGATGGTTTCGATCCAGATGTCGGCCGGTAGCGTGCGGTTTTCCGGCAGCCAGCGCTTAACTTTGTTGGCGCCGGCATTATAGGCCGCAGTGGCCAATGCGACGTGGCCATTGAATTGGCGCAGGAGTTTTTTGAAATAAAATGCACCGTACTTGACGTTGAGTTCCGGTTTGAACAAGTTGTAGTCGCTATCCCAGCTATCGCGCAAGTCGGCGGCGATTTGCCGGCCGGTGTTCGGCATGACTTGCATCAAGCCCTTGGCGCCGGCCGGCGAGTCGGCCAATTCATCGAACGCGCTTTCCTGGCGGATCAAACCCAAAATTAAAGCGGGATCCAATTGTTGCGCTGCGGCGTTGCTTTGGATTGGCTGGACATATGCCAGCGGGAAGCGCAGATTCACATCGTCCCATTGGTTAGCCTTGGCTATCGTGGCAATTGCCAGAGCCGGACAATTCGCCTGTTGTGCCAGTTTAGCGGCGGCGGGCAACTGCCGGCTGTCGAGTTTTGCTATCGCGTACCACCATTGGCGTTTGGCTTCCGGCTTTCTATCGATAGCGAGTAGTTCAGAAAACACGTGAAAGTCGGGTTGATTTTGTAAAAGTTCCAGATCCTGACTAGGCACCGTTAACGGTCTATCGACCAGTTTTATGGCTTGCCTTAATCTGCCGGCCGCCAGAAAGCCGTAAAAACTGCGATTTTTTGCCAGCTGTTGAAACAAGACATTGGCTGCTGCGCTGTGGCCCATTTCCGCCAGGCTTCGAGCTTGCCAGTACTGCCATTTTTCCCGAGTTTTTTCTTCGTCGTTAAGGCCGGTAATTGCGCTTGCGACGTCTTGCCAGTTTTGTGTGTTCAATGCGGCTCTAACTCGCCATTCCCGCGCCGATTCGTCGCTATTTTCCAGTCGCGACAAACGTTCGTAAGCGCGACTATCGTGCTTTAATGCCAACTCGACAGCTATGCGTTTTTCGATAAAAGCGGCTGTTGCCGGCGCCGTGGTGATTTGCGATTTATTGTTGTCCCACGTGGTCATGGCCGCTTCGACATTGGTTTCCAGCCAGCGATCAATCGCATGCGCAAACAACTCGCCTGCCTGTTCGGGGTATTCACGCCAGCCAGTCTCCGATGCAACACTTTCTGGCTGCCGGTGCAGCTTTAACCAGGTGTTGGCTAGATTAAGTTCCGGGCCGCTGAAAAATCGGGTCAAGTAACTTGCCAGGTTTTGATTGTCGCGTTTGAGCGCTGCCTGAAATCGCTGGTTAATCAGTTCCTTATTAAAATACGGCGATACTTTATAAGCGTCGAACAAGGCATCGCAATTATCCGGTTGCGATTTGCCGCTTAGCCACAAGGGGCGGGCTTGATTGAATGCTTCCAAGGTTTGGCCGGTCTGGAACTGCGCCAAGCCGGCGTAGCATTGCAACTCGGGATCGTCGCTGCCTTGATAATAATTCAATAACAGTTGCCACTGTTGCTTTTTACCCAATTGCACCAGCCATCTTTGCCGCAGCCCTGCTGCATAGCGGCTGGCGGCGTGGTCGACCAGAAATTGTTTGATGTCGCCATCTGCGTCCAAATGATTTTTAAGCCATTGGTATTGCAGATAAGGATACAGCGGGTAGTCTTTTAGACCTGAAGCCAGTGCGAGATATTCGGCATCCCGATTCTGATTTAGCGCTTGCTCGGCGCGCAAAAATTGCTGACGTTGGGTGGCTAAAGAGATTTCATCCGCCCGGGCACTGTTTGACAAAACGCCGGTCAGAGCGGCAAGCATTAAAAAACAGGGGATAACATGCATATCAATTTCCACGACAGCCGAGACTAAACACTGTGCAAGAAGTTTTTGCAAAGTGGGTCGGGCCATTATAATCGTTAAACTTCATCGAATTTGTTTCATTACCTTGAAAACATCACACCGCGCGGCGCAAGCCGAATATTCCTGGCAGTACATCTACAGCATCGCTAAGCAGCATAAAAAACAACTGATCAACGGCCATTTAGTTGCCATATTGGCGACTGTTGCCAGCGTGCCGGTGCCCTTACTGATGCCCTTATTGGTAGACGAGGTTTTGCTTAACCATCCGGGCGTAGTGCTGAACAGCCTCAACCCCTGGCTGCCTGGAGAGTGGCGGCAACCTATTGTTTACATTGCCATTATTTTGCTGGTCAGCTTGGTGTTGCGCTTGTTTGCCTTGGTACTAAACATTATGCAGACCCGGCAGTTTTCCAATATTGCCAAGGATGTGATCTTTCGGATTCGCGAAAGTCTGGTGAAACATTTGCAGCACATATCGATGTCCGAGTATGAAAGCCTGGGCAGCGGCACGGTCAGCTCACATATGGTGACTGACCTGGACACGCTGGACAATTTCATCGGCACCACGATCAGTAAGTTATTGGTGGCGGTCCTGACCGTGTTCGGCACGGCGTTGATTCTGCTGTGGATGCACTGGCAACTGGGATTGTTCATTATTTTTTTGAATCCGCTGGTAATTTATCTGGCCAGGGCCGTTGGCTCCAGGGTCAAGGAACTGAAAGCCAACGAGAACAAAGCCTATGCCGTATTCCAGCAGGCCTTGAGCGAAACGCTGGAGGCGATTCATCAAATCCGGGCCAGCAATCGCGAAGAGCATTATTGCCGGCAATTGATAGGCAGTGCGCTGGCGGTGAAAAATCATTCGACCATTTATGCCTGGAAAAGCGACGCGACGGTGCGTCTGAGCTTTTTGACTTTTTTATTTGGCTTCGACATATTCCGCGCCACCGCGATGCTGATGGTGTTGTATTCCAATCTGACCATAGGCGAGATGCTGGCGGTATTCGGTTATCTGTGGTTCATGATGGCGCCGGTGCAGGAGATTCTGAGTATTCAGCAGTCGTTTTATGCTGCCAAGGCCGCGCTGGCCCGTGTTAACCAGCTGACCCTGTTGCAGCGCGAACCCTATTATCCGCATTTGCAAAACCCGTTTGTCGGGCGTAAAACCGTGTCGGTCAGCGTTAAGAATCTGCACTTTAGTTACAAGGATGAGCCGGTACTGAACGGTATTAATCTCAACATTCCGGCCGGCGAAAAAATCGCGCTGGTCGGCGCCAGCGGCGGCGGTAAATCTACGTTGGCGCAAACCTTGATCGGCTTGTATCCGCCGGGCAGCGGCATGATTTACTTCGACGGTGTGCCGCTGGACAGGATAGGCTTGGATGTGGTCCGCGAACACGTGGCGACGGTATTACAGCATCCGGCCTTGTTAAACGATACGATACGCGCCAATCTGACTTTGGGCCGGGAGATTGCCGACCCGGAACTGTGGCGGGCCTTGGAGATTGCGCAAATGCAGCAAACCGTGGAAGAGCAGCCGCAAGGGCTGGATACCGTGGTGGGAAGACAAGGTATGCGTTTATCCGGCGGCCAACGGCAACGCCTGGCCATTGCCCGGATGATAGTCAGCCAGCCGGCGGTGGTGATTCTGGACGAGGCTACGTCGGCGCTGGACAGCGAAACCGAATATAAGCTGCACCAGGCTTTGAGCGCCTTCCTGGAAGGCCGCACGACCATCATCATTGCCCATAGACTCAGTGCCGTGAAACAGGCTGATCATGTGTATGTGTTCGAACAGGGCCAGATTTGCGAACAAGGCAAACACGATTCCTTGATTCAACAAAACGGCTTGTACGCCAAACTTTACGGTGATTACCAATAGTGTCGGAATTATACGATTTACACAGCCATTCCACCGCGTCCGACGGGGCCTTGTCGCCCACCGAACTGGTGCTGCGCGCTCAACAGCACGGCGTTACCGCACTGGCCTTGACCGATCACGACACGACCGCCGGCTTAGATGAGGCTACTCAAGCCGCCGCACAAGCGGGTATCCGCTTGATTCCAGGTATCGAATTGTCGGCCAGTTTTGAAAGCCATTGCCTGCATATTGTCGGTTTAAATATCGACCCGCTGCATCCGGTGTTGCTTGAGGGCATTGCTAAGCAACAACTGATTCGCGACCAACGCGCGCAAAAAATTGCCGAAAAATTGGCGAAGAAAGGCATAGCCGATGCCTATCCAACTTTAAGACAAATCGCCGGTAACGGTGAAATCACCCGTCTGCATTTTGCCGATTTTCTGGTTAATCAAGGCGTAGTCGAAACCCAGCAAGACGCTTTTGATCGTTATTTGAGCAAGGGCAAGCCGGCTTATGTGCCGACGGTTTGGGCCAGTCTGGCGGACTGCGTCGGCTGGATTCGGGCGGCGGGCGGCGTGGCGGTGTTGGCGCATCCGCTGCGTTATAAACTCAGTACCAAATGGATCAACAAAGCTTTGGTGGCATTTAAGGCGGCGGGCGGCCAGGGCATAGAAGTAGTGACCGGGCGGGCCAGCGTGGACGATATTCGCTTAAGTTATTTGCACGCCAGCAAACATCAATTGCATGCGTCGATGGGCTCGGATTTTCACGCGCCGGGCAATCAATGGCTGGAGCTGGGGCGTTTGGCGGCCTTGCCGGAGGGCGCAAGGCCGGTTTGGCAATTATTTTAGCCGAGCGGTTTTGGGCAATCAGGCGTAAACAGCCGGGCGAATTCGTCGGCGGGCAAGGGTTGATTCCAATAAAAGCCTTGCGCTTTGCGGCAACCGAGTAGATGCAGTTGCTCGGCTTGTTCCTTGGTTTCCACACCTTCGGCCAAGGTCAGCAGGCCCAGCGTATCGCCCAATTGCAGAATGGCTTTGACGATAGCGGTGTCTTCGGCTTTGCCGGAGGTTAAATCCCGGATAAACGATTGATCGATTTTTAGTTTATTCACCGCAAAGCGCTTTAAATAACTGAGCGAGGAATAACCGGTGCCGAAATCGTCGATAGCAAAGCTGACACCCAAGGCGCGCAATTGGGCGATGGTGTTGATGACCGCATTAGTGTCGTACATTAGTACCGATTCGGTTAATTCCAACTCTAAATAGTGAGGTTCCAGGCCGGATTCGGCCAGTGCTGTTTGCACCGATTCCAGTAAATTCCCGCGTTTAAACTGTAGGGCGGAGATATTGACGGTAACCAGCAGTTTCATGCCGGCATCGTGCCAAACCTTGTTTTGCTTACAGGCTTCGCGTAATACCCAGTCGCCTATCGGCACAATCAGGCCGTTATCTTCGGCGATAGGAATGAACTTGGCCGGCGGAATCATCGGACTGTTTTCCGGTTGCCAGCGCAGCAAGGCTTCCGCGCCGATCACCACGTTGTTGTGTATCGAATATTGCGGCTGATAGTGCAGCCGAAATTCGTTGCGCTTCAAGGCCATACGCAGACCGTTCTCGATATTCATCCGCTCGATTGAAGCCAGGTTCATATCGTTGGAAAAAAAGCGGAAGGTATTACGGCCTTCGTTTTTCGCAGAATACATCGCCGTGTCGGCTTTGTTGAGTAAGCCGTGAAAATTCAAGCCGTCATTAGGATACAAGCTGACGCCTATGCTGAAGGACGTGCAGAGGGTGACACCTTCGATCAGAAAGGGTTGTGTCAGTTGATCGAGAATTTTCAGCACAATTTGCGTGATTGCGTCAATGTCGGGAATGTCGGTGAGGATAATGATGAATTCATCGCCGCCTTGCCGGCAAACCGTGTCCACCTCGCGCACACATTGCACCAAACGCTCTGCTATGCCTTGCAGCAAGCGGTCGCCGACATCGTGGCCCATCGTGTCGTTAATATTCTTAAAATGATCCAGGTCCAGAAACAGCAAACCAACCAGTGTGTTGTTACGCACGGCATGGGCCATGGCCTGGTCGAAGCGGTCGCGTAACAAGGTGCGATTGGGCAGGTTGGTGAGCGGATCGTGGCGAGCCAGATATTCGATTTGCGCTTCGGCGGCCTTGCGCTCGGTAATGTCTGAAAAAATGCCGATGTAATGGCTGATCACGCCATGGGTGTTGTACATCGCGGAAATACCCAGCCACGCCGGATAGATCTCGCCGTTCTTGCGGGTATCCCAAACTTCGCCTTGCCAGTAGCCGTTTTCTCGTAAGGCCTGCCAGATGCGTTGATAGTGACTGATGTCCAGATGCCCGGCCTTGAGAATCGAGGGGGTTTGCTGCAACACGTCTTCGGCTCTGTAACCGGTGATAGTCGTGTAGGCCTGATTGCTGGAAACGATGCGGGTATTCGGGTCGCACAGGAAAATGGCTTCGCCGCTGTTTTCGAAGACTTTGGCCAGCAAATTCAGACGCTCGGCTGCCATTTTGCTGTCGGTGATGTCGGTGTGGGTACCCAGCATCCGCACCGGCTGATTTTGAGCATCGCGCTCGACGATACTGCCGATCGATAATACCCATCTCCAGCTATCGTCCACGCAGCGCTGCCGGTATTCCAGACGATATTCATCCAGCTCGCCGTTTATGTAATGCTGGTAAGTTTCGATAACCCGGTGCCGGTCATCTGGATGCAAGCGCATTATCCAGCTGTCGATAGTGGTGTCGAAACAGGCTGGGTCGTAGCCGAGCATGCTGGCATATTCCGCGTTCGTGACCATTTTTCCCGTCTGCGGATTGAGATCGTAAAAACCTTGTTTGGCTGCCTGCATGGACAGCCGCAAGCGTTCCTCGCTATCGGCCAATGCTTGTTGCGTACTGCGCATTTCGGTGATGTCGTGCGCCAGGCCGTTCACTGCAACCACCCGTCCCTGGTCGTCTAACATTGGCGACTCGTTGAGGCTGAGCACACGCAGGCTGCCATCCTTACTGCGCACTTCCACTTCGTAGTTGGGCGGTTTGATTCCCGCCAGGCACTGCTCGGTGTAGGTTCTGGCAATCCGGTTGATCGGGTTGTCGGTGGTGATGTCGAAGCAATCGCGATGCAATTCCTCGGGCTTGTAGCCGAGGATATGCTCCACCGAAGGACCCAGATAGGTAAAAATACGCTCGGTGTCGTGAGAATAAAGAAAGTATTCTCTACCTATACTTTCCACCAGGTCGCGGAAACGTTGTTCGCTTTGTTTGAGTAAGTTTTGTTGCTCTATCAGGTTTTGCGTGGTGCGGTGTGCGCGCAAAACATAACTGATGCGATGGGGCAACAGTGGCCATTGTATGGGTTTGCTAAGAAAGTCGGTGGCGCCAAGCCGAAAGGCTTTTTCTACCGCCTGCGTATCCTCAATGGCCGTCATCATCACAATCGGCACATTGCTGTCGCTTGCTGCGCGCATGCCGTGCAAGCAGCTGAAACCATCCATCTCGGGCATCATGACGTCGAGCAGGACCAAGTCCGGTGCCGCGACGATAAATTGCTCCAGTCCGGCTCGGCCGTTATCGGTTTCGATCAGTTCGTAGCCATCTGCTTGCAGGACTTGCCTGACCAGCAGGCGGACCATCGGATCGTCGTCAACCAGCAGGATACGGGCCTTGACAGTCATATCAGACCTGGCCGGTAATTAGGGTTCGCGAATTGAACCTAACTACAAATGCCGCAAACTCGCCAGCCGGCATGGGCTTGTTGTACAAAAACCCTTGTACTACCTCGCAACCGCTATCCAGCAGGAAGTTGGCCTGATCTTCGTTTTCCACGCCCTCCGCGACGACTTCCAGCGACAGCGCGTCGGCCAGCGCCAGTATCGCCGCAGTGATGGCCATATCGTCTTCATTGTGCGGCAGATCGCGGACGAAACAATGATCGACTTTCAATTCGGAAATGGGGAGTTTTTTTAAATACGACAAGGACGAATAACCGGTACCGAAGTCGTCGATACTGATTTTGACGCCCAGGGCTTGCAATTCGCGCAGCGTAATTAACGCGTCGTCGATGTGGTCGAGCAAAATGGTTTCGGTCAGCTCCAGCTTTAGGTAGCGTGGTTCCAGGCCGATGTTGGATAGTACCTCGCGGACATGATTGCCGAAGCCGTATTGTCTAAATTGGGTGGCGGACACGTTAACCGCCATGACCAGACCCTGACAAAGTCCCGATTGCTGCCAGTCCAGAGCTTGGCGACTAGCATTTTCCAGCACCCAATCGCTGATTTGGGCAATCAAGCCCGAGTCTTCGGCAATCGGAATAAACTGCGAGGGACCTATCAGACCCAACTCTGGGTGTTGCCAGCGAATTAAGGCTTCGCAACCCACCACTTGCTGGTGGCGGATATTGATTTTGGCTTGATAGTAAAGCTGTAATTCATCGCGTTCTATGGCCCGGCGCAGGCTGTTTTCCATCGCCAGTTTATGAAACGCGGCAACATTTAGCGATTTACTGAAAAACTGATAATTATTATGGCCGTGTTCGCTGGCATGGTTCATCGCGAACTCGCCGTTTTTGATGAAACTGTCTTCATCCTGGCCGTCGCCGGGATAGACGGCGATGCCGATACTGATGCCCAGAAACAGTTCCGTGTTGTCCACCGGAAAAGCCTGCTGCATCGCGTGAAAAATCCGCTTAGCCACTTTGACGCTATCGCGTGTGTCCTCGATATGATTCAGCAACACGGTGAATTCGTTACCGCCCAGCCGGGAAACAGTCATGTCCGCGAAATCATAATCGGCGTTGATGGAGATATAGTCGCAATCCCGCACTTCGACTAGTAAGCGCTCAGCGAACAATTTCAATACCTGATCACCGATTTTCGGGCCTAGGGTTTCGTTGATGCGCTTGAAACGGTCAATACTGATAAATAAAGTCGAAATTACCGTGCCGTAGCGCGTGCAGTAGGACATTGCTTGCGCCAGGACTTCCTTGAATAAGGTGCGGTTGGGCAGGCCGGTTAGCGGGTCGTAGTAGGATAACAGCCGCACCCGTTCTTCTATGTCACGGCGTTCGGTAATATCTTGCAAGGTGCCGTGAATATGGCTTACCTGCTCATCGTCGACTACGGGCTTGCCTTGAATATGAATCACATGGTTGCCACCATCGTGATGAGTAACCGGTAATTCCAGGCGAAAGCTGCGCTGGTTCTTTACGCACAGATCCATGGCTTGTTGCAGTTTGCCGACTTCCGAGGGATGCACGGATTTGTATAAGTCGCGGCATTTATGTTCGAACGATGACCGAGTCGTGCCGAGAATATTAAAGACTTCTTCCGACCATTGCATATGGTCGTCGGCGACAGACCAGTACCAACTGCCCAGTTGCGCTATTTTTTGCGCTTGGCGCAGTTCGGCTTCGCTTCGTGCCAGTTCCTCTAACGTGGCAACCGAGCGTAGCAAGTAACGTAAGCGATGTGGCAAGGTCGGCCAATTGAGCGGTTTTGGGATAAAGTCGGTGGCGCCCAATTGAAAGGCGCGATTGACCGATTCCAGGTCGTCCATGCCGGTCAGCATCACCACGGGCAACAGGCTGTTGCCGGGCATGTTTTTGATCGCTTGCAAGCAGTCGAAGCCGTTGAGGTCCGGCAACATAACGTCCAGTAATACCAGATTGGGCCGTTCGCTGGCTGCCAATGCCAAGCCTTGTTTGCCGTTAGCCGCGCAAATAACATCAAACTCTTCTCTTTGCAGAATTTCCTGCAACATCAGACGCACCATATCGTCGTCGTCTATTGCTAAAATCAGGCTGCGTGCAGGTAATCGTTCCATTATGAAGGTATGAGTTGCGAAAGCCGCTGGAGAATTTCTTTATATTCTGTTTGCAGGCTTTCGGCAACCCGGGTATCGAATTGCAAAGTGTTGTTCCGCGCAGCATTTTCAAGCGCGCGCGCCAGTTCCGCCAGGTTTAGTGCGCCTATGTTGGCGGCGGCGGATTTTAGGCTATGCGCGGCGTGCCTCACTGTCTCCGTATTGCGCTCCCGCAGGCCAGTACGCAGTGTCGTGATATGTTGCTCGGCATTTGTGCGAAATAAGGCCAACACATCCTCGACCAGCGCGTTGCCGCCAATTTCCCGCAAAGTATTTAGCGACGAAGGATCCAGCGTTGCGTGAATCGGTTTAATCGCGGCTGTGGCTGAATTGACAACTGTTGTAGTTTGCTGGGCTACCAACGCCTGGATTTTGTCTTGCAAGGTTTTTTGTAAAAACGGCTTGCTAAGATAATCATCCATGCCGGCCTGCAAACAGCGTTCGCGATCACCTTCCATCGCGTTGGCGGTGAGGGCGATTATCGGGGTTCTGGTCACATTGCGACTGAGTTCCAGGTCGCGAATATTCTGGGTTGCGGTGTAACCATCCATGACCGGCATCATGCAATCCATCAGGATTAGATCGACAGGCTCGCGGCCGATAATGTCCAACACTTCCCGGCCGTTATTCGCCAGCAACAGGGTGTAGCCAAGCTGGCGCAACATGGCGCTGCAAACTTTCTGGTTAACCGGATTGTCCTCGGCCAGCAGGATTCTAATTGTTCTAGGGGCCGAGGCCGGCACACTGATCGATTGCGGTTTTTGCGACATTAGCCCGAGTAGGGCCTCTTGCAGGGTGCGCCTGTGTATGGGCTTGTGGAGATACAGGTCGCAGGAGCTGCCGCGAATTTTGGCTAATATGTCTTCGTCGTTGCTGGAGGTAATGATGACGATGCGGATACTGGCAAATCGCCAGTCTATACGAATCCGTTGGGTTAATTCGACGCCGTTCATGCCCAGCATTTTCATGTCGAGCACGGCAATGTCGAAGAATAGACCTAAGTGTGCCGACTGATCGAGAATCTCCAAGGCATGTGCGCCATTTTTGGCGACGCGGGTAAACATCCCAAAATCGGTCAAGTGATTTTCCAGGATTTTTGCATTGGTGGCGTTATCTTCCACCAGTAAGACTTGCTTGCCTTGCAGATCGTTGCCGGGCAAGGTTGCAGGCTGGGCTTCGTTGGCTTGGCGGAGCGGGATGTGTAGGGTGAATACCGAGCCGCTGTTCGCGCGGCTTTTTACCTGGATATTGCCGCCCATCAATTCGCTGAGTTCCTTGCTGATCGCCAAGCCCAGGCCGGTGCCGCCGTATTTGCGGGTCGTGGAGCCGTCGGCTTGACTGAAGGATTTGAACAAACGGGTTTGGGTGTCCGCGGGGATGCCGATGCCGGTGTCACTGATACAAAATTCCAGGCACATGCCATCAGCGGTTTGGCAACGATCCGGATCGGCAACAGTGACCTGCATTTTTACCGAGCCGGCTTCTGTAAATTTGATGGCGTTGGATAACAAGTTGGTGAGTATTTGCCTTAAACGGTAAGGGTCGCCTCTGACATCGCGCGGCACGCGGTTGTCGACGGTGCAAATTAGTTCGATGTTTTTGCTGCTGGCGCGTTCGAAGAACAAGGCAGCGAGTTGGTCGGTGAGATTGATCAAGTTAAAGTCGATTTCTTCCAGTTCCAGCTTGCCGGCTTCGATTTTTGAAAAGTCCAGAATGTCGTTAATCACGGTCAGCAGTGAATCGGCGGAACTGAACACGGTTTCCGCGTACTGCCGTTGCGTGGTGTCCAGGTCGGTACCTAACAGCAATTCGGTCATGCCCAGCACGCCGTTCATCGGCGTGCGAATTTCGTGGCTCATGGTTGCCAGAAATTGCGACTTGGCGATATTGGCGGCTTGGGCGTCGACTACGGCCTGACGCAGGTCGGCGGTGCGTAGATCGACTTCCTTCTCCAGGTTGCCGCGCTGATTTTCCAGTTCGGCATCGCGTTGCTGCACCCGCTCGATCATCTGATTGAAGCTTCTTACCAATTGGCCGATTTCGTCCTCGCCTTCACCTTGGGCGCGTACCATGTAGTTGTTGTCCCTGGATACCTGTTTGGCTAAGGACGACAGCCTGATCAGCGGCGCGGCAATCGATTCCGCCAAGCGCCGTCCGAAAAAAACGGCCAGAATAAACGACACCACCATCACCAAAAAAATTTGGCCCAGGCTGATAATCACCATACGCCACATCGGCTTTAAATCGAGCTGCAAGCGCAAGGTGCCGATCACGTCCCCGTTATCGTCGGGTAAGGGGTTCAAAATTACCTGGCTCAATATCCGCAGGCCTTGGTTGCGTTGTTGTTGTTCCGCATCGTTCAGGGTGTAGGGGAAACTGTCCGGTGCAGCCTTGGCCGGATAATGCGCGAAAATTTCGCCGTCGTTTTTATAGAGCTGCGCGGAGATGATTTCGGACTTACCGCGTAAGGTCGCCAGAATGTCGGTGCCGGTTTTGGTGTCGCCGAACAGCAGGGCGGCGTTGGCATTAAATCCGATCATTTTGCCGAGCGAACGCACCTCTATCGACAGTTCTCGCCGTTCCTGCCAGATATGAGTAATGCTGGTAATTAACAAGGTAAACAGCAGAGCCAATGCCAAGGTGATGGCTTGCAAGCGTTGTAGCTTGTAGGTCATCGGCAGATTGGCGAGTTTGTCGCGAATCATGGTTGGCGTCGAGATGTCATCTGCATACAGGCTTATTTACCGGCCAAAATGTTCTTAGCCAGTTTCAGCAGTTGGGCGCTGATTCGGGTGTTGCCGGCGTTCGCGGTTTCTAAGTTAATTTCGAAACTGAGCCGATTGCCGTCCTGGATCAAACCTATTGTACCGCCCTGGTTGATAAACCCGGATTTGTCGCTGACGCTGACTACCGGCGAGCCTTTTAATTCGCGTGCATAATCGCCCGGATTATCGGCGGTATCGATAAAGATGAGATGGCAGGACTTCAGATCCTTGGCTGATATATTGCGGACGATATCCAAGGGCTTGCCGTTCACGGTTTTGCCTTCCAGCATCAGCAAGTGGTCGCCGAAATCGGTATGACTGCTCAGACACAAGGTATAACGATTCTGCGCGGTTGCCGACTCCGGCCATTCGATAAACTTAAAGAAATTGTATAAAAACGCCACTTTCACCGCAGCTTCGCTGGCCGCTTCGGCTTGGCACAGATGGCTGCTGAACAATAATGGTAGCAACAGCATTTTGCTGAATGCCGTGATAGGCGCGAATGTGCGTTTTTCCGGGAGGCGCGGGCACGAGGCGTCACAGCCGCGATTTCGGCACGATCCGCAAAATCTCGCATAGCTACGGTGCAAGATTCGACTCATGTTCGGCACCTGTTCTTTGCTGTATGCATAGTGTCGGTGCCGCTTAAAAGTCCCAGCGCAAGGTGCCGTATACCTCGCGTTGAACGGCTGTGGCAGTGGAAAACATATCCGAGCCGTATTCGAAATGACTGCTATTCAGCAGATTCCGGCCCACCAGCGCCAGTTCCACGCCGGAGCCCAAATCCCATCCCAAGCGTGCATCCAGATCCTGATAAGCTCTGGATTGCGAGCCGTTAAGGCCGGTCGCGTCGGAATAGCGCCAATTCAGATCCAGCTTGAGTTGCGGGGAGAGTTGATACATCGACCAGAGCATAGCTTTATGGGCCGGGTAACTGTCTCCGGATATAAGGGTAGTATTCGCCGGTGCCATCGGGGATAGACGAAAGCGTTCTTCTTCGTGGCTATACGTGGCGCGAAGTTTCCAATCTTCAGTCGCTTGCCAATCGACACTGATTTCGCCGCCGTAGACTTGCACATGCCCGTAGTTGTTGTAATCCAGCGTCTGCAACATGTAGCCGGCGAAGCGTTGGATGTTGGGCGTCAAGCTGGCGTAATCGTCGTAGCTGTAATGATACAAGGCTACATCAGTGCTGAGTTGGCGACTGATTTGGCCGCGCCAGCCAAGTTCGAAGCCAAGCATTTTCTCGGCGGTTAAGTCGGGGTTGCCGGTTAGACTGCGCAGTACAGGCACGGTATTACCGCGTATCGTGTATGGCTGGGTTTGCAGGCCGTAGGAAATGTTCTGTTCGACCCAATTGGGCGTGCGCACCGAGCGGGATACCGAGCCCCAGAACGAATGCTTTTCGTCGGGTGTCCACAGCAAGCGCGCGTTCGGCTGCACTTCGAATTGCGTGACCGGGTTGTGTTCCAGCTTGCTGCCCAAGGTCAAATGCCAACGATCAGGTACCAAGGTGATATCGTCCTGCGCAAACAGGCTGTAGATACGGTCGGTACGGTTGTTGGAACTCATGGAGATTTGCGGGCTGTCCTCAAAATTATTCAGATTGAAACGGACGCCGCTGCCCCAAACGAACATATGGCTATCGTTTAGCTTGTAGTTATGCTGAAAATCGACGTCGATGTTATCGATTTGATATTCAGAATCCAGGTAGGGCGATTTCCGGCTGTGTCTGTCCCAATACATACGTAATACGGTATTGGAGTCCGCGCTTTGATGCTGCTCCCAGCGGCCTTGAATGTAGTGACCGGAGAACAATTGATCGGTGGGTAATTCTCGGGAAAAGGGCGGTGCCAGTACCGGCGTGTGTTGTGATGTCAGCGATGGAAACTGTTGCAGCGCGCCATTGCTTTCACCCAGATAGGCATCGCCTTGCAGACTCAGTTTATTGGTAAAGTCGATGGCTTTGTCATAACGAAAACCGATTTTGCTCATCTCGCCTTCATCGCCGGCGTTGCCGCTGGTGCCGAGGGTTTTTGAGTCGCTGTAGTTAGCGTGGCGGCCGTACACTTTTAGATAGGCGTCTCCACCCAAATCGGCGCCGTAGCGCAAACCACCGCCGTAGCGTTGAGTGCCGACATGGCTGGATACCAAACCGCCTTGCGTGTCCTTGGCGGATTTGGTGATGATGTTGATGACGCCGTTGACCGCGTTGGCGCCCCACAAGCTAGCGCCGGGGCCGCGGATGACTTCAATGCGTTCGATGTCTTCCATCATTACATCTTGTTGATCCCACCATACCCCGGAAAACAGCGGGTTATACACGCTGCGGCCGTCTACCAACACCAGCAATTTATTGACAAATTGGCTGCTGAAGCCGCGCATCGATACGGCCCATTTATTGCCGTCCACCTTGGCGACATGCATGCCCGGAACCACGCGCAACGCTTCCGGTATGGTGGTGGCGCCGGTGCGGCGGATTTCGTCGCTGCTCAGCACGAACAGGGCGGCCGGAACGTGTTTGATATCGGTAGGTACTTTCATCACCGAGGTCACATCGAGATTCATCAGTTGCTCGACGCTGAGGCTGGTCAAATCCGGCAAATTGTCACGTTCAGGCTC
Organism: Methylomonas rosea; assembly: GCF_024505055.1. Taxonomy (GTDB): domain Bacteria; phylum Pseudomonadota; class Gammaproteobacteria; order Methylococcales; family Methylomonadaceae; genus Methylomonas; species Methylomonas rosea. The sequence goes on from NZ_JANIBL010000018.1 coordinate 67,148, forward strand.
TTGATTGGCAGCGTATGAGGTATTTTGTCCCAAGCACAACAGCGCTCCTAGGCCAATAGCCCAGGATTTCGGTCGATAAAACGCCTTGTTCATATAATCGGCCCTTTTAAAACGTCAACTGTAGTTTCAAGCGAAATTCCCTGCCGTTCATCTGTAGCAGGTCGAATCGGTCGCTGTTGATCAGCATTTCATAATGGCTGTCGAACAGGTTATAAACCCCGAAGGATACGTCCATTCCACGCAGCAAACGATCCGTGCTCAAATTCAGATTGACCAGATTGTAGGCATCGGCTTCGCCGCCCTGGAATGTCTTGCGGTCGCCAATGTAAATGTTCTCGACACCGAGCCTGACAAAATCGTCGAACAAAGGCTCAGCATAGTGTAATTTGAAAATATTTTGCGGCGAACCGTAAGCCCATACACCGTGTTTGCCTTCGTTAGTAAACAGACTGTAGGTGTACGAGGCCTTGAACATTCTGCCGCTGTCCCAACGTTTTTCCGCTTCCCATTCCGCACCGTAGGCATGATATTTTCCGACGTTATCCAGCAGCGCCGTATCGGGGTTGGCTTTCAATAACTCGGTGATGTCGTTGTAAAACAGGGAAACCAGCAGTTTCAGCCCGGCATTGGAATGCCATTCTGCAATTGCCTCATAGCTTCTGATTTGCTCTTCTCTAAGCTCAGGACTGACGCCGTAATAATATTTGTTGTAATCCAGGTTCCAGGCATGCGGGGCGCGGAATGTCGAGCTGTACAACAGCTTGAAGGTGGTGTTCTCCAAAGGGTCCCAGATCAAGCCCAGACGCGGATTGAGTTGTAGACGTTTGAGCATGTGGGTCTGATCTAGGCGCAGCCCGGCGCTGAAAACCAGATTGTCCAGTAACTGGATGTCGTCTTGGGCGTAGAGTTCGACGCGGTGGCCGCTGAGGTCGCTATCTTGGTAAATTTGATAGGGGTCGGTAACATAGCCGAATTGGCGCTGGGTTTGGTCGTATTGATATTCCAAGCCGAAAAGTAGTCTATGTCCGTCGAATATGCTAGTCGTCAGTTGCGCTTCGCCGCCCCACCAGCGGCCGCTGGTTTGGTCGTGATAAATGTAATTGCCGAAGTCATTGAACGGGTCCTCGGCCATGTAATCGTAGCCCTGGTAAAAACCCTTGGCCATGAACGAGGTCTTCGCACTCAGGGCTTTTTGATATTTCAGATTGGTGAAAAATTGTCTGTCGTAAGTATGCGATCTGGGGTCGTTGAATATGGCACCGAAAGCTGCGGTCGGTACGCGCTTGTAGCGATCAACAAAGCCGCCGCTGAGGGTGAATTCTTCGAACTGCATCCGCCCGAACAAGCGGTCAGCGCGTTCGGTATCCATATTCTGCGCGATACCGTTGTTGGTGCTGGGGTCGTCGAAAGCCGGGAAATAGAGATTTTCCACGCCCTGGGTATCGTAATGCGATGCCGACACCAGCACATCGGTGCCGTTATCGAATTGCTTTCCATAACTGACACGGCCTTTATAGGTGTCGAAACTGCCCACTTCACCGGCGATTTGCGCCCCATTTATGGCTTTACCTTTTTTAGTCACGACGTTGATCAAGCCCAAAAAGGCGTTGGCGCCGTAAATAGTGGAACCGGAGCCGGGGATAAATTCGATGCGTTCGACCAAATCCATATCCAGCATGAATTCCTGGCCGATATTGCCGGAATCGAAGATATTCTCGTTCATGCGTTGGCCGTCGATCATGAACAACACTCGGGAATTGTAGTCGCCGGACTGAATGAAGCCGCGCACGCCGACAAAACTATAGTTACGATCATTGCTGATAAACAAGCCGCGCATGCTGTTCAGCGCGTCCGCCAGCGTCCGCCAGCCGAAGGTGCGGATGTCGTTTGCCGTTAAAATAGAAACCGAACTAGGGGCTTGGCTGGCTTTTTGACCCAGCCTGGAGGCGCTGATGATTTCCACATTCAGCAACTGCTCGATAGACAGCTCGGTTAAATCTTCCGATGCCTCGCTCACCGCCTGCGCGGCAGCCAAAGGCATCAACAACATACCAAGGACGATCAGCGCGCGCATTGAAAGTCTTGTCTAATGGATAGCGGGGACATAGATAATGATAAGACTCGGCTTGGTGCGTACGAACTGTCGATTAACGCGGGAAAGAAAAACGATTATTTTACAATAGATTATTGCTGTTCAAGCTACTTAGATTTCAATTCTGGGGTTTTTGGGGCAGGGATTTGCCTGATATGTTCTAAAGAGCGGCGCAGTGTTGGGAAGTAAAGCGGTTGGCGTGGTTTTGCATGAACTTCATCGCGACGATCAGGGCGCCTGTTCGACGCGCCTGTTTACGATTGGTTGATGCTCTTGCTGTTGACGAAGATGCGAACGGGGTCATTGCTGTTGCGTCTCGAAAGTCAGTTGTTTCCTCCGCCTAAATTCCGATCTGACATGGCAAGGCCCGCTGGCATAACAGCAACATGTTGATCAAGCTGGGCAACCTTCCATTTTGTATATGAAATAACCCTGGCGTTTAATCGTTTCAATCACCTCAGCCTGTGCTTGCTGAGTGTGGCAAAAGCGGCATTCCTTGCTGGACACGACCGCGTCGTTTTCTCCAATTGAAGCTAGCCACTGTTTGGCATATTGAATAGCTTGCTCGCCATCTTTACTGGCGATGAATACATCAAAGTGCATGACGTGGTTGTCTCGCGCTTTGACGTAGGTATCGTAAACATGGATTTCCATCAAAAACTCCCAGGTTAAAATGGTAAGAATTGGCTCGTGTCACCAGCAACCATAAAATTTCCCAAGGTCTGGCTATGAAACTGCCAGACGAGGCCTCGGCGAACACATAAAGATGACGGATTTACATCCGTCATCGACAGAGATCCGCGAGAGCATTCCCCTTGGGGTGAAAACGCCTTCACGGATTCGCTGAAATTCTATACTAATATCGATTCGATAATAAAAGCTTTTTCACCGTTCCCTTTTTGGGCATACGAAAAGACCGTCACGGATGTCGCAACGTTTCAATGCAACTAATACGAATTGATACCGGCAACTGATTACGGAACCGGAGATGCCTTAACTTATTGGGACAGAAGTGGCCGCATTCGTTTGAACAGCGAAACCTGAATTTAAAGTGAAATTCCTACCATGGTTTAGGCAGCCAACTTGAGGATTAGCAAGCCATCGTTATACGCCTGATGTGGCGTTTTTCGTTCCAAACTGGAATGGGGTCGTTCGTGGTTGTACCACTCGAAATAATCCAGAATTGAGGCGCGGGCTTGACCGACTGAATCGTAAACGTGCAGGTAGACTCGCTCGTATTTGACGGATCGCCATAGCCTTTCCACAAAGACATTTCCCGCCAGGCGCCGCGACCGTCCATACTGAGCTGGCAGCCCTGGCCTTTCACGGCATCGACAAACACCTTGGCGGTGAACTGGCTACCTTGGTGGTGTTGACGATGTCCGGCCTGCCGTAGTGTTTGAAAGCGTGCTCCAACACATCCACCGCATAACAGGCTTCCAGGGTGATCGCCACCTTGGCGGCCAGGACTTTGCGCGTGGCCCAGTCGACCACCGCGGTCAAATACGCAAATCCTTTGGTCAGCGGAATATAGGTCGTATCCAGCGCCCAGACCTGATTGGCACGGTTGATGGTCATGCCGCGCAGCAAATAGGGATAGACCTCGTGACCAAGCGTCTTCTTGCTGGTATTGGGCTTGCAATACACGGCCTCGATGCCCACGCGCTTCATCAAGGTTTTCACCCGCTTGCGGCTGATCGCGATGCCTTGCCGATTCAGTTGATCCCGTAACTGGCGAGCGCCCATGAACGGGTGCTTCAGGTGCAGTTCGTCGAGTCGGCGCATGATGTCCAGATCGCGCTCCGAAACCGGTTTGGGCAGGTAGTACACGCTGCCACGGCTGAGGCCCAATAGCTTGGCCTGACGACCAATCGGTAGTTTGGCGTCACGGTTTATCATCGCTTTGCGCCTTGTGCCGTTTGGGTATCAGCAATCCCGCCTTGGTGAGCGCGTTCCCTAAAAAATCGTTTTCCAAGGTCAGTTGGCCGATTTTCGCATGCAGGGCCTGCAGATCAATCGGCGGCGATTCAGGCTCTGCGGACTTCCCAAACACCTCGGCAGCCCGCTCGCTCAGTTGCTTTTTCCAATCGACAATCTGATTTTGGTGAACCTCGAATTCCTGGGTCAACTGCGCCAGGGTTTTATCGCCCGCCAAGGCGGCTAACGCCACTTTGGCCTTGAA